>JBGCCZ010000216.1:0-4390 GCA_045105035.1 Pirellulaceae bacterium | reverse complement strand
GATCGGCTGCTGGCCGTCATGAAACGCTACGGGGTTTCCGTTCCTCGCTAGGGCATGACGTGCCCCGCTACGGATGCGGTTACGAAGGAGTACTTTGAGGCCAATAATCGCTGTGGACTGAGCGAGGGACACCTCAGAGTGTTCTGCCAAGGCACGATGCCGGCTGTCGATCAGGCGACCGGTAAGTTGCTCCTTGCTACGAAAAATTCATTAGCTCTCAGTCCCGATGGACACGGTGGCTTAGTCGCCGCGTTGGACAAGAGTGGCTGTCTGGCTGCCGCGAAGGAAAATGGCATTGAGTACTTTTTCTACGGCCAAGTCGACAATCCACTGGTTCAGTCCTGCGATCCAGAGTTGATCGGCTATCACATTTTGGCAAAGAGTCAGGTTACAACTCAGGTCGTCCAAAAACGCTTTGCAAGAGAAACAGTTGGCAACGTTGTCTCCATTGACGGCTCTGTTCAGATCATCGAATACAGCGACCTACCGGATTCCGCCGCAGAGCAGACGAACGCGGATGGCTCTTTGAAACTCTGGGCTGGCAATATCGCGGTCCACGTTTTCGATCGCGAGTTCTTGGAGTCTGTGGTGGGTAGTGTGTCTGGGTTGCCATTCCACCTGGCGCATAAGAAAGTGCCCTACGTGGATGATGTAGGACAAAACGTTCAGCCGGAATCGCCGAACGCGATCAAGTTCGAAAGGTTCGTCTTCGACTTGTTACCGCTTGCGGAACGAGCCTTCGTCGTTGAGGGAGATCCCGCCAAAGTCTTCGCGCCTGTTAAGAATGCTCCCGGTGCTGAGGTAGATACGGCCGAGACTTCGAAGTCGGCACAATTGGCTCTGTTCAGAGAGTGGCTTACGGATGCCGGAGCTAGCGTCGGCGACGGCGTGCAAGTCGAGATACACCCGGAATGGGCCTTGGATTCGCAAGAGGTGGCAAGCAAAGTTGACGCTGGACTCGAGTTCGTGACGGACACTTACCTTCGCTGAGCTGTGGAAGTGCCGGACAGGCAGGAGAATGATTCTCTTAAGCGAGTACCGGATTAGCGGGTTGCGGCGACAAATCTGTCCGGCTTTGAGTCTGCTCCTGCGTAGTAGCTGACCATCTCAATGGCTTCCTTCATCGCGCCGAGCTTGATGTTGTGGACGTCGATGGGCGAACCCACGTCGCGCAAAAGCGTTATCGTTAGCTCGCCGCCCAAATGCTGCCGGAACTCTTCCAGGCCTTCAAAGATCACTTCGCCGGCTAGTGCAGGGTGCCAGACTGGTAGCTTGAGTTGCTGGAGGGTTGCAATTGTTTGTTCGGCGATCTCTAGCGGCAGCCCCTGCGTGAGAAAAGAATAGGCGGTGTCTAGGGCCACACCGATCGAAACCGCTTCGCCGTGTCGAAGCTCATAGTTCGTGACTGCTTCCAGTTTGTGAGCGGACCAGTGACCGAAGTCGAGTGGTCGAGCTTGCAGGGCCTCGAAGGGGTCACCTCCGCGAGTGATGTGTTCTAAGTGCAGAAGAACGGCTCGCTTGATCGCTGCTCCAACGGATACTGATTCGCGTTCGGCGATGGCGTTAGATCTGGCGACTAAGAACTCGAAGAATGCAGGATCCTTCAACAACGCGACTTTGACAGCTTCCGAAAACCCACACCGAAAGTCGCGGTCGTTGAGTCCAGTCAGCACTTGCGCGTCATTGATGACAGCCCAAGGAGTCGCGAAGGTGCCCTTCCAGTTCTTCTTGCCGAACCAGTTGACCGCATTCTTGACTCCGACTCCCGAATCAGCTTGGGAGAGTGTCGTGGTGGGAACACGAACGAGTCGCAAGCCGCGATGCGCGATGGCTGCCGCGTATCCGACGGCGTCCAACAGTGCTCCGCCGCCGATTGCCAAGACATAACTTCGGCGATCAAGATTCTCGCCATCGAATGCTTGCAGGAGCCGATTGATGATGTCTGGGGCGTTCTTAACCGCCTCGCCGCCTTCGAGTGTGTTGAGCGATGTCAGTTGAAGCTCGGATGCAAATGCGAACTGCCGCTCAAGTCTCGCATTGAACTCTGGATTTGCTAAACCGGAATCGACCCAGACTTGAACTCGAGCTGGGTCGGCGACGTTCGGCTCGAAGAGTTCACGCAGAGCATCAAAGTCGTTCCCAAAGCAATCTTGGGTGAACCGCAAGCGATGTGTCATCGGCACAGAGAAATCGACATCAAAATGGGTCGAATTGTCACCTGTGTCAAAACTCATGTTTGAAAACTCCCGCGCAAGGAACCTGGATAGCCCTGTGCTTTCTCTTCTTTCTGTACGTCCGAGGAACGCAGTTGTTCGTAGCTTTGGTCTCCAGGTTAGCTGGGATTGTTGTTTTGGGTCGAAAAAGTGCTTCAGTTGCCCGAAATTGGACTGGCCCGGTAGCTTGCCCGTGCGGTGACTCGCGCTAAGCGTTAAAGTTTGTCGCTGGAAAACAATGCAGGGCCACGCTCGAGTCGAAGGAAATGAATATGGAAGGCCGCAAGCACGGGCCATGGACGATCAACTCTTCGGAGGAAATCTACGAGGATCCGTGGATCAAAGTGAAACGCGATTTGGTGACTCGTCCCGACGGAAACCCCGGCACGTACTCCACCGTACACTTGAAATCCGGAGTCTGCGTGATCGCTCTTGATCAGGACGGCAACGTACATCTGACCCGCGAGTTTCACTACGCCGTTGGCCGCTACACCATTGAGGGTGTCAGTGGTGGGATTGAGGAGGGCGAGTCGCGGGAGCTAGCGGCAACTCGAGAGTTAGCTGAGGAGCTTGGACTGTCGGCCGAAAGTTGGACTCACCTAGGCACCATCGATCCTTTCACCGCGGCCATTTATTCGGAAGTCGATTTGTTTTTGGCCGAGTCGTTGACTCAGAGCGAAGCGAATCCAGAGGGAACCGAGGAAATTGAGCACGTCGTTCATTCCTTCCAAGAAGCGGTCGCCATGGTGAAGGACGGGACGATTACCCATGCGCCCACTTGTGTGGCACTTTTAAGGGTTGCACTCGAGCGTGCGGATTTGCTTTCGTAGCTCTGGCTCCCTCGCGGAGAAACGGGTGAAGCGTGAGCGAGTTCGCCATTGAGCGGTGAACCTGAATAGTGTTCCTGCTGTCTATATCTTGTCTTCGATTAACCCTAGTTTTGTCTTGGACAAAGTCTCGTTTCCAAGAGTTCGTCCTTCTTTTCACGCTCAACTGTTCCACGCAGAACAACCTGGAGATCCTTTCGTGAGTGCTTGGCGTTTTTCAGATTTAGGCGAACACTCCGAAGCCTATTCATGCATCGTAGGCGAGTCTCTCCACTACTATGACTTTCGAATTTGGGAGACGTACATTCGTCGCGTGCGCCCCGAGAACTTTCGGTTGGTCTGGGATGGTCAGCAGTTGGTTGGCGGCCTGGCTTTCTATCGATGCGGTCAATGGTACGGGGGGCGGAGTGTCCCGTGTGCGGGGGTTTCTGGAGTAGGGATCGACCCCGCTTACCGCGGTTCGGGTGCATGCAAAGCACTGTTGATCGAGACGCTGCGCGAGCTAGCCCGAGAACGTCTACCGATGGCTTCCCTCTACGCGTCCACTCAACGTTTGTACCGTTCAGTCGGATTCGAACAGTCCGGAACGCGGATTCAGTACTCCGTGCCGATGAGTGCCTTGGATAGTTCTCTCCGGGGAGACAAGAAGTTACGCAACTATCCCGTCACGCGAGTTCGAAACCCCGACCCGCATTTGCTTGACAAAGTAACGAACTCACGCGGTCAGCGCGGCAACGGGTGTCTAAAGCGGACACCGGGATTGTGGGAACGCATCATTGAACCAGTTGGTGGTGATTCGACGACGACTTATTTGCTTGGTGATCCTGCAGCACCCGAGGGCTTTATTACGTTGATGCTCCGTAATCGCAGTACCGGACATCCCGCGCCGCTGGTAGCCAGCGATTGGGTGGCGGAAACTCCAAGTGCTTTGAAGCGCATGCTCTTGCTGATTCAAGATCATCGCAGCATGTGCGATCCTTTCGTCTGGCATGGCGGTCCGCAGGATCCTATTTTGCTGTCCGCTTCGGAACAAGCGTGCGAAATGAAAGAGCCGCTTTGGACTTTGAACCGTATCGTGACGCTTCCCACCGCCTTTGAACAACGTGGCTACCCCAAGGGGCTGAGCACTGAATTGCACTTCGGAATCCGTGACGATTTCATTCCGGAGAACTCTGGCTCTTGGACTGTAAGGATCGAAGATGGTCGTGGGCAGGTGACGCAAGGCGGGCCTGGCAGCATCAAGTGCACGATCGACGCCCTAGTGCCGCTCTACACCTCGATGTTTGGCTGTTCCCAACTGGCCAGCATGGGCCGAATTCACTGCGAAGATCCCGCCCAGGTCGCCGCCGC
>JBGCCZ010000215.1:0-8649 GCA_045105035.1 Pirellulaceae bacterium | reverse complement strand
GTAGGTGGAGCGATTTCAGGACGCAGCAGGCTGCGGAGGTGATTGCTCAAATCAGTTGAGCGAGTTGCTTTGTTGCGTCCCACCAGGGCGTGTAAGCAAAGAGGTTGAGTTAGGTTTGATCGTGTCCTGCTGGGAGTTCTTCGCCTGCTGTATCCTGAGGGTTCTTCCGGTGAGCGTCTCGACCTAGAGGAGTCGCTCCACCATGGCGTTCCTGGGGTAATTAACGGCAGTTTGTGCTGAAATGCGTTGTATCGTTACCGTCTCGGGGATTGCCTCAGGAACGTGAGTTTTTCAGGTTAAACACTGCAAGCTCGGATGCGACAACACTTGAATTCCGCGTTGGAATAACTGGCACGATCACTGCGATTGGAGGTCCAATTCATGGGAAATCGACTTCCCAGAGCCGGATTGCCGCGGTACTGTCCCACACTTAGTTGGCGTGTTTGACACGTCCGCCGGGCTACTTCGTGAATAGCCAAGCCAGTTTGTCGGCCTGTCAGTTGGCCGTTATGAGCCGGAACGCTTGAATCGGTGCGCCTCCCCCGGTTTCTTCGTTAGCTCCCGAAAGAAAAGTATTAGATTCAAATGGATGACTTTTCAGAGATTCTTAAGGCTCTGGTGCTGGGAGTGGTTCAAGGGTTGACTGAATTTCTTCCGGTGAGCAGCAGTGGCCACTTGGAGATCAGTAAGATCTTGCTCGGCTCAAAGGCGACGGACGATGAGAGCCTGATGATGACCGTTGTCCTGCACGCCGCTACGGCGCTCAGCACGGTTATCGTTTTTCGGAAAGAGATTGCCGAGATTCTCTTGGGGTTGCTGAAATTCAAGTGGAACGAAGACTGGCAGTTCGCGGCAAAGATTATCTTGTCGATGATTCCAGCGGTCGCCGTTGGCCTACTTCTTGAAGATCAAATTGAGTCTCTCTTCGGTGGCCAACTTGTACTGGTTGGGTGCATGCTCGTTGTTACAGCCGCACTGCTCTGGATGGCTGACAAAGCGAAGAATACGGACAAAGACGTGAGCTTTCCCAATGCGTTTTGGATTGGAATTGCTCAGGCGATCGCCATTCTCCCAGGGATCTCCCGTTCAGGAGCAACCATTTCCACCTCGGTGCTGCTCGGCATTGATCGTATGAAGGCTGCGAAGTTCTCATTCCTGATGGTGATCCCTTTGATCCTTGGCAAGATGGCCAAGGACATTCTGTCTGGCGATTTGGCGAGCCAGAGTTCTCAGCTCCTACCGTTGCTGGCCGGCTTTGTTGCGGCATTGGTAACTGGAGTGATTGCCTGCAAGTGGATGATTTCGTTGGTTCGAAACTGCCAACTGTGGTGGTTTTCGCTGTACTGCTTAGCGGTTGGTTTGATTGCCGTTGGCTGCGGTCTATTTTCTCCCGGACTATCTGACGAAGCCGAGGATTCCGCCGGTACGTCCAGCATGGAGATCAACTCAGCGTACTACGCGCCTATCATTTCAACTGCCAATGACTTCTACGATGCAATCGACCCAAGACTCTTCCGAATCTAAGTTCTCTACTTCGAGTTCCCTTATGGATGCTTCTGATTCCTCTGCCAACGAAATCCACGACGCCAGTATGTCGTCCTCGGAGTTTTCGGCTGAAGTCAATGTTGCTTCTGAGCCAATCGCTCCGCTGGCAGGACGTTCGGCGTTCGGTGGCGTGCTCATGGGGCTGGCGAACCTTGTTCCCGGCATCAGTGGTGGGACGATGCTTCTGGCTGCAGGCGTCTATCCCAAGTTTGTCGATGCAGTAGCGGAAGTGACGCGATTTCGATTTCGGGTCCGCTCGTTGCTCGTGTTGAGTTGTGTGGTCGGAGCGGCGTTGCTGAGCATTCTCTTGTTAGCCGGACCGCTGAAGAGTCTCGTTGTGAGTCAGCGTTGGGCGATGTACAGCCTGTTCATTGGACTGACGTTTGGCGGCGTACCTCTCGTTTGGAAAATGGCTCGACCGGCTTCTTCGTCACTGGTGATCTCCAGTGTGCTCGCCTTCCTCGCGATGGCTGGTTTGGCGGTACTGCAAGCGTACGGTGTCGTGGGCGGCGGCAGTGGGAACTTTGTGATGTTCTTCATTGCAGGTCTCGCGGGTGCGAGTGCGATGATATTGCCGGGTCTCTCCGGTGGCTACTTGCTGCTCTTGCTTGGGCAATACGTTCCAATCCTGTCGGCCATCGATACTTTTAAAGAAGCTCTCAAGGCGAGAGATATCGGCGCGGCAATGGATCCGGCATTGACTGTGATGTTGCCGGTTGGAGTCGGTGTGGTGCTAGGCGTAGCGGTAGTCGGCAATCTTCTACAGTGGTTACTGAAGAACCGGCGCCAAGCTACGCTTGGTGCGCTCTTGGGATTGCTGGTTGGTTCGACGGCCGGATTGTGGCCATTTCAACAAGGTGTTGAGCCGAAAATTGGGGAGCAGATCAAAGGGCAAGTTGTGACCGCAGAGTCACTGGCCGAGATCGACCCGGAGGATTGGAAGACAGAGTTCTTTACACCTTCTACCGTCCAAGCTCTCAGTGCTCTGGCGTTGGTCGCAGTGGGTTTCGGAGTGACGATGGGCGTCGCACGTATTGGCGGCGAAGAATAGACCGACTCCGTACCTTCAAAGCCCCCGCGGTTAGAAGGCGGCGCACAAAAGGCGGCGCACAAAAAAACGGGCGAGAGCCACAAGGTGAGACTCCCGCCCGCTGTTCGTTCTCGTGCGTCTTAGTGGACCGTCACGAGGAGGTTGACTGCCTTAGGCAGCCCGCCGGCTACCTACGGGGAATCAACCCCATGGCTGGTACAGCAATCAATCACTAATCACCTCCTTTCGTTACAAGGTCTGCTCAGTTCCAAACCACCAGTTCAGCCTAGAGGGTTTGAAGCAGAGTCGGAAACTGCCAATCGCGATGCGTTCTCGCGATCCGGAAGTCGTGAGGCGAACCTCACAATCTTCAGTCTGCATAGTATGAGACCGCCGGGCAACACGAATGTTCACCTTTCGCAGGGTGAAACCGAGGGAAAAGTTGTATTTATGTAGTGCACTTATGTACACTATCGGTGAGGTCATGCATCCGATTATCGCGGGTAAGAAGGGGTGTCTCCGGCAAACTGCATCGGAACCCCTATAGGTTACCTAGGTGCACTTAGCCTCGACGCTCCATTTTTCCTCGATCCACTCCGGCGACTTGGCCGATTCTCATGAAAGCAATTCGGGAGGGATTCTTCCGCTAAATCGCAGAGACCAGGGACGGTCGCACGCTGTTTGCAGTCGGCACCACATCTGGACAGGCGAATTGGGCCAACCCAGGAGAATGTTTGTGCCAAGACTCTCTGTTATCGTTCCACACCAAGGGGACGATCAGCGCCTAGAAACTACACTCGTTTCTCTTCTGGAACACCGCCCGGATGATTGTGAGATTCTCGTAGTTCATGACGGGACTTATTCCAATCCATATGCGTTGGACGACGAGATCGTCTTCGTAGAAACCGAAGCGGGGCTCAGTACACCTCAACTGCTCAATGAAGCGCTGATGGCGGCTTGCTCGCCTACGATTCACTTCCTTGTCGACGGCATCCGAGTCACAGAAGGCTGGGAGGCCCAGGCGGTCCAGTGCATGGAGCGAAATTCTGAAGTCGCTGCGGTGGCGATTCCAGTTCACTCGAAGAATCGAGTGCGGTACTCCTTCGATCTCCGCGCTCTGAAGGACACGAGTCGGCTCCAGAAGGGAGCGGTCTCTCTCACTCAAGATCGTGACTCGCGGATCGGTTGCCAGCTGTCTTGCGGGCTTTTCCGAAAAGAAGTTCTGCTTGCACTCGGCGGATTGAAGCACACCTCGCTGGCCGCGGCTGAGTACGACTTGAGTGCTTCACTCAAAGCGATGCAGTATGACTTGCTCTGTGATTACGAGAGTGCTGTTGAAAGTGATCACGCGAACTTCGACGCGGACGCTACACCCGCCGATTTGGGCAGGGCTGCTGTCGAGCACGGTTATATGCAGAGTGGACTGATGGCTACCATTTCACAGTCGCTGCCGCTTTTACTGACTCGCCCGGCGGTTGGAATGCAGTGGTTAAGTTCTGTCCGAGTGGCAAAGTTTGGCTCGCAGAAACAGCGAATCGCTGAAGCAGAACGACGCTTGGCTGAGAAGGCTGAGCAGCGTGATGCCGAACAGCGTGGCGATCATTTCTACCGTCGTGCTGCGTAGCGAACTAGCTTTGGGAGGCCGGGACGTCCTAGCCCAGAATCTCCGCGTACATTCGGTAGACTCTCATCACGATCCAGCCAGTTCCGTAGATGAGGGTCGAGGTATAGATCGTGACCACGATGGACCAGATGGCCTTTTCGAATTTTGAAAAGGCTGGACTGGCCCACAGCACGGGGATTCCAAGGAAACCGGTCACGCAGAACAGCATGATGAAAATTGCGAAGCGACTTCCGAGCAGTTTGCGCGCACCAGAACCAGATCCACTCTTGGATTCTTCCGGCCCAGGAGATTGCTGAGTTGCAACGCTGGGAGTGTTCCTCTCCGTGGCAGCATGCTTGGTAACAATAGGTGGTTCCGTCATGTTTCTCTGGTGATGAGTAGGCGGATGATTTGCTAATTCTGGGGGATTACTTCGCGAGATTCGTTACTGCCCCGGTTTGCTACGTTTCTTCGAGCGGCTGTCGTTCTTTTTCCCCTTGCCATCATCTTTCGCGTTTTGTTTGCCACCGGATTTTCCGAGGGGCTTGGCGCCTTTAATCTCGATTGTCTCGGCTTTTATGAGGGTCTCCTGCGAGGGATCCCTAAGTCCTGTTACTTTGACTTTGTCACCAAGGCTGCAGAAGAGTGCGTCCCCAGAAGCTACGGTGACCTTCGGATCGGCTGTGAGATCGACGAGGATCGCTTGTCGTCCGGTCATGATACGAAGCTTGCTCGCCTGTCGTCCATTGATCAGTCCAACCACTCGAAAAGTCTGCAGCTTGCTTTTGTTGTCCGTCTGCTTTTGGGCTTGGTTTCTGCGATAACGTGGATTGTCTTTATTGCCCGTCGCCTGCTGGTCCTTGCTGACTGGATAGAGTCCGGGCGTTTGATCTTTGCGTTGTTGTTGAGATAAACGCCCCTTCCATGGACGGTAGACTTCCAACTCGGTAACGGGCTTAGTGGCAACTCCTTTGGCGGTATCAAACGTTGCATCGAAACGAATCATGAGTCCAGGTTGCAGGAATTGCGAGTCAGCCGTTCCTGAGTACTTGAGCGAACACTTGCGACCGTAAACAGCAAAGTACTCTTTGCCATCCTCGGCCTTCACTGCCAAACGGTCACCCGCGATGCCAGTCAATTCTCCTTCTACAGTGGCGATCTCAAGTCCGCCTGCGTTCTGAGCGTGCATCGGGGATTGGTTGAGCAGTAGCAATACCAAACCTAGGCTTAGCTTGTTCCGAAGCACCGTTTGAAGCGATCTTGCCAGCATTGGTTCGCGTCCTTTCAATAAAAATCGACGCCAGAGTGGATATCCGTCTCTCGTGAATAATTCATCTTTGGGTGCTCCATGCATCGAATAGCGATTCCATGAGAATTGAGACACACTGAAAATCGAAATACGCTAGGCGTAAATGGGCTTGAACAGTGGAACAGCGAATCCCTGCCGGAAAGGTACCCGTCGATCATACTCGCTATGCTACGGGACGTTTTCTTACCGCGCTTCGTCAGCAAGAATAGCGGTTGAGAGCTTAAATTGGAATTCTGTTGCTTAGAGAGAGTGGCGACGGGAGGCGAAAATGCGAATGCGCTGATCGCTGCCGTCAACCTGAACTTCCCTTAGCTCAGACCCAGACTGATTTACGAGATACGATCGAACAAACTGCAATTTAGGAATATCGATGACTGGCACCCGCAAGAGGGTTACGACTTTGCAACTGCAAAAAATGAAGCAGTCGAAATCCCCCATCACGATGCTCACCGCTTACGACTTCACTCTAGCAAAAATCCTGGACGAAGCCGACGTCGATGTGCTTCTTGTCGGTGACTCGCTGGGGATGGTCGTTCAAGGTCATGAGACGACTATTCCCGTTACGTTAGAAGAGATGATTTACCACGGGCGGTTGGTCGTTCGTGGAGCCGAGCGAGCGATGGTGATTGTCGATCTTCCTTTCCCACATGGGCAACTTGGTGTTCAGAAAACGCTCGAAGTGGCCGCGCAAGTGATGAAGGAAACCGGTTGCCAAGCAGTGAAACTAGAGGGTGGAGCCGATCAGGCCGAGACGATCGCCGCTTTGGCTTCGGCCGGTATTCCAACGATGGCCCATATTGGCCTGCGCCCGCAAAGTGTGCATCAACTCGGGGGCTATCGAGTTCAACGAGACGAGCAACGGCTGGAGGCCGATGCAACGGCCGCTCAGGCTGCAGGAGCGTTCAGTGTTTTGATGGAGTGCGTGCCAAGCGGACTTGCGAAAGGAGTCACGGCAAAACTTCAAGTGCCGACTATTGGGATTGGAGCAGGCCCGGACTGCGATGGGCAAGTTTTAGTCACGCACGATCTCCTCGGATTGACAGTCGGGCGCGTTCCCAAGTTCGTCCGGCAGACCGCGAGCCTTGCCGACGCCATCCGAGCCGGCGTAGCGGAGTATAATGCGTCCGTTCGAGATCGTTCTTTCCCGAACAGTGAAGAGTCATTTTGAGTCTCGAGTCGTCCAGGGCATTGGGGCTTCTCGCTGAGTGTTGGCAAACAATCTTACGTTCATTAGGCGGTGATATGAGGCATTTGATTTTCGCGTTGGGAATCCTGGGTGGGTGTTGGGCGACTCTGCAAATTGAATCTTCGGCGGTTGCGGCGGATCGCCCCAACGTGCTCGTCTTTCTAGCAGACGATCTCGGTTTCTCCGATTTGGGTTGCTACGGCGGTGAGATTGAGACTCCGAATTTTGATGCACTCGCGGCAAACGGATTGCGTTACACTCAGTTCTACAATACGGCGCGTTGCTGGCCGACGCGGGCTGCGATACTCTCGGGCTACTATCCTCAGCAAATCGGGCGAGACGCGTTGCCGGGCGTTGCCGGTGGGACCCGCGGTGGTCGCCCTCCCTGGGCCCAGTTGCTGCCTCGGATGCTGAAGCCGCTCGGTTACCGCAGTTATCTTTCTGGCAAGTGGCACATTGATGGAACTCCGATTCGCAGCGGTTTTGATCGATCGCTGACAATGGATGATCACAATCGCTTCTTTTATCCTCAGAAAATGACCAAGGATGACAAGAAGCTACCTCCGATCGAAAAAGGAACCGACTACTACGCGACGACTGGCATCGCTGACCACGCGATCGAAGTTCTCAAGGAACACCAAGCTGAGCACTCGGATCAACCATTCTTCCATTACGTGGCATTCATCAGCCCGCACTTCCCGTTACACGCTCCCGCTGAGGATATTGCGAAGTACCGTGGGCGATTCGATCGTGGCTGGGATGTCTCGCGGCAAGAACGATGGCAGCGTCTGACAGAAAAGGGAATCGTCAAAGGACCGTTGGCGGAGCTTGAGCCGGAGATCGGACCTCCGTATCGCAAATGGTCGGATCCAGCCAAAGAGGAATTAGGTGAGAAAGAAGTCGTCTTGGAGCTCCCCTGGGACTCGCTCTCCGAAACGCAAAAGGCTTTCCAAGCAGCCAAGATGGAGATACACGCCGCGATGATCGATCGCATGGATCAAGAAGCGGGACGGATTATCGACCAGGTCAAAGCGATGGGGCAGTTCGAAGACACGTTGATTCTGTTCTTGTCAGACAACGGCGCGAGTGCAGAAATCATGATTCGTGGTGACGGCCACAATCCAGATGCACCGCTCGGTTCCGGCGAATCGTATTTGTGCCTTGGGCCAGGTTGGTCGAGTGCGGCTAACACTCCATTCCGCCGTCACAAGACTTGGGTCCACGAAGGTGGTGCATCAACGCCATTGATCGCGCACTGGCCGAACGGCATTTCGGAAAAAGATGCGTTGCGTGAGCGAATTGGGCATGTGGTCGATATTCCGCCAACGATCGTTGAACTGGCGGGGGGCACTTGGCCGACCGAAGCGAACGGCGTCGCCGTCCCGCCGCCGCCTGGGGCGAGCTTCGTGGATTCGTTCTCAAAGGATCAGCAAGATCCGGAGCGAACCATTTGGTGGCTTCACGAAGAGAATCGAGCACTTCGCAAAGGCGACTACAAGTTAGTGGCTGGCCGCGGCGAATCATGGCAGTTGTACAACATGATTCAGGATCGCGCGGAGTCCAACGACTTGCGGCTGAAGATGCCTGCGAAAGCTCGTGAGCTTCAGAACGAGTGGGAAAGTCTCACGGAGCAGTTCATTGACCTGGCCGAAGAGAATGCCAAGTTCCGCGAGAAGAAGAACGCTCGACAAAAGAGCAAGTAAGTTGTGCCGTGGATTTAGTGAGCTTCTGTATGAGCTCCAAAAACGATGCGGCGATTTTTTCACCTTCCCGTTTCGAGCTTTCAGCGAGGAATTTTGGGAAGGTCGCGAGCGCTCGAGCGGGTAGGGCTCGAAAGCGCTACCCACTATGGGAGCATTGCCGAGTAGCAAAGCTCCCAGTTCAATTCGATGTTACCGTTCAAGTACAGATGGCAAGATTTTGTCTTGCCCTCCGCACTACTTCATCGGCTTGAATAGCTTGGCTGGCAACTTGAT
>JBGCCZ010000214.1:0-35539 GCA_045105035.1 Pirellulaceae bacterium | reverse complement strand
CGTCTCCTGTGAAGTCGTTGTTTTGAGTGCTTAAGGAGGTTGCCGCCGTGGCTCAGCTAGCGAGAGAAGAACTGCCTTCACCAGACGAAATTGCCTGTGTCCACGTTATGAATCGTGCAGTGTGCCGTTGATTTCTATTGTGGGATGAACCGATCGGCACCACCACGGCAGGCTCTGTTCACGGCTCTTGCGTGAGTGCCAGCGCTTGAGGGAAGCAATTGAGTGACAGCTCTTGAACGTGCGATTGCCCTGCGGCATACCTCCGGCGCGAGCAGTTTGTAGTTGTAGAAGGGAGGTTTCGAAACGCCTTCGGCGGCACGAAATCGGCGGCATGAAATCGGGCAACAGTCATCTCTGTCTGCCGGAATCAACGCATCCGATCCGCCCAAAGCTTTGCAGTTTCAGATCGAGTCATGTGTTCACTAAACTTGCGAAACGAAGCAACAACACAACTCGAAACGACGCGCCGACAACGGTTCTCGTGTCCGGCTACCGTGGCGCCTTGCCAGTCCTTCGAACACGCAAGCTGGCAAACTTTGCAAATTACTGCCACGACAATGCGACCTTAACCGATGTTGGCATTGCCGATTTGCAGCCCGAAGAAAACTGTGAAACCAGTGGAATAATTGCCACCGACTTCTGATCTAGTGGGCATGAACACGTATACGATTTTGGCCGACATTGTCGTGCTACTGCATCTGGCGTACGTTCTCTACGTGCTGCTGGGACAAGTCGCGATCATGGCCGGATATAGGTTCCGCTGGTCTTGGACACGAAGTCCTTGGTTCCGCATTTCGCATGTTTCCATGATTGGGATCGTTGTTGTCGAAGCCCTTTTGTCCATCACATGTCCGTTGACGACCTTGGAAACTTACCTTCGTCTCGAAGGAGGACAAACGGTTCGGGACGGCAGCTTCATTGGACGCCTCGCACACGACGCACTATTCGTGAGCTTGGATTCTGCGACTTTGACCTTCCTGTACTGCGCTTTTGGATTCACGGTGCTCGTGTTTTTAATCCTCTCTCCGATCCGATGGGCATCTCACACGTCGGATATCGATTAGTCCAGTACGTGTTTCTGGCCTCCAATCGACTCGAAAGCTCATGCCGTTTTGTCGCCAGAGCTAACGCGATACGCTTTGTACGTTCCCTGAAGCGACGCATTTGTGTAGTAGGGGCATTGCCTGCACACGAATGCCACTTAAGCTGAGATCGTAAAACCCGCAGGCAATCTCGAGGCTACGTCTCCTCGGCTGCGAGTTTTCCACACTGGTGCAGCCGCGACCAATGACAGCTAAAGAGAATCTCAACTCGCGACCGCCAACATGGCTTGCAGCACTGATGTTCGCCGCGTCTCTAGCTTTCTTAATACTCTTGTCTGCGGTGCTCGTCCTTTGGATCGATGTCGTTGTCGAGCCAGCCGAGCGAACAGACCTGACCGAATCCGCCCGCCAGGAGCTGATCGCCAAGGAACTTGCGTTCGAGGCGTCTGCACAGCGAATTGGAAATGTCTGTGCCGCACTGCTCCTGGTTCTCTGGCCAGCTTTCCTCGCTGAGCAGTTCTACAACCATTTGAAGCTATCTTCCGATGCAAGCTTCTTAAAACACTATCCATTCTGGTGGCTGTCCTGCACACTCCCACCGCTGCGACTCTGCGCCCAGCACCGAGCCGAGAGTAACGAAGTTTGGCTTCCGAGATTCGGATGGAGAACCGTGAATCGCGAATTGCGAAAAGAGCTCGAGAGGCTGTTTAGCATACCGATGATCTTCATCGCTCTGCTGATTCTGCCAGTGCTTGGAGCTCACCTGCTCTTCAAAGATAGAATCATTGACTTTCCGGCTCTCCGAATTTTCCTGCACATAGGGACTGGCCTGATCTGGTTTGCATTCACCGTGGAGTTCATTGTGATGGTTTCCGTCGCAGAGAAGAAACTCAACTACTGCAAAAAACATTGGCTCGATTTGGCCATTATCCTCCTCCCACTCATCTCGTTTTTGCGTTCGCTACGCGCACTTCGAATTGCTCGAGTGGTCGACATCGGACGTTTCAGTCAAATGTCAAAATTCGTTCGCGCGTATCGGCTGCGTGGAGTGGCGATGCGAGCATTCCGTGCCCTACTAGTACTCGAAGTACTTCATCGCATCCTCCGCACGAAGCCGGAGAAACGCATCCAGTCTCTTGAGCTTCAGTATGCCGAAAAGAAACGAGAACTCTCAGAGCTGAGAGAACAGATCGAGGCACTTAGAGCACGAGAGGAGAACTCCAGCCATCCCGACAAAAGTGAATGAACTTGTTTCCCTTCAACGCTGGAACGTTAGAGACCAATCACAACGTCTTAGTCACCGTTACTCCGGGGAGGTGGCGGTTTTGTCGCAACCTGGCACCTCACTAAACCTGTATTTAGAACTTGAAGCGCATCTCTACGCGACTACCGCGGATGTCTTCTGCGTTCCGCCGAAATCCAAGCATGTGATCTGTACGGAAAATCCAGGCGTTGGTGATCGGTCTTTGGTATCGCATTCCAACCGCGTATTGATCGCCGGGTGCATTGCGGAATTGAGGACTTCCGTTGGCTGCCAGTCCCGCGACTTCAAGCATTAGTTGCTGGTTGAAGTTATGCCCCAGCAGATTGATACCCACTGCTCCGCCCACAGTGTTTGTTCCACTCGCATCTAGAGTCGGATAGCCGGTAAGCCCGTCCGATTCGAAGTTGATGCCCGTATTATTCAAGATCCCACCAGCGACTCCCGCCCGTGCCAAACTCTGCACGCGACCTTGGCCGTAGAAAAAATTCGCATAAGGCACGAACGTGTTAGGAGTACTCGTTATGAGGGCGTTCTCAATCAGTAACAAATGCCCTTCAGCCGTTCGCTGGTCGCGTGGAAGTGCTTGATCGAAGTTGGTAATCAGTCGAATTGAGTTCGAGATTTTGTGGAAGTAACGCTTGGTGAACCCCACGGAGAAGTTGTGATAGCTCCGATGCTCTCCGACATCATCATGCACGAACGCATAGTCGACTTCGAAGTAGCCATCGTAGGCTTCAATGAACCAAGCGGTGCCGAAGAACTCAGCCGCGTTGTTGTCACCTGGAAATGCGTCCGTGTTGACCTGGTCCGATGCCCAGAAGAACGTCGCGTCGTAATTCGACCATTTGAGCAGCTTGCTGTGCCGCGCTGGTAAGGCAACGGCAGCACCCACAGCAGCATCGGCAGCCCAGATACCATTCTGATAGAAGAACGGAATCAGGCCAAGTGAAAATGGCAAGTCGAAGGGCGCGTCCTGGTCGGTCAATCCTCCCCAAATTGCACCAGCGTCTCCTTCAAAGAACAACGTGTCTAGTCGCACGTCCGTCCGCGAAACGAAGTCGACTCCATTCGTAAAATCGAGGTGCGTGAACTCACCGCCGCGATCAAGAGGCCCTAGGAAGGCGTGAATGCGTTCCGTCGCTGTCAATTCCAAGTCCATATCCAAATTGGCTCGAACTGCAACGGAATTGAAGTCGCCGCCTGGCAAACGATGAACTCCGCCAGCAGTGCGAAAATCACCGTAGACCATAAAGTGAGGCATGACCAAGTTGTAACGCCCGAACCAATCTTTGGCTGGGGGATATAGTCCTGCCCCGAACAGCGGACGCCACCACTCTACTAGTGGACGTTGAACGGGGACCGGGAATTTCCCGCGATAGACATTGAGTTCTTCTGCCGGATTGAACGGTTTGGGCGCCATCGGTGACGGCAGGAAGGCGCCGGGTTCATAGGGAACTTGTTTCGAAAGCACGTCGACGTGAGGACCGCTACCCGCCCCAAACGCATTGATGTACTCGGGAAGTCCGCTGTACTTTGGAGCTTTCAATGCCTTCTTGCCACTGGCAGAAGTGCCATTCGGACCTCCGGATTGCTGGGGAGCCGCTCCGCGATCGAGCAGGGATGCTTCGGGAATAATCGAATTCGGCGATCCAAGGGGACTCTGCCCGATCGACTGTGTTGCGCCAGGTATGAGGGCGTTGTCGTTGGCCCCCGTCGATCCGCGATTCGTCCGTTCGCTCAGGAGCAGATCGTCCGGCAGATCGTCCAGCGCATTGTTCTTCGTTCCCGATCGTCCACCTAGCAAGGGCGAAGTCGCCTGAGGTTGATCGATTACCGGAACCTCTTCGGCCTGCCCTCTATCCAGCGAATTTTGGTATCTCGAGTTGATCGCTTCGTTCACCGAATCCGGCAAAATCTCACTCGCAGGCGGTTGGTTAGTTCCCGCCTGCGATCGACCCCTTGTGGACCCCGGTGCGGCCGATTGGAGTAGCGAGTCGGGGAGAATCTGTAGCCCCTCGGATTGCATTGCGATCCTCTCCGACGGTTGAGATCGCATAGGCTGAGTATCTGCCTCCAAGATGCTCTGTCGCCCGGAGCGCACCTGAGAGCCAACCCCCTGGTTGGAGTTCATGCGTCTTGGACCACTTACCGTCTGCACTTGGACTCTGCGTGACGCTGCTGGAGAGCTTGGTGCACTCGACCATGACGACCTTGGTTGCCACACAGCCTGTTCGCCAATCGCTCTCTGATACTCAGTCCGTTCCTCTGCTGCATTCCGCCACGCAGCAACTCCGTCTTGAATCGCGGCAGTCGCTGGTGTTTGCGAAGTACTTTTGGTCCCTACTTCTTCCCGAGTCATCCAAGCCCCAGCTGGGCGAACGGCACGACGCTCGTCCATCTCAGTGCTCTTCTGAGTCTGCGGTAGAGGAGGTAGGCCGGACAGGTTACGAGTCAGTGAAGCTCCAGATTCCGCGATTCGAGCTGGTTCCTTCCGCTTCCCTGCGACCCATGCCGGAGGCGTCGGAAGGGAACCAACTTCCTTAACAGCTCGACGCAACCCTGGAGCTTTGATTGTGGCTCCCCTACCTGCATCTTTTTCTCTCGAACGCTTGCCTTCCGTCGCGCGGATGGAGGTCACACGCCCGGCCAATTTTTCGGCTTGGTCGTTGACACTACGTGCCGGCAGTGTCGTCAACGTACGCACGACAGCAACGGCCGGCTCGGTCGTCTTTTTAACCGGAAGGTCCTCGACACTCTCGGAAATTTGCCCGAATGCCATCGGTATCATGACCCACCATCCAAGCGCAACCACCCAGCGGCTTGCAAGGCTGCAAACTCTGCTAGTAGGAACGAATTGTCGAAGGCTGAGTGTCATTCGTGTGTAATTAATCCACGGAAAGCCCAACACAGGGACTTGAGAGTCTTTACTGCACTTGGAATTGCACGGTGTACGGGTGAAGGTCGAGCGTTTGCTCCAGCATGCGTCGCTCCATTTCAGGGGTCGCATCACAAAATCGCATGAAGTAGATCGGTTCCATCCGACTTCGCAGACGAACCGTCAACTTATAGGTCCCCGGTTCACACAACATCTCTCCCGGAATCCGATAGCGTGCGAGCTTGTTCCCTAGCGGCGGAATCGACTTCTGTTCCATGCGAATGAACGGTGGATGATTCATGACGGACGTAGGAATGGCTCCGGGACGTAAGAACGGCAGCTGGTCAAAATCCACATTGATCGGTAGAGACATTTCGCGATCGGTTCCTTTTACATGGGTAATCAGGAACTGCGATTGTAAATTGAAGAGTTGCCGATCCGGTGGAATCAGTCCTTTGAGGACTTGCAGAGAATGCTGGTTCGCGAGATCTCCATTCCCATCCAGGTACCCCGACTCCCACAGCCACTGGCCCCGAGGCCCGGTGAGCACCACGTTCATCCATAGTTGAGGCTGAGCCCCCAAGGAACCGCTCGGGTTATTGTGCCCTTCGCTTATATTGTCGACGCGATAGTGAAAGCGAAGATCTCGCCCTAGGGCGGGCTGCTTTTTAAAGTACGGCCCCTCCACGCGCGAGCCGGACTCCATGACCTCAATCGCTGACGCCTTTTTCACCGCCAGCAGTTCGAAGTTTTCATTCAGGACTTTCCGCGCGTCCATACGTTCGTCTGCCGAATCCCATATTTTGGGGAAGGCAAGGTGAATACGCTTGTCTGCAACGGCTTTCTCAAATTCCTTGGTCCCCCAGCCCGCTCGCCAGTCATATTGCATCCAATCTTCAACCGTCCAGCGCAGCGCTTTTTCGTTGTGGGGAAAAACCCCTGGATGGGCGATCGAATTTCCGGGCCCGTAGAACAAATGATTGGAGTGTTTCCGATTGTTGTTCACCGACATGCCGCTCATGTCCGCCGCAGCGCCATAGGCGTAGCCGTGTGGCTTACCGGGCACCAATCCCATATGACAGTCTTGGCAGCTGATGCCTTTCTTGCAGGCAGGACCGGCGCGATACTGGGCCCAGACAACTTCCAACGCGATGCCGGGATGCACAGCGACTTGGTGGCAGGACTGGCAAAACCCGCTCTTGCCCAGTTGCTCGAACTTAATACCCTGCCAGTGGATTTCTTGCCCTGGCTTGTCCGAGCCCGAGTCCATCTTGATTTTGTAAGTGTCCTTTTCTGCGATCGCCTTGGCGACTCCATCACCGCCCACGCCACCGTACACAGGTGCTTGAAGCGGACCGGGCTCGATACGCCGCTCACCATGAACGCGTCCGTAAGCCTCTTTCACCCGGTGACAAGCTACGCAGGTAACGCCTTCGCGATAGACATAGGGAGCATCAACGATGGAGCTTGAGCGTTCAAAGTTCAACTGCGTCGCAACAGGAGCGTGACAACGCATACAGAAGTATCCAATGGTCCCTTGGCTGAGGGATGTGATTGCTTGTTCAAACTTCTGAAACATGGGCGACACGGCTGCGTACGCGTGCGCACTCACACGCCACTCGTCGTAGACCTTTTTGTGGCATTTCGCACAAGTCATCGCAGAGGGATATTGGTTGTTTGCATACACTTCCGCGTGTGGATCCAAACCTTCAGGCACACCCCCTCGATCGGGTTTGTCTTTTCCGTGTCCCGCACCGGGAATTTGGTCAGAGCCTTGAGACGGTCCCATGCCAGCCAGCGGATCCTCATCATCCGGCCCCATACCTCCGAGCAATCCGTCGGCGTCTCCGTCGAGCAGTTTGTCGCCACCCAACAGTTCGTCCTCCCCGGCAAGCCCCGGAGAAAAATCTCCTGCAGTCAGCAAGTCGTCGGCTCCCGTGTCGCCTTGCAAGACAGGCCGAATCTTGAGTCGCGGGTAGCCAGCAGGTAACGCTGGAATCCGACGACTTGGAGCAACTTGATTTCGAGGCAATGGCAGCGAACGTACGGAGCTCGGTTGTGGCGGTCGCGGGCGAAAGGTCGGATTCACAATCGGAATGGTCTGAACGGCTCCCTCTCCAGCCTGCGGCTTTTGCCATTGCCCGCCGACTGTCGCGGCTTTGAAATCGGCGTTGGGTTTCTGCGGAATGGTTCGCACCGAAGTCGAACTCACGGGCTTCGCAACGCGCGGCTGCCACTGCACCGGGCTGGCAACATTGGCATCCTCGGCGGTTTGTCGAGTCTTGCCGGATGGATGCGATTGGTTCGCAGATGCACTAACCGGTATCTGTGCCACTACGAAAACTAGGGCCACCACGAAGATCCGCAGGATACGCAACGAAGGTCCACCAGCGGGGCTAGCATTCTTGCCTCCCCCGCTTTGACACGCATAACAGCGGATCAAATCATCCGATGTTCGGTACACCCCGCCCCCTTTGCATTCAAATGACATCCAAATAGATAGTCCGCACGGCGCGGCAGACCACACAATCGGTATCGGCGGTCGAGTGGGCATTTATCAGCACAATCGGAACAACCCGCAAACTTGAAATGATTCTGCGCTCGACGCGGACGATCCTTCTAGGTCCAGCGGGGAAATCTCAACGAATCCCGCCACCGTACGCTACTTTTCCTAAAGAGTCGGGATGCCCCTGCTCATCCAAATCGATTTCCAACTACCGACCGCGGCAAAGGGGAGCTCATGAGCTTCGACGACGAGAAGAAAAACGCATATCGCTGCGCGGTCTCTACAGACAACGCGGCGGGTCGGTTACGGATTGGAAAAAAGAAGTTTGACGTCCAGGTCACGTACACTTCGCGCGTCGCGTTCACGATTCGGACTACACCTGCGATCGCGAAGAAGATTAAAGACAAGCGGCGTTGTATCCTCACGCACAATGGTGAGAAGTGGGAAGTCTTCAAGGAATCTCACTTCGAAGAGAATGGATGCGTCGAGATTCTTCTCAACCGGGGACGCGAACTAACCAAGATTAAGGAAAACAAGACAAGCCTTGCCGTCTTTACATCCTCACAAAATTCCCAGCGAGATCCGGCCTTTTTGTTCTATCTCATGCTCGCCTTCCTGTTCGCCTTTGTCGCACTGCCTGGACTCGGTGACAGTATTGGAACCGCGCCGCGAATCCAAAACGGTTTCAAGATTATCTATCAATCGGTCAACGATATCCTTTGGTAAATCCGGCCCTTGAGCCGCGATCCAGTCGATTTTCGACGCCTACCCGCCAGCCGTGATTACCGCTAAGTTGTGGGTTTCTTAATTGAAACACTACTTTTGCGGAGTCTGTCGTGTCCATCGATTTGAATGACCACATTCGGGATGTCCCCGACTTTCCAAAGCCGGGCATTTTGTTCAAGGACATAACGCCGCTCTTGGCTCACCCAGACGCGTTCAAGCACTCGATCGAACAGTTTTCTACTCGCTACGCCTCTCAGAAAATTGACGCTATCGTTGCTGTTGAATCACGGGGATTCATCTTTGGCGGGCCACTTGCTGAAAAGCTCGGAGCAGCCTTCATCCCTGTTCGGAAACCGGGAAAACTTCCATACGACAAGATCAGCCACTCGTACGATCTTGAATATGGATCGGACACCCTTGAGATGCACGCTGACGCATTGAAGGCTGGACAGAGAGTCGTCGTTATTGATGACCTATTGGCCACTGGTGGAACGCTCGAAGCCACTATCAAGTTGCTAGGGAACTTTTCGATCGAGATAGTCGAATGTGCGTTCTGCATTCATCTCAAATTCTTGGGTGGAGAAAAGAAGCTTGCCCCGCATCCGGTTTTCAGCTTGCTAGAGTATGAGTGAGCTCCCATGAAGACTGGAGCGTTTCTTTTTCTCTGACTCCGACAACGAGTCGGAGTCGTCTTGTTACTCATCGAAGCGAATTGAGCCATGACGGAACCGGACAGTTCGAATTCCGACGAGCCGACTGAGGAGCAGGGCCAAGCATCGCCTGACTCGGACCTTCCGTCCACTTCTGACAAGCCGGAGGAGACGTTCGGATTCAGGCGAGCCTCAGAGAAGGTAAAGTCCTTTCCGCAGACACCGGGCGTCTATCTTATGAAGGACAGCTCGGGGTTGGTTATCTATGTCGGTAAAGCGAAGAACCTACGCAGTCGGGCGGGCAGCTATTTCCTTAAAGCAGCCGCGCAGGAAGCACGCACGGCGAGTTGGATTCATGAAATTGCAGATATCGATTTCTTGGAATGCGAGAGCGAGGTGGATGCGCTTCTGGCAGAAAGCCGTCTAATCAAAGATGTCCAACCCAAGCACAACAAAGAGCTAAAAGACGACAAGACATTCCCTTACCTGATGATAACAACTCGTGAGGATTTCCCCCGAGTTGAGATGACGCGAACGCCAAAGGACAGTGGAGTCAAGCTCTATGGTCCGTTCGCTAGTGCGGGAGCATTGCGGGGCGCGATTCAAGTGATGCAAAAGGTTTTCAAGTTCCGAACTTGCAGTTTGGACATTGAAGACGGCGATCCACGCTGGCGTTGGTTTCGTCCGTGCCTACTGGCATCCATTAAGCAGTGCACAGCCCCGTGCAACTTGCGAATTTCAAAGGAAGAGTATCGCCAAGACATCAAACGCCTGCAGACTTTCTTAGACGGCGGAAAACGTAAGCTTCTCAAGCAGCTTACGGGCGAGATGAAAGAGGCCTCGCAGAATTTGCAGTATGAGAAGGCAGCGCGACTGCGTGACGAGATCACGATGCTTGAAAGGCTCGACGAGCGAGGTGAATTGGAAACGCACGCTCAACCAGAAGTCTTTTACATCGATCCGAAAAAGGGACTCAGCGGGCTCAAGAAAGTGCTCAAGCTAAAAGAGGTACCACGCGTCATCGAGGGAGTCGACATCGCTCATTTGGGCGGCAATGAAACGGTGGCTAGTTTGGTTCAATTCATCGACGGCTTACCATTCAAGCCTGGCTACCGCCGGTACAAGATTCAGAACGTGAAGGGAGTTGACGATTTTCGGAGTATCCACGAAGTTGTCGCCCGTCGCTTCCGTCGATTAAGTGACAATGACGAGGCGTTTCCCGACTTGCTACTCATCGATGGCGGCAAAGGGCAACTCAGCTCTGCGATGGCTGCCTTTCGTGATCAAGGCATCGAGCCGCCAACAGTGCTCTCGCTGGCAAAACAAGAAGAAGAGATCTTCCTGCCCGGACAAACAGAGTCACTTCGCCTCAGCCGCCACGCATTTGGCCTGAGATTACTCCAATATGTTCGCGACGAAGCTCACCGTTTCGCCCAACACTACCATCACATCTTGAGAAGCAAGAGCCAGCTTAATCGCTAACGCGACAATGTCTCTCTGCTGGATTCCATACTTCGAGACTGTCAATTCGAAAGCGGCAGCACTTCCGTGTGTAGGACTTTGGGACGCCCGTCCGCTCGTAACGGATCATTCGCACTAAACCATTCTGCGGTCGCCTGATCGCCGTCGACAGTGACACCTAGAAAACCTCCGCGTGCACCGAAGTAACGATGAAAGCTCTTGTCGTAACCAGGGTCTCCGCCAAAGTCGTGTTCATCGTTCACTGGACCGCAGCCCATTTCAAGCAATCCGGTCTCCGGATCCTGCGAGCAATATTGCCAGTGTCGATCTCCACAAATCACGTACGCGTTCCCCAACTGAGCGACAAATTCTCTAAGCTCTTGCCCTTCATGGTCGAAGGCAGCGTTCGCGTGGTTGTCCGACTTGCCCTTCTTGTCCGGCCCCACCAAAGGCCCCGGCGAAATCACGAATTTGAAAGTGGCATCCGACTCTTTCAAAGTCCGCTTCAACCAAGCCTTTTGCTCAGCCCCAAGTATCGACTTGTCCGGTCCATCGGGCATGCGATTCGAAGATCGATAGTCGCGATTCTCGGTCAGCCAAATCTGAACATCTCGTCCCCATCGATAGGTGCGATACGTCTTCTCTCGCATCGGCGTTTGCTCGCGGAAGATGGACAAACCTTGTTTAAACGTCAGATCCCCATACGTTTGCCCCGGCCAACAATCGTTCTTTAAGGTGTCGTGATCGTCTTTCATGAAATACGACGGGACGTTGCGATGAAACGCGCGTTTATGGCCATACGAGAACATCAGTCCCCACTTCGCCCGTGCTTGAGCCTCGTTCTTGCACAACGGCACCTTGTCGTAGTAGACGATATCTCCAGTGTGCACGAAGAAATCAGGTTGTAGCTTCAGCATCTGCAAATAGGCCCGATGGCCGTCGGTCCCCGAATCAATGCTACGAATCGCCTGGCAAGTCGTTACCACAAATTGGATCTTCGACGCTGAGCCTGCGGCCGGTGCAGTTCGAAAACTCCCCTGCTCCGAATAGTGTGGCTGCGGATCCTCCTTAGCTGCACTCCCTCCCTGATTCGGAGACTTTGCTACCTCCACTGTGAACTGGTAGCGAGTCGACGCACCAAGTCCCTCGAGCGTTACTTGGTCACAGAAGTCTTGATCGGAACGTACCGCGATCCAATCCGTTCGTTGCGGCTGCTCGAATTGCTTTGCGTTCCAGTATGTGACGCGAAATTGTCCGATCTGTCCGGGAACCACATTTTCAGGCATAGGGATTCCATTGCGATCCTTTGCCTTTGGGTCAACTCCCTCTGTGAACATCGAATTCATCGCAAAACGAGCTTCCCGTTCAGCCGTCAGTCGCACCCAGATGGTTGCCGAGGACGAGTCCACTTCGCCAACTTTGATTCCCGATGCTAGGAACGGCCCCGCTGCAGCAGCCTTTCCATTTGCGGACTGACAGAAAACGTACTCCGTATTCAGCACGAAGCCGTTCAGCAAGCAAAGCGAGAAAACAAACAATTCGAGTGGGATTCTAAATCGCATCAACACTACCTTCATCGAAAATATCAAAACCAATGATGACAATCTGAGTCCAGCTTAGCGAAAGTTGGACGCAGCCGCTTCGATCCGTTGCAACAACGTCATTGTGCCTTGATCGCTCGACAGTTCGGATGCCGAACGGATTTTTGCGAGTGCCTCATTCCAATCACTTCGAATCTGTTTCTCCAACGCAATGACCTTCTCCCGCGAGCTGCCTTCATTCTCTTTCGCCACAGACAATTCAGCTTGGCCATCATTGGCGAGTGTCTCGAACAGCATCGCAGCCGTCTGTGCGTACGCATGCTGCTCAGGTTCCAACTCGCTGGCACGCGAAAGATGCTTCGCGGCAAGACGCTTTTGATCGTCAATGTAGTAAGCAAGCCCTAAACGGTACTGAATACTAGCAGCGCCGGGCAGCAGATCCGCGTCGCGTTGCAACAACGGCAACTCCGATCTCCGAAGCTCAGCAATTTCTGATTGTAGCTTTGCATAAGCCGGAGATCTTTGATTGGTAGACGACAAATTCCGTTCGAGCAAAGCCGCCAAGTTGGTCCGCGGCCCCGTGACATTTGGTTCTACGGAGAGTGCCGTTTGGTAGTGTTTGAGCGCCTGTTGATTGCGACCTTGCTGCTCTGCCATGATGCCTTTCGCAAGATGAGCGCCCGCGCGATCGTTGTTGTACTCCAGGCCAGACAACCACTCCTCGGTCGCGCTCCGCAGCTTCGAAGCATTCACACTCTGCCGCAATTGAATTGGCAACTCCGTCAAAACTCGGGACGCTTCAATACGCACACTCCGAATCGGATCATCCAATAGTCTTTCCAACAAACTGACGCTCTTCGTCGGATTGGGACTGCCCAACAAGGCTGCCAGTGCAGCCTGTCGAACCAACGGGTGATCATCCTTTATCGCAGTCTCAGCAGCCGAAGCCGCCGCCTCGGGATCGATTTGAGAAAGTAAATTGAGTGCCGATGCTCTCGCGATTGCCGGCGCCTCGTATCCGCGTCGACCAAGCAATTGTTCCAACTTCTCAACCGCTCCCTCTTCGCCCTTTTGCCCCGCCGAAATTGCAATGCCGAAGTGCTCATCGCGGCGTCGTTGTTCGCCGTACCACTTTTCACACGCGTCATCACACCACTGGTTCGCTCTAGCAATCTCAGCAGCGACTTCCTCGTCTCCCTCTCGGGCCGCCTGCATCCAATCCTGATACAGCTTCAAACCTTCGCGTTTCTCTACGCCGACATTCTCCCGCTCCAGATGACAACTCGTACACGCGTTGGGCGTCCCCTGCTCGGTGCTAAGATCCGGCCGTGGTATGCGGAACGAATGGTCGCGGCGCGAGTCGACTTCCATGTAAGTCGTGGCAGGCATGTGGCAGTTCACGCACTTCGCGCCCTCTGATCCCTCTTTGTGGAAGTGATGGCCAACCGAATCGTATTTTGCGGTCGGATGCTGATGACAACTCGTACAAACCTGATTCCCATCGTGCTTTAGTCGCGCCGAGTGTGGGTCGTGGCAGTCGGTACAGCGAATACCTTTGTGATACATCTTGCTCTGGATGAAAGAACCATGAACATAGTCCTCATCCAAAATCTGACCGTCGGGATAGTACACCCCCGCCGTTAGAAGAGCGTTCGAGTAGTAATCATAGAAGTTCTCGCCAGCGCGAAATCCACCATGCACCACGTTGCGCCGACTGTGACAGGGTGCGCACGCTTGAATTTGGTTCTCCGCCGTCTTCTTCAGGTCGGCTAGCCCGTAGCCTCGGTCGCGGTTCCAGCCAGGAAAAGTCTGCCCGGCCAATTCAACGTGCACGCTGCCCGGCCCATGGCAAGCCTCGCAGGACACATCAATTTCCATGAATGAAGACTGGTAGTTCCCTCCAAACGTTTGGTTCGCTTTCGACCCTTCGGTGCGGTTGGATACAAAATTCAGATGATCTGCCGGCGGCGAGAACTCCTTCCTGTAGTCCGTGCTATGACACTCGGCACACATGTTGTTCCAACGCTGCGCGACACCCGTCCAGTGCAGGTCGTCATCCGGAGCCAACTTGTCTTTCACATCCGGCGGTGCCAAATAGAACCACTCGTTCTTCGATGTATTCCAACAGATCCGTAGGACCTGCACACGCGGAACTCCAGCCGCTGGCCCAGCTTCTGCCACTTCCGGCGACTCGAATTCCGTATCCTCCGACGGAAACTCAATCATGTATTGCTGAAGAGGTTCCAAACCGAAGACATATTTGACTTCGAAATCCTGCATTCTGCCGTCGGGCCCTTCCGTGTGGGCGAAATACTTGCCGTCGCGCCGGAACATCTTGCTCACGATTCCATGATGCTCGATCTCCGCATCTGTAAAGTCGCCGAGTACGGTATCCGCTGAGGCGACCTGCATGGCTTGGTCATGATGCGAACCCGCATAGATCTGAGCCTCTTCTGCGTGACACTTCACACAAGACTCTTGCCCGACGTAGGTCGCCTCGGTCAAACTAAACGGTTGCTTAGGGTCGGACGTACAACCAGCCACAAGTGCGGTCCCGATCAAGCTGCAGACCAGCCCCGCGATTCGAGACGGTCGAGCGAGGCGTGAAAGCGTTTTGAAGTCTGGCGCACCAGCGGTCAAAATTTGGAGCATCCAAGAAACACCCATAAACGAAGAGCTTTCTGCAGGCTGGAGAGGAAGATTGGCGAGGCTTAATAGTCTACCAGCTTCCTTAATGATGCGAATGGCTGCCCTGTCGTGGAGTTAGGGCCAATCACTTTTTCAGTTTGGGCGGGATAGTCGCCCGACTGTCCCAGTCAGAACGCAGCGTATTCTCGACTCGGAGATCCGAGCTACTTTGTGTAGTTTGTAAATCGGATTAGCCCCTTGCTTGGGGCAGCATGTTGAGCTGGGGCAGCGCCCGGCGCAGGGAAATTCAAACTACATGAGTCGTTTCGCCTGTTCCGATTGAGTTGAGACTAACCGGGGGCCGTGAGAATCAAAGCTATATTTCGTTCAGTTCACCCTTTCACTGCCACCGACAGTGAGACTGCGTAAGTCAAAGCAAGCTGAGCAATTCAGATGCAACGATTGTCAATCCACCAACCTGAACTTCTAATCACCTCCTCCGACCTAGCCTAGCTGACCAGATTCGATTCGAAGTGCTGTAAGAGTTCCCTTTATGAAAGACGACTACTCCAAAATTGCTGACAGGCACGGTGTTCGCCTCGACTCGATCAGGCCAGAATCGCTCGGAGAAAAGCTGGAACAGCTTCGGCGAGTGCTCGACAACAAGAGCGTTCCGCACCCTATTTCATCGCAGATTGGAGAGGCCTATTTCAGACGGGCGTCTACTGGTGAACCATTCTCAATTGGCAGCCTTACCAGTGACTCTGTAGAACTCGGCGAGTATGCGAACTCACAACGCTACGACGAGTACTCTCTCGGAGAACACTTAAGTTGGGCGTGCCTTATTGCGGATCAACAACGTGAAAAAGCTCGATACGCGTGCACGGAGTATCGAAGCGGAGAACAGTTTTTTGAAATCGACGCTGCGACGATTCCGGACTACTACATTCTCAACGCTCGTATCTACCAACTAACCGGTTGGCAACTGGCTACCGTGAACATGATCATTCCGGCACAGTTGTTCTTCACATGCCACAGCAAGAAGTTCTTTCCCGTAACGACCTTCATGCGTCCACTGGAACAGGATTACTTGGAGGAGCCGGACATAGGTCATGACGTGGCGGGACACGTTGCGACATTCACGATTCCAACGGTCGCTCGCCTGATGCAGAATCACGGACTAGCTCGGGACGCAATATACCAACAACGTGACGAACGCCTCCTGACTGCGAAAGATGCAACCCAGGCGGCGAATATCAGTCTTCGAGCAGACGAGCTACTGCTTTATGCAGAGCGAATCTATTGGTTCACAGTAGAGTTCGGTTTGGTGCGTGAGCAGAATCAAACACGCGCCTTCGGAGCCGGAATTTTGTCTTCCCCAGGAGAAACACGCTACTCCATTGACTCGGATGAGCCGAATCGAATCCTCTTCGACCCGTCGAATGAATCCGAATTGATGAGGCTGGTCACCACGGACTACCTCATCAGCGAGTACCAGAAGACTTACTTCGTGACCGAAGACTTTTCTCTGCTCGACACCCTCACGCCAGAACGAATCATTGCAGCTTCAGAAAAAGCCGCACGGCTCCCGCACTTTAGTTGGCGTGAAATCGTTCCCGGAGACCGAGTTCTGCATGCTGGCCGCGTCGCGCTGAATGTGAATGAAAAGTACGAGCAAGTTTTAGCCGGTGCGCCAGTCGATGCCTCTGCGGCCCGCTGTGCACTCCGCAACGCTTCGCTAATGCAGCGCCCGATCGACCGACTCGACAATGGCTGTGAACTAGATTTACAGTCCGTTTGGTCCACCGCGCTTCCGGATGCTACTGAATGGATCGATCGGATCACAAAGGCTCGCGAGACGGACTCTAGAATTCAAGAGATGGAACATGCGCTCGAGATGCGGCCGCTTTCTTTCGTTAGCGACTATGAGCCAAGAGCCGGAGGCTGAGCCAAGAGCTGGAGGCAATCATCCGATCTGTAGACGCTCGGTCAATTGCTTAGCTCGCTTTCAAAGACTCGCGAGTAGCAGCCAGCCGGGAAGTTGAACGCACTAGTCGTCCAAGATCTCGGCATCGACGACATCGAGGTCAACCGACTCAGAGTGCACGGTCGATTGCGGTGGAGGTTCGATGGGGATTCCGCCTCGGTTTAGGTAGATCTCGTACCACTGCGCGGAGAGATGAACCATGCCTCCGAGGATGATTCCCTGTGCAGGAATACTGCCGATACAGAACAGTAGCGTACCAATCAGCCCGATGATCAAACTCAACACTGAATACTTGAGGGCAGACCAAAGCAATTCAAACTTCATCTTAGCCAGAAAGTCCATTGCCCATTCCCAATCGAAGGACTTGGCAAAGTCTTGGCAAACCATACTTCGCACGATAAACGGCGATGCGACGACATAGACCAGGAGGCTAATGAGAGTCGACACAAGTCCACCAGCCGCTAGTGCGAACCCAGTGAACACCTCGCTATCAATTTCACCGCTAGCGAACATCGACAGCACGAACAAAACACCAACTGGTAAAACGACGCAAAAGCCGACCACCAGTTGAACAGTGAGATACACCAAAAAAGGCCAGATACCTTTGGTGAAATAGTCTCCAAGTCGATTCGCGTCGATATCCGGAGTCGGCTTATCGGGCCTCCCAGCTCTTTTCTCGATCAACTCGGATCCGTAGCCGAACAAACCGATCAAACCGACGAAAAAAGAACTCGTCAAACCTGCGAGTGACAACCAAAGGAGGTTGCCCACCCAATTGGGCGATTGAAACCAAGTACCTACTGCTTCGCGAACCGAGGACTTTTGAAAACCGGAATATTCCATCTTTAAAACCTATTCGACTCCAACGCCAATCAACGGACTCCACCCACCCCATTCGTTGGCTCAGAAGACATCTTGGCAGGCGAAGCTGAATCCGAGTCGAATCCAACGGGAATCTAGCCGAAAACTGCTTGCACGGGCATCCATCGCCTTAAATACTCAACTCTGCAGGACTTCCGTGATGGAGTCGGCTAGGTAGCCAAGATTCTGACTCGTAACCCCGGCCACGTTGATCCGACCGCTTCCGACGATATAGATAGCCTTCTCAGATCGAAGCCAATCGACTTGAACCGGCGTCAGTCCGCTGAACGAGAACATCCCTTTCTGATCCAACAGGAACGAAAAATCCGTGGGACAATTCCGTTCCTTCGTCGCTGAGACAAAGTCGGATCGAAGCTGATGAATCCTCGACCGCATGGTTGCGAGTTCCTCTTGCCACAACTGAGTTAGTTCGGCGTCATCCAAAATACACGCGACGATGGCGCCGCCATGTCTGGGCGGATTGGAATAGTTGCTGCGAACAACACGCTTGATCGCCGAAGTCACGTTGGAGCAAGCTCCGGAGTTCGCGCAGATCGCCGACAGCGCGCCAACGCGTTCAGAATACAGTCCGAAGTTCTTTGAATAAGAACTACAGACTAGAAACTCTTCGTGCTGCTCGGCAATCGCATCTATGGCAACATGGTCTTCTTCCAAACCATCACCGAAACCATGGTAAGCAAAGTCGATCAACGGAAGCATGCCACGCTGCCCCGTTAGTTCGGCGACGTCCGTCCACTGCTCCGGAGTTAAATCAACACCACTCGGATTGTGACAACAAGCATGCAAGCAAATAACATCACCGACTTTGGCTTCCTGTTCCAGTTTGTCCATGAGTGCGTCGAAGTCACACGATTTTCCATCCTGGCTTAGATACGGATACGAAAGTACCTCTAACCCAGCCGACTCAAAGATCGCAGGATGATTGGGCCAAGTCGGCGCACTCTGCCAAATGCGTCCTCCACGAAAAGTTCGACTCAGAAAGTCCGAGGCGATTCGCAGAGCTCCAGTCCCGCCCGGAGACTGGAACACGGCAATTCGATCACTCGCGATGTTCGCACCAATCGTTAGCTCGCGGACTTTGTCACCGAATGTCTTCAGGCCATCGATTCCAAGGTAGCCCTTACTTGTCTCACCCTCGATCAGTCGCTGTTCAGCCAGTTTCACCGATTTTAGAATCGGAGTCTGCCCGGCATCGTCCTTGTAGACCCCGATCGTGAGATTCATTTTCTCTGGACGGTCGTCTGCCGCGAAAGCCTCTGACAAGCCTAAAATAGGATCTGGTGGTGCTGCAGCTACACTTTCAAACATGGGATACTCTTGAGTCGATGGTTAGAAACGCAGTTACAATCGAATTCGAAGAAACAAGGACACACCGAATGGAAGATGGTTCGTGCGAACTTTGATGATGCCACTTTTTATGGGACGCATTCACAATTCTCTAGGACGCGAATTTCTAGGTCGCACTCTCAAGGCGCCAGCTGAATCGATCTCAGATCTCATCGCAAAACACCAGCCCTTCACGTAAAACACCAACCCTTGGCGTAAAACATCTGCCTAGAGAAAATGGGACGCGACACTGGCTGCGACTCTTCAGACCGCCTCCACTCAGATCCGGTCGAACGCTGGCTTTGAGACAGACTCCAGCCTGCCCTTCATCGAGCCTCAAACTAGCACGCCTTGCTCTCTCGAAACTTCCAAAGTAGCATCCCACGATTGCTGCGTTTGTCTAGGCCAATGCTGCCTCCGCACGGCCCCACAGACCACTCAAGTTGTCCGCATCAAGCCCAACACCAAGCCGTTCGAAGTCATCTGCATGGCCAAGTTGTATTTCTACTACTCCACGATGAATGCCGGCAAGTCGACGGTTTTGCTGCAGTCGAGCTACAACTACCGAGAACGCGGAATGAATACACTCATTCTGCTGCCGGAGATCGACACTCGTTTCGGCGAAGGCAAGGTGACCTCGCGAATCGGACTCGAGGCGGACGCCACTTTGTTCAGCACGGCCGACAATCTAGAAACGGTCGTCCGAACTCGACTCGAGCAACAAGAGATCCACTGTGTCCTAGTCGACGAAGCTCAGTTCCTGACTCGGAAACAAGTCATTCAGCTAAGCAATGTCACCGACGAATTGGACATTCCCGTACTCGCCTATGGCTTGCGAGTCGACTTCCAAGGCAATTTGTTCGAAGGCAGTTTGCAACTCTTGGCCTGGGCCGACTCCATGACGGAGATCAAAACGATCTGCCACTGCGGCCGCAAAGCAACAATGGTACTCCGTATCGACGGAGACGGCCGTGTGATCAAAGACGGTAACCAAGTACAAATCGGTGGAAACGAACGTTACACATCCGTCTGCCGCATGCACTTTAAGTCTGGTATGGCAGAGCGTGCAACCAACGAACTACCGCTACTCGACGAGTTTTCCTGAAGCTGGCGGTATCACATCAAAAGCGAAATCCTCAGGCAACGAGTTGACTGTCAGTATCAACTCCTCTGCAACGGCTGGCGGTATGGACATCGCTTCTTCTATTCCTTCGAGAGCTTCGACCTCTTCGATCAACCCGGGCTGCGCTTCTGCGTCCAACTGCATTTGTAGCACAGCTTCTCTAGCAACAGGCAAAGGGGTCTCAACCCACCGACCATCAGACGCCAAATTCATAATCCCCAGCTCGCGATACAGTCGCATCTTCGCAGCATAGTAGCTGAGCCAAACATTCAGGAAACTATTTTGCGTGTCCAACAGAGCTCGTTGAGCGGAGATCAAATTGAAAGTTGCCGTCGGTCCAAAACTCAGCGGCCGCTGCCCGGGTTGAGGCGGGCGAACCGGAGCAAACAGTTGCTCGCTAGTGACGTCCACTCGACGAATCGCGATCGCAACAGCTCGGCGTTGAATCTCCAGGCTCTCGCGAAGCCGCTCAACTTCACGCAAGAGAACTCGCAATCCAAGATGCAGCGAGTCCCGAGACTGGATGAAGTTTCGACGGCTACGTTGGTAGTTGATCAACGACTCACGATACGTATTTCGCTCCAGCAGCCGGGTGAATGGAGCGTCGAATCGCAGGCCTAGATTGATGTTTGAAGCCTGAGGATCGAAGCTGATTGGATTGTTACGAGCTGTCCGCATGTTCCCATTGACGGTCAGATCAAGAGTCGATTGCAGAGCGTCCGCTGCGATCTGAATCTGCCGCCAGTCGTCCACCAAACGTGCTCTGCCATTCATAAAATCAAGCCGATTTGCCAAGGCGACTCCAAACGCTTGCTTCGGATCAAGTTCGATGTCGTCGACCATGACCACGTCCAAACGGGCTCGAGCCTGAACCAGAATCGAAGTCTGGACCAGTTTGGTCAGACTGGACAGCAAGTTGATCGTATCGTCTTTCGCTTGAGCTACTTTGCTCTTCTGGGCACGTCGATTTTTCGCCCCGCTTCCCGCAGCAACGCCCTCTGAATCTACAGCCGCCAATTCCGAACCATTCCGCTGTATTCCCTCCGACTCGCCATCCACCTCTCCAGCATCGACCGAACTCAACTCCGCGAAAACCTGGTCGAGTTCATCGATACGCGTCCGCAACGTCTCAAACACTTCAGATTGCTCATCAATGCTCTGCAGCAGTTGTCCGCGTTCTTCCTGGAGAAGCTGATTGTCCGCTTCACTCAAATCGACATCCATAGGCGAAACCGACTGAATCAATCGTTCGACGTCTTGCTTGCAGATCTCGAGCTGCTCGCGAATTGGTTCATCAAGAGCCAAGATTTCCTGAAAAGCCGGAACCATGACTGCGAGAATCTCTTCATCGGTCAGATCCACAAGCTCCTGTCCTGGAGGACGTACTGAGAGCTTTCCAATTTTTAGCAGCAAGATGTCTGAGATTCGATTTCTCAAGTCCGTTGCTTCGCGACCAACGATCTGAAACTGCTGAATGAGCTCGTCTTCCAAAGCCAGTGGCAAGTCCGGTGGTAAGCCAAGTACGCCTGTCTTGTACCGATCCAGTGCGTTCTGATAGTTGTTGCGCAAAGAAAGCAAGTTCGCACGTTCGTTCTCCACATTCTGCCGAAACTGGTCAACTTGAACTAGGTCGATCAGACCTCCAGCAAGCAGTGTTTCTAGTCGCGTCAAAGTACGAACCTGGAGATCCAAGTTATCCTCTGCATTTCGTATCAACTGCAACTGACGTAGCAAACCCACGAAACCGTTGACTCCGCCCTGTCCACCGAATATCTGCAGCGAAGTACTCCGACCATTGCGTTGCGGACCGACCACTCCAGCTTCACCGATTGCAACCTGAGTGTAAAACCCGTGGCGAAACTGCGCGTAGCTGCGGAGATTTGCGAGCAGAATACGCTCAAAGAAAGTGAGCTGCTCAAGTGCAATGTCGCGACCTGCGCCTCGTAGCAACGGCTGCGAGAGCGCGAAATTGAGGAGCGATGAATGGATGCCAGCTTCGGGGCCTGTAAATTCAATGACGAACGAATTGGCGAATCCCGCGACGAACTCACCTGCGGTTGCAAACGCGCGTCGACCGCGGAACGTCGGATCGCCTGCTGTAGTTCGTCCAAGAGTGAAGCGGTTTCCTTCTTCGTTGACAAACGGCCCCGTAATCCCGAAAGGTCCTGGCGAAACCGAGTTGATTCCGGCCGGAGTCAGATCGCCGTTGTGCGAGTAGCCAATTGCTGAGCCGCCGAAGAACTGCGTGTCCAGTCGGAAACGCTCGCGAGAAACATCGAGCGCCGATAGGTAGAGCGTTTCGAGCTGGGTTTGATGGTTTGGCGAGTGCACGTAGGCCAGTCGCAGAGCGGAGTCGATGTCGAGCTTGACCGCTCCTGATTCGTCGAGATCGACGTAGTCGCCAAGTGCCAGTTGCCAACTTGGGTTTTCAAGATCGCTTCGCACTCCGTTCTGATGCCAGTACTTCCAACCCTTTTTGCCGTCGACACAGTGCATCAAGCTATGAGCTGTCGGATCATCCTGCGGCATCGGCGGGCAATCCGGATTCGTCGAATCGTAGTATCGGCTCTGCGCGTCAAGCGCGATATCGTACCGCGGCGCGTGCCAGCGAGGATCAGCGCTCTTCTCGCCAATCAAACAATACGCTTCTTGGTCCGCTGCTTGGCGGTAGTGCGAGCGAGTGCAAGCCGTGGCGGCGAGCATGACAAGCAATGCAAGCAGAACAAAATAGAAGGCTCCCGATCCAGCCTTGTGCCGTTTCCGGATTGGCTTGCAACGTAGACCGCCAGAGACACAAGTCTCCAGCGACTGACGATTCTTGTTTGTCTGAGGAAGCATGGCAAACTTTGCGGGATTACACCGTTCGAGCGAGATTTCGCTCTGAGACGCATTTGACGTACATCAGGTAAGGTGTCGTCGTAGCGGCCAAACGATTTTCAACAGAGTTGACGAATATCCAGTTGATGACAAAGAACGCGTCCGTATTCCTTGGCTCCTTTCGCCAACCGGAGCAAACCTTCCCCTACCGCCCACACATAGCGGGGAGAGAACTGTCAAACTGTGTCGATTTCGAAGCGAATATCGATACTGGCATTTTTGCCGAGTCCAGGAACAACGGCTGCAAAAGTCTTCCCGAGATCTCACCCACTAGTTTGAATCCATGTCTCATATAGAAAATACTGAGAAATGCTGTCCACAAATCGACTAAAATGAAGTTCTAAAGGAGTGTCGTAACACTCCAGTTCAGGCATTGAGGGCAATGCCCACAGCTTTCCTGCCCAGTCCTGCTTCCCACTCGATCGTTGCCTGCCCGCCAAATTTCAGGTTCATCCATCCCCGCCAACCCCCAACACGCAGCGTCACATTCGCTCTGCTACTTTCGACGTGTCGCTCGTCCCTCCCGCCAGTTTCGAAATGCAATCACCCAAGACGCCCAAAGCACTCCGTCCCAAGGCTCGGTTCCAACGTGCGCACCCGAAGCAGGGTAAGGCGGCGAACTGGCTGGTTCTTTTCGGACTCGTGTGTGTAGCTGGCACTGCCACGGGGATGTACTACGTCTCTATCCCCGGCAAAACGGATTTGCCTCAGCTCACGCATACTGTCGAGCGTGGAGACTTAATCGTCAGTGTGGTCGAACAAGGCACGTTGGAGAGCTCCGAAAATACCGAGATCAAATGCCGCATCCGTGGTTGGAGCAAGATTACCTCAATCGTTGAAAGCGGTTCGACAGTCAAGGAAGGAGACGAACTGGTACGCATCGACACGAAGCGTATTGAAGATGCCATCAGCCTACATACGACTGATGCTCATACGGCGCGAGCTACTTTGGAACGCACAAAGGCAGACGTGAAGCAGGCAGAAATGGCGGAAAACGCCTATTTGAATGGCCGCTATTTAACGGAAAACAAGAACCTCCACCGAGGACTGAAAATCGCAGAGTCCAACTTAGAAACGTCGCGCAAGATGCTGGCGCGATCAAAGTCGATGTTCAACCAAGGGTACATCAGCGATCTAGAGGTGGAAGGCAATGAATTCACGGTCACGCAAGCAGAACTCGAACTAGAAGTCGCCCAGACACGACTCGAAGTCTTAGAGAAATACACCAAAGCGATGGAGTTGGAGACGATCCGCGGCAGGGTTCTTTCGTCAAACTCCAAACTCAAAGCCGATCTTGCCGGCCTAGCAATGGACGAAGGTCGTCGCGATCGAGCGATTGCTGAACTCAAGCTCTGCGTCATCCGAGCGCCAAAATACGGCATGGTTATCTACCCTTCGGCTGCCGCTTGGAAAGACACACCCGATGTGACCGAGGGTGCCAATGTGCGAAAGGACCAAGTGTTGCTCCTGATGCCGAACCTCGAAAAGATGCAGGTCAAAGTCGGCATTCACGAATCGATGGTCGACCGTATCAACGTCGGACAACGCGCTATCATCTCGCTTGCCGAAGGCGAACTCGAAGGCGAAGTCGTCGAAGTCGCTGCTGTCGCTCGCCCTGCGGGATGGTGGACCGGAAACGTCGTGAAGTACGACACTGTAGTCTCGATTCCGCCGCGTGATGATCTCAAACCTGGCATGAGTGCCGGTGTCGAAGTCGTCTTAGCGGAGCACAAGGACCAGATCCTGCTGCCGGTCGCAGCGGTCGTCGAAACGGATGACCACGCCCTGTGCTGGGTAAAGAAGGAAGACTCCGTGAAACGCTGCGAAATAGAACTTGGCGACAGCAATGATATTTTTGTCATCGCCACTAGTGGAGTGGAGGAAGGTGATGAGGTCGTGCTCAACCCGGTAGCCTTCATAGAGGAAGCCCAGAATCAGGCACTCGAGCCCGTGAGCCGAAACGAGTCTGAGAGCCTTCGAAACACCAGCGGCTGATCCTAAGAAGCGACAGAATCACATGCGTAATCGAATTCTCGCGATAACACTCGGAGCACTTGCAGTCGGAGGACTCGTTGCTGCCAGGCACTCGTGGAGTGGCCCCTCTCAGAGTTCAGTCGATCTTGAGCAGCTTCTAACGCATAGCATCCGCCGCGAAACGCTGCGAATCACCGTGACTGAGCAAGGCACGCTTGAAAGCTCCGAGAATACGCAAATCAAATGCAAGGTACGAGGCGAGAATACGGTCATCTCGGTGGTTGAGAATGGAACGCGCGTGAACAAAGGAGATGTGTTGGTTCGTCTCGACACGCTAACCATCGAAGATCAAATCAACGAACGCTCCAAGTACGCATTCTGGTCGCAATCCGGCGCTGACTCCGCAGAAGCAAACGCGCGTCGATCGAAGTTGGCGATCAAACAGTATCTCGAAGGAACCTACGTAGCAGAGCTGAAGAGCCTAGAAAAAGACTTGGCAATCGCTCAATCCAATTTACGAACCGCTCAGAACATGCTGCGGCATAGCAAAGCGATGTTTGCGAAGGGGTACGTCAGTGCGCTAGACGTCGAAGAGAAGGACTTCGCCGTTACTCAAGCCGAGTTGAACGTTAGTGTTCAGGAGTCCCAAATCGAAGTCTTAAACAACTTCACAAAACCAGAACGCTTAGCGGAACTCGAAGGCAATTTGAAAGCCGCCCAAGCCAATCGCGATTCACTCGTTGAACGCGCCAAAATGGATGGAATCCGCCGTGACTTGGCCCTAGATGAATTGGAGCTGTGCGTCATTGAAGCTCCGAAGGAGGGCATGGTCATCTATCCTTCTGCTCAGGCTTGGGAGAACAAGCCGGATGTCGAGGAAGGTGCCACAGTACACCGTGACCAAGTTCTCTTGCTGATGCCCGACATAGAAAACATGCAGGTCAAAGTCGGCGTGCATGAGTCGATGGTTGAACGCCTCCAACCGGGGCTTCCTTGTCATATCAGCCTGCCAGAAGTCGAGCTTGACGGAGAGGTCTCCGACGTAGCCTCGGTGGCTCAGCCGGCTGGATGGTGGACGGGCAATGTCGTCAAGTACGACACAACGATCAGCTTGCCTCAAGCTCCGAACCTTCGACCTGGGATGAGCGCCGAAGTCGAAATCGAACTGGCCGTTCATAAAGATGTGCTCACGATCCCAGTTGCGGCCATCGTAGAAACGGACGCTGAAACCCTGTGCTGGATTCGAACGGAAACGAACACCGAACGCAGAGTCATTGAGCTTGGCGACAGCAACGACGTGTTTGTAGTCGTCGAAAGCGGGCTCGAGGCGGGCGATGAGGTCGTCTTGAATCCGCGAGCGTTCATCGAAGAGGCAAAGAATGAAGTCATGGAGACAATCGACGAAACACAGTCCGTCGAGGAAACGCCCGGCGAGCAGACCACGGAAACGGAAGCCAAGATTTCGGTAGATCCATCACAAACTGAGACAGGCTTGAATTCCAAAGGGGCGGAACTAGAAGCCGCCCCCCGCAAGGACTCTGCGTCGTGAATGGTACGTTTCTGCAAACCATCCAACTTGGCCTAAAAAGTCTCCTGCTACAGAAGCTCCGTGCTGGACTCGCTGCGTTGGGCATCTTCATCGGCACGACAACCGTCATCTGGCTAGTTGCCATGGGCGAAGGCGTCTCCTATCGAGCCCAACAACAAATTCTAGAACTCGGCGCAAACAACGTCATCGTCCGAACCGTCGAGCCCAACAAGGGCGATGCGGCGAACTCCCGTGTCCGCACTTACGGTCTGCTACGCAAAGACTTTGAGCGCATCCAACAGAGCATCCCTGGCATTCAAAAAGCCATTCCAATGCGGGAGGTTCGATTTGAGTTGCGTCTGAAAAACCGAACGGCCAACGCGAAACTCGTCGGCTGCGTCGAAGAATACTTGGAACTGAATCGCTTGCAGATCGCTCGCGGTCGTTGGCTCAGCCGTCGTGACCGAGGTAAGAAAGCCATCGTTCTCGCACACGAAACGGCAGCCCGACTGTTTCCCTACGAAAACCCGATTGGCAAAAGCATTTGGGTGGGAAGTGAGTTTTATGTTGTTATCGGACAAACGGCGCCTCGAACTGCTGCTGCTGCCATTGGCGGCAGCCTGGATTCCCGCGACTACAACCTGGACGCCTATGTACCGCTGGAGACCATGCGTGAGCGAGTCGGTGATCTTGTCATGCGACGGGTTGCAGGCGGTCAGTTCGAGGGCGAATCGGTGCAGCTCAGTCAGATCACGGTCAACGTCAAAGACATGAACAATGTCGATGAAGTCGCATCCATCATCACGTCGCTACTTAAGAAGTTTCACGAAGTCGAAGACTATGCCGTAGTTGTCCCCAAAGAGCTGTTGCGGCAAGCCGAACGAACTCGTGCGATGTTCAACGTCCTGTTAGTTGTGATCGCTGGAATCTCATTGCTGGTGGGCGGCATCGGCATCATGAACATCATGCTCGCCACGGTCACAGAACGCACAAGAGAAATCGGCATCCGGCGAGCCATCGGTGCGAAACGCCGTGACATCATTCAGCAATTCTTGACTGAGACTCTCGTCCTAACCGGCAGTGGAGGGATGTTGGGAGTCCTCTTTGGACTCCTTTGTGGGCCGATTTTCAGGGCAACCCGGCAACTGGTGAGCACGCTTTCGCCAGACCTACTACCACCCATCGTGCATACCCTTGAACCACGCCTCGCACCCTGGTCCATTGGCTTCGCATTGATCATTTCAGTTGGCGCTGGATTAATTTTCGGCCTCTACCCGGCACGTAAAGCCGCCATGATGAATCCCATCGATGCGTTGCGGCACGAGTAGGTTCTAGGTGAAAGTTCGCCCTAGCGTGGCCCTACTTCTCTTGCTTCGGGATCTTCCCTTCCGCTTCATCCTTGAGCGCATTGCGAATGTACTCGATGTATCTGAGCATCGAGTGATCGGAGAAGTGGTCGATCTGAAACTTGCCAAGCGACAGAAAGAAACCGTACCATCGATCTCGAAAGCGTCGCCAAGAACGATAGTCGCGCAGGTTTCCCAACGCATTCAAGTACATTTCGCGCCCACAATGACGGTAGCCCATCCAGGGCGGCGGAACACGGCAAACGATGTCGTTATTGTTGACCCAACGATAATGCGGGAGATCCACAAAATTGATGTAACGCTTGTTGCCAACACGCGGACTACCGTAAGTGAACAGCCCCTCCGGATTCGAAGGGATCTCAGCCAGCTTACAGCGGCCGGCACAGATGGTTGCCATCGCACCGCCAAGTGAATGACCTGAGAACCACAGCGGTCGTTGATTTTCCTTCAGTGCTTTTTCTAGCCGAGGCCAAAGGTCATCCACTTCAGACTTGAAGCCTCCGTGAACTTTTCCGGCTGTCTCAGCAACAACGCTGACAGCATTGGCATCCGCCTTGATGTCATTCCACTCATTCGGCTCCGTTCCGCGAAAGACCAAAACCCGGTCATGCTGATTGCCCAACAGATAAGCTTGGGCGCCGTCGCGGTCGAAGTACTCGCACTCTTCGAAACCAACCGCATCCACGGCCGCTTGAACGATGTCTTGTCGGTAGTAAGAGATCTTGGCGAGCTCAGCGAACAGCAGAGATTGCTGAAGCAAACTTAAGTCACCAATTGGCGAATCAATCCGCTCAAGGTCTACCGAAACAACTTCTTCCGATTCTTCAACAGCAGCCATGTGCGACCACTCCCCTAGCGCGCCGCGCGGAGTTCACTTGCCCCGCACGCGGGAGTGCAACGCCGCGACCATCAAAAAGAAAAAAGAAGAACACTGATCGGACCGATGGATCATCACGCCACTGACTGACCCAACGCCCCATCTAATTCCATGCGAAGTACTCGGATTCTGCAACTACGCCCGTTCGCTCATTGGAACAACATCACGTTCGGTAGGCCCGGTGTAAATCTGCCGAGGTCGCCCGATTCGCGACGTATTGGAATTGTGCATTTCTTCCCAGTGGGCAATCCAACCTGGGAGCCTACCTATAGCGAACATCACCGTAAACATCTGAGTCGGCAAGCCCATCGCTCGGTAGATAATCCCGGAATAGAAGTCGACATTCGGATAGAGCTTCCGTTCGATGAAGTACTCATCCTTCAAAGCGACCTCTTCCAGCTTCTGAGCGACTTCGAACAAGGGATCGTCCAGGTCCAAGCGCTTCAGCAGCTTATCGCAAGTCTCTTTGATGATCGTCGCTCGCGGATCGAAGCTCTTGTAGACGCGGTGACCGAAGCCCATCAGCCGGAAGTTATCCGACTTGTCCTTCGCCATGTCCACGTACTTCGCAACATTGGCTCCATCGTCCGCAATTGTCTGCAACATCTTCACGCAAGCTTCGTTGGCTCCACCGTGAAGCGGTCCCCACAAAGCGCAAATACCGGCGGAGATCGATGCGAACAGATTTGCATTGGAAGAACCCACAATGCGAACGGTAGACGTACTACAGTTCTGTTCGTGATCAGCGTGGCAAATGAGAAGCAAATTCAACGCTTCAACGAACACTGGATCTGGCTCATATTCCTCACTTGGGACACCGAACATCATCCGCAAGAAATTCTCGCAGTAGGAAAGATTATTCTGCGGATACATCAGAGGCTGTCCGCAAGATTTCTTGTAGCTGTAAGCCGCGATCGTTGGCAGCTTCGCAAGCAATCGCAGAATGGAGACTTCACGCTGTGCCGGATCTTTGGGATCCAACGAGTCTTGGTAAAACGTCGACAGAGCGCCTACGACAGACGACAGGATCGCCATCGGGTGCGCGTCTTTCGGGAATCCGTTGTAGAAAGACCGCATATCCTCGTGGATCATCGTGTGATGACGAATCGAAGCACGAAATTCGCTGAGCTCCTGCTCATTGGGCAGCTTGCCCTTGATCAGTAAGTAAGAAGTCTCGACGAAGTCACACTGCCGTGCTATTTGCTCGATGGGATAGCCACGATAACGCAGAATTCCCTTCTCTCCGTCTAGAAAACAGATCGAGCTACTGGTGCTCCCGGTGTTCACGAAACCTTCGTCCAAGGTCACGTAGCCGGTCTTGGCTCGCAAAGCCGCAATGTCCAGTGCCTTCTCCTGCTCCGTGCCCACAATAACAGGCATCTCGAGCTCTTTATCTCCGACTTTCAAATGAGCGGTTTCTGAATCCACTTGAGTTTTTTCCTCTAACGCGTTCACTTCGTCGTCTCCCAGGGGCCATCACCGAGGCGTCTTGGGCATCGAATCTTCGACTAACTTGCGGTATCTCAACCAGATCCATCGCATCGAGCCAACACCCGAAGCATTATCTCCGGTCGAACAGTTGGCAGACGTTTTGCCTCGCGATGTACAGCTTCGTTTGATCGTAAAAACTTCCTACGATCAAACTGAACAGCCCCAAACATGGGGCCGGGGCAAGAATCGGGCGAGCAGCCACTCTTTGGCCAATTCACACCGTCAATATGCAATCCAATGCCGCCCATCAGCCTACCGTCGGCTTGCCATTCAGGCTCGGTATTCTACCCGCCTTTCGCCCACGCCACAATCGAAGGCAGAACTCGCTTCCGACAGCGTTCGCGTCGAGAGCAGGTAATTCGCAAGCCCTCAGTCCCTACCCTGGTAACCTCACACATCCCTTTCACATCCCCTCCAATCGCATCCTACAATGTCTCTGCCCCAAATTATCAGGTACAGGAGCAACTAGACCGGCAGTTCTCCAATCCTCCCATCAAAGACGTAAAGAATGAAGCGAATTCTCTCAAAGCTCGCTGTGATCCTCAGCATCCTCGTCAGCATCCATATGGCACTGACAGCGAACTCCATCGCGATCGAAAAACATAGCTTCCAACCTAACATCGAAATCGCAGGCCAACAGTGGGAAGTTTGCGACATCGACCTTGCACCACCAGCTTCCGGCTCGGTCAACTCCGACGCTTTCGAATTGAGTGCTCGTTTCACGCACTCTTCCGGTCAAGCGATTGACGCCAAGGGATTCAAACTCACCAATGGAGCACTCCGCCTCCGTTTCACGCCTCCCAGAACTGGCACTTGGAAATTCCAACTCGAAAGCAATAGCCCGCAGCTGGACAATGCTTCAGGCAGTATCAAAGTCAAAGAAGCAGAATCAAGCAGACGGGGCGGAATCATTGTTGATGTTAACGACCCCACACGATTCGCCTATGAAAACGGCGAAAGATACTTCCCAATCGCCTTCGAATCCGACTGGCTTTTCGCATTGGACGCTGAGAATCCGTCCGACATTCCTAAGACGAAACAACTGGTGGGAAGCTTAGCCGCGAATGGATTCAACCAAGTTGTTCTTAATATCTTCGCCTACGATGTGAACTGGGCCAAGGATCCTAAACTCAAATCAGAGCACGAGTATGGCCGCCCCAGTGTTTACCCGTTTAAAGGAACGAATGAATCGCCCGATCATACCCAAATAAACTACGAGTACTTTGACCGTTTCGATCGTGTCATCGACTACCTCGACCAGAACGGCATCGTCGCTCACGTAATGATCTATGTTTGGAACAAGAACGTGAATTGGCCGGAAGCTGGCTCGCCGGCCGACGACCACTATTTCGACTACGTTGCTGCCCGCTACCAAGCGTTCCCGAATTTAGTGTGGGACATCTCCAAAGAAGCCTTGGGCTACGGGCACACGGACGTCAGCTACATCACGGACCGCATTCAACGACTGCGGAAAGCTGACGCCTACAATCGCTTGATCACCGTCCATGATTACGGGTATTGCCGCCGATTCCCCGATCAAGTCGATTTTGTATCCGTTCAGCTCTGGCTCTCCGAGTTGTACAGCGTCATGCGTGATGTGCGTGAATCGATACCGCAGAAACCGATTTTGAATATTGAACACGGCGGATACGAACGCGGCCCTTACGTCGTCTTCGAAGGCAACTACACGTCCCCCGAAGTATGCTTGGCTCGAGCGTACCAGTGCATATTTGCCGGCACCTATCCGACTCACTATTGGCAAGGCGCGGCCTGGAACGTCATCATTCCGGATCTTCAATCACTTCCGCCCGAAGATCGTCCGAAGCTCGAATACTACAAGCACTTGGCTGATTTTGTTCGCACACACAACGTGGCAGAACTGATCGCAGGAGACCGCAAGAGCAACGCCGGATTCTGTCTACACAACGACCAAGGCAAGTATATCTACTACGTGCCCGACGAGTGTGACTACATCGGTTTAACGCAAGGACTCAAGCAATTCCGCGGTTCGACGATGACGCTCACTTGGTTCGATCCGTTCACCGGCCAGTACTCAAAGCCAGTAGAGAAGACCATCCCACAGTGGCCTGCCGCCAAGACACCTCAGGCAGAAGGATTCCAAGTGCTCATTGTAGAAATCAATGACTAGCGCTTTGTCGAGACGCCTTGCACGGTGACCGAACCTGGTAACGTGTGAAACTGAGGCAAGGGAAATGGTAATGCGGTGGTTGGAGACGGATTGTTCAGAAGTTCAATCGCGATAAGCAGAGAGACCTCAGCGGCGTGCAGACCTATGACGCGCGAGCTGTGGAGTCACAGCCTTCATAGTCGTGTTGACCTGCGGGAACCAAACCCGCAGTGAGCGAAGGGAGGCTGGAAAGTGGATGCGGAGTAGACCATGACAGCGAAACGCAGTGTCAAAGACTACTTCCCGGTGACAGTGCCGTTTGGATCGAAACCATTGAGCCAAACAGCTAGCCCTGTTGGAAACCCTAAGGCGATACCAACACGTGTAGTTTCAAGTTAGGCGAATCCTCATGTGTGGACGAACCGCATGTTGGACGCACTCACCGTAGGAGTGCGAGGAGGCCGTTGGCATGCCTTGATCGACAAGGGGACCAGTGACATGAACCTCTACGTCTCGGCATGTAAGGTTGTCGGCAAGAAAGGGTCAGCCGGAGTCGACCGTCAAAGCACCGAGGATTTCAGTGCCAGTCAAATGGCTGAGACCAAGCAGTTGCAACAGCACTTGCGAGACGGCAGCTATCGCCCACAGGCGGCACGCCGGGTGCGGATTCCCAAACCTGGTAGCAATCAAACGCGACCGCTGCGAATCGCAACCGTCCGTGACTGAGTCGGGCTATATCACTCACGATGGCGATCACCGGCAGCGGCGCTCCACAAGAATCCTGCGTTATGCCTCGCACTCAACGCTAGCCTGTAGAACGTGCAGTTTTCGGAAGTCGACACTGCCACTTAGGTTTGCAATCACAAGCTAACCGACCAAAGCGATTGAGTTCGGCGTCCAGTCTCTCTGTATGCCGACTTGTCCATATAGTTGTTGGTTCCGTCCAGAACTGCAAAACCAGCAACTCCTGTTTTTTTCGGTCAGCTCTTAGCTCAATGCGTGCAACGAATCGATCACCCATCAGAATCGGATAGACGTAGTAGCCCCACTCGCGTTTGTGCGGTGGCACAAAAATCTCGTTGCGATACTCGAACCCGAAGAGCCTTTCTAAACGAGACCGATCGCGAATAGCTGGATCAAAAGGGTTGATGATTCTTAGCCGAGTCGTCGGAGCTTTCAAATTGGCAAGTCGGTCTTCGACGTCCGCAGTTGCAAAAGCATCGAACCGGCTTCCATCTGCGGCTTGAATCGAAACGGGTTGCAGTGAGTCTCCAAATCGACTCAGCCACCGCCTGACTTCGTGACCATCGACAGCATCCCAGAAACGAGCAATCTCCATCGGTTTTGCAAACGACAGCCGCTTCATCGCCTCCTCACACAGCCAATCAACTTGTTCCCGATCCTCACGCCTATCTGAACGGAATTTCTCCGGGATGACTCGTTCTGGCAAATCGTAGAACTTGCGAAAGTCGACTCGATGCGACGTCGCAAGCTCTCCGGCATACCACATCATGTCCAGAGCTTTCTTGTGTGGCGGACGAGACCAAACTCCTTTCTTCTTCGCAATCGACGTCGCGAAGTCTTTGGTGCTTAGAGGCCCCTCGTCTTTGATCCGCCGCTTGATCACGCGCAAATCGGCAGTGCTCATCTCTTGTTTTGAAGGACCATACTTCTGATAGCGTTTGCCAAGCCGCCGAAACTGACGTCGCCAATTCGGATAGAACTCCATCGGTAGGACTGAAGCGTCGTGCGTAAAGTGCTCGAAGATTCCGCGTTCTTCCAATAACGCATCAAGCATCGGCTCGCGATAATTCTGATTTCTTGACCACAGTATGTGGTTTTGAGCGCGTGTCACGTTTCGAATCGAATCAATCTGAACGAAACCCAACCGATGAATCATGCCAGCCAGATCAAGCTTGCCAGTCGGCGTCGAAGCCAACCCATTTATCCCAAGCCACAGCCGCCGAGCATACGTGTTGTTGATTTCAAGCTTCGACGGCATAGAGAATTCGATCCAAAATCGAGCTTGGGAGCCGCGAAGAAGCCGCCCCTCGCCATGGAACACCGAGTAACGCCCGCTGTTGGTTCACGAGCACCGAATAGGATCGCGAGTGAGTTCCTGGTTCTCAGTATTCGGCGACAGTCAGCATCCTCGAAGACCTGAGAATCAACTTTCGCCAGTGCAGGAAGTCTAACCGAAGACAGGCAGAACAGAATTGCGTCACGCAATCACCCGTCGCTAGCTCTGCTACCTGAAGCTGCCCCAGAAACGACTTACTTTCCATCCTCAGGCACTTCGCACTTCCTCAAAACGGCTTTCAAGCCATAACGCCCAAAACACCCCCGGCAGGGCTGCAATTATACGCTGTTCCCCTGCGTTTATGGCCGTGTTTCTAAAATCGGTTCCATATCGGTTCTATCGAGCCCTTATCACCTTCCTGTTGCCGTTCATTTCGGCTGGCGTATACCTCCTGCGCTGTTTTGGCTTGGCAGCATCGGAGAATGTGCCGCCTTCGTAGCTTAGAAGTAAAAGACAGCCCACAAGATTATCGAAGCAGTGGTTGTCTCTCCCAGGGATGGCCTGCCATTCAAATTGGGAGCTTGTCTCGCTGTTTGCTGTGCGTGCCACCACCCAAGTTGGCACTTCTGAATTGCAATGATCCGCAATCATCCTGGCTTCTTCGTCCTTGATGCCTTCGTGGATCGAGACAGATTCACTTGTGCCAATTGGGGCCTTCAGGCCTTTGTGCAGTCGTGTCTTGTAGTAGTTGGCGTCGAAGGTGAGATAGCGTTGGCGCGTACGCACAGAGACACCATCTATCCAATGGTCTCCTCGTTTTTTCTCTTCCTTCTTCTTCACACGCTCATTTAGCTTCTTTTGGGCAGCTTTCGGAACAACGCCCTTCATGGGGATGAGCCCAGCCCTGTTTGTGTCTCGGCACCAAGCATGCACAGCATCCCAACGGTCTCCCCCGCCTGTCTTGCCCAGAATATCAGGGAGACGCACACTCTCCTTGAGCGCAGGGCTCATGTCGGACTATCTGCTTGGACGGGACGTTATGTGATGTTCTGTATCAAAGTTGTAGCAAAGTCCCTTGATCCGTGCTGTGAGCCTGCCTCTAGGATTCAGGAAAGCGATTTCAATTTGATTCGACCTCTCCCACAAGTGATCACGCCGTTCTCGTACTTGACTACCCCTCCTAGGCCCAATCACATTTTCTTCTCGCTCTGCAGTTTGCTCGGGGAATCTTGGCCAACGTACCGTAGTGACGGACGCAACCTCAA
>JBGCCZ010000213.1:0-14360 GCA_045105035.1 Pirellulaceae bacterium | reverse complement strand
GCCCGTCCTTCCTCTGAGGTTCAGTCAAAATTTCCTTCCCTCTGACAGCGGTTTACAACCCGAAGGCCTTCATCCCGCACGCGGCGTCGCTTGTTCAGACTTTCGTCCATTGACAAAGATTCTCGACTGCAGCCATCCGTAGATGTCTGGGCAGTGTCTCAGTCCCAGTGAGGCGGATCGTGCTCTCACACCCGCTACCCATCGTCGCCTTGGTGGGCCGTTACCCCTCCAACTAGCTAATAGGTCGTAGACTCATCCCAGAGCGAAAAACTTTGGTCCGAAGACGTTATCCGGTATTACCGCCAGTTTCCCAACGCTATCCCAGACTCCGGGGTAGATTTCTACGTATTACTCTCCCTTTCGCCGCTGTCCACACCAGCAAGCTGGTGTTTCTCGCTCGACTTGCATGCCTAATCCACGCCGCCAACGTTCATTCTGAGCCAGGATCAAACCCTTCAATTGTATGCTTGCTGCAGCTGATCCAAGAACACTTCCGAAGAAGAGCTTGGGGCCACAGACGGCTAACCAATTTTCAAGGCCTTTCGGCTCCGATTCAACTAAATGAAATCAACCAAGTGTTTCCACTTCATTGAAGTCATGCGATACCTCGGTCACGAGTATCGACTTCTTAAAATTGTTATCAACAACTCACTGAACACCCCGAAGGGGTCCAACTCATTGCTGAGCACAACCTAAATTTCAAAGCTGAAAACTTTCGTTTTCAACGGAGAGCTTATCAACCAAATTGTCAAAGATCAGTTTCCCAGAGCGAGTAACTCGCTCAGTTGGGGTCACGTAGTTTATGGAGCTAGGGAACAGTCGTCAACCCGAAAGTTGATTTGTTTCCGAGACGCCTTCACTGCAGTTGAGTTCAACTTCCATTGCCAAGGCGATGGTCGTTTTCCTTCCCTGCTGGGTGCCACGTGGAGGAAGAATGTATCGGCATTCACAGCTCTCCACAAGCGACGATTCCCAGCTTTCTCTAGGTATTTTTTTCTTGACGCCAGATGGCATTTTTCCCGGGCCCAGTTTTGTCGAAGCACATTGCACTCGGCGCAATCCCTAGGATCGTTGCGAACCGCGATCGAACCGCCATCGAGCCGTTGCGGGAGGGGTGCCAGGTGGAGTGAAGCAGGCAAGAGTTTGCTTAAGGCAGTGATTCGGTTTGGACTTTTGCGATAACGCGACCTAGCTTTCCACACCATGCGTTCTGTTGGTGCGTTGGTTCGATGTGGCGAAGTTGAATTGTCGTCGCCTCCAGATTCAGTTTCTTAGCCTCCTCATTGTTAGGAAGGAGAGCGATTCTGTGGGACTGGCATCGGCCCGGTAGTCTGTTGCAGAGCACGTGGACGTCGCCCATAAGATCAGTTTAAGTCCACTTAGGTTCAATCGTGATGAGTGAGTCCGCACCGGTTAGCAGCAATGCACAAGATCCACAGCTCGCCCAACTACTTTCTAGGATCGACGGAATCATCGCTGGCGATGCAAGTCCGAGCGCTGGTGCCGAGAGTTTGCCTCCGGTGAATACCGCTGCAACGGCGACTCAAGCGGTTCTCGGCGAACCAAGCCTGCAAGAAAGCCCCGGCGGCCTGGATGAGCCGCGTGTTCCTGCGCCGGTTTCCGAAGCGAACCAAGGGCCTTCGACTCTGCCAGGCTCCGTTGTCGACGGGAACACCGCTTTGGCAAAGCTTGTAAAGAAGACTGGAGAGAGAGACGAGCCATTCATCCCACTAGAACCCCCGACTTTGAAGGACGCCGGTCTTACCGAATCCCTCATCGAAGAGTTCATCGTCCGGTTTTTGCAGAGTGCCGGCGAGGCTTCGGGGCGGCAGATTGCCGATCAAGTTCAGTTGCCGTTCCGGATGATCGAGCCGATTTTAAATCGCTTGAAGCAAGAGCAGCTAACTGCCTACCGAGGTAGTAACTCGGTTGGTGACTATACTCATGTACTTTCGGATTCAGGGCGTGATCGTGCGAGGCAATTTAGTTTGCGTTGCACGTACTTTGGAGCCGCACCTGTGCCACTGGACCAGTATCGTAACTCGGTGGCCGCCCAATCTTTGGACGGTCAGTATCCTCGGCAGCAAGAATTGCTTCAGGCGTTCAAGGACTTGCTCATTGATCGCAACATGTTGGCCAAACTTGGCCCAGCGATCAATTCTGGTAGAGGAATGTTCCTCTACGGATATCCAGGCAATGGTAAAACGAGTATCGCAGAACGTGTCACACAGGCGTTTGGTAGATATATCTGGATTCCTCGAGCCATTCTCATCGACAGTGAGATCATGCGGCTCTACGACCCGCTGATGCACGAGCTCGCAGATCCTGAAGAGGAGCAAGATGGGCTCTTAAGTCAGTCTGTGATCGATCCGCGTTGGGTTCGGATCAAGCGGCCGACGATTATTGCCGGTGGCGAGCTCACCATGAATATGCTGGAGGCACAACGCAATGATGTCAGCAAGGTTTCCGAGGCGCCCCTGCAAATGAAGAGTAATTGTGGTGTGCTCGTCATCGATGACTTTGGGCGTCAGAAGATGGGCGTCGACGAATTACTCAACCGCTGGATTGTCCCGTTAGAGAAGCGATACGACTTTCTTAATTTGACAAGCGGAAAGAAAACCCAGGTTCCCTTCGACCAACTCGTGATTTTCTCGACGAACTTGGAGCCAAAGGATTTGGTCGACGACGCTTTTCTACGTCGAATTCCCTACAAGATCGAAGTGAAGAATCCGTCGGAGAATGCATTCCGCAAGTTGTTTCAGATCATGTGCCCGATCATGGGTGTGCCCTATAACGATGCTGTCGTGAACTATTTGATCGAGGCACACTACAAGCCCACGGATCGTCCACTTCGCAACTGCCATCCCCGTGACCTGCTGTTGCAGATCAAGAACTATTGCCTGTATCACGACCAGCCCATGGAGCTGAAGAAAGAGTACGTAGACTTCGCCGTCGATAACTATTTCTCAATTATGTAGTGATCCGCCAGTACCGGTTGCTTAGTGTGGGATCCCGATCAGCTTCTCTGGTCGTCGACTACATCAAGGCGAGAACTAAGAGTGAAGCCAACACTGTTACGATGAAAATCAGCAGCACTTGAAGGGATATAAGCAATAACCCTCGAATGATATTGGCAATCCAAGTTCTCCCAAATGACTTTCGCAGACTGGTCACTACGTACCAAACCGTAAGTGGGAATGGGAGCAACATCGCGTACCCACTAAGCAGGTCGCCTAGTGGGACTTGGCACAGCGAGAAGATGACGAAAAAGAAGCTGTGAACATGCAGGCTATAGACCACCGTCTCTGAATAATAGGGACGGCGAGAGCGGTCCCATCGCCAATGTGCCACGAATACCAGCCATGCGGAGGCCGGAATTAGGACGACCAGCGTGCGGGAAGCCATACGAAACAATCCCTGTTGGAAACGCAGGAGTCCACCGTCACCCAGGATTCGCAGCACGCGTTCTCCAAAGAAAACTTGGGTAGCATTGAGAGGCGCGTCCGTGACACTCTTCAACAGTTCAACTCGTTCGTCGTAAGTGCTGTTGCCCAGCTCGGCAAAGTCTTCAGCTTTGAGTTTGAAACTGAGGCCAGGACCCAGGTTGATATCGACAGTTTCGCCGGCTTCGAAGCCCAAATCCGTCACGCTATCGGGAATCGGAGCAGAGTTGGTCTCGAGGGCGAGAAAGAACAATCCAGCCGACAACGTAGCAACCGTGATCGGACGCAGGTGGCGAACTTTCCTCCCAGAGAGGTACTCCTTCGTCAGAAATCCTGGGTTTAGCATCAGCCGCCGGAGCGTGGCAGGAAACTTGCCGTCAATTTGAACGATCGACTGCAGGAACTCGGCCAGCAACTCCCACACGCTGCTTCGCCGAGGCCCAACTTTCTGGCCGCAAATTCTGCAGAAGACGCAATCATCAGATAAATCTGAGTTGCAATTAAGGCACGAGCACTGTTCGGTTTCACACTCGCTCAAAGCTAAGGCCACCCTAACGGAAAGTTCTGGAGCTATGCGATCTAGGCTCCGCCAGCTTGCAAGAACTTATCTGGGAGCACTCGTAGACGGTGAAATTACACCCACTACAAGCGTAGTCGACCCACGAGCTACGTGAAAGCACGAAGCGGCGACGGTTGATGCCGAATCAGTCTGCCAATTTCTTGCCCGCATCGCATAACTGCTGAGCTTCCTCGACGGTTGGCGCTTCTGAAATGAAACGCACGATTGGTTCGGTGTTGCTGCCTCGGACGAGTAGCCAGCGGTCCCCCCAGTCGAGTTTGAGTCCGTCGGGCTCACCGGCTGCAGCGTCTGGCATGGCAGCGATGAGTCGTTCAAAGAGTTGTGGAAGCCCGGCCGTATCCATCTCCAATTTGTCCTTCACGATCGATAGCGGCGGCATAGACGCGACATGTTTGCTGACGGACTGCCCGCTTGTTGCGAGTAATTCCAGTATGCGCGCCATGCCCACGAAACTATCCCGGACGTAGCCGACTTTGGGGTCGATGGGTCCACCGTTGCCCTCGCCTCCAAACACAGCGTTCTCGGCGATCATCAAGTCGCAGACATTGGCTTCACCCACAGCTGACTGCTTCACTTGGCAGCCTTGCTCACGCGCCAAATGCTGCGCAACGCTACTGGTGGCACAATTCGTAACTACAGTCCCCTGCTCTTTCGCTAAACACTGACGCAAGCAAAGGGCTAGTGTGAGTTCTTCTCCGATGTAGCCTCCATTTTCGTCAATTACCGCCAGCCGATCAGCGTCGGGATCCTGGCAGAAGCCCACATCGAAGCCGTCGCCCATCACTTGTTCGCATACCGATGTCAAGTTCTCGGCCGTGGGCTCAGGGGTGTGGGTGAACTGTCCATTCGGTGTTTCTCCAAGCACGGAGACTTGGCAACCGAGTGCATCAAGCAGGCGTTTGCCGAGTAAGCTGCCAGCACCATTGTTGCTGTCGAGCAGCACTTTGAATTGCTTTGCCCGAATCGCTTCTACGTCTACGGTGGCGAGGATCAAATCCAGGTGGCGTTGGTGTGGATCTTGGCTGACGACAGTGTCCTGAAGGTTCTCAAAACTGGCCCAGTTGGCTTTGTCGTTTCGATAGGCTTTCAAGATTCCTTGGCCGATATCCGCGGATAGAACGCGGCCTTCTGGACTGAATAGCTTTAGTCCGTTGTATTGACTAGGGTTGTGGCTCGCGGAAACCTGGATCCCACCGACAGCCCCTTCCCCCCGGACTTCGACGCCAACCGTGGGAGTCGAAGCCACATCGAGATTGATCGGCTGATAACCATGAGCGGAAAGGGTCGCCGCGACCGCCTGAGTCAACATGCGTCCACTTTGACGCCCGTCCCGGCCAATAACCACTTTTCCGCCCACCGGAAGCGTCGTTGCAAAAGCCGAGATGTAACGCACTACGACTAGCGGGGTTAGTTGCTCACCTAAAACGCCCCGCAGGCCACTCACGCTGATAATTGGTTCACTCGATTTTGACACGTTCTGCATCCTGTTGACGGATTCTTGATACCTCAAGCTGGTCATTGTGTGGCTCGGAGCAATCTACTGCGAGGCCAGTTGGCGAAATGAGCTTTGAACAACCGGATTTCCTGACTGCTTTAAAGCGTGTAAAAATAGTGCCTCAAAATTGACTACGAAGTGCAGGCAAGTCCCGAAATCGGTAAGTCGAACGCCGCTTTTCAAACTACCGACGCTTTTCAAACTACCGCTTCGCTCGATCCCGAACAAAAGGCCTCTCCCATGTCCACCGACTCTTCGACAAATCCAGCCTTGGATTCCGCACTTGCTGCCGCTGAACAAGCTGTGGCGAATGGCGACCTGACGGGGCCAGCTCTGGAGAATTTGAAGTGCTGGCTGACTGAAACGCGGTACAAGGCGTATCAGGCAGGGATCATTGAGCATATTGAAGCCGAGAACTGGCAAAAGCTGGACGACGTGTTCTGGACGGTGATTCCGTTCGGCACCGGGGGACGCCGAGGCCGCATGTATGCGTTCGGCTCGAACGCAATCAATGAAAGGACGATCGGCGAGAGCGCTCAAGGGCTGGCGACGTACGTTCTGGAAAAGTCGGAAGCGGGCAAGGAACTGAGTTGTGCCATCGCTTATGACACGCGACATCGTTCGCGCGAGTTCGCCGAGCTGTGCTCAGGCATCATGGTCGCCAATGGTTTCAAGGTCTATTTACTCGACGAGTATCGCGCAACGCCACAATTGTCGTACGCGGTGCGGCACAAGAATTGTGATTGTGGAATCATGGTTACGGCTAGTCACGATCCGCCATCCGATAACGCGGTGAAAGACTACTGGTCGACGGGCGGCCAAGTCTTGCCGCCGCATGATAAGGCGATCATCGACAACGTTATGTCGGTCGACGCGATTAAGAAGGTGGATTTCGAAGAAGCAGTCAAAGCAGGCAAGGTCGAGGTCTGCACTTCGGAGATCGACGAAGCGTTCTTGGCGGAAGTGAAGAACTACGCCTGGCCTGGATCACGCGACGCCAAAATCATCTTCTCGCCGTTGCACGGTGTGGGAGCGTTCGCCGTCATGCCAGTCCTAGCGGCTGCTGGGTTTTCGGACGCCGAAGTCTTCGAGCTGCATTCCGAACCGAGTGGAGATTTTCCGAATGTGCCCGGTCATGTCAGCAACCCAGAGAACACGGCAGTATTCGACAAGATCATTGAGCGAGCCAAAGAGATTTCCGCCGACGTGATCTTGGCAACGGACCCCGATTGCGATCGGTTGGGCTGTGCTTCACCACTGACCAGCTCACCAGGTTCGGATTGGGCAACCATCAACGGCAACCAGATTGGAGCGTTGTTGACTGACTTCGTATGTAAGAAGATGAAGGAGCTCGGCAAGTTGACGGACAAGTCCTATGTCATCAAGACTCTGGTTACGACGGAGTTGACGCGTCGTGTTGCCGAAAGCTACGGCGTGCGTTGCGAGGGGAATTTGCATGTCGGTTTTAAGTGGATTGCCGGAGTCATGGATGAAGTCGGACCGGATGACTTCGTGTTCGGGACGGAGGAGTCGCACGGTTACTTGATCGGACAGTACGCCCGCGATAAAGATGGTGCTGTTGCGTGTTTGCTGATGTCGCAACTCGTGGCCGAGCTCAAGGTCGAGGGCAAGACGCTGCATGAACGACTGAGCGAACTCTTAGCGCAGCACGGTTGTCACCAAGAGAATCTCGTGAACGTGCAAATGGAAGGCAGCGAGGGGATGGCCATGATGGCCAAGCTCATGGAGGCCTTCCGGACCGCTCCGCCGAAGCAGCTCGGAGGCATTGATGTTGCCGGAGTGCGCGACTATCAAGCGCTCACGACGACGGCCGCCGACGGAACGATTATTCCACTGGATGCTCCAGCCGCCAACATGGTGATGCTCGACCTGGCAGAGGATGGCAACTACTTTGCCGTTCGCCCTTCCGGCACCGAGCCTAAGGTGAAGTTCTACATGTTTACCTACTGCGCACCAGAACTCAGTCAGGATTTGGATGCGGCGACCACGACACTCAATAAACGCATTGATGCCCTTGAGAAAGACATCCGGGCCTACGTTGCAAGCGTCGTTTCGTAGTCACCGAATAGATGGCTGACTACGGAAGCCAAGTTGATCGCTATTCCGCTGCTGCCACAGTTCCGTCAGAATCGACCTTGGGCGTGGTTGTTCCTTTTCATGGGCAGCCATTGAATGCCATTGGATTGAGTGAGCAGCACAGGGAGGTGCTAGCAAATGGATCGTCGTGTTTGGATGCAAGGTGCGGTAGCGGGAATTGCTGGGTGTGGCTGTTTTTCTGGATGTAAAACAGCGCCGGTGACGGGCCGTAGGCAGTTGATGCTCATCCCAGAGCAGAATGAAGTTCAGATGGGGCAGCAGGCGTTCGCCGAAGCTCTGGAGTCCGAAGGTAGCTCAGCGCCCTCTAAATTTCAGCCGCTAGTCGAGCGCGTCGCGAAACAAATCGCGGATGTCAGCGGTCGTACGGAATACGAGTGGGAGGCTCGCTGCGTCGCGAGTCCTGAGAAAAACGCATACGCTTTACCGGGCGGGAAAATCGTCGTCTACGAAGGTATTTTGCCGGTCTGCGAAAACGAAGCCGGGCTAGCCGTGGTGATGAGCCACGAAGTTGCCCACGTTCTTGCACGGCATGGCGGTGAACGGATGAGTCAGCAAGCGGCAGTCAACGGAGTGCGAACGGCCGTCGGGTACGCGATGCGCAACAAAGAGCAAGTCACCAAAGACTTGTGGATGAAGGCCTATGGCATGGCTAGCGAGTACGGCGTCGTTTTACCGTACAGTCGCAAACACGAGTCAGAGGCCGACCACATTGGCGTCATGCTGATGGCGCAAGCCGGCTACGACCCGACGGAGGCGCCTCGGTTTTGGACTCGATTCTCCCGGTCGAACACCGGCACGGAAACGCCCGAGTTCCTTTCGACTCATCCTTCTGACGACACACGCGCTTCCGATTTGGAAAAACTCTTGCCCGACTCGATCGAAACCTACCGTCAGGCAACTCAGCAAATCGGCCTTGGGGCAAAGATCGTTTAAGCGGCCACCAGCTCTGCAGCTCTTAGCCTAGCTGGGGGTGGAACGTTCTCTAGCTACCAAGCGATAGCCTGCAAGTCTCGCGATTGCCGCGAAAAGCAGAAAGAAGAGCGCGAAACCAACCAGATAAATTCCGGCATCAACATAGTCGTCGTATCGGAGCCGTATTGTTCGGTAGGTTGAGAGTAAGAAAAGATGGACAGGACAGGCGACTAAGGCGAGAGCTAGAAGCCCAAGAGCGGCAGCTGCGTTTCCTTGTGTTCTAAGTACAAGCTGCATGAGGACAACGACGATCAACGCACAGAGTACCGTATATTGGACTGTGATCATGCAAATCTCGATCATCTGGGGGACGGCTGGACCTCCCATTGTCGAACCACTAAATGCTCCCAGCAGGGCTTTTAGCATGGCGACAAGTAATGCAGCTGCGGTGGTTAAACCAATCAAATAGGCAATGCTAAACTTGCCCGATTCAGAGCGCGTTGTTGCTCCAAAATGATTGGCGCGATGCTGCAAGCGCTCCCGAGTCCAAAGTGAGATCAGGGCCAATATACCCGTGCTGATCAGCACGCTAAAGAAAGCAGTTCCAGTCGTTAGGAAGACAACGAATACCGGAGGCTGTGAGAACGCGAGCGTTAGGCCCAAAAGGAACGAGATACCGATCACCACCGAAAGGAAAAGCGAAACCAAGAATCGGATTGTAAAGCGAGATTCGCCGATGGCAGCCCACACAGCGAGCGTGGCAAGTTGGGCTGCCGAAGCACCACAGAGGAAAAGTGCGATAGATTCCGAAGTTTTGTAGCCCCATGGCCACGAATCCAGTGCGTCCGGTATAAGCAAGTTGCCGAGTAAGCACAGAAACGCAGTTCCCAGCAAGAGCCCCCATCGGAATGCAGGAGACTGCTGGCAAACCGCGATGCCATCCCATTTTTGCTGGCCCGAGAGCTGCCTTGGGCCGGGGAACGTTGGGGGAAAACGGTAGCGGCGAATGGTACTTTTACTTTCTGTTGAACCGCCGCTTAACTCCTCGAACCGCATTGGCGAGGGAGAGGCCGTTTCGCCATCTGGCAATGGGGGCGTAGGTTCCAACGGAAGTTCTGAATCCATCTCACCGCTCCGTTTACCAGGAGATCGCTTGTACCCGAGCGACAGCTTAGCATTTCCGGAGTAGAAAACCAAACGTAGCTCTGGAACGACTAGCGGTGAGTTGACGCAGCGCTCGGTCGCTTTCGTTGATACATCGTCGCTGTTGCGAGAATCTGAACCATGGCCATGGTAACGCTCCCGACAAGGACTAACCAAATTCGATCACGCAGGAATATCATCACCTTCATCGCGTAGGTTGCATCCATGAAAGTTTGGGCAGCATCGTTGTTTGCGTTCTCGGCAATGACACCTCCGCCAACGGCAAAGTGCTTGGCGATCGCTCCGCCGCCCATTGCGCCTTCGTAGGCCATTGCGGCTCCGCCAGCGGCCGCATGCCAAGCGATGGCTCCGCCACCGACCGCCTCGTAGCCAATACCGAGACCACCGAAGGCGAACATGCCGAACGCTGCGCCACCGATACTGAGCAAGCCCAGGCTAAGGCCACCCAGCGACAGTACGCCGATGGTGACGCCGCCGATCGCGACGACGCCTTGGCAGAATCCGCCCACTGCGATCAAAGCCCGCGCTCGGCCACCGAGCGCGAACAGAATTCCGTGAGCTCGATCGCCAACTGCAATCCATCCCTTCGCCGTGAGTGGCTGGCGAGGCTCTGGCGCCGAATCGTGAAGTGAATTTATTGGATCGCCAACTTGAACATCAATCAGCGGTAGGCCAAGCAGTGACGTTGATGAGCGGAAGCGACGCCCAACGAATCGTGGGATGTTGTTGCGGCCCCATTCGCGAAGCGGTGTTTCATTCGGTAGGTCATCTTCAGAGCCTTCGGCACGTAGGGCTCTTACCTGCCGTTGGACTTTGATGCCGTTGATAATAACCGTGGTGATAAAGTAGACCGATACGAGGCCGGCGACCGGTATCGCGAGTATCCAACCGCCTTGGAATTGCCCCAGCACGGCCGCCAAAAAGAAAGCCACGATGAAAACCAGGCTAGCTCGCATGGCGCTCTTGCCCTGCTTCTCTAGCAGCTCACGTTCTTTCATTGTCGGCGCCAGTTGAGTTGGTAACCACGCACCCAACCAGGCTCCCATCAATCCGAAGCCGCCTCCCAGCAAGCCACCGGCCACTCCAGCCATCCCCATCGCACTGGCCGCTTTCGCAGCGACCGTACTGCCCTTCACCGCTGCTCCGGCCATTGAGGCGAGGCTGGAGGCTGCTGCTGCCGACTTAGCGAAGCTGCCCGCGCTGATGGCCGCCATGACCCCCGCAGTGAACTGGGCGCCGGGTGCTGTCTGCGAAAGAGTCTCGCCGATCAGTTTAAGAACCGAGTCTCGCAAGAGGTTTCTACCTCTCGACAGTCGCTGCTTCGCAGTCGATTCGGTGATCGCCATCGCTTCGGCAATGGCGGCTACGGATTGGCCTTCGCGATAGAAGAGTACCAACGGCTCTCGGTAAGTCGCATCGATTTCTTCCAGCGTTGACCAGACGAGTGCTTCTTCTTCGGATTGCATGGCTCGCGATTCAACCGTCGGTGCGTTGTCGACATCGGATTGCAGCGACTCCGCTAACTGCTCGGCTTGCTTGCGATGTGAAATAGAGCGGCGTTGGTAGTTCTTCGAAAGGTTGCGAGCGATGCCGCACAGCCACGCTTTCAATCGATCGGCGCTGCCTAACTTGTCCTTGGCTTGCCAAGCAACCAAGAACGTCTCTTGTGAGATGTCTTCGCTGGCGGCAAAGTCGCCAACACAGCTGTAGCAAACTGCGGAAACGGCGGCTTGGTAGCGGCGAACAATCTTCTCGAAGGCGGACGTGTCGTTGTCCAGGACACGTTGCCAAAGCTTGGATTCGCTATTTTGGTTCCCGATGCTCTGGCGGTCTGGGCTGCTGCTGGGATTTGAAATCATAGTGACCACTTTAGTCTTCCTTTGGTAATTTTGCTGCGGGAGGATGCCTGTAGCTTCCGGGTGGCCCCTTCATCAAGCAGTGCGGGAGCAGCGTCGTCGGCTTTCAAAAGCAGGTGGTCGTGTTGCCCTGAAAGGTGACAGACTTTTTCCGGAAAAGTCCTAAATCGTGGTTTTTGCCGTGCGACCGTGGCGATTTCGATTGCAACACGCTGTCGCTTCTTTGTGCTCATATCCAAGAAATGGCCGTTAACGGAGCCCGTGTTTCCCCGACTTCTGGCTCAGCCCGCAATACCCTCGCTTTGATAAAGAGCCGACTATCTTTCCGGCTGCGGGCGAACGGAATCGATCTGCAGCCAAGCCGAACCTTCTCGCGTTTTCCAAGCACCGCGCCGCGTTGGCCGGTCGATCCACACAAGGAGAGCTCTGCACGGCAACAGAATTTTGCTCCCCGCATTCCTAGATGAGCGACTAGTCTTCGATCGAATCGCATGACGACACCTCCAATACACAGCGACTCTAGCGAGCTCCAGGAGCTTAGCCTGCCTGCACGCGGGCTAGCCAAGGCCACTACTGCAGAGCAACAGTTTGACTTTGTCATCGATCTCTTGGCGTCCCAGAAAACTCAAGCACCGGAGATCCCATCCTGGGCTCGGTCCGAAAGCCTCGAAGCCCCATCCGGTGGCGATGTGGAACTAAGCATCGTGATGCCCTGTTTGGACGAAGCGGATACCGTAGGCACGTGCATTCTCAAAGCGGTCTACAGCTTGGAGCAAATGGGGATCAATGGTGAAGTTGTTGTGGCGGACAATGGGAGCCGCGATGACTCAATCGAAATCGCCGAGTCCTTGGGTGCGAGGGTCGTGCATGTCGACGAGCCGGGCTATGGAGCCGCGTTGATGGGCGGCATTGAAGCGGCACGCGGCAAATACATCATCATGGGCGATGCGGACGACAGTTACGACTTCAGTCAGTGTCATCGCTTTTACGAAAAGTTGAAAGCTGGTGCTGACCTCGTGCAAGGCTGTCGACTCAAGGGAGGCGGTGGTCGCGTGATGCCTGGGGCGATGCCTTGGCTGCATCACTTCGGTAATCCAGCGCTGACTTGGCTGGTCCAGAGTATGTTCGGGGCCCAAATTAACGACGTCTACTGTGGCTTGCGAGGTTTCACCAAAGCCCACTACGAGAAATTAGACCAACGCTGCACCGGCATGGAATTCGCCACCGAGATGATTATCAAGAGCAGTCTCTTTGGCGCACGGATTTCAGAAGTCCCTATCACATTACATCCCGATGGACGCAAAGCTCACAAGCCCCATTTGAAGACTTTCCGCGACGGTTGGCGTACCCTGCGGTTTTTCCTACTGCTGAGTCCACGTTGGGCCTTTGGTGTGCCCGGCATTGTTTTGGCCTGTGCGGCCGTGTTGGGCATGGTCTTGGTCTACGGAGGAGTTTCCGTCGCCGGAGCAACGTTTGACGCGCACACTCTGTTGCTTTCTGTGGTTGCTCTGCTGATCTCCACGCAACTCGGAACGTTTGCGGTTCTCGCGAAGAGTTTTGCTGCCTCAGAGCGACTACTGCCAGAAGATCCACGGGTCGAACGATTTGCGGAAATTTTGTCTCTTGAGCGAAGTCTTTGGGCCTCGGTTGGTTTAATCGTGTCCGGCGCGGCTGTGGTCGCTTGGAAGTCCTACGGTTGGGTGGCTTCGGGGTTTGGCGAGTTAGACTATTCGGCGACGATGCGGTGCATCATCCCTGCAGTAGGGGCAATCGCGCTGGGTGTTCAATCGGCCTTTGGCAGTTTCATGCTCAGCGTCATCCGCATGGCACGACGCTAGAGTTCGAACCAAGGCAACGGAGTTTGGAGTCGAGGTATGGAGTCGGCGGCTACATTTGATCAGGCAGCGCACCAGTACGATTTGCAGCTGCAAAAAGGGCTCTCGCTGAGCGGCGAATCGTCAGACTACTTTGTTGACGGCCGCGTGTCTCACTTACGCGAGAGGTTGGCTTCCCGCGGATTCAGTCCCAAGCGAGTTCTCGATTTTGGGTGTGGTGTGGGAAACGCGATGCCAACGCTGTGCCGAGAGTTTTCGAACTCAGCTTACATCGGATATGACTGTTCACAGGAATCGATTGCGGTCGCGCGCTCCCGGTTCGATGACCAAAGTGCGGGCCAAGATGCAGTTTCTTGGTGTTCCGTATCAACAGGGTTGAAACCCCAGTCGTTTGACCTGGCTTACACGTCGGGCGTGTTTCATCACATTCCTCCCGACGCGCGGCAAGAGGAATTGGAGCGGATTCAGCGTAGCCTATTGCCGGGCGGGTACTTCGCTTTCTTCGAGAACAATCCTTGGAACCCAGGGACACGCTGGGTCATGTCGCGAATTCCATTCGACCGCGATGCAATTTGCCTTTCGGTGTTTGAGGCCCGGCGTCGATTAGAGTCTGCCGGATTCGATATCGCTGAAACGCGCACACTCTTCTTCTTGCCTGGTATGCTCGGTGCATTGCGGTTCGTCGAGCCCTGGCTTTCGTGGACGATGCTTGGGGCTCAGTACTTGGTGCTCGCCCGCAAGCCCGTCGAGGCGACTCCATGACTTGGCGACAGTTCTTGCGCGTCAGTTGGGCATGGTGGCTGGCAATGGGGACAGTCGGCTGTCTCGGATGCGCCGTCGCGGCTGCCATTTCTACGGTGAAACCGTTTCATCCGACTCTGCACGACGAATACAGTTACCTACTCGGCGCGGACACTCTGTTACACGGGAGACTAGCCAACCCAACACCGAAAGCCT
>JBGCCZ010000212.1:0-3702 GCA_045105035.1 Pirellulaceae bacterium | reverse complement strand
TTCGAAGTCGCAAGTATTGATCTCTTCCGGCTACGGTCGCGGTACGGCACTCATTGAAGTAACCAAGGAAGGCGATGAGTGGCAGAGTGAACAACTTTGGCTTTCAAACCGACTGAAATCCAAAATGTCAAACTTTGTCGTTCACGACGGATACGCCTACGGTCTCGACAGTGGCATTCTCGCCTGCGTCAGTATCGAAGATGGAAAACGCCAATGGAAGGGCGGGCGGTATGGTCACGGGCAGATTTTACTTGTCGGACAACAGTTGCTCATCCAAGCCGAATCCGGTGAAGTTGTCATGGTCGAAGCTGCGCCTGATAAGCACAAGGAGTTAGGCCGGTTCCAGGCACTGGATGGTAAGACGTGGAATCACCTTGCTCTAGCCGGAAACATCCTCTTGGTTCGCAACGACCACCGCGCGGCTGCCTTCGAATTGCCACTATCCACCTCTTCCGTGCAGTAGGCGGCATTGCCGGTCTCCAGTCTGACAATTCTACGCGACGAGTATATCTCAACGGATGAGGCGCTGGCCCCAGGGCAAGTCGCTTCTTCAGTTTGGGCAGGATAGTACCCCGGCTGTCCAAGCCGGAATGCAGCTAATTTTCGGCTCGGGGATCCGAGCTACTTTGTGCAGGTTGCAAAACTGATTCGCCCGGGGGCATTGGACGATCATCCGTCAGGTTTAGCTTGCCCGTTGCGTTGGTCGGTTCTCTTTCTGCAACGCGGAGCCGATAGCCGTGACTTTCCGCGACCCAGAAAACGAGCAAGATCCCCGCTACGCTCAATGCACTACTCACGACAGATGCAGTCACGAATCCGGCGACTCCCACCGTGCCCCCCAAAACGCTTTGCGAAGTGAGCTGATAGAACGTGAGCGCACTGCTAGCGCCCTGAAACGACACGTAGAGCAAGAAAGCAACTACGGAGCCGAGCATGACAAGCCGACGCCTTCGATACACCCAAACGCAGGAGGTCACAGCCCATAAAAGAGCGACGAAGAGTCCCGAAAAAACGCTTGAAAAGAACCAACTTTGACCGGTCGTCGGCGAACCCCCGACAATATAGGGCAACCACTTCTCCAAGCTGAGACAGACCGCCACGACAACCGAGGCCACCATGATGTCTCGAATCCCCAATGGCTTTGCGTAGCCCTTCTCCTCCTGCCCACTGAGTCGGATCCGCAAACACCTGCTGAACATCCAAAGCACTACGAAGACACTGAGGATTTGGGCAATTTTGAGCAACAGCATCAGCAGAGTGAATGACAAGTCCATCCCAAAGACTCTTCCGCTGACGCCATAGTAAGCTTGCTGCATCGCCACCCAAACAAGCATGAGAAAATTGGGCAAGAAAACAACCAACGTAGGTACGACGACTGCCGAAGGACGCAAGGGCCGTCTCAACGCTAACCACCAGGCAGCTACGTAAATCGGGGGCGCGAAGAAGGTCGTCGCGTACTGCACCCAAAACAAAAACAGTGCCGACGAAACCACTCGTAATAAAACCAGTGTCAGGACGAATGACAAGACTTGTGGAAGCACGAGTCCCAGAGCAATCCAAAGAAAGGTCATTCGGACGGGGTGAGTCGTCTTGGCCTTCCGAGTCACCGACCCTCCGATCTCATATCGGGTCACTTGGGTAAAGCCAACCGGATCTAGGCTGTCTTCGCTCGGAATCCCCGAATGATCAGTATTCATAAATCTTGCGTCCCCGTTTCCTCACCGTTGCCACAGATTGAGTAGCCACTGCATTAGTTATCGATGCGGATTGAATTTGTCCGAACTTCACCAGTCCCAATCTGAACGAGGGTCAGCAGATTACTCGGATCAGCTTCGAAGTAGCTCTACCTCTGACCAGCCAGCGCGGTAGTCTCTTTTCACAAGTCGAGAAAGCTCGGGCCGGCCGACGACTTCAAGCTTGTCGGAATTCCACCGCAGCTCTTCGCCTGGCACTCGCTGAGCCAAGACGCCCAACAGCACTGTCTCCGTGAACGGGCCGGCGTAGGAGAAGTTCGATTGCGCTGTTTCGACTTCGCCAACCACCGCCTGGTACCACTCTTTGTAAGCGTTCTGCCCCGCTGCACGCGGAATCCGCTCGGCGGGCCAGTCGAATCCGTCGATTCCTCCATCAACTTTCAATACCCAACGATCATCGTGGCGATCGAAAAACAACTTACCATGCTCGCCGACGATCACGCTCCCGTACTTCTCGAATTCCATGCCCTCAAGGACGTCCTCGCCGGGGTGATTGTATTCTGGACTCTTCTTCTCCAGCGACCAAGTGTCTCTTTGAAAATGAGCATCGAGGTAGCCGTCGTACCAGTGGATCGAAAATCCGTCTGCCGAGCTGAACTGGTTCGCGGCGAAATCCCATTGGATTCTGGAGTTAATCGGCGGCGACAACTCCGTTCCACCATTTTGTTCCGCTTTCACGCGAACTGGGCTAGTAGCGGCCATCCCCCAAAAACCGACGTCCATGATATGGCAAGCCATGTCGCCGAGAGCTCCGGTGCCGTAGTCCCACCAACCACGCCAAGAAAAGGGCGCAATTTCCGAGCTGTATTCGACTCGCGGTGCCGGGCCAATCCACTGTTCCCAGTCGATTCCTTTCGGAACTCGCATAGCAGTCGGTGCCTTTGCAAAACCCTGGGGCCAAATGGGACGATTCGTCCAAGCGTGAATCGCCTTGACTGGCCCAATGACTCCCGCTTGAATCAACTCCACGCAGCGACGTAGATGGTCCTGGGCGTGCCCTTGGTTTCCCATCTGAGTCTTAACCTTCGTCTGAGTAGCAACCTCGGTCATCTTACGAGCTTCCCAGATTCCATGCGTTAGTGGCTTCTGGCAGTAGACGTGCTTGCCAGCCAACATCGCTTGGACACTCGCGTGAAAGTGGTGGTGATCTGGCGTCGAGACCAACACGGCGTCGATCTTGTCTCCCAAGTCGGCAATCATCTGGCGGTAGTCGGTGCCGAAAGTCGCTTGTGGAAACATCTCACGAACGTCCACGTTCTTCTGCAGACGCTTGTCCTCTATCGCCGTCAGTTTCTTCGCGTCGACAATATCCGCCAAAGCGATCACATCGAAACCGGCGTCTCGCATCTCTTGCAAATCGGCCTTGCCTCGGCCTCCCGCACCGATGCCCAGTAACGTTGGCTTCTCCAGTCGGCCCCTAGTGATCACGGCAGGCATGGCGCTGCTCGCAGGCACGACCAAGCCGGCTGCAGCAGTCGCTTGGACAAATCTTCGTCGCGAAATATTGGAGCTCATGATTCTCTCCCAGAGACAATGAAAGTTCTAACATTCATAGCGTCGCACGGCTCGCCGAGCTGTAAATCCATTGCGTTCCGGCTGGGATAGCCGGGCGACTATGCAACCCAAACCCAAACCCAAACTCAAACCCAAACCCAAACTCTGATTCGCCCTGGATTCTCTCATCGGCCGAGGCAACGACATGGGAATTGTTACTAAGCTTCGTGAAAAAGTCAGGCTATTTCTTGGGTGCTGGTAAACGAGTCAGGTGAATGGCTCTCAAGTCCATCAGTGCGTTTTTGGCGATTTTCTTCGGTGCGACTTGCACTTTAATCACCCCTTTCGGCAACTCGACCTCACCGAGGTACCGCCACTGAAAATTTTGAAAGTGCCCAGTCTCCAACGCTTTGAATCTCATTTCGCTAATTGCTCTAGGATTGATTCCCTTGCC
>JBGCCZ010000211.1:0-10252 GCA_045105035.1 Pirellulaceae bacterium | reverse complement strand
GTAACGCTTTCCATCGTCGCGTACCAAAGAGTTCGCATATTGTTTTGACAAGAAGCTGCACGAGCAGCCTCCCTGGCGGCTAAGACCGCTGGAATCAACAGCCCAATCAGAATTCCGATAATCGCAATGACCACCAGCAGTTCTACTAGAGTGAAACCTCTTTGTGATCGTGACGACATAGCACGCCCAATAAGAATTGTTATTCCGACCTGTGGACAATGAGGCAACAATCACAAGGAGCGACCGCGCTTCCTACGATCTCGCAGGAACTCTATTGCACAGCGCAAATCAGCAAGCCGACACTTACAACATTGCCAATCTGGATACGAACCGCCGAGAAAAGATGAGATGTAGACTGAGAGTTTAAACGGGCGGTCCGCCAACTTCACAAGCGGGTAAACATAACAAATCGAAAGGCCGGACTCAAGAATTTCCGCCACACGAATTTTCTAGGCCTGCAGAAATCATTGCGGTGGCCCCGCTCATGCTGCGGAATACTACGTCAGTACTGCAAACGGCCACTGCAAAAGACCTAATGGCGGTTAGCCGCTGGTTCATGACTGGCTTTGTTTGTGTAGCCAGGCCAGGGCTGCATCGCGGCCGGAGAGCTCTTCGTCGAGCTGCATTCGGCGAGCTTCGGAGAGCAGTTCGCGGAACATGGGCCCCGGCTTCATGCCTGCGGCAATGAGATCTTGCCCCAACAGGAACGGTGCCGGGTCGAGTTCATTTTGGCGTCGAAGTTCGTCAATTCGCGTTTCCAACCAGTGGATTGAGCCCGACTTTCCATCCCGCTTGGCGACCGCTCGAACAAGTCGCATCACATTTCCGAAGTCCTCGTGAACTACTTTTGGCTGTAGTTCCGACCAAGGACGTTCGTCTGCAATCAGAAACAACTCCAGTTCACTCACCGCGTATCCGAGCAAACGAGCGTCGGCGTTCGACAGTTTCCAGCGTTGCTTGATGTCGCCCACCAACTTGGACGAATCATCGAGCTCAAACAACAGCGCCGCTAACTTGAGAATCCAGCCTTGCCCGCCGCCAAGATCACCCAAGAGAGTTTCCGCCTCCTGCCAGACTTTAGCCCAAGACTCCTCAACTTCCGGTAGCAGGACGCTGAGCAATCCCAGTTCGTGCCAGACCTGCACGGCCCAAGATGACCTGTCCGTGGACAGTGTCTTTTGCACCTCGACTGCTATACGTTCGCCGCTGACTAACTCCACCCCCTGGGCATTGACCGTGATCGCCGTAGCTGTGGCGTCGTCGATAGCGAAACTGAATCGAGCCGCGAAGCGAACGGCCCGCAACATCCGCAACTTATCCTCGGCAATACGTGCCTCGGCCTCGCCTATCGCTCGAATGACTCCGGTCTTTAGGTCCTGCTGTCCATTCACATAGTCGATCACGCGGCATTCGATCGGATCATAGAACATTCCGTTGATCGTAAAATCCCGACGTTTGGCATCTTCTTCCGGTGTGCTGAATTGCACGGAGTCGGGTCGCCGACCGTCTGAGTATGCGGCATCGGTGCGGAACGTAGCTACTTCGATTTGGCCTGCTGCCTTACGTGGCCCCAAGACCACGATAACTCCGAAAGCAGCCCCAACGGGGATCGTGCGGCGCCGTCCGAATAGCTCCTGGACTTGCTTTGGAGTCGCCGAGGTCGCGACATCGTAGTCATGCGGCGTTCCGCCCAAGAGCAGATCTCGCACACACCCGCCCGCCCAGAGCGCTTCGAATCCAGCAGCCCGAAGCTTCTGAACAACTTCAACAGCGAATTGACGCGGTTCGTCGTTCGGCTCAGGCGGTTTCACGGGTGTATTCACGTTGAGTTTTCTAGCCGTTTCTTGGTTGAGTGCTCATGCTGCAGCCGCCAGAGATTGCTCCGAGCCCACCGTGGATGTGGCTCAGACTGAGCGGGCGACTGCCAAGTTGCCGTTCGCAATGCTCTTCAGGCTGGACGCATAACGCTGTATGACCGAGGAGTCCGTTGGTGGAAACTGCCCCGCAATCTCGAAATTCCACTTGGGCAACCGATCGCATAACTCTTGGATTGCGGACTGGAAGCGAGCAATCAACGCGTTGGCTTCCTCGGGCGGCAAAACGCGACGAGTCAGCCTTAGCTTCCCACCACGTCGTTCAGGTTCAGCTCGACTGACTTCTTCGAGCATACCTGCGGCGGCAGCCAGTTTCCGACCATCCAGGAAGACACGGCGCAGGAGGTTGTGTTCGTCAAAGTGGAGAACCAAGTCTTCTCCGACATACAGGCTCCACCGCTCACTCCGCTCTTGCCCCCAAAAAACCGGAGTCGGAGGTGCTGCATCCGCTCCTGTATCGGAGTCTTCCGGCAGAGGGCAGTCCATGGCGTAAATCAGTGGAACGCGAAGAGAAAGCCGCCATGCAAACTTGGTCGCATCCGCTAGCAAATCCTCGCGGTGTTGTTCAAAGATCGCCATAGGCCTGCCAACTGAAAACGTAAATTGCGACCGGCTCGAAAAGCCGAGCGGGCGACCAATGTCAAAATTTACTGGATAGGAAAGCTTTGCCGGTCGATATGAATTTGCGGGGGGCTAGTTTCCGGCAAAGTCGCGGAGAGCCCATTTTACGACGAACCGTTTCCACGTGCGATGACCTTCGGCAAGTTCCGTTGGAGCCAGCGTGCGTCAGGATCGGTACGTCGGAACGAGACGGGAAACTAAAGGAAATCGTGATGATCGCGAGTCGGATCGCAAGCTGTTTGGAGTTCAACGCTTTCCGTTTCATGTGCTTGACGGCGGGCCTCACATGCCTGGGCTTTACGGGCTGCTGTTGTGTGCCAGCCGGGGGAACCTGTGGAGCGAGCTGCGGTCCGCTCATGCAGAGCATCGGAAGTGGCTCACCCTGCGGGGGGTCATGCGGTGACGTAGGCTGCGGCTGCGGTACCAGTGTCGACGCTTGCGGCGGTGGCTGCGATAGCGGTTGCTCGAGCTGCGGTCCACAAATGCCAGGTCTTCTAGCTCGACTTTCGAGCTGCCGCGGGGCTTGCGGTGAAGTCTATATCGACGAACGCATCAATCACCCACCAACGATAGATCAATGCGGATACGACTGTGGCGGGTGCGGGACTTGCGGCCAATGCCGTCCGCTTGCGAACCTCGTCAAGAAGCTATGGGGACGACCCTACAATAGCCAATGCGACACATCGTTCCTAAACGGTCCAAGCTGTGGATGCGAGAGCGTCTCGAGTTGTGATGGTGGTTGCAGCTCAGGGCACTGCGGGGAGATGAGCTACTCCACTCACGCAGCTCCCGCGCGGATTGCACCGCAGACGGGCCCGATCTATATGGAGAACGCTCCTTCATCAGCGCCGTCTGTACCGATGCAGGCCGTGCCACAAATCGTACCGCCGGCCGCCACACCCAATGCGGCCCCTCAGGTAGCCCCGACTTCGGCACGCCGACTTAATCCAGCCAGGCAACGCAGCAGTGTCCGACACGCGACCTACCAGCGTTGATCGACGATCTCGCCGAAGCTTGTAGAAACAAGCAAACGTGGCGATCTCAAAATTCGAGTCTAAATGGACTCAATGTGTAGACTTCGACGACGGCGTTCTTCGCGGCGTACGTCGTCAATTAAGCTGGCGATCTCGGGCACTTTATCGATCCCATACAGGACCAATTCAGGGTGTGTGCGGTCGCTGCCTGTGATGCGAATTTTGCCGACACCGAGCATTCTTTGGATGATCCCTTGAGTAAAGCTGACATCGTCGATGTCGATCACTTCGATTCGGTCCGTAGTCCGCATCAAGATCCCTGCCTCATGAATGAAGCGCTGCGTGGTTAGCTCGTAGTGCATGCCGATTCTTCGGTATATGTACACTCCGATAGTGATCACCCACCAGGCGATGATGATCGTGCCGATCACCATCCAAATGGTGCTGGCATTGTCGCCGGTTGCAAACATGACACCAGCGACAATCAAACCGATGGTCGCTAGGCCGGAAATCACCCAAGCACCATACATGGCTTTCGGTGAGTATCCGCCTTTCCAGAGACTGCGTTCTGGCGGAACACTTCGAGCGTCATCAATCTTCTCTTTGGCGGCCGAAGAAAACTGGTCCTTCGGTGGCGATTCTGTGGAATTTGGATCTGGTTCACTCGACATTCGATTCACTTTCTCAGATGACCTACCGTCTCGCTGCGAGCGGTGCCCGACTGTTGCAAGGCGTTGGTGATTACTTTTGCCGGTTTCCATGGATGCAGAAATGCAAGCTGGGAGAGTGCAACGAGTTTCCGTCTACTCCCCGGAAGTGCCACATTCTAGCGCAAGGCTCCCCCTTCGTCACACCCATAGGCAAGATTCCGAAAGAACTGAGGCGCTAGAACTCTGGCTTCCCCACAATGCACACCCTGCAATTTGGGAAGTTAGCACGCGAGTTGCACTCTGCCTGTGTTCGAAATCTACTGCCCAAGGAAGACCGCCCGAACCGATTGATGCTATCAAGGCTTCGGCATCAAGCAGCGTTTTCTCTGCAAAGTTCTATGGACAATCGAATTGCTCCTAGCCGCACTTCCGCCGCTCGAGATTCGATTTCCGGGTAGAATTCTTGGCAGTAATAGCCAATCCCACCAATAAGACTGGGACACAGGATGATCTGTCCTCAATGCTCCGCTGACAACGACCGGGTACTCGACTCGCGATCCTGCGAAGACGGTCGAGCGATTCGACGTCGCCGTTGCTGCAATCATTGCAAGAAGCGATTCACGACCTACGAGCGGGTCGAGCAGTATGCGATGCAAGTCGTGAAGAAGCAGGACAATGCGCGAGAGCCATTTTCCCGCGAGAAGATCGAACGAGGCTTAGAGCGTGCTTGCTGGAAGAGGCCCATCAGTGCCGAGCAGATTCGAGCACTTGCAACACAGATTGAAGTAGACATTCAGGCGGATTACGAGTCTGAGGTCCCGAGCGCGGTCGTCGGACAACTCGTCATGTCACGACTGGCCGATTTGGACCAGATCGCCTACGTGCGATTCGCTAGCGTGTACAGAGAATTCAAGGACGTTGAAGAGTTCGTAAAAGAACTCAAACCGCTTCAAAAACCCGATGAGTAAGCTAGGGATTAATGGGCAGCACGGGCAGCTAATGCGCGAAAGATTCGCTCTGTGTTGTCGATTCGAACACGACGCCACGAGCTCATTCTTACACAGATACTACGAGTTCCGGTTCACACTCCGCTGAGCGATCGCGGTCAGTGCATCTACGGCTGGACCAGCAGGAAGACTTTGAAGACACCCAAGTGCGGTTTTCGCGCATTTGCGTGCTGCCGCCAGGGTGTACTCAGAGGCGTCTGAACGATTCAGCAGCTCCAGCGTACGTGCCAGCTTCTCCTCGTGCGAAATCTCACTGCGAAGCAGCGATAAGTGCTGCTCTTTCTCTCTCTCCGAGGCGGTCGCAAGTAGTCGGAGCACAGGCAGGGTCGGCTTTTGTTGCTCGAGGTCGGTAGCCAGCGTTTTCCCAACTTGCTCTGTGCCCCAGTAGTCCAGCCAATCATCATAAATTTGAAAAGCGAGTCCCAAGTGCATTCCAAATCGGTACAAGTCCCGAGCGTGCGATTTCGCTAGCCTGTCTTCCCTGCGTCGCGTCCAGGCTCCGAGGTAGCAGCTCACGGCACATAGTGCTCCTGTTTTCTGACATAAGACGCTCTTGTACTCTGCGACGGAAACGCCCCAAACTTCGCTCATCAATTGCTGACGCAATTCTCCTTCGCACAACGACGTCGCCGCGGCTGCTAGTCGTGTGGCCGGAACGGCAGAACCACACTGTGCAGCAAGTGCGTACGCCTTGGTGAACAAGTAGTCGCCGAGCAGGATCGCCGCGTCACTGCCGGCTAATTTCCCGACGGTCGGCTTGTGTCGACGAATATCCGCGTCGTCCATCACATCATCGTGAACCAAGCTCGCCGCATGAACAAGTTCGACAGCCGCTCCAACACGTACGACATCTTTACCGCTAGCCGGTAGTGTGCCGGTGCATGCTGCGGCACAGAGTAAAGCCAAGCGTGGCCGGAGCCGCTTCCCGCCCATCGCTGCTGCGTGCTCGCATAGGTCATTGACCTGCGAATGTCGACTAGAAACGGCTTGCGAGATAAGTCGTTCGACAGACAAGACTTGGCTTTCAGCCCACGTATTTAGGCCAGCTGCGTCGAAGCGGCCCGCGTCGATATTTTCCAAGTCTGAAAATCGCCGCCTTTGATCACCCACATCTCGACTGAGCCTAACACTTATGGCTCCGTTGACTGCGTTGCGTGGTCGTGCAGTCTCGTTCGCGCCGCGTGAGTCGGACAGAAGGCTGTTACCGCGATCGATCATTTGCTCTTTCACTTTTACTTCGAGTACTAGGCACTCGCCGGTGCCGAAAAGTCGCCGCGTGTTCCGCCCGCTTTTTCAAGCACTCGTACGCGGCTTACTGTCATCTCTCGATCCATCGCTTTGCACATGTCATAAATTGTTAGAGCCCCGATCGACGCACCGACCAGAGCCTCCATTTCAACGCCAGTCTTGGCCGTCGCTTGGCTTGTCACTCTGATCTCAAGTTGCCGGTCTCCCAGCCAATCAAATTGAACTTCCACGCGATCCATCGGAACGCTGTGACAAAGAGGAATTAGCTCATCCGTCCGCTTCGCTGCATTAATGGCCGCGATTCGAGCGACAGGGAGAACATCTCCCTTCCTGCTGGTGACATCCCGAATTGCGTCAGCCGTGCTCTGCTGCATCTCGCAAACCGCGGCCGCTGTCGCCGACCTAACACTCACAGGCTTATGGCCGACGTCGACCATTCTTGCCGCACCAGTATCGTTTAGGTGCGTAAATTTGCTTGTCATATCCACCCCTTGGCTACCCGTGACTTTCAGCAGCACTTAACCCCGCTCAGGTACGGTTGGTTAAATAACGGTCGAATTGAGGCTGCATTACGGCGGAATTGCCGCTGCATAGCGTTCTCTAAACCACGTGCGGGCGAGAACACTTCACCACTTGCCGGAGAATTTACCTACTCCGCCTAAATCCGAACAGGATCCGCTGGGCGGGCTCTACGAACGGAGACACTTCGTAGCCAGGAAACTTGCGATGTGACGATCGAGCTGCTCGAGTCCGGTCGGGTCCGATGCCGATGCTTGCGGAGCTGAGTCTGCCGCTGACGACTCCAATTCTACAGCCTCAGTACGGGTTGGTTCCTCTCCCCAGAAGTCCTCGTACAAGTCTTGCATCACGAAACCTGCACGCAACTGCAAAGCCATCTGATCGGTCAGCGAGTGCCCGAACATCATGGGTTCTTCATCCTGGCGAAGTTTGGCCAGTCGCTCCTTCGAAAGCTGCTCCGCGTCGGAGTAGGGGAGTCGGAACTCGACCTCTAACTTTCCAGTATTTAGCTTCTCCTCATCGAACAGGAAGATGAGCGGATTGCAGAAGCCGGAAATCAAGGTTCCACCCTTTCGAAGAACCCGCGCGGCCTCGCTCCAAACGGGCGTTAAGTCGGGTACGAAACAATTTGAGCACGGATGTACGATCAATTCAAACTCGTCGTCCCCGAGTTGCTCCATGTTGTCCATGCTGCTTTGGATCGTTCGAATATTGAGTCCCTCGCGTTCGGCAACTCTGCGATCCTGAACAAGCTGTTCATCCGAAAGATCTAGCACCGTGACCTCTGCACCGGCTGCAGCCAGAAGCGGCCCTTGCTGTCCTCCACCGCCGGCCATTAGCAGAGTCCTGCATCCGGCTAGAGGCGGAAACCAGTGATTTGGAACAAGCCGCTTCGGAGTCAGCACGATCTCGACATTACCCTCGCGCGCTCGCTGAACCTGCTCGGTACTGACACACTGAGTCCATCGATTCTGACGCCGGACCTGTGCATTCCATGCTTGCCGATTGGTTTCAAGCAATTCTGCGCGGGCCGTGTTGGTCGGCTTGTCGGCCTGAGACATGAGCTCTCCAAATAAGCGGGAGTTTATCGGTAGCAAGATCTTCTTCGTCGCCGGTCGATGCTGACTTGTAAGCCACTGGCAACAGGCGGGCGTTGTTACTGATCTCCGAAGCCTAACGGGCATCGAACAAATCGATAGACGAGCGCAAAAAAAAAATGGATTCGCTCACTAGGAACGAACCCATTCTATGTAGGGGATTTTACTTGATGCCGCGGGATATCGGATCTGGCAACTAGCTGAGCGGAAAACGCTAAACTAGTTCCTTCTTCCCTCCAACCAGCGTCCTTAGACGTTCCGCCAGAAGGCGAGCGTCGAAAGGCTTCTTGAACGTCTCGTTGATTGCCGAGCGGTCAAAACTCATGGTTTGGCCGTCGTCAGGTAGGAGAGCGATCAAAACGATCTCGGTAAAATCATTATTCTTGCGTAGGTTTTGGCAGATCTGAAGCGCTTCCACTTTGCCGATTGAGAAATCTACAATCATGCAGTCGGGATGGAAACTTTCAGCCTGGATGCCCGCCTCGAAGCCGCTAGCAGCAGTACCAACCTTGAACGCCTTCTCAGGAGGGAGTTCCCTCTTGAGGTTCTCGATCAAGACTTGGTCCTGAGCAACGATCAACACCTTTGCCATAGCCTCATCTTCAAGATCACCCAAAGGCATACCATGCTCTTTGAGGAACTTGATGAGATATTCGCGTGGGATTCTACGGTCTTGCGAACCCGGAATGCGATATCCCTTGAGCCGGCCGGAGTCGAACCATTTGCTCACAGTTCGAGGGGCCACCTTACAGATCTTCGCGACCTGTCCTGTGGTGAACACCTTCATATGCAGGATCTCCGTTTTCCTTACGTGTTACGAAGTTCACCCGTCCTCCCGTGAGAGGGCAAGTAAACCTTTGTCGCCCCTGCTCGTTGCAGTGCGAGACGTATCTCGCAGAATTGCCAATCCGTTGACAACGCAACAACAAACACTTGGGTCAGGGCTTTCACGAACGGACATTAAATTGAACAGGCTCAGCTTTCCTGTTCAGATGTCGGTTCATTGGCCAGTTGCCGCCAGATCCCGCGTTTATCAACGTTCCTTAGCACACCCCCTAGTGACTAAGGCTCGCAATCGGTGACAAATCAGCAGTTCGGCTAGAGGCCTACCAGAAACGAATGAACGTTCGCGGTAAACAGAATGAGAATCTTTGTCTATGAAATGCACGAATGCACCCGCATCGACATGGCTCTGCAGTCTAAGACTAAATTAGTCCTGGAATGCTCAGCTAGATTCCCCCCTAACTGAACCAGCTCATTTGTTAGTCACCGAATCAATCGATCCTTTGGGACTTAACAGAACAAACTGTCCGAAGATTGTTTTCGATTCGAACAGGGTAATTACTTTAGGAAGATTGCTCGTTTGGACACCTTGAATCCGGACATCTAGCAAAGCGGCATCTTCGCGTCGACAAAACCACCCAGAAAAGTTGCCATGACCCGCATAAGCCCCGCAATGCATGGCTTCACGGCGTTCACATTGACTCAGTCAATTGCATGCATCTCAAGCTGGCTTCTCGAGTCGTGTACAGCAACGCTAGCAAAGGAAGACACCTCGCCCCGTCGAAGTCCTTTTGCATTCTTTGAAAAACACGGCTGATCGGCAACTAAACCGTCAAGCTCGCCCAAGCTGCCAAACCTCGCCTAACCAACTTCTCTTTACATGTACGTCGCGACTCGGATAACTTAGGGGCGGTGGTCTGAATCGGCCACCCATCGATCCGTAGACTCAGGGATGCTCGTCATGAACGGAATCACTCCGCCGCTCCTCGTACTATTAATCCTCGCCCAGCTTAGCTCTGCGCAGTCAATCGATCCGCTCGCTCAACCGAATAACGAATTCGGCTGGGAGATCGATAAGAACGACGGTGCCCTAGTCTTTATTGTGCAAGTGCTCCCCGAGGAAGCGAAGGCGATTCAAAACGTCCAAGCGAAGATCGACGAAGGGGTCCGAACTCGCCGTCCGGCAATGGACCCACAAACGGGCCGGCAGTTGGAACCACTCGAAGTTACGGCCAGCATGCCGCCGGAACTGATCGGACGCGTATCTCGGGTGTCGATTCGCGTTGGAAGCACCGTGCTACCGCGCGTGCCGAGCATCGCCAAAATACGCCAAATGCCTCGCTACGGCACCCAGACCGATCTTTCTCAAGCGATGGGGCCGGGCAAACTATCCGACTTCGAATCTGACGAGCTTGTTCCAGTGCAAGGAAACGGCGGCCTACCCCAGTTGCCTTTTACCGACAATTCGCGCGGTGTTGG
>JBGCCZ010000210.1:0-4067 GCA_045105035.1 Pirellulaceae bacterium | reverse complement strand
GACGAACTTGCCATTTCGCCGACATCATTCTGGCTTGACTGCTACCAATTCAAGCTTCAAACCGATCGCGTCCCTGGCGTCGAGGTTCTTGTGCCAGCGGATACGAAACGTTGGTACGACGAGTCAACCGGCCGAGATGGTGAGTACGAAGCCAAGCTGTTGCTCCGCGAACTAGAGACGGTTTCCCGTTGAACAACGCGTCTTAACAGTGCCACGGCGAAATTCATCGCGAGTTCACTGTCAGAAAGAAGGCGTCTTCCTTTTGAGCGACCGACCGCGTTCATCGCTCATCTTTTCCGCTTGAGATCGTTTGGCCATGATCGATCATGCGGCTTGGCTTGCACAAGATAAAGCGACTTTGCGTCGACCTGTTCTAGTCGACATGTCCTAGTCGATTCGTTCGAAGCCAGACGTGCTCGCCGTCCGTTGAATAGTAGTCGTTCAACAACTTGAACGTCTTGGGAGCAGCACCTTTCAAAATTCGGCCGCAGTACCAGACGTGGTCCTTATCCACGAAGTACCGAGTTAGCCCCTTATCGTTCGAAAGCCGCCGCCATGTGGTCGCGTCGGCGCAAGTGAGTTCCCCATCAATCTCCTCGCATATCCGTTTCCTGCCGTCAACAAAAACATGGTTCTTGTCCATCCAGTATGAGGATGCTGGGTCTTGATGAAAAGTTGCAGGATCCGCATGCTCGACAATCGAATCACCCGAAAACAAGCTACCCGACGCGTCCATGTAAACATGGTCCTTGTCCGAAAACCATGTGTTGTACCGATCTCGGTAGATGACCCGTAGCGTTTGCGTGTCGAAACCTGTCTGGCGATCGACCCGCATGCCTTTTTCCGTCTTGACGATCAAGAATCCGGCCACCTGACGATTTCGGACTCGGCCACCTGACGATTTCGGACTCGGCCACAATAAAGAAACTGACCATCGCATGCCCAATCTTCATCGAAGGCTCTAAAAGACCCGGGATCGGCATCATCGATAACAAGATCTCGAAAGTACACGTTGTCAGCATCGGTGGCCCAGGGAACTGAACTTTCGTCGATGCAAGCAACCTCGAAAGAATCAGGTGCCGCACCTTCAATGGCGTGCTGATCCCAATACACGTTTGTAGAATTTACCCGATAGCGGCTCGCCGAGGTCTCAAAGAGCTCGGAGCTACAGCCGGGTAACAATGTGATGGAAACTAGTGCTAGTGCTAGACGAGCCGACAGCAGCTTTCGCGACATTGCATTTTGCATTTGGGCTTCGTCAGTCCATTTGGGATTCGTTAGTCACATCGCTACGGCTTCCTTCAAAGCCTAGCTTGTGAAATTTGCGAAGTCCCTCATGAGCCGTCTCTCTCGAGCTTCCAAGTTATGCATTTGCCGCCCAAACGGATTTTTCGGATCGTATGGCTTGAAGCCCTGCAAAGCAGATAAGGTGGATCCGGAAGCCGAGCGCATCTCGAACCACATCGCGAGGGCTCTACTCAGAAGGCCCTCTAGCCTCCGGAATCGAATCGACTCAACGGAGGCATAGACTCAAGGAGGCATAACTCTAACCTCTAACGAGGCCGCTACATGTTGATCTCGTAGCCCTTGCGGCTTTCACGTGAAAGGAACGCATTGGCTTCTTCATCACCGATGATTTCACGCTTCGTCGGATCCCAACTCAGCTCACGTCCCAAGCGGATTGCAATATTCGCCAAGTGGCACGTCTCGAGCATTCGGTTGTGCGTCCAAACATCTGAGATTGGTTGTTCACGTGAACGAATGCCTTCAATAAAGTTGGCGGTGTGATTCTCGCTAACGGGACCGCCGTACACTTTCTCTACTGCCTCCTCGGGCAACGGGTTGGATTCCAGATCTTCGATCGGCTTGCCTGCCAGCTTGCCGCGATTGACGAAGAACCTGCCTTTGGTTCCTTCAAACAAAATTCCATTGTCGCCTTCGCTAGTGATGATCATGGGAATATCACCAGGCATGTTGACATGGATTTCGAACTTCGTCGGTGAATTGTATTGATCACTGACAGTCGGATAGCCGTCTTTGTAATCAACGGGCAATGAGTAACTCACTGGCGTCACTTTGCTTGGCCCTGACTTGCTAGCGTTCAATGCCCACGTCGCAATATCCACGTGGTGAGCACCCCAGTCATTCATCTGACCACCCGAAGTTTCGTACCAGTTGCGCCATGCGTAGTGACAATTGGTGTAGAGCGGAACGCCACCACCATAGCCCTCACGCATTTCGGTTCCCGCCCGAAAAGGAACCTTGGGCGCTGGGCCGAGCCACATGTCCCAATCAAGTCCTTCGGGAGGATCCACTTCGGGGATCACGGGCGAGCCAATAGCGCCGTTGATTCCACAAGTCACTTTGCGAATCTTGCCGATCCTACCTTCACGGATCAATGCGATCGCTTTTAAGAAACGCTGATTGTTCTCCGTTCGCTGCATGGTTCCGACCTGGAAAACTCTTCCAGTTTGCTTGACAACTTTCTCGATCAACTTGCCTTCGTCGATGGTCAGTGTTAACGGCTTTTCGCAGTAAACGTCTTTGCCAGCGAGCATCGCTTCGACGGAAATCTTGGTATGCCAGTGGTCGGGTGCAGCGATCATCACTGCATCGATGTCCTTACGGTCGAGCACTTCGCGGTAGTCTTTGTAACCATCAGCTTTCTTGCCGGTTTTCTTTTCGAGATTCTCGTTGATCTTGCCCAGCACGTTCGCATCAACGTCGGCGAAGGCCGCAAAGTCTGCAAACTTGGTCGACTTGTTAGTAATCGTCCAACCTTGATTTCGCAGTCCGATCGTGGCGAAGACGGGGCGTTCACTTGGGGAGTCCTGCGCCTGGGAAACAGCCCTGGTGCCCATGAAAACCCCAGCCGCCGTGGCGGCGCCTGTCGTTTGAATAAAATTGCGCCGGTTGATGCTGGCTTTCGACTTCATTGTGAAACCTCGTTGAGATATCCAGAGGAAAAAGTAGCTGAAAAATTAGATACTGTTTTGAATGGGAGTTATTTGCCCAGGTCTTTGAAGCGTTCATACGACTGGTTCAGCGGATGAGCCTCCGTCTTTCCGTGGACCATGCTTGCCGTCCATTCCGACAACCTTCGGCCAAGCCGCCTGCAGGCCTCTTGCACACGTTCTTCCTCTGGTGCGCCCGCCGAGATCGCTCCGTAGTGGGCGGAAAACTTGACCCCAGAGTAGTCGGTCAGGCCGAACACGAGAAACCCATAGTTGATGAGAATGGACATCAATGCCATGCAGGTCCATTCTTGACCGCCTCCCCAAGCTCCGGCAGAAGAGAAAACGCAGCCGATCTTTCCATCGCGTTTCCCCCAATTCTCGATCGGTTGCTGATCCCACCATTGCTTCATTTGCCAACTAACACAACCGTAGTTAGTCGGGGAACCAAGCGCAAGTCCGTCACACCAATCCAGATCCGTATGATCGGCGTCCTCGATGCTCCGCAATCGAACTTCGACATCGTCAAGCTGCTGCGATCCCTCTGCCACGAGTTCGGCCATACGCTGAGTGTTCGTAGTGTTGGAGTGGTAAAGCACTAAAATTTTCGTCATCGAGCATTCAATTCGTGTTTGAATTCCTGAGATTTGGCGAATTGATCGTCCAGAGAGTGAATTATACAAAGCAAGAGATGCTTGTTGCTTGAGCCTGCAAACGATTTTATCCGCCGGAGGTAGACCAACCGCCAATGCAGTAACGCTCTGCAAGTCTGGCGTGTCAGCTCCGTTTCTCGATCGCTGCGAGAAGAATAGCCGGCAGGCGAAGGTCTCCGCACTACGCATCGCGAAATTGTCGTGGAATAGCACAGCGTTGATACAATGCACCAGTCGAATCGGAAACTCTCCGACAACGCTTATGAGACAAAGACAGAACGCGAGGAATCGGGGCGGCGAAGAAGGAACTAGCCAAAGTTGATCCTGAAGCGATCAGTGTTCGGTCGATTCGGAAGGTGCTCTGACGGTTCTGATCGACGACTCGAAACTCGAACAAGCCGTGAAAAGTTTGATCCGATTCGCGTCGCGCCAACTTGCAGGCTGTCGGGGACACGTTGGT
>JBGCCZ010000209.1:0-33519 GCA_045105035.1 Pirellulaceae bacterium | reverse complement strand
ACGAGTGCTTGGTCGGTAAAGGGCGGAGTCGGGCCGCTGGTCATGTAAAGCGAAGACTGTTCATTGGCGAAGTTCCCAATGGCGACGGCTAGCGAATCGTCATTACGGATGTATCCGCAGTCCAATCCCATTGCACCGGTTGCGTTGCCACTTCGATCAAAAGCAACCCCCATGGAGATTCCCATCTCCATAAAGCTCTCACCATCGACGTTGAGGAAGAGAAAATTCTGCACCGTGTCATTGGCGACCAGGATGTCTTGCCATCCATCTTGGTCGACATCAATCGCAGCGACACCGAGCCCTTTACCGACGGGTACGCCTGTGTTCGGATTGGAAACTTGGATGCCCATCGCTTCGCTAACATCAGTGAATTGGCTATTGCCCTCGTTGTGGTAGAGGTGCGATTGGGTACCCGTAAACGAAGTTGGCTGTCCATATGCGCGGCCGACACCAGTCAGTTTGAAGCCAAGCGATAGGTCCAAGTCTCGATCCCAGACCACATAGTCGGAAACGAACAGGTCCAGCAAGCCGTCCTTGTCGTAGTCGAACCAAACGGCTCCAGTGCTCCAGGCATTGTCTTCGCCAGCGAGCCCGGATTGCTCTGTCATGTCGACGAATTTCCCTTCGTTGTTCTTGAAGAATCGATTGCTACCCACCGCGCTGACGAACAGGTCGGGCCAACCGTCGTTGTCGATATCACCAACGACGGGGGCCATTCCGTAAAGTGGAATGTCCAAACCGGTCTCGCTTGTCACGTTCTCGAAATTTCCGCTGCCGTCGTTTTGATAAAGACACAATGATTGTGGATCGGGATTTGGATTGTCACTCCAGTCCCATGACTTGCCGCCTACGAACAACAAGTCCTCGTCACCGTCGCGATCGTAGTCCAGAAACGCCACTCCGCCGCCCATTGTTTCCGGCAGTAGTTTCTCGCCTTCCATACCGCTTTCGTGAATCCAATCGATGCCCGATTCCGAGGTGACATCCGCGAACGGAATTGATGGCGCCTCAATTTCTAGAGTCTCCCGCTCTTGAACTTGAACGATCTCCGTTTCTTTCGTCTCAACTTCTTGGTTTTTCATGAAGTGTTGAGCCAGGAAACCACCGCCTACCAGCACCGCTATGCCGGCCATGACGAAGGCTGAGGCCTTTAACGCGCGACCAATGGCTTCGTCATTCTGGATGTCTTCTTGGTTCAAATCGACATCTCGATTATTGGATTCAGACATATCGGGTCTCATTGGGTCTCGAGGATCTGTAACGTCAGAGTACTTCCGCCGGTGCGTGAAAATGGGAGTCCATATTGACGCTCTGTCAGAATGAATTGAAGGGAGAAGTTGAGGAACGAGGAAGCCCCTACCCGGGCGTGTGCGCCCGACCTTCCCCGAAACTCGCCAGGAGCTCGACTTGGGGAAAGTGACTTGTGCGTGACGTCTGTATGTGGAACGCTATATTGTCTCCGCTCGGCGGAGGTAGCGAGCTGACGAGCCGGTGGGGCAGCGCAAATCATAATTTCAACTTAGCGAGTTCTGCTACTCAGAAAGTCACCCTCCCTATCCGAGTTTAACGAGGAATTTTGGGAGGGTCGCGAGGAACGAGCGGGGAGGGCCTTTCGAACTAGGATCGAGAGGGCACTAGCCCGCTCCGGCTGAGCTACCGCATATGGGTTAAGTCATCACTGTAAGACGCATCCTCGGACGGCACATCCGTCTGCTTGGACTCGGGACTGCTTCGGTGCAATGAGTAGATTACTAGTGGCTCCGCGGCGTGGTCAGCAGCCGGATAGTTGCGTCGTCCCTTCGGACGCGCCACGTCGGCAGCGTTGTCGTCCATTTTGTATTTCAACTGAAGATCGCGGTGAAACTCGGATTGCTCTGAATCGCCTTGGCGTTCAAAGATGACTGCCAAGTTCGCGTGAGCGGTGACGTTTTCCGAATCCGTTTCGAGGACTTCTTCAAACTGCTGTTTGGCATCGGCTAGTCTTGCTTCGCTTTCCTGCTGTCTCCCACGACCTGCCGCGATGTCAGCAAGATCTAGCAGTGTTAGGCCGAGCGAGTTTCGGACTCGATAATCGAGGCTGAAATCAAACTTGCGCCGGCGACGTTCTTCGGTATCGTCTTCGAGTACGCTGCGGAAGCTCTTTTCGGCGTCCAGCAAGTTGCCCTGCTGCCGACTCACCTCGCCGATCAACCATGCCATCGTCCAAGGTGGCGGCGGCGGGTCCATTTCGGCGGCTTGATTGAGCGATTCGGTGGCGCCAGCGAGGTCACCTTCCGCGAATTGGACTCGGGCTCGATTGAGTGGTCCGTCGTAACGCTCGTAGGTTTCCACTTGGTCGAAGGCCTCTTGCGCCTGTTTCAATTGCGATTTGCCTGCCAGCAAGAGCCCGATGCCGTAGTCGTTCCAACGCTGCCACTCGATCGGCGTCTTGCGTTCGAACTCTGGGGCTTCATGGATTTCGCCTGCGGTCGATTGAATTGCCAGATGCACCGTGTCTTCTGCCATCACCGTGATCGGCAACTCGTTTTCAGTCCCTTCCTCGCCGCGTCCCACGAAGTCATGATCACCGTCGCGATAGGCCCGGTTCATGAAGTCGATGTAGCCTTGATCAAACTTGCGGTATTTGAGCTGAAGGTTGATCTCAATCGGTCCGGATAGATCCTCGGGCAACTCCAGCCCGTAGTGCACGGTCTGTCCGGCTCCGGGAGGTATCTGATGGTTGTAAAGGGGGACGAAGATGTCTTCTGCGTTTCGAGTCGCGACGCGCTCACCATTCTTGTCCAACATGAAGACATTCACAAAGTGCGCCCACTCGTCGACCTTGCCGTTTTCCATCGTGCCGCTGCTTCCGATGATTCGGTCGCCGCTGCGCACCGTAATCTCTAGCCAAAGCTCATTCGAGTCGACTGTGCCTTGGGTGAGATGGTGGCCGAGCTTCGTGGTGCGAATCACGGTTTCGAGGAGGTACTTCTTGCCGGCCTCCAGTGTTGGATACTCGGGGCCGAGCGGCGCGGTCAGTTCACCGTCGATGACTCCACCTTCGCGAACGCCAAAGATGTCGACGCGAGTCACGTCGATGAGCAATTCACGGGCTCGCTCAATCCAGTTATCGTCACCCCGCCAATAGGGCAGAGCAGTATTCGCGCCCGGGAAAAAGTGATCGTGAACAGCGAATTCCCCAAGCTCTTCGCTATAGCGTGCGCCAAACTCATCAGAGGCAACTTGTTGCATGTGACAGCCGTTGCAATCGGTCTCAGCTTTTTCCGGATAGTAGAAGCTCGACGCTCCGTGACCCGAAACGCCGCTTAAGAGAAAACTGTCGTAGTGGTTTTGGCCACGTAGGAAGTCTTTGTACGCAGTAAGTTCTTTTGGTAGATGCACTTTGTGACAAGTACTGCAGAACTCGGCTGACTTGTGCAGCGGTTTTAGGAACGTCTTCTTGTGGAATCCCGGCTTAGCTTTGACGAGCAGTTGGTTGATGCTCTGGAGTAACGGATTGTCACTGTACGTGAAAGGATATTGAATGGGCTCTTCAATCACATAGTCCGCGTTGCCTTTGTTGCTGTTGACGTGCGTAATCGCGTGGCAGACGGTGCAGGTAATTCCAGCTTGGCTGGTCGGATGATTCACGTCGTCGTAGTCTTCGGCATCAAAAGCTCCCGAGAAGAAAGGAACGGGGTCATGACAGCCTGCACACCAACGCGAGGCCTGGATGGACCCGTCACGCTCTAGGACTTTCCGGCGAGTTTCTCTTACTGAATACAGGTACGCCGGATTGTTAAATGAACTGAAGTGGTGAGCGCTGTGAAACCAGTTCTCGTAGATGCCTTCGTGGCACTGCATGCAGTACTCGTCGTTCTGCAACGCTTTGGCAGGGATGAAGTTACCGGTCGAAGTGCGGGCCAGCGAGGGCTCGAAGTATTTCGCACCTTGCGTTGGCCCGGCTTGGTTCCAGTCGCGCGGATCCTGCAATTGTAAAAAGACCATCAGGCCAACGAATGCCGCCGTGGCGAATGCGATCCGCCTGCCGACGTACCATTTGATCCGCGGGCCCACGAGGCGGTGGATCCAATACAGCCAGATGGCAGCGAGTGGTCCAATGATGTGACACCAGTAGATTGCGCTGCGAATCGCTGGTTGTTTCAAGTCGAAGCCAAAGCTGCGAGTGAGCAGCACGCCGGAAATGAGAATCAACAGAGCGATGCCGAATAGGGCGTAGCCGATTTTGACCGCGCGGCGATTCCGTCGGTTCTTGGCGGCCAGCATGTGGACCGTTCCGAAGACGACGACTGGCACAATCAAGAGTATGCCTACGGCCAGGTGTCCCATGAACATGTATTGGTAGAACAGGTCTTCATACACTTCCTGGGTGAAGTACTGCACCCAGGTGATGGCGGATAGATATATCCCGTTTGCGAACAGCAGAGAGAACAGTCCCAAGACCACAATCAAGACGATCCGCATCCGCGGACTGATGACTCGTTTGGGTTTAGCGGGAGTCACATTGACTAAGTGATCAAGCGAGCTGGGGCTCATGGTTAAATCCACGACATCTGTGAGGGAGAGTAGCCAAGTGGAAAAGATCCACATCGTTTACTAAGCGGAAACGATATTCCAGGATGAGACGTCGACAGCAACCAGCGGCCTGATGCTTTAGGCTCTGTAAGTCTAAAGCGGTTTGAAGGTTGCATCGCACCGAAGCAAACCGTGCACGCTCCAACCTGAGCGCGAGTATTTTGCTCGATCCAGCCCAACGAAAATGTCGCTGAGCTACTTCGAACGCGGGGGCTTTAGAGGGACGCCGGAGAAGGGCGAAGGGTAAGAAGAGGAGGCATTGGCAACCCAACCGCTTGGTGGTCGCTGATCCGCAAAAGTGCCACCTCTGTGGCCAAAGTTCTTCGTGGATGGCTCGTTCGGAGTGTTTACTGCTGGCTTGAGCGAATCTGAAGGCTTCTTTTCTCGACAGCCGGGACCGTCGCAGGGAACGCCGTGTTCCGAGTGCAGCGGTGCCTCGTAGTAGACAAACTGCCCATCTTGATAGACTCGTATCACAGGCCCGTGCGACCAGATATTGTTCGCGGCGAATCGGCCAGCCTCAGAGCCTTCGAAAACGACTTTCGTGCTCACGGTTAGGGAATGACAGCCAGCGGCAGCCGTGTTCAGGGTTACGCCGAATTGCAGAAGCAGCAGCAGACCAAATAACCTCGCGCAGCCCCACCAGGGGCTGCGCGGAATTTGTGTCGGTACTGTTGCCGTGTGAGTCAAAGATTCAAACCTGAAGTTCTACGCTAAGGTAAAAGCCTATTTGGATCGTATCCCGGCGTTCTCAAGCGGTCAATGAACCCCGAGAGCGGGTTTGGGATACTGTCGCTGCCTAGTCAGGTTGTCCGCATTCTTCCGCCAGACTTCACTGGTCGAGGCTTCGTCTGCAATTGAAGGTGGGTAAAAAATCTGGTCTTTGGACGGCAGAGGCAATGAGCCCTGACCCGCCATAGTGTTGAGGTCCGCGTCTTTGTCCCAGCCTGTACAGTGAAGTACGAAGTCACGCTGCCACCCGTTCGGAATCGCGTTCTCCGGCAGGCGAAACCGCAATCGGATCTCATCTCCGGCGGTTATGACAACCATTTTGTCATCATCGTTTTCAAGAATTTGGGTAACATCCCCGAACCGGGTGAAAGGCCCTTCCAGCTCAGGCCACTTGGGGACTTGGGAGACATCCTGGTAGTCATACCAATGTGGCTGGTCTGAATCGCGCGGCAAAAGCTTGCTGAACCCACGGTAGCGTAGGTCCGCTGAGTCTAGCTCCAACGTTTGGGACTGAACTTCGGGCTGCGAGGCATCGACGGCAATGTACGCGTGATCCCAGTAGAGCTGCTGGCTTGAACCAATGCGAATCCGTCGGTCATCCGATTCGAAAACTCCATTGAGATCCACCACTATGGTTTTCGGCTTGCCGCCTGGGAAGCCCATTATGGGCCGTGCACACTTCCAGTTGCCATCGGTACCTACGATCCACAGCGAGGGAGGTTCTGGGCCAGTGAGCGCCGGGTCTTGTGACAAATGAATATTCAGCGAAGTGTCGGTTGGATGCAGCCAGCCGTTGAGTGCGAGCCGAAGGTCCGCGTCGCTCTCCACCGCGTCTCGCAGACTCTCGTCGAAGTCGAGTTCTATGAAATGAGGCTCGGTGAAGCCTTGGCAAATGAACTTTGAAAACGCGGTGACGTAATTTCGGTCCTGCTCCGAAAGTAACTCGAGAACGTCAGCTCCGGTTTGGGTTGTCGCTCGAGTGGGACGAACACGCTTGCTCGCAACGAACAACTGCGGTTCCGCGATTGTCGGAGGGCCAACTTTCTCGTTGGTTAATAGCTGGGTTCCAATCGGGTGGTCGACTGCGGTTAGTTGAACTAAATCGAAATACGCAACTTCCCAAAGTTCTTCCGTGATTCGGATTTCATAGAAGCCATCTCGCTGCTGTATGACCTCCCCGGGAATCGCTAAGTGCTCCCAACGCCGGTCTGGCATGAGTTCCCCACGCGCGATCTGAAGGCCCAAAGGTGCGTTCCAAAGGAGGTCCGTGATTAGCGTGAATTTGGAGCCGTCCCAGCCATAAAGAAAGGGGCAGGAGCCCTTTAGTTCTTGCCTCTCCTCGATCAACGCATTGGACGGGGGAGATTCTGCGTTTTGCGTGAGTCCGTTAGGGAATACGACTCGGAGGTTCTGAGCGTCGCTCTGCCCAAGTCCGAAATGTGTGGAGGGTGTCTGGACGATCCGTCGTGACTGTCTGCCTTGATTCCAGAGTTCCAGTGTAGTTCCGATTGCAAAATGATTGACGCGGCCGCCGCCGTTGTCATCGTTTCGTCCACGAAGCCTTGCCGCCAGATAACCGTTTTGATTGGAGGGCTCCGCTGTCAATACAACAGTCGGTTGTTCGGCGTTTCCGCAAACGGCTATATCCAGCCAACCGTCGAGATTGCAGTCGGCGATATCCAAGCAAAAAGGTGCCACGGTGCCCGGCTGAACGCTCTGCGATATGGCGTAATCGAGCGTAGACGGCGGAGCCCAGCCTCCCTCGAAGCCCATGCCCACAGAGACTCCTTCGACTCCGAGGCCGATGATGTCAAGGAAAGAATCGTTATCCAAGTCTGCAACACGCAGGGCTCCAGACTCCAACGGGATTTGCATGTGTCTCAGCGACCTAACCGAGCCCGGGCTTACGAAACGTGAGAATAGTGCTTCGGTCATCTGCCAGGACCCCAAAAGTAGATCCCATGAACCATTTCCATCCAGTTCGGCAACCGCAATGGAGTTCGCTTGGTTGAGGTCAGGCCAAGAAGGATCATCCAGGGGCGACTCACGGAACTGGCCGTGAAGTAAATTCTCCAACAAGATCGGTGAGGAGGCTTGTCGCGAAACCGCGATGACGTCTTGGTCCAGGTCGCCGTCGTAGTCTCCTAAGGCGAGTGAGTCGAACCCGTGGTTCGTTGGGAACTCGCAAGCATCCGTAAAGTCCGTAAAGGTCCGGTTGCCGTTGTTTTGAAAAAGTCGACAACCTTGTGTCGTCGAAAACAGCAGATCGAGGTCGCCGTCGGACTCCATGTCAAACGCGACCGCAGCAGTGACCGATTGGAGGTCCTCGAGACCTGTTTCGCCCACCGGCTGAAGGCTCGTGATGTTTGAGTCGTCTCCAAGTACGACTTCCACGATTTGCACACCTTCAGCGCCCCACAGTAGAAGAGATTGCAATGCATCGTGGCGATTCGAGGCTTTGATTTGTTCCTCGGTCAGATCGCCTTCGCTGCTAGTAGATTGACTTGCATCGGCTCCTTCGACGAGTTCCGCCACCGAACGGTTGACTTTCGGGCTTTCCGGATCGTCTACTTCGAAAAACTCTGCGGCTAGTAATCCAGTGGGTGAGATATCGAGTTCTGTTACCGCGGCTGGCTCTTCGCCCAGCCCCGATTCCGACATGGGGTAGATGGCAAGTTGTTTGCCGGACACGAGTGCTAAATCGACAAGAAGATTCACATCCGCGTCGAACCAATGCAGCAGCGAGGCAGGAGGTAATTCCGTGCGGCGGTAGTTCGGAAGCTCCTGATTACCCGTCTTTCGCCTTGGATCCGGAGTTGTCGCAGTTGAGAGTTCGCTAAGGAAACTCGTTTCGAGAAAAGCCATGATGTCAGGGTTGATCAAACGACCGTCCGAGCGAAACGCCGTGTTCAAGCTGCCTTTACCCGTAAGTACGTTGAGCCAGAGTGGTAGGCGAGTCTTGCGAACTGCAGTCCAATCACCGGCAGCGATGGCGGTCTTGGCTGCCGTCACTAACGTGTCAGGCTTGAGCTGTTGCACTTCACGCGAGACGTCGGTCCATAGATGTCGAGTCAGTTCAACGGACGGCTCGAGCAGTTGTTCTAATCGTGCGTCTTGTCTCAGGAGCAGCACTTTGCCAGCCCGCTGAAGCAAGGCCAAGTTTCGTGGCATGCTTTGCCAGGACGCGAAAAGCGCATCGGCGTTGATCGCCGCATACTCGGGATCGGCCTGCGCGACAGCGTTTTTCTCAACCAACTCGGCGAAAAGGAATGCGACCTGCGGCTGAGCTGGATTCTTCTTTAATGATGCAGCGAGTATGGCCGCAGCTTGCCGAAGCACTTCATCGCTTGCAGGGTAGGGCAGGCGATTCGACTTCGCCTCCATGAGAGCCGCCCGCAAGAGAACGCCGCGTTGATCTTGAATACCACTCTTCTCCAGACGCGACAGAATTTCATCGGCGCGGGTTAAGCCTTCGTCAAGTTCTTGTTCCAGCTCGGCTTTGCGTGCCGCATCGGTGACTCTTCCGCTTGCCAAGAGTTTGTTGTTCTCATCGATCCATTTGAGAACGGTGACCGCTTCGTTGAGTTGGAATGCTTCTTGATCTGGGGCTTGTTTTGAAAGTTGTCGCCAGAGTGAAAGAGCTTTGGCGTAGTCTGCATCTTCGGACGCGGCGACAGCGGTCACCGCATCGGAGAGCAGCTGGTTCTGGGCCGCGGGCTCATCCGAGCCTTGGGGACGGAAGTAGTATCCCGCAACGAGAATGGCAATCATTGCGAGGCCGATCAGCCAACCCAAGAGAGGTTTTCGCGGGGAAGATGCGGGTGGTTTTGCCGCGCTGTTTGCTCGGTTTGAACCATCCGTTGGATTGTTCGTGGGCATTGTAGATTCACCCGCAGGAAAGGTCAGCCAAGTATGCTTGTGTCAAACGTCTAGTCACTTCCGCGATTCCCGGCTTGATCGAAGAACCCTCTCCGAGCCCAATAGTTCGACTTTCGCTCGGACAACCGCTCGGGACTTGCTCCGCAGGAGGAGAGTGACTAAATCCTCGCGTTTTCCAGCTATAGTTGCACATGGCCCTCGCACGGTGCTGAATGGTCTGCAGCAACGTACTACGTGCCACTCTCGGCCAAATTGCGCAGGACCGTTGGTAGGATTCCACCGTTGCGGTAGTAATCCAATTCAACGGGTGTATCGATTCGGATCGCAACGTCAAACTCGGTTACCGTTCCTGAATCGCTTGTCGCGGTGACGTGGAGTTTTCCTCGCGGTTCCATTTCGCCGCTGATGTCGAAGCTCTCGGCGCCCGTGAGTCCGAGACTTTGCCAAGTGTCGCCCTCCGAGAACTGAAGTGGCAAAACGCCCATGCCGACTAGGTTGCTGCGGTGGATACGTTCGTAGCTCGCCGCGATGACCGTTCGGACTCCAAGTAGCAGTGTGCCCTTAGCTGCCCAGTCACGACTGCTTCCCGTTCCGTACTCAGCTCCAGCGAGGACAACCAACGGAGTGCCTTCCTCTCGGTACTTTACTGCCGCGTCGTAGATGCTCAGCTGCTCACCACTCGGCATATGCTTTGTGTAGCCACCTTCGGTGCCAGGCACCAGTTGGTTGCGGATGCGAATGTTGGCGAAAGTGCCACGAGTCATGATGCGATCGTTGCCACGCCGTGAACCAAAGCTATTGAAGTCGCGGCGGTCGACGCCTTGTTCCTTGAGGTACAAGCCGGCTGGTCCGTCTTGTGCGATTGCTCCGGCCGGTGAGATGTGGTCGGTCGTCACCGAGTCTCCGAGTAGGGCCAAGCAACGTGCCGCCTTAATGGGCTCAGGTGGTGTGGCGTCCGCAGTGATGCCTTCTAAGAATGGCGGACGTTGGATGTATGTGCTGGAATCACTCCACTCGTAGAGGTCGCCTTCAGTAATCTCAATGGCGTTCCATTTTTCGTTCGAAGTAAACGCACTCGCGTACTGCTTCTCGAACATCTCGGGCAGGACGCAAGCCTCGATTGTCTCGGCCACCTCTTCTTGGCTTGGCCAAATGTCGCGAAGGAATACATCTTCGCCGGATTGGCTGGTGCCGATCGGCTCTGCTTCAAAATCGATGTCCATGCGACCCGCGATTGCGTAGGCCACTACAAGTGGCGGACTCGCCAAATAGTTCGCTCGTGTGTGCGGGTTCACTCGACCTTCAAAGTTTCGATTGCCGCTGAGCACTGCTGCGGCCACCAAATCGCCTTCCACGATTGCGTTGGCGACTGGCTCCGGCAACGGTCCGCTGTTGCCGATACAAGTCGTGCAACCGTAGCCAACGGTGTGGAACCCAAGGTCCGCTAGTGGCGAAGTCAGTTCCGACTTATCCAAGTAGTCAGTCACCACCCGAGAGCCAGGTGCGAGTGATGTTTTTACAAACGGTTTCACCGTCAGGCCTTTTGCGACGGCCTTTTGTGCGAGAAGACCGGCACCCACCATGACGGACGGATTCGAAGTGTTGGTACAACTGGTGATGGCCGCAATCACGACTGAGCCGTGACCAATTTCACTTGCACTGCCGTTGCTTCCGACTGTGGCCGTATTGCTCAAAGCGTCTTCGGTTAGTCCGAAACCTCGATCGGCGACAGGCGTTGTCAGGATCGACTTGAATTCCGACTTCATATCACTTAGCGGCACGCGATCTTGCGGACGCTTCGGCCCGGCCAAGGCTGGGACCACTTCGGAGAGATCGAAGCGAACGGTCTTGGTGTATTCGCGGGCAGGCGAGTTCTCATCTACGAACAGCCCCTGAGCTTTCGTGTACGCCTCGACCAGTGCGACTTGTTCTTTGCTGCGACCGGTTCGTTCCATGAAATGCAGTGTTTCGCTGTCGACAGGGAAGAAGCCCATCGTCGCGCCATACTCAGGAGCCATGTTGGCAATCGTTGCACGGTCCGCGAGCGACATCTCTGCTACGCCAGGCCCGAAGAACTCGACGAACTTGCCAACGACGCCTTGGCCGCGGAGGACTTCTGTTACACGGAGAACGAGGTCGGTTGCAGTCGCGCCGGCTGGCAGCTTCCCCGTGACCTCGAAGCCGACCACTTCTGGCATCAACATGTAGAGGGGCTGTCCGAGCATGCCAGCTTCGGCTTCGATGCCACCCACACCCCAACCGAGAACGCCGAGACCATTAATCATCGTCGTGTGGCTGTCGGTGCCGACTAGCGTGTCCGGTACGGCAACTGATCCGGCGTGATCTTCGCGGACAAAAACACCTTCCGCTAAGTACTCCAAGTTGACTTGGTGCACAATTCCAGTGTTCGGCGGAACGACTCGGAAGTTGTCGAACGCTTGCTGTCCCCAACGTAGAAACTCGTAGCGCTCCTTGTTGCGTTCAAACTCGATTTCCACATTGCGAGTCAGGGAATCGAGTGTTCCAAAGAGGTCGACTTGGACGGAGTGGTCGATGACTAGATCAACCGGGATCAACGGATTGATCTTCTTTGGATCACCACCCAGAGATTTCATGCCATCGCGCATGGCGGCCAAATCGACGACGCAGGGCACGCCAGTGAAGTCTTGCAGGACTACTCGAGACGGCTTGAAGGGCACTTCAACCGGAGCTGGTTTGGCCGCATTCCAGTTGGCGAGATTTCGTACATCGTCCTCGTTGACGACGTAGCCGTCGCAATTGCGAAGGACCGATTCGAGAAGGATACGAATCGAGATGGGCAGCTTGGATATGGCGCCGATCCCATCCGATTCGAGCTTGGGCAAACTGTAGTAGCCAATCTCTGAGAAGGAGCCTTCGAGCTGTGTGCGTGCGTTGAATGGGTCGGTAACGTGGGTCGCCATGGTGGGTGAGTCTCGACTTATCGGCCCAGTTGATCTTTGCGTTCGATCAAGGTGTCGAAGCGGGATCTTGGGCAGTTTCCATTGCTTTGCAGCCTCACCATTCCAAGGAGCGGAGCTTTGTCCGTCGGTGGAAATCAGTCGGGGCCACAGAAAATACGGGTCCCAGTTATCGAACACGGGGACTTTAGGTTTGATTTGGCTGCGAATTGTAGTCAAAACCCGGGATTCTGTCGCCAGGTACTTGGCCCAGCATGGCCCCGATACTGGGGCTCCCACCCCGGCTCCGCGGTGCCCGTAGAAGGTTTCAGAAGTACTCCGTTTCGGGCTCGAATAGTCGCTGAATTCAGAGCCCGGGATGCGGACTCGGGATGGGTAGAACCAGCGAGATAGCTGGCGCTGCCCTAGTGTGGGCCGCTCGAGTGAAGATGGGGCGCCCTGGGGGTTTGTTGCGCATGTTCGGAAAGTTCTGCAAATTCGGGCGGTAGCGGTTCGATCAGTTATGCGGGGCGGAGCCTTCCCGGACGCACAAGTCAGGAATGCAAGCAAGGTTCGTCCCACTACGAAGATCAACTACGGACATGGAGCCCGCTCTGCGATGAATTCCAGGATATCTCTAAGCATCTGTACGCTATTCTGTGCCCTTATTATCCAGGCAGGGCCAACGGCACGCACTGTCGATGCCTGCGATCACTGTCGCTCTAGTGCCTGTGATGGTGCCACGTCATGCGGCAGTTGCAACGGCGGAGGTTGCAATTCCTGCTGCGAGAAGTCCGGATTGCTCGACAAGACAGCCGGCTTTCTTAAGCGGGTCCAATCGCACAGTAAGAAGTTGCTCAAGAAGACGCCCAAGAAATCTAGTTGCGACCAGGCTTCGTGCGGTTGTAGTCAGTGCGACCAGCCAACGGCAAGCTGCGACGCTCCAGGTGGGTGCGATGCCGTGGGCTGCGGTAGTCAACCATCAGAAGCGATCGGTTACGGCTGTGAGCCGCTTCTCAAACGGATCTTTCGATTGAAGAAACGCTCAACTGCTTGCAACACGGGACACTGTGACGCACCAGCGGCTAGCTGCGACGCACCAGCGGGTAATTGCTATACGCCTGCTGAGCCAACTTGTGCCGCGGTCGCGCCCTCGTGCGGTTGCGAAATGAGCGGGAGCACATGTGGAAGTTGCAAGGCAAAAGCTGGGTTGCTCGAAAAATTGTTCCGTAAGAAGACGAAGCCAGCCGTCGCCTCATGTGGGTGTGAGATCTCGGCACCCGCGTGTGGCTGCGAACAAGTCGATGCACCCTGCGGATGTAGCACGGCACCATCGTGCGGCTGTGAAGTTGCCGAGCCGACTTGTGCAGCTCCTGCTCATGGACCCTCTTGCGGATGTGAAGTCGCTGAGGCACCGTGCACCTCTAAAAAAGGTGGATTGTTGGACAAGTTCTTTAGCAAGTCGAAGGAACCCAGTTGCGGTGTTGAAATGGCATCGCCAAGCTGCGGTTGCGAAGCAACCCATGGCTCCTGCGGATGTTCTGAACAAGGTCCATCTTGCGGCTGCGAGATGAGCGGACCCACCTGCGGATGCGAAGTAGCAACCCCGTCTTGCGGATGCGAAGTCCAAGGTGGCTGCAGCAGTTGCGCAGCGGAGCCAAGTTGTGGAGTTGAACCCAGTTGCGGGGCGGAAGCACGTCGCCCTCTTGGCGGTAATTCACTGTTCGAACGATTGTTCCACCGATCATCCAAAGACGCTGGTTGTGGTTGTGAGATGAATGCTCCAAGCTGTGGCTGCGAGTCACCAAGCTGTGGCTGCGAGTCGCAAGGCAGTTGCTCATGTGGGAATAGCTGCGGCAACGCGTCAGTTGCTCCCGCACCTGCCCTCCAATCGGTTCCTGAGGTTTCGCCGTACCAATACGAGCCGCAGATTTTGGACCCGGTCGACATGTCTAGCCCTGCACCGGCACCCGTGCCGCCGTCGATTGCTCCCCAGCAGCGAAATACGGTTCCTGCTCCGATGCCAGACAGCCAAATCGATCCTTTCATGGATGATGCGGTAAATCGAGTCCGTCGCGTTCCTGCTCAGACGATTCAATACCGCATTCAGTCCGGAGAATCTGCCAACCAGCCAACTCGTGCTAAACGCTACGAAGAAGTTTATGACCCACAAGCGCGTAACGCTCCTGTGCGAATGCGATTCAGCGACATGGAGACTGCTACTAACTTCTCAGCACCGGCCTACGTGCAGGCACCTCGTCAGCGACTACATGAAGTGGTACCCGCATCTGCCTCAGGGCTTCGTTCTGTTCCTCGCGAGCGTTCGAGCAGCAGTGCGGCTGGAGCAAGAGGCTACCGTCGCTAGACTTCGTGAGCCGGCAAGTATTTGACACTCCTGCGGCAAAACAGGGCGAGCCACTCCTGTTCACCCGCTTCAACGTCGATGGGTTCCCGTACTCATCGGCGTTTTTCTATTTAGCTTTTTCCTGCACCTCGCTCCGCCACTGCTCGAGCAACTGCAACGCTTGCAGGGGCGTCATGTCGGTCGTGTTGAGCTCACGGATCTTCTCGATGATCGGGTGGTCGCCGAAGTCGAATAGGGTCAACTGGATCGGCGAATCCTCTTTGCTACGCGGCGGCGTGATTTTAGAGTCGCCGCGCTGGTTAATATGATCCGCCTCCAATTGATGCAGAATGTCTTTGGCGCGTTCATTGACATGGAAGGGAATTCCTGCCAACCGGGCAACGTGGATTCCGTAGCTCTTGTCCGCGCCGCCGGGCACAATGCGGTGCAAGAAGACGATGTTGTCGTCCCATTCTTTGACCGCAACGTTGTAATTGCGAACGCCAGGCAGCGATTTTTCGAGCTGCGTAAGCTCGTGGTAGTGGGTTGCGAATAGCGTACGAGCGCTGAGGTGGTCGTGAAGATGTTCCACAATGGCCCACGCCAAGCTCAAACCGTCATACGTACTCGTTCCGCGCCCGATTTCATCGAGAATGACCAAGCTGCGTTCGGTTGCCGTATTTAGGATGCGAGCCGTTTCGACCATTTCCACCATGAAAGTACTCTGCCCGCGTGACAGTTCGTCGCTGGCACCGACTCGTGCAAAGACTCGGTCGCTCACACCGATGCTAGCCTTGCTCGCCGGCACAAAACTGCCCAGTTGCGCCATAATCGTTAGCAAAGCAACTTGGCGGATATAGGTGCTTTTTCCGGCCATGTTTGGGCCAGTGATCAGCATGACCGATCCCTTGCCACTCCCAATTCGACAGTCGTTTGGGACGAAAGTCCCTTTGGACATGCTGCAATCCAGAACTGGGTGGCGACCCTCGAGGATCTCCAACTCAGGTTCCAGAGTCATTTCCGGCTTCACATAATTCTGTTTCTTAGCGAGGTCCGCCAATCCGGCGAGCACGTCAAGCTCGGCGAGTACAAGAGACAGTTCCTGTAGAGTCGGGAGCATGCTTGCAACGAATTCCCGAATCTCGTTGAAGAGATCTAGCTCCAGTTGAAGCGCTTGTTCATCGGCAGAGATGACCTTCGTTTCGTACTGCTTCAGTTCATCCGTAATGTACCGTTCCGCATTCTTTAAAGTCTGCTTGCGGACGAAGTGGTCGGGCACTCGATCCTTGTGCGCGTTCGTGACTTCGAGGTAGTAGCCGAAGACCTTGTTGTAGCCCACTTTGAGGTTGGTGATCTCGGTTTCTTCAATCTGCTTGGCCTGATACTCGGCGATCCACTGCTTTCCTCCGGTTGCCAAACGTCGCAACTCGTCGAGCTGGCCGTCGAAACCGTCCCGGATGAATCCTCCATCTCGCAAATGGAGTGGGCATTCATCGTTCAGTGCACTGATCAAGCGGTCTCGGAGTTCTTCGCAAAGAACCAGTCTTGATTCCAAGTCTTGAAGTAACGGAGTGCGGACCGGTTGGAGGAGCAGTTTAATTCCAGGCAGCATCTCAAGAGTGTTGCCGACTTGCCGCAGGTCTCTTGGACTGGCCCGGCCCGTTGCGACTCGGCCCAAAAGACGTTCCAGGTCGTAGATGCCATCAAGGTGAGAACGGAGCTCAGAACGCATTCGGTTTTCGTGCAAAAACTCCTCGACAGCCGAGTGCCTGCCAATGATCGACTCTTGGTCAACTAGTGGTGAGGATAGCCAGGATGCCATGAGGCGTGACCCCATGGAAGTGCAGGTTTGATCCAGCACGGCCAGCAAAGACCCCTTGCGGTCTCGATCTCGCATGGTGTGCGTCAGTTCGAGGCTGCGACGTGTGGCGGCGTCGATTTCCAGCGTCGAACCTCGGCGGTAGGGCGAGAGTTGCCGAAGGTGTCCGAGGGATGTTTTCTGGGTCTCTTGCAAGTAGGCTAATATGGCTCCGCCAGCCCCAATGGCGGCCTCATCTTCGTCGCTCCATCCCATGCCTTCGAGGCTTCGAACTCCGAAGTGCTGGCACAACTGCCTCTGGCCCTCATCCGGTGCAAACTGCCAGGATGGACGTTTGGCAATGGTCCAGCCCTGGGGGTTCTCGTCGAATAGCGGGTCGTCGTCACGAACCAAGATCTCAGAGGGCTCCAGTCGCGCGAGCTCGTCCAGAACTTGGTGGCTGGCGAAGACTCCTGCTCTAAATTTTCCAGTCGACAACTCGGTCCATGCCAAGCCAACGGGGCCGGCCGAGGAGTCACTTTTGCCGGGTTTCAGCGAGTAGACTCCGACGAGCAAATTCGACTGGAGTGGATCTAACAGAGCGTCGTCTGTGAGAGTCCCGGCGGTTACGATGCGCGTGATCTCGCGGCGAACAATTCCCTTGGCTTCTTTCGGGCTCTCGACTTGGTCGCAAACCGCGACGCGATGTCCCTGTCGAATCAATTTGGCCAGGTAGCCCTCTAGTTGGTGGTAGGGGAATCCCGCCATCGGAACTGGGTTCTCTCCTTTGTCCCGGCTTGTTAACGTCAGGCCCAGGACCTTGGCGCAAACCTTTGCATCGTCATGAAATAGCTCGTAAAAGTCACCCATGCGGAATAAGAGTAGCGCGTCACCGCAGGCCGCTTTGGCCTCTTCGTACTGACGCATCATCGGAGAAACTGACATGAGCAATTACCGCTAGCTCGCGACTCGCTGCGTGGAGGGAGCCGCATGATCATGAAAAGACTACGGACGACTCGCAAGTCGAGCCGCCAGCATGAGAACGCGTGAGTATCTCGCAACGGAGCCGATTATCAAGCGGTCAGGGAAGAACGCGATTGAGCAATGCAGGTTCGCATCGAAGCCACCCCGCAGAGTCGCTGTAATCGGTGTTGAGTGTTACTGCGGTGGACGTGCCGAGAATGTTCAGAGGGCTTCGGAAAGCGGGAGCCACCAGAGAATCGTTACAACGCCTCAGATTTTCCAGGCCGCGGAGAGGCTGGGGGGCAAATCACCGGGGCAGCGAGAGAGTCGACGGGGCTTCGGGGGGCTTAAATTACCGGGCTACCAGGGGAGTTTGCAGATACCCCACTGTCCATTGTTTTCATCCACGGCAACTTCCAAACTCTCAATACCCGTTTCGGTGGTTGGCTTGAGCAACTTCTTTAGCTCAGTTCCGATCCACCACGCAAGCTGTTCTGCGGTCGTGTTGGTGATCGGCAGCAAGATGCAATCTTCGAGCGGAAAAACCCAACGCTTTTCACGAAACGTCGTTACGACTTCCTTTTCGCCAGCTTCGACTCGAATCATGGGGTGCGTCATCGGCAGTAGCATATGATGGTCGAGACGCCGGACGATCTTTTCGAGGTTATCCCGAAACGCGATGAAGTCGATGACATACTTGTTCTCGTCCAGTGGCCCGCAGACTTCCGCTTTAACACCATAGTTATGGCCGTGAAGACACTCGCAGATGTCGCCTGCAAAAGTAATGAAGTGGGCCGAACTGAAGACGAGTTGTTCTTTTTGAAGTTGAACTCGGTACGATTCTGACGAATTATCCAATTTCAGGTCCTCTGTTTCGAATGCGATAGGGCCGCGCGGGTGCGGAGGTTGGTTGAGATCCCACTCTTTGCCCGATTTCTGGCGTTGAGCGGTGATTCGACTGCGAAGCCGAGTCCCATGTGACAACATTGCCGAATTTTAGTGCCCTGTCCAATGCGGCTTTATTCCGAGTCTGACCGAGCCTTTTATTTGAGCCTACGATAGATTGACCAACACGCAGACGATGCGTGAAACCACTGCGCGAGTTTAGGAGAGAGGGTTGACGCCTCCAAGCCAAGAATTTGATCCGACAGTAGATCCAGGTGCCTCCCCAGATTCAGATGATCTCGTCAATCGAGAGAGTCGTTCCGGAGGAGAGGAGTTCAAATCCGCTAGGGCCGATGAACTTGCCGACGGACTCGCAAATCGATTGGGGCTCGATGAGACCTTCGAACGGTTGGCTCCGCAGCAAGTGAAATTTGAACAGAGGGTCGGCTACATCATTGCTGCGGTTCTGACTGTCGTCGCAGTCGTTGCCAGCATCGCGACCTTTCTGAACTTGCGGTCAGAATGGTGGTACTTTCCCGCGCTTGCGGCAAGCTGGGTTTTGTTTATCGCGATGAGCGTCTTTTACTCGCACTTTTGGCCAAAGGTCCAATACGAATACACAGGGTATCGACTGGGGGATGCTGGCATGGAGATTCTGCGCGGAGTCCTCTGGCGGCACAAAATCAGCATTCCACTAGCCCGCGTTCAGCACGTTGACGTTTCCCAAGGTCCTGTGCAGCGGATGTTTGATCTGGGGACGCTCGCAGTGCACACCGCCGGAACGAAGAATGCTTCTATTGAACTGGACGGACTTCAGCATGCGACTGCAGTGCAACTGCGTGATCGCCTGATCGAGCAGCGGGAGACGTTGGATGTTACCTGATTCTGACAGAAACGCCTCCGTCCCATCCTCTCAGGATGTGCCAGCGGTAGCACGGGAACTGACCGCACCTGCGGTGGATGGTCAGCCGGTTTGTGAAGCGAGCCCCGATAGCGACCTTTGGAAGCCGCAGTTCTTGCATCCTTCTTCGGTCGTCTTTGATGTGCTTTCCAAGATTCGGCAATTTATTTTTCCAGCGGTAGTCGGAATCTGGGGAGCCACGCAGTGGGGGTTTTGGGGGCCAACTGCGCTGCTGGGAGTCTTTGTTGTTTCCCTGGTCGTTACCTTGCTGCGTTACTTTACGCTTCGCTATCAGATCAAAGGTAATGACTTTGTCGTTACCGAAGGACTCCTCTTTCGAAGGATTCGTGCGGTTCCGATCCGCCGAATTCAGAACATGGACCTGGTTCAGAATGTGCTGCATCGCATTTTCCGCGTTGCAGAAGTTCGCATTGAAACGGCATCCGGCACTGAGCCCGAGGCAACGCTTAGAGTGTTGACCCACTCGCAAATTGCCGAGCTACGTGCGGGGATTTTCGGATCGAAGCTTGGCGAGCCTGAGAGTTTGCTGGGCGCGACTGAAATGGCCACGGTGACTGAGGTTGGTGGCAGCGAGGCAGCGGTGCTGAGCGATTCTTCGCTGGCAGAGCCTCCTTTGGTCGCAGAGCCGTCCGCGAGTGGTGCGCAGTTGGCCGAAGCGGCGGACTCAGCTGTAAGAGAAGTCTACAAGATCCCGTTCGTCGACTTGTTAAAGGCCGGAATGGCCAGCAATCGAGGAACCGTTTTGATTGGAATCGTGATTGGGTACTTCTTCCAGTTTGATTTTGAGTCGCGTTTTGATGCGGGGACGATCAGACGAGAGATTAGACGAACGATCAACGGCACGCTCCGTGACTACCTTCCTGCAGTTGACGGCCCTTGGCAGTTCTTACCTTACCTGATCATTGGCGCAATCGTTTTATTCCTGGCCCTGCGGCTGTTTGGCATGGGCTGGTATGTCCTCCGCTTCTTTGATTACCGGCTGACTCGGCAGGGCAACGACATGCGAATCGCGACTGGGTTGTTGACACGAGTGAGCGCGACGGTACCCAGGCAGCGGATTCAGTTCATGAGTGTTCATCGTCCACTTCTCCTGCGTTGGATGGGACTGGCTTCGATCCGGTTGGAAACCGCCGGTGGGGCTGGCCAAGAGAGTGAGAATGCGGCTGCCACCGTTTCCCGTCGCTGGTTCTTGCCGGTGGTACGCGAGTCGGAGGTCCAGCGAGTGTTGGACGAACTGCGGCCGGGACTGAATTGGCGTGAAACTGAAGTGACGACGACCTGGCACGGGGTTTCACCGCTCGCTGGAAAGCGTTTGATGCGGATTGCATTGATACTCTGTGCGTTACTCTCGTTGGTGACCGGAGTAGCGTCTCCCCCTTGGGGCTGGCTTGCTGGAGTCGCGGCGTTTCCTGTGTTTGCTTGGATTGCCGTGAAGAAGGCTCGAGCGCGGCGTTACGCGAGAACGGACTGGGGGCTTGTGTACCAGAGTGGGTTGTTCACCAAAAAATTAAGCTTCGCGTTTTACGACCGCTTGCAGACGTTGGAAGTCCAGCAGAGTCCCTTCGACCGTCGCTGGAAGATGGCTAGCTTGGTTGTGGATACGGCGGCGGCAGGTCCCGCAGATCATCGAATTCAAATCGACTATTTGGAAGCAAGTTTCGCCCAACGACAATTCGACGAGCTGCATCAGAAAGCGGCCAGCCATCGCCCCGCCTGGACTTAGGCAAACGCCCGAAGAGCACGAGGCAGAGATGGGCGGTACGCCCGCAGAGAAATTCAAGTAGACTGGCTAGCCGTATGTTTGATAGTGAGAAAAGGGAACGTTCGTAAGGGTGCCGGGGTCACACGTGACGATCATCGATGCTGAGATAGTGGACGATGCCGGCAAGAAAGATGTCGGTCCGCCATGCACTGCTTGTGGCTCGCCACGCGAGGGCAAGTCGCGTTTCTGCGTTGCCTGTGGAACTCCACTGGAGGCGCGAGATGCACCGATGGTGGTCCCAGGCGAAAGCGGCGATACGCAGGGTGCGCTTCCAGATCATACCTTCGAATGTAAGAACTGTGGTAGCCAAGTAGCGACCAGCCTCGAACAGCGTTCCTATATCTGCCCCTTCTGCGACTCCACCTACGTCACTGAAATTCCCGTTTCCAGATCGGGGCGGCAGCGGCCTGAATTCATTATCGGTTTCTCCGTCACTGCCTACCAAGCGGAACAAAAGTACTACGAGTGGCTGGGAAAGAATTCTTGGTTACGGCCTGGAGATTTGGCACAGAAGGCGGTATCTGAAAAGCAAAAGGGCGTGTACTTGCCGTTCTGGCATTTTTCGATGTTCGCCAGCAGTGATTGGTCCGCAAACATTGGCGAGCACTGGTACCGGACTGAGACGTACACCACCCGCGATTCTAAGGGCAAGACGGTCACTCGCACTCGGCAGGTGCAAGAGACCGAGTGGTTTCCGTTGAGTGGGCGACATCACCGCTACTATTATGGCTTCTTAGCTCCAGCTACGAAGGGAATTACCGGCACCGAGGCTCAGGCGATTCAGCCATTTCAACTAACGGCCCTCTCGCGTTACCGTCCCTATTTTTTGGCCGGTTGGATGGCAGAAGAGTATTCGGTCGAAATGGACGCGGCGATTCAGGAATCAAAGGAAGAGTTTCGAAAGCAGCAAGTCGACGCGGTGCGTCGTTTCATGCCCGGGGACCGTTCTTCAAACTTGAATGTGCAAACTCGGTTCGATGTGAATGGAAGCGATCTTATTTTGTTGCCAGTGCACGTGCTTAGCTACCGTTACCGAGATCGGATTTATCGTTTTCTCGTCAATGGTCAGACCGGCAAGATCGTGGGTGAGAAACCCTGGTCAAAAGCTCGGATTACTGTTCTCGTTGTCTCGATCGTCTTGCTAATTGCCGCCATCGTGACCGCTATTGTGTTCGTGGCGGGTTAGTCGAATGTCGCAGTTAGTGAACGCCTCGAAACCTCGCAAGATTCGTCTTTCGAAAGACCTGCTGCGCGACGTCAAACGTGGGCATGCGTGGTTGTACTCTTCCGCAGTCGAGCCACTGAAGGCCGCATCGGGGACGGTAGTCTCCGTTTGGGATCGCTCGGGAGAGCGTTTTGTGGGCTGGGGAATCTATGATCCAGATCACCCAATTCCCGTCCGCGTGTGCACGACTACCGAGCGTGACGAGCTGAATGACTCCTGGTTGTTCGGTCGTCTCAAGTCAGCTTGGGAACTTCGGCAGTCGTACTTTCGACTGGGAGTGTTTGCTGAAGATAATCCGAGTTCTTCGGATTTGACGAATGGATTTCGCTGGCTTGGTGGCGAAGGCGACGGCGTTCCAGGCTTGATCGTGGATGTTTATGACAAGACGGCGGTCATGAAACTCGACGGAGGTGCACCGGCTGATTTCTATCGGGCCAAGGGGATTGCTGATTGGATTGTCGAGAATACTGCCGTAGAGCGTGTTGTACAGAGATTTCGCGAGCGGGGAAAAGCGGGGGAGGTGATCGCTGGGCATAGCGCGACGGAGTCGAAGCCGCACGTAGAGCCAGTCGCGTTTCTAGAGAATGGCATGCGTTTTACGGCAGATGTCATGCTGGGTCAAAAAACCGGCTTTTTCCTGGATCAACGCGATAATCGCGAATTAATTCGTCGTTTGGCAAGTGGCCGACGCGTGCTCAATCTCTATTCCTACAATGGCGGGTTCTCGATCGCGGCAGGCTTAGGCGGTGCGGAACACGTGACCAGCGTGGATATTGCAAGTGCTGCGATTCAGGATTCGCAACAGCATTGGACCAGCAATGGACTTGCAGAAGAGCGTCACTCAGCGATTGCGGAGGACTGTTTCGAATTCCTTAGCAGGGCTGGCAAAGAACGACGCCAATGGGATTTGGTGATCTGTGATCCGCCCTCTTTCGCGCGGAGCGAACGTGCCCGACCGCAGGCGATTGAAGCGTATGCCAAACTCGCGCGTATGGCGTCCGCAGTGACGGCGCGTGGTGGTTTGTTGGCTTCGGCGTCTTGCTCGAGTCACGTCAATAAGCAGGCTTTCTTAGAAGCCAACTACGAGGCACTTGGCAGAGCTCGTCGAAAAGCTACCCTCTTGGCCGACCGTGGTTTGCCCGTGGATCATCCAACGCCGCTGGCGATGCCCGAGCTGCGTTACTTGAAATTTCTCTTATTCCAACTGGATTGAATGTGGACTGGGATCCGGAAATTGATACGCCCGCCAATGTGCTGATCATCGGTGCGGGCCCTACCGGAATTGAAGCAGCGCTTTACGCACGCTTCCTCGGGTATTCCGTGTTGGTGGTGGATAGTACGCGTGTCGGTGGCCGACTGGCAAGATGGGGGTCTGCTCCTTTGCTCGACGCTCCCTCTGAAGCCATGTCACCGCTAGGAAGAGCGGCGTTGGAAGCCCAGGGCGTCGCGGTTCCAGCGGAGGCTGATGTGCAGACATGTGTGGAGTTCGTTCAGAATTATCTCATTCCCGTTGCGAAAACAGATCTTCTCTATGAGTCGATTCAAATCAACTCCGAGCTGCTTTCGTTGTCTCGAACCGGAGCGCACTCGCAAGCTGCGTTGAGTTTGGAACAAGCAAGTGAACTCGAGTTTCGCGCCTTAATTCGATCCAATAAGCGGGGCGAGTACTCCCAAGTCTTCGACTTAGTTTTGGATTGTTCTGGCACTGGCAATCGGACCGGACTCGCTTCGGGCCAAGGACTGGCCAAAGGCGAAACCGAGTTGCTCACGCTGACTGAAAAAGCGAAGCGGGAGCTTGAATATTGGGACGGACCAGTGGCGGTCGAATCCGTAGATTTCGCGGGTAAGCACGTCGTCGTGTTTGGTGACGATTCGGCCGCTCGACACAATGTGGCTCAGCTTGCTGACCTGGCAAAAAGTGAATCAACCAAAGTGACTTGGCTACAGCCTAAGTACTATGGCGATTCCGCACTGGTGGGAGAGCGAGAGGAAGCTCTGTTGAGCGAAGCGGGGGAAGCTTGGTTGAGGCAATTGAGCGAGCTCGATAGTCGATTAGAGATGGAGCCGATCCCAGGCGTTGCAGTGCAGGATTGCTGGGGAGTCGAATCGATCACCAAACAAGAAGCCGGCGGCTGGGTGGTTAGTTTTCAATCGAAACCCGAGGAATCTTTGGACTGCTCGGTTGATTGTTTTATCAACTGCAACGCGCCGCGAGCGGATTTTGGCTGGAGCCATGAACTGAATCCCGCGGCTAACTCTGAGCAACCAACCGGAATCAAAGGTCAAATCGTTCGCCGCGAGCCTCATTGGTACGTGTTAGGCCAGAAAAGCCAATCGGTATCAGAGTCTGCGGGGAACGAGCGAAGTTGGCTGTCGCTTTCTAACATTCACGACCAAATTAAGGCCGCTTTTGGAATGATCGGTGGGCGAGGAGAGTTGGACCTCTACAAGATGGTTCGTGAGCAGAAAACGGAATAGGTTACTGCCTAAGTAGCTCCTCCCAAGTTCTTACTGGAGAGGCGTGGTCACCACGTACTTCCTAGGTTTGGGCGCTTTCAGCAGATCACCGAATCCACTGAGTTTCAACAGGCGGTGCGACTCACGCATCGTAAACTCGACATCCATGAACGGCTCGTAGCTAATGTCTTGCCAGAGCACGCGCCCGTCGGGATCAATCAAGTACGTTCCATGCAGCGGCTGTTCCTCGAAGTCATCGTACGAGCGATAGGCTTTGAAACTTGTAAGTTCAGGATCGGCATGCAGTGGAATATCGAGTGGCTTGCTGTAATCTCCGAGCGCTTCTAAAAGTGACTCGCGCTCTTCCGTACTGATTGCAATGACGTCGATGCCCGATTCGCGGAAGTCTTGGGCACGTGGCGAGAAAGCGTGAAGCTGTTCGATGCAGTGCAAACATCCGAAGCCGAGATAGAAGATGACGAGTGTTGGCTTGCCTTTGAAGTCGGCGAGCTGCACCGTTTCTCCGTCCGAACGTGTCACTTGAAAGTTGGGTGCCATGTAGGGTCGCCAGCGAAATGAGCCGAGACTGTCGAAGTCGGGGCGTTCCCCTATGTCGTCTGCTGGTACGTAGGGAGCTCGCCAGTCTTCATCGCATTCGGCGGCGTCCGCAAGGGGGCGAAGTCGATGCAATAGAGGTGTATCGATGTCGGCTTGGGAGGCGAGTTCTCGGACTTTTTCAAAAGTCTTGAGCGACTCTGTTTCCTTCTCAGCTTCGAACTGCAGGTAGGCTAGCGTCGCCAGCGGCAGCAACTGGCCAGGTTTGTCTTCGATTTCTTTGTTCAAAAGTTCGAAACACTCTTTGTTCTTATCCGCTTTGAAAAGCCACTCCGCCTTCAGCAGATTGTCGCTCAGCTTGGAGTCCTTCCAATTTTCCAACGCGGATTCATAGTCCTCGTTAGCGGCTTGGGTGCAGGCAAGGACACTCTGGACTGATTTTTCGAGCTCCTTTTTTAGTGTTTTGAGCTCTTTCGTTCGGGACTTGCGTTCCTTCTTCCGTCGTTCTCGGTTGGCAACTGCCTTCTTCGAAGCTTTCGCCTCGGCTTTGCCTTCCTTGATGGCCGCTTCGATCTCCTCGTCCTCTTTGGCTTCCGCCTCGAGTGCATCGAGTTCGGCGGTCGTTTCCTCTAGTCGCGTTTGCAAGTCGGCTTCGATTTGCTCGGCGCCCTCTAAGTCGTCGGAAAGTGCTTTGGCGATGCCGGCGTACCGCAGGCGTTCGATTTGGTACTTCGGTTGATTTGTTGGTTCCAGATACATCGTATCTGAGAATTCGAGCAACTCGGGCCAGAGTCGATAGCTGGTTAAAGCTAACAGAAGCCGTTCGCGGCCGTATTTCGTACTTCCACGTTTGTCGAGTGTGTTGTATTTCGGATGCCGTGGCAGTTCGAGCATGTTTTGGGCGAGGGCGAGTGCGTCTTTTAGCCTGCCTATCTTCAATAGGCTTCGGATCAACCATTCGTTGTTGTGCGCGAAATTGTGGATCTGATCGGGCAGCACTCGATCCCGCATCATATGCGCGTGGTCGACTCGGGCGGAGGCTTCTTGTTGCCAGGCAGCGTCAGCAAACCGATGTAGTTTGTCATAGATGTGGCCGGGCATGTGCCACATGTGAGCTACGCCTGGAAGACTTGGCCCAGCCATTGCCGCACTGTGTAGAGCTCGCTTCGCCTTGTGGCGATCCCAAAGGTGAATGCGGTAGTGGTGTGCGGGGTGATTCGGATTGACGTCGAAGATATCTTGGAGAATCGAATTCACGGCAACGTAGCTAACGATCGGGAGATCCGCACGAGCGTTCTGCCAGCACTGAAGAGCGAGGAAGGCCTTGGCTTCGATGTCGTCAGGGTATTCCTCGACGATACTTTCTAAGTCTCTGGTGTAACGCTGGGCGCGCTCTTTCTTTTCGATCTTCTTGCCTTCGTCATCTTCCTCTTTGCAGTATTGGTCGTAGGCTTCAATGAAAAGTTGCTCTCGCTCGGAGGCCGAGTCTTTGCGGCTCATCGCTTCGGCAATAAAACCTCGTGCCCGGTCGAGATTCCCGGAGTTGGCCATCGCCATGCCCCAGTAGGCTGTCGCGCAGTCGGGGTCAAGAACGGCAGCCTGTCGGAACGAACGCTCGGCTTCGTAGTACCAGAAGCCATGCAATTGAGCGACACCTTGATGGATGAAACGCTTTGCGACATTGCTAGTGGTCGTCGCCTCAAACTCGACATTGCTCATGCCCGGCATGAGGTACGCTGCCTGTCTCGGACCTTCGTTGAAGGCTTCGCCGTGATTGGAATGTCCGGCTTCGGGATCCGCCGCAAAGGCAACTTGAAGAGGTAGGCAGAAAACAAGACTGCCGAGGTAGACGGTGAGTGCGAGAGTCAGTGATCGCCAGCGGGGAGCAGTTGGCCACGCGGAGAAATTCGGCCGAAGGAGGTGGGAGGGAAGGAGCATGAAGTTCATCCACTGATAGGAGAGTACTGCCAACTCCCCTATCGTGGACTAGAATTCTGCTTTTCGCAATCGTTTCTTCGCCGAGAACTTGTCAGCTGCCCGGCAGGAAGCCCTCCTCCAAGCCGCACGTTCTCCCAATCGCCTGCTCACGATAGCCGGGCTAATCAATAGGATCCGGCACTAAGCCCTCTGTCACTGCCTCCGCGGCATCCAATTTGATGTCCGCTTCGCCAGCAATTTCTGCGGGCGGAGCCAGCATGACGGAACCTTGAGCAGCGTTGGAGTTAAGGCCGACCGGCATCGCAACGCCAGCTCCCACTTGCCCAGGTTGGAATCCACCAGAGCTAACTGGAGCGGGTACGTCGACCGCTTCGGGATTCGCCCGAGGAGCAAAGAAGCGTCCGCGTTCGACTGCATCTTGGTACGCCTGAGCCGGCCACGCTCCTTCGCTGAGTGATACGCCGTTGTAGTTCAGTAGCGATCCCTTTTCGCGGTGGAAGTCACGGAGCGACAGTTGATAATCGACGAGCGAGCGATAGAGAGCCGATTGACTGGTCGCCAGCGATTGTTGAGCTTGAAGCAAGAAGTTGATGTTATCCAGTCCGCTATCGTAGCGAGCTTGCAGTGCTTCGACCCGATCACGATCTGAATCTTGCCGGTTGAAGTTGGTTTTCAAGAGCTCGAAGTTTCGTTGCACTTCGCGAGCAGCATTGCTCAGGTCGTGAGAGATCCGTAGCTCTTGTTCTTGAAGTACTGCGCGGTCTTTGCTCAAACTCCATTTTGCATTCGCTATCGCGGCACTCGCACGCCGGAAGCCCACAGCGTAGCCAAACTCGACGCCTGCATACCATTCTTGGAAGTCGCCGCTGAAGATACTCTGGTACATGCTGCGTAGCGGCTCGTTATCATTTTGCGAGCGGATGAGGTTGTCTCCGAGACCATTAAAGCGATATCGACCAACGAAGTCCAAGTTCGGACGCTTGTTCAGCCGAGCTGCCATCAACTCAAACTCGCGTCTCTTGATTGTCCACTTTTGGCGGCGAATCTCGACACGCTTGGTGAGTGCATCGCTAAGTGCTGCTTCCCAATCAAAGATGACTTCACCATCCATGGGTTCGGTGACGGGTTTAAGAAGGACTCCGTCGGTCGCTGGCATGCCGATGAGGTAACGCAAGTTTTGCTCACGAGCGTAAAGCCCAGTTGGTCCGATCAACGCGTTCTTTACATTCGCGTCGAATGTGTAGTATTGGGAACGGGCTTGGGCCTCAGCCGCGGCGTCTCCACCCCGAGCTCCAACTTTTTGCAGCTCCTTGATACGTTGCCAAGTTAGCAGAGAGCTGTTTCGTCCGGCGACTTGGGCTTCGAGATTGTGATAGGCAAAATAGAGTTCCCAATACGCGGATTCGACATCAGTAACGAAGCTGATGATGCCAGCCTCGAAGTCTGCCAAAGAGATGTCTGTATTGATCCGTGCGATCAGGACACCGTTGTAGTTGCCCACCCCTCCGTTCGGTCCAGCGATCTGGTTGTAGCGAACACCTGCGCCTTGAAGCAACGGTTGGCGGTACTCCGCTTCGAGTTCTCCAAAGAAGTCGGTTCGGAGGAACCGGGCGAAGTTGGGTTGAGAATAGGCAACGCGGTGACGGGCAGCAAATCTTGCTCCTGTCGCAGTTGTTTTGGCAACCTCGTAGCTAAAGTTGCTATTCACTTGGTCAGTGAACAGACGTTGGAACCCAATGTTCACCGCACCTGGGTTAGCGTTATTTTGACGCTCGCGGTCGTCCCAGAAGAGTGAGGCCGTGACTTGGGCGTCGAAGGCCGAAAGTGCCGCCTCGACACCTCCACCAGGGTTCGATTCAACCAACGCTGGATCAAACTTAGAGCTGGCGCCGCTGCCAGCATTGACGACGCTGCCGCCAAGTGATCGGAGGATGTCAGAGCCCTGCAACGCTTGCTGGATTACAGCGTTCAGATGGATCTCTTGCGTCGAGAGATCAGCCGGGTTCTCCACGGTATGTGGCCGAGGAATGATCGACGACTCTGGAGCCAAACAGGAATTTACGTTCGGGTATTCGATCGATGTTGCAACGGCTCGGTGATAGCTCGGTGCGCAGTCCCAGGTGTCTGAGAACTTGAAGTCCTTCTTCACTCCGGAGCAACCGGGAGCGGTTCCTAGGACAAGTCCGGCGCATAGCCACTTGAGACTCTTGTTGTTCCGAAGCACTCGCATCCGATTTCCCCAGTCGCAGGATTTACCTGCACGTTCGAGACAATGCATCCTTGACTCAGGCTTTGCCTTAGCCTGAACTCAGATGCACTCGGGTCAATGAGTGCATCCGTTGCATCGGTTATCGGACTTAGGAATCTGTCAACTAGAACAGACGGAGCTACTAGAGTGAGAAGTGCTAACGCTAGCAAGTGTGCTTTTGCTACAACCCTTACACTCGCTGGTAGACGGAATATACGGAATAGATCCGTCAGACGCTCGGAAGAAAACCGGAGTTGGTTGGCAGGGGTTGGAGCGATAAAGAGGGTGTGGAACTGACTGTAGGCAGGCTGGGAGAGAGCGGCGTGTGAACGGTAGCTGACCACAGGCAGTTCGTACTTCCTGATGCCTGTTCACTCGTCGGTCTTGAAAGCCAGCGTATCAGTCGCGTTGCTATCTGCGCAACAGACACATTCGCTTTTCAATCAGTATTGGTCGCCAACGCTTGAGCCAATCAATGAAAGCTCTGCTTCAGGAAATTGGATTCCGGCACAGAGTCCTACGATGCCTTAATTAGGCTTTGGCTTCCGACGTCGTCAGAGAGATAGCGTACTTATAGCTGCCGAAGAAGAGAGCGGAGAACAAGAGGTTGCCCACAAACGTTCCCTGTGCGAAGGGGATGGCGGCGACGTAGCAACTAATGAGTCCGGTTGCTGTAGCTGGATAACCCATCTGCGGATCCATCCAGCTCGCGGTGTTCGTCACCAAGAAGAATAGGACCGCTGAGACAATTGCTCCGGCTGGCACTCCGACCCACAGGCTTTTCGGGTTCACCCGTTCTAGGTTTCCAACTACTTTGCCGACAATTGCGGCGACGCCCGTCGCGCCGTAGACGGTAAGCATAAGCCAAGGCTCGTAGAATCCCATGGATGGGATTTGAAGCCAGTGTCCAAGGACATCACTCACGGCCATCGCTGCGACTGAGAACAAGAAGCCGATCCGTGCGGACCAATAACACCCGACAAGCATGCCCAAAGCGCCGACGGCAGCCAGATTGTAGGCATGAGTGGTCAATCGCAGGGCAACAGCGAGGATGAAGAGGGCGATTGCAAACGCGCGGAAATCAAACTTAGCATTCATCACGAACTCTCAGGGCTAACCGGTCGCAGGATTGAAACGGAACTCGGCGGCGGTCGAAAGATGGAATCGAGGAGCCACCGGTATATCGCCAAGAACCGAGGTATTCAAGGTCCGTTCGCTGCCGAGCACCATTGAATTGGGTGCTGATTCCCAGGAATTCGTTGACCCTGGTAGAAAGACCTTAGTTTCCCGTCCAGGCCCCGGCAACTCGCGGGCTGTTACCGCCAGATTGTCGGTGGATCCAAGCGGTTCGCAGAATAGCTATACGAGGATTTCTCCACTTCGTCGCAGTTTCGCTGGAATGCTATAGCGGGGCGGCCCAGAATAAGCCGGCCGTCGTGAGGGTTTGCACCGCGGCTGCCCGCTTATCCCAAGGAAGGTGGTCTTGGACGACCGGTGCGCAGGAGCCCGGACGGTAGTTGCCCAGAGCGTACTGGCATTCCCAGGGGCGATTGAGTGTGTGCAGGTAGGGTTGAAGTGCGATTACTCCAAAGAACTTCGCCCCGGAAACGAGCGGTTGCAGGTGTCCCCAACGTTGATGCCCGTGCCGCTCCAGCATCGCATCTTCCCAGTGAAGTGGATGATGGAATACGAGGCTTGGCCGCCAATAGACGGGCTTGCTGGAGACTCCGCGCGAAATGCCGTCTGGGAGCCAGCGGGGGTCTTTTGCGTCCGCATATTCCGTCGGATCAGGCAGTTGCCCTGTTCCGATGGAGTCGATCGATGTGCTTACGATCCGAACGGAGATGCTAAGGTCTTGGTCTTGAAGCGGAGCCAGCGACTCCCCGCCACCCCCTGCCGACTCATCTGAATCTGCGTCCGAATCTTCCTCCTGGTTCGAGTCAGATTCAGCTTCCTCGTCCTGGAGAGTGGACGTGAGCTTCGTCGCGCCGCGACCAAGCACGATGGGATGAGCGCTCTGAATTCGTTCGCTCCAACGTTGGCCAGAGACTTGTGCTTGGAGAGCACTGCTGGTTGCCAGGACCAAGGCAATGAAAGGTAGCAACAGCAGACTTCGACTGATCGACATAAATCGCTCTCCCGCGAATACTCCACAAGCCAATTGCTTGCAAACAACCCCAACAATGCCACTGGACGTCAGAAAAGTTCGGCTCGGTACGCGTGGTAGCTTCAGTCCACGTCCGTCCCTGCGCATAATCGGTACACCTCGGATCTGTGACTCTGCGTTAACTTTGCCGGTCCGGTCGTGCGTGCGTTGCCAGTCGTCGAGTGGGAGTTGGCGGCATCGAGCACGTCAAATGGTCACGATTTGGGACAGGCGAGCTACTATGGTGACTGGCGTGTGCGATGGCTTGTACGACGGCAGGGAGAGCCGATCTACTTTTGATTCTTTATTGAGTTGTTTATGCATCTGCTCGAGCTAGACAGTATTTCGAAGACCTTCGGCTCGGTGCAGGCGTTGCGGCCAATCAGTTTGTCTGTTGAAGTTGGCGAACGCCTTGTTCTGTTCGGTTCTAGCGGAGCGGGCAAGACAACGCTGCTGAATTTAATCGCGGGCCTGCAATCAGCTGGCAGTGGTCGAATCCGACTTGCCGGAGAAGATATTACCGACATCGAGCCGTCCAAGCGTCAAGTGTCGATGCTCAGTCAATCCGTTTCGCTATACCCCCAACTCTCAGTGCACAAGAACTTGGAGGCCGCCGTTCAGCGTCTGGGCTTACCCAGGGCGGAAAGATCGCAACGGATTGAGACACTGCTGCAGGGATTTCAGATCTCGCATTTGAGCGGCGCTCTACCAGGCGATCTTTCCGGAGGAGAAAAGCAGCGAGTTGCCTTTGCCAGAGCCATGATCGCGGAGCCGAGGTTGCTGCTGCTTGATGAGCCAATCAGTCAACTGGATGGACCCAGCCGCGAAAACGCAATAAGTCTACTCGACGAAGTCTCCTCCCGATTCAAACCCACAACGGTACTGGTTTCACACGATCCGATCGACGCTATGCGGCTGGCAGACCGGATCGCCATCATGCACGATGGTGAACTCGTCGACTTTGGAACTCCCGAACACGTCTATCGGAACCCGAGTTGTCGGCTGAGCGGGCGACTGCTCGGTGTGCATGGGATGAATTGGATCGACACACAATCAGAGGACTGCGATGAGAATATTCGTGCGTTGACGAAGTCACGGAGCAGCCGAGGTGGAGAGACTTCGCGGTTTTTTGGCTTTCGCCCTGAAGCTGCTTTGGTTTCGGTCGATTCGGGGCAATCGATTGTTCAGTTGAGCGTAAGGGTCGAACGGATCTATTTCGTCGGTTCGAGTTTTCTCGTCGAAGGGAGCTTAGGAACACAGTCGGTCGTGATTCTGACGCGGGAGCGTTATCTGGCAGGCGATCTCGCTCTGATCGAACTCGATGAAGCGAATTGCTGCTGGGTAGCCGACTAACGTTCTGTTCCCCCGGGCTACTTGCCGCCTTGGATCGCTTTTCGAAACGCGTCGAGTTCATTTCGCAGAGCTGGCGGCGGTGGTAGCCGAGTTCCGCTGTCTAGCATTTGCTGGAAAGTATCGTTGATGTCGGAGCTGCCAATCATCCGGCTCTTCGGCGGTTTAATGTTGAGCTTGCGCAGCCGCTCTTGCCACTTCAGCCGGTCTTGAGGATCGCCATTCACGCCCAAGTCGCGAGCTTTCTTCCAGCGATTAACGAAGTCTCGAAGATCGTTGTCGGTCCAATTTAGATCGTTGAGCAATTCTGGATCGGGCTGATCTTTCTGACGTTCTAGATAGTCCAGGACCATGTCCGTGGTTTCTTCCGCGAATGATTCGTTGGCCGCATCAGAGGAAGATGCCTCGCTTCCAGCTCCACCCGCCGCGCTGCTGCCGCCACCCGATGAGCGTCCTGGATTGCCCCCCTCGCCACCTTGCGCGGAACCGGGAGGGCTGTCATTGCCTTGCCCACCGGGTTGGTTGCCCGCAGGCGGTTGCGAGGCGTTGCTTTGCCCTCCACCCATTTGCTGCTGAGCAGAGTCGCCGGTCTGGGATTGCGATTCGCCCTTCTTATCCCCTTTTCCGCGGGAGTCTGGTGAGTCGGATTCACCTCCAGAGCCCTCTTGCTGCTGCGAATTGCTAGACTGCTGGCCGGATTGTTGTTGTCCCTGCTGGCCGGATTGTTGTTGTCCCTGCTGGCCGGATTGTTGTTGTCCCTGCTGGCCGGATTGTTGTTGTCCCTGCTGGCCGGATTGTTGTTGTCCCTGCTGGCCGGATTGT
>JBGCCZ010000208.1:0-30736 GCA_045105035.1 Pirellulaceae bacterium | reverse complement strand
TTGCTCGGAGTCACGATCGTAGAGTGCGACTTGGCCTCTAAGCAACATAAGGCGGGCCAGAGTTCGGATCGATTGAACTTCAGGAAGCAACGTATTGAACCTATCGTATTTCCTGGGGAAGCGGACCGGCAGATCCGCATCTAGTTGCTGGAGTGCGAGACCCTCAACTTCATCGAGCCATGCAGATTGTTTCTGAAGGTAGTCGCGATTGCGTTGTTCGTCCCAGGCTTCTTCAGGCTCGTCTTGATTCAGAGGATTGACCTCGGGTTGGCCAGTGGAAACGCCGGCAAGTTCGCGAGGCAATGGTACGTCAGCCGCGGTATCAAGAACGGATAGCCCGGCGATCGTCTTGCCGAAATCTGGGGAATTGACGACTGCCATCGCTTCAAGCCAAGCTTCGGAAAACTCTGAAGACGTAGTGCCCTCGACGAAGGTCTTCAGGCTTTCGTTGTCGGCGGGTAGCCCCTGTTGCCTAAGGACCTGTTTCTTGGTCTCCAGCTCCGCACGTGCGGCTCGATCACGCCCGATAAGCGCTAAAGCTCCCCCGCAACAAAGCAGTGCCGGGAGGCCAATGGCTGCCACGATGACGATCACGAGGCAACTGCGTGATTGCTTATTGTTTTTCGTTGTTGGGTACAAGTTCGGCTCTCTGCGTTTCTCTCGGGCTGGCTGGGGTTTTCGGGAGGCGGGGAAGGCGGGAGGCGGGGAAGGGGGTTTCCTGCGGTCCAGCATTTAGATTAGCGACAAACCGTGGACTGCATGGTGATTCTGTTGTGCAGCCAAATTGTCTAACAATTTCCACTCGGTGGCGATCCGCCATGAGTCTCACAACCTGGGCAGTGTTTGTTCCAGGGTTCTATTAGAATTGCATTTCCAATCCGGCGTCGGAATCGGAATACAATGCAACTCCCTTTCGCGAACAACGCGGCACGGCCCTACAGCGACCCCGCCTACTTTTGAGGAACCTTCGATGACTCATCCACTCCGCCAGAACCTAAAACTGCTTCGCATCGTTTTCAGTTTGCATTTCGCAGTTCTGCTCCTGCCAGGCTTTCAACTGGTCGCAGATGACAGCCAGTACAAATTGGGGCCTGACTCGATGGTGAAGGAAGGAGTTCCCGCTGGAAAGGTGACTGACCACGAATGGAAGAGTGAGGTCTTCGTAGGTACGGTTCGGCGTTACTCTGTCTATGTGCCAGCACAATACGATGGATCGAAGCCAGCCGCTGTGATGGTGTTTCAAGATGGTCACGCTTATGTCGATCCGAATGGGCAATTCCGTGCGACGACTGTGATGGATAACCTCATCCACGAAGGGGCGATGCCTGTCACGATAGGCATCTTCATTGATCCAGGGCACAAGGATCGCGAGCTTCCCGAGCAGCGTGGTTGGCGGCCGACCCCGAACAACCGCAGTTTCGAATATGACACCCTCTCTGATCAGTACGCGCGTTTTTTGCTCGAAGAAATTCTTCCCGAAGTCGGCAAGAGCTACAAGCTAACCGACGATCCAGAGATGCGAGCGATTTGCGGAATCAGCTCCGGCGGAATCTGTGCGTGGACCGTGGCTTGGGAGCGGCCCGACGCGTTTCGCAAAGTCCTCAGTCACGTTGGAAGCTTCGTCAACATTCGCGGCGGTCACAACTGTGAAGCCTTGATTCGAAAGACGGAGAAGAAGCCTATTCGAGTGTTCTTGCAAGACGGAAGCGGCGACCTCGATAACACGCACGGCAACTGGCCACTCGCCAATCAAGAAATGGCAGCGTCGCTCAAGTTCAAAGACTACAACTACAAGTTCGTATTCGGCGAAGGAGCCCACAACGGCATTCATGGTGGAGCCATCTTGCCCGAATCCATGCGGTGGTTATGGAGAGAGTAATGGCGGTTGTGGTTTTGGGGGCTAGCTGAAGATCGCAAAGAGATTTCCAAAGCCGGTCACGAACAAAACGATCAGGATGATTACGCCAATGGCAATTTGATTTGAATTCATAGCCGAAAACTCGAAGGTGAAGGATGATGCTGCCCTGTACTTGTCTGCCCACTCTGCGAATTGGGCAGAGAAAGGGTGCAATTCAAGTTAGGATACGCGCCATGATTCGAATCGATTTCAGCCCTAACTAACAAGGGTTTCTCTGGAATTCCCGCTTGCAGATTGAGTTCTGGGGCGAATGAATTCCTGGGTCCGGAATCAGTGAGTTGGAAATGGAGGGTTGTAGTAGAAATGCAGACCATTGATGATCCGCAATGCCAGGCTTGCGTGATGCCGATGGTTCGAGGGTTCCTGGCGGATCGCGGGCACTATGACCGCCAGAGCGTTACCCGCTGGGTGGAGGGCGAGGCCGCGAAGTCTAGCTTGGGAGTCTCCATTGCGTTTAAGGCAAGATTCGAATTGGCGGCTTGCCGCTGTGAGCAATGTGGGCGAGTTGAGTTCTTCGCGCTGAAGCCAATGACGGCGAATTAACGCCCGCATCGCTGCCGGTTGCCAACGCAGAGTATGACGTATTGGCGCGCTTCTAAAGTACCAGTCGATGGACGCTGTTTGAGTTTAAGGGTTCTGTCTTTTGGTGTGCCGGGGTTGATAAAGCCGCCCCGTGATTTCCTGGATGCAGTTTCAAGCCACCGGGGAACAGTTGACGACTTTGAGACTAGCCCTGAGGGGAGGCAACGGAGGCCTTCGATGGAAGTCTTGGGCGGGTTGGTCACAAGGAGGAATCGGAATGTTAATTGGTAAACGGTGGGGTTCCTGGTTGGGGGCCACGCTCGCTGTTGTTTCTGCGGGAGCCCTTCACGCGCAGGACTGTAACAACACATGCGATGTTGTAAGCTGCGACTCGGTGTTTGATTGCGGTTCTGTCTCTGGCTGCGACTCGTGCGACTCAGTGTGTGGCTGCGGCGGTGAAGGATCCGTTTTGGGGGACTTGTCGAGTCTGCTGCGGCCAAGCGATCGGTGCTTCGACGACTTTATCAGCCCGATGATCAACTTCGTATTCTTCGAAGATCCTCGCAACGTGACCGAACTGAGGCCGATCTTCGTCAATCACTGGGTACCCAATACGATCGGTAACGGGGTTCCCGCCGGCGGTTCAATCCAGCTCTACGCGGCTCAGTTCCGGGTTCGTTTGACCGATCGCCTGAGCTTGATTGCTGTCAAGGATGGTTTCATCACGGACAAGACTGAAGGCGCCCTCGACACGCTGATCGCGGACGGATGGGGGGACGTTTCGGCCGGCTTAAAGTACAACATCTTTCGCGATGTAGAGTCCGGTACGCTGGCGTCCATCGGAGCGACCTATGAGCTACCGATCGGCAGCACTCGGGCTCTGCAAGACATTGGTGCTGGCGAGTTTCACTTCTTCGCAACCGGCGGTCAGCGCTTGGCTGGAGGAAACGCTCACCTGCTTTCCAGCATCGGCTATCGCTTGCCGGTAGATGGTGGTGACCAGAGCTCTGCTATCCACTGGTCGAATCACTTTGACGTGCGATTGACGAAGAAGGTTTACGCCTTCACTGAACTGGCTTGGTGGCACTGGACGGATGACGCCGCGAATGGAGCCGCGTTGGGAGTCGCAGGGCAAGATCTCTTCAACTTGTCCGTGAGCGATGTTGCAGGCAATGATCTGCTGACTCAAAACGTGGGTTTCAAACTTAAGCCGAATCGAGGACTCGAAGCAGGCATTGCCTACGAGTTTCCCCTCACGGACTTCCAGGACGTGATTGCTGGTCGTTTGCAAACGGAACTGATCTTCCGCTACTAAGCTAGAGTTCGGAAGTTTGTCAGGGCAGTAGGGCGAGGACTGCGTCGCTTGGACGGGCAATGACATGGGCAGCGATCAAGTTGCCCAGGTCTCCGACTGCTGGAACAGCCGCGTCGATGGCGGCGCGGACCGCAGCCACATCGCCTTGGATGACGATCGTTACATAGCCACCGCCGAGCTTTTCCTTGCCGACGACTTCGACCTGCGCGGTCTTGCAGGCGGTGTCGATGGCCTGAAACACGGCCGTGAATCCTTGGGTCTCGATAAACCCCAGGGCTTGGCTTTCGGGCACGCTGTTCTCCTCAGAGTTGTCTTGCTTAGCTTGCTTGTTTGGTTCTAGCGATTGCGTTTGCGAGCTGGATTTCGGCTCGTGAACGACATTTTGTTGAATTAGTGGGTTGAATTCGACCTGGCTGTCGATGCCAGGTCTTGCCGCTTCACTCAGTCGAGGAATCATGCGGCTGACGGGCTTCCCACCGAGCTTCTCCGCGACTGGCATTCCGGCGTCTAAGGCCGTTTGAACGTCGTCTGTCTGTCCAAAGAACTTGATGCAGGTTCCGAGGAAGTCGTTCAACTCGGCATGCCATACTTGGATGTTTGCCGATTTCTCCATCTGGTCCAGCGCTACCATGGCAGGCGTCCAACCCGTAGTCTCCAGGACTCCGAAGGCGTGTCGCCCGCTCTCTTGCTCCGCTAGTACCAAGTGAAATTTCCCGTAAACGCCCGAAGGAAGTGACATGCAGGAGACCATCTTCTGCCATGCTTCTAGAATAGACAATCATGACAAGCTTGCGATGGCTGTAAGCGTCAAGAATGGCCTTTTCATGCGGGGGATTGGAGCTTGGAGGAAACGACTACGACAAGAGCCGTGCGCGTGGCAAGTATGGAACTGCTACGTGTCGCATGTCAGTCTCCGCCGGATGCGCCGCTCGGACCGTTTCATTGCGAACTGGAGCTTCGGCGAAAAGACTCTCAGACGGAGAGCATCGAAGCACATGGGACTTCCCCGGACGATGCAGTCAAAGCGGCCGTGCAGTCCCTATGTTCTAGTGAGTTTGACTACGAACTGGAAACAAGCGTTGAAGTGGATGGCTTGGAGAAGTTCTTTGTCACAGTCCATGAGTCCGCAGGCTCCACTTCGGTAGCGGCCAACTCGCGAGAAGGCATGGGGCGCTATTTAGCAGGACAGAACGACAATCACGATCGCTCATTTGGACTGGCTGTTGCACTGCTTCGAGCTGTTCAGCATGCAGGTTTGCTCAAGGCGGCCTATCGAGCCAATAACCAGAAGATCTTTCGAGGCTGGGCCAGCCAGGTTGCTGAAGAAGTGGCGGAGGCTCTGGAAATTCCGACGCTGAGTGTTCAAAAGCGTTTGCAGTTGGAGAGTCTAATTCTGGAGCATTCGAATCGAGTTGCTTCTGCGGCTGTGGTCACGGCAGCGAACCATCCCAGGCCAGATTCGGTGCTCAGTTTGTTTGATACGAGTGCCTGGTTGTTTGATTCCGTCGGTCGACGTCGCGATTCGTACACGGACACGGATCTGTGGTTGGCCTGGTATCCGGGGGTCGAGAATCATGAGCAGACGGTTCAGGAAGTCATCGACTCGATGCCCAAGGCGCCTCCGTCCAAGATTCCTTGGATTGTGCGCTTGTTTGAGAATCCAGATAGCTGGATCAGGTTCCGCGGCGCAGTGGACCTAGAAGACCATGACATCATGCACGTGCTGCTCGGCCGCGGTCTGCAAGATCAAGATGAGGCGTTCATTATTGGATTCGCGATGGGGACAGCCAAGAAGGTTAGTTGGTTCCAATACTGGGTCTTCAAGTTTGTCATCGGAAAGCTCTATCCCGAGCCCTATCGTATCCCACGGTTCCTTCAACCGGCCTTTGACTTGGGAGTTCGCTGCGGCCAGGAAACTGGAGTTCGAGATCTGTACAAGCAAGAGCTCAAGCGGCTTTTGACTCTACCGCTTAGAGAGGCTAGGAAGCAGGCTGGGATTGATATGCAGGTCGTCCAACGCTACTTCGAACAGGAACAACAGCGGATTCCGTTTACGATTGCGAGCTTGCGGTTGCCGTAGCAAGATTTGCCTTTCGAGGGACGCGAATTCGACCTTTCAAGTTCGTGTTTTCGTGCTTGAAGTAAGCCATGCAACTGCGCGGTTCACACTAAGCTGTGGGATTTATTCACTGGCGGGTTAGCTGTCCAGCGAACACAATGAGGCCTTCTTAATGGTTCACGAAAGTCGATGCATGTTCGCAAAAATAGTTAGCGCGGGTCGAACTGACATTGGAAAGAAAAGAGAGACGAATCAGGATCAATACCTGATCGCGGATCTCAATAAATCCATGTTGGTGCAGTCTACGAGCCTCAATTTGGAGGCCCAATCGCGGCTGTATGGAATGTCCCACGGCAAGCTGTTCATGGTTGCTGATGGAATGGGCGGTCATCAGGGCGGTAATCGCGCCAGTGCCTTGGCCATTGACTTGCTGATCAATCAATTGCTGAACAGCATGCACTGGTTCTTTCAGATCGATCGCGACCGGGAGGAACGCGAGCAAGGTTTCATCGAAGACCTGAAAAAACTCATGCAACGCGCTCACGAAGCGATCGAGCGCGAGTCCAACTCGGATGAAAACACCAAAGGAATGGGAACGACGTTGACGATGGCCTACGTCATCTGGCCTTGGATGTACGTCGTGCATGCCGGAGACAGCCGTTGCTATTTGATGCGCGAAGGCGAACTTCAGCAGCTTACACGTGATCACACGGTTTCGAACCAACTGATGGAGAAGGGTGGGATGACGGCGGATGAGGCGGAAAAGTCACCTTGGAGCAACGTCTTGTATAACGCATTGGGTGCGGGAGCAGACGCGGTTGACGCGGAAGTGCATCGTGTTGCCTTGAAGCCGAACGACACAATCATGCTCTGTTCCGACGGGCTGAATCGCTACGTGAAGGATGAGGAAATGAAAGACATTCTGCTGAGTGAGTTAGAGCCGTTGGAGAGCTGCCGGTCCTTTATTGAGTTGGCAAACTTTCGGGGAGGAGCGGACAACATCACTTCCATCGTGGCCAAGCTGTTAGCGCCGGACGAAAATCAGCCGAAGACACGCGTGGCGGCCGAAGTCACTTTAGAGAGACTGCTCAGCGACGTCACTGGGTATCATCCTCGTGCCAAAGCTGGAACCGACCTAGACGAAGTCCCCGTGACAGCGGAGCTACTAGACACTGCGGAAGACTGATTAGGATATCTCTCTGATCCAACGCGAATGGTGAATCTGCACATCGAACCTATCCAACACATCGAATACGAATTTCAGAACTAAAGCACGAATATGGTAACAGCGAACGACTTGCACTCCTTTGAGCTGGCGGATTTGCAAACGGAGATCGAGGCCTGCGACGCCCAAAATCTCGAAGCACTCGCGGAAGTCGCGATTGTCTTAGCACGAAAAATTCAGACCCGCGCTGTGCAGTTGCAGACTCCAGCCGAGCGACGGCAGCAAGCCGAATTGGACCGCATGGTTCAGCATCCTAGCGACAAAGCTATTTTGACTCAGCTAACGGACCAGGCGTTTCGAAGTGAAACCGCGGCGCGCGCGGCAGACCAGCTCGTTCATATCTTGGATGTCCAGGGAATACCGCGTTTCTTTAGTCCAATTGAGCAAGCCATGTTGCGTGGCTTTCAGTCGTTTGGAGGCTATTTGCCCGGAGTCGCGGTGCCGCTGGTAAAAGAGAAAATGAGGCAGGAAACCGCGAATGTGATTCTGCCGGCCGAGCGCGAGACGTTGCAAAAGCACCTTGCAGCCCGCAGAAACGAAGGCGTTCGGATGAACGTCAACTTTTTGGGTGAAGCGATGCTTGGCGAACGCGAGGCTCAGCGGCGTTTGGAATCTTATTTGAGCGCGCTGGCGGTGCCGGAAATTGAGTGCGTGAGTGTCAAAATTTCAACGCTCTATTCGCAGATTTCGACGGTCGCCAGAGATGAAACAATTCGCACAGTGGGCAATCGGTTGGAGTTGCTCTACCGAGCCGCTAGTCGCAATCGGTTCCAAAAGAAGGACGGTACGGAGGTTTCCAAGTTTGTGTACTTGGATATGGAAGAGTACCGCGATATGTCGCTCACGGCCGAGGTCTTCATGCGGACTCTTGAGCGAGAAGGCATGGATCAAGTCCGCGCTGGAATCGCCCTCCAAGCCTATGTCCCGGATAGCTTCCCTGTGCAGAAGGAAATTACCGAGTGGGCAAAGCAGCGAGTGGCTGCCGGAGGTGCACCGATCACGATTCGTATTGTGAAAGGTGCCAACATGGAAATGGAGCGGGTGGAGGCCTCGCATCGCTGCTGGCCGCAGGCTCCCTACACAAAGAAAGTGGACACCGACGCAAACTATAAGCAGATGGTAGTTTACGGCCTGCAGCCGGAGAACGTCGAAGCCGTTCAGCTCGGTATCGCCAGCCACAATCTGTTTGAAGTAGCATTCTCAATCGTCTTGGCACTCAAGCTGAACGTGTTGAATAATATTCAGTTTGAAATGTTGGAAGGAATGGCGAACCACCAACGCCGCGCACTGCACGAAATCATCAACAACCTTTTGCTCTACGCGCCAGCCTGCACAAAAAAGGACTTCATTCACGCAATTGGCTATCTCGTTCGACGCATGGATGAGAACACGGGTCCGGATAACTTCCTGCGGCACGCCTTCAAAATTGAAGTCGATAGTCCCGACTGGCAGAAAATGGAAGGCATCTTCCGCGAGTCGATGCAGCGCATACCAGCGGTGAAAATTGGACCAAGAAGAAATCAAGATAGACGACAAACACCCGCACAACCGGCAATGGCAGAAGATTGGCGGGAGTTTCAGAATGAGCCCGATACGGACTTTGCACTGCTCCCAAATGCGGAGTGGGCGCACGACATCGTCCGCAAGTGGGAACCCTTGCATGATGCGTCTGCCGTTCAGATACCGGTTACCTATGACGGCAAAGAAGAGGAGGGCAGTGGTCGTGTCTTTGAGTCGCTAGATCCTTCTCGACCAGGCGTGGTAGTTGCCCGTTACGGACAAGCGAGCGAAGGGCAGATCCGAGCCTCTCTGGAGTGCGCGAAGGCCGATCGAAGCGGATGGCGCGGGATGAAACCAGAGGATCGCTTCCAGCTTTTACGTAAAGTTGCACAGGAGATTCGAGTTCGCCGCGGCGATCTCATCGGTGCGGCCATGGCCGACGGTGGGAAGACGATTTTTGAATCCGATCCGGAAATCTCTGAGGCCATCGACTTTGTTGAGTTCTATGCGCAAACCGCGTTGGAACTTCAGCAGGATGCGTCGATGAAGGCGAAGCCTGTCGGGGTGGTTGTTGTCATAAGTCCTTGGAATTTCCCGATAGCGATTCCCTGTGGCGGAATCGTGGCGGCATTGGCCGCCGGGAATACGGCTATCTTGAAACCAGCATCCGATACCGTATTGCCCGCTCGTATTCTGTGCGAGTGTTTCTGGGATGCGGGCGTTCCGCGAGATACGCTCCAGATGGTGCCCTGCAGCGGTTCTGATGCGGGGAAGTATTTGTTAGCTGATGAGCAAGTGAAGACCTGCATTTTGACTGGGGGAACGGAGACTGCGCAGCGAATCCTGGCAAGCCGCCCCGATCTTAAACTGCTCGCAGAAACCGGTGGTAAGAACGCTACGATTGTGTCCGGGCTGAGCGATCGTGATTTGGCTATTAAGAATGTGCTGCATTCAGCATTTTCTCATGCGGGGCAGAAATGTAGCGCGACAAGTCTGCTCATTCTCGAAGAAGAAGTCTACGAAGATCGTGATTTTCGAAACTCGCTCATCGATGCGGTTGAAAGCCTCGAAGTGGGTTCAGCGTGGAATCTCAAAACAAAAATGGGGCCACTGATTCGACCACCGACCGGCGATCTGGCGCGTGGCTTAAAAGAGCTGGAGTCAGGGGAACTTTGGGCGACCATGCCGCGGGACTTGTCCGACAATCCGTGTCTCTACTCTCCAGGTGTGAAGTGGGGCGTCTCGCGGGGGAGTTTCACGCACTTAACGGAGCTGTTCGGCCCGATGCTCGGCGTCATGTCGTACAAGCGGTTGGACGAAGCGATCGATATCGTTCACGAAACTGGTTTTGGACTGACCAGTGGTTTTGAGAGTCTCGATGATCGCGAGCAAGCACTCTGGACTTCGCGTCTGCAGGCCGGAAATCTCTACCTCAATCGGTCGACCACGGGTGCCATCGTTTTGAGGCAACCCTTCGGCGGAATGGGAAAGAGTGCTTTTGGACCGGGGATCAAAGCTGGCGGACCGAATTACGTGGTGCCACTGATGCACTTTGAGTCGCTGAATGAATTATCGGTCGACGATGAAACCCAGGTTCGCTCACCTGAGATGGAGCCGCTTTCGGCCTTTTGGCAACAGCTCGCAACGCAACGCACGGATGCGGCGCAGCAAGCCCGTGATTGGCTCGGTGAAGAAGGTTGGGCTCGTCTGAAGATGGCGATTTCTAGCTACGATCGCTTTGCGACCCAGGCGATCCACGCCTCGCACGATACGCTTCGGCTCGTCGGACAGGACAACATCCGCCGCTATCAACCAATGACCCATGTACGTATTCGTGTCGATCAGCAAGATTCTTGGCTGGACCTGTGCGCTCGAGCGGCTGCCGTTGTCGCCGTGGGTGGCAGGGCTGCGATGAGTTTTGCTCCAGGAGCTGGGGCCGATTGGCTCCAGGTTATGGAGTCTCTTACACATGAATGGGCAGGTAACATCGAGTTCGTAGAAGAAACGGACGAAGAATTGGTCGTGGCTATCCAAGCTGGGCAAGTGGATCGAGTCCGCTACGCAGATGAATCGCGTGTGCCGCTTTCCGTGCGAGAGGCCGCCGATGCTCAGTTCGTCTATGTGGCCGATGAACCTGTGAGCTCGCATGGTCGGATCGAACTGCTGTGGTACGTTCGTGAACAAAGCGTTTGCTCTGATTACCACCGCTATGGGAATCTGGGATTCCGGACGGAAGAGGAACGATCTCCAGTGCTGTAGTGCGTGACTGGATTGTTAGTTGGCTGCAACCATGCGTTCGACCCATCCGTTCATGACGGACACCACGAAATCGATGTCGGCAGGGTTTTTCGTAAACAAGTGGTCGGCGCCTGGGATAGTGATCAAGCTTGCCGGAGGTGGGTCGGGATCCCCAGCGGTTCTCTGATTTAGGCAAGCAAAGATTCGAAGTGCGTGGTCGTAGCCGAGTGTCTCGTCGGCTGGGCTGTGACACAGGAGTGCGGGCTTCGTTAGATGCCGCAGAGTTGCTGGCAGGTCGTGACTTCGAAAGTCGTCTAACATCTGCTTTCGAATAACGTAGCCTCGGCCACCAATGTGTACGGAACCGATTCCTTTGACTGAAATCTCTGGATCCATTTTTTCAAGCAACGCCGCTAAGTGCTGTGTGTCGCTCGGGCCAGCGATAGAGACGACGCCTCGGACACTCGGTAACGACTCAGCAAGCGACAGGCTGCAGGCAGCACCGAAGCTGTGACCGATGAGAAACAGTGGTGCACGGACCTCCGATTGCGCGAAGGAAACAGCGGCGCGAAGGTCGGACTGGTTGGTCGAAAAATTCGTTATTGAAAAATCACCGACGCTGTGGCCCAGGCCGGTGAGATCGTAACGAAGTATCGCGACACCCTGTTCTGCCAAGCCTCGTGAGATGCGCACAATGGCTTTGAGGTCTTTGTTGCAAGTGAAGCAATGCGTAAAGACTCCGACCGCTTTCGGCGGGCCATCAGGCAAGTCAAGAATTGCGGCAAGATTCCCGTTGGACCCCGGGAAATCGGCTCGTTCGCTGCGACGCATTTTATTGGCCGTAGGGCCTAGCCACCGTTCGCAATGATGCCGAGATTTCCCTGCTGAAAAGCATCGGCCATGGCTCTCGGTACCTCAGCTTCGGCGAGCAACAAGTGGGCTCGGTTCTCCGATACGCTGGCTCTGTTTTCTTGTTCGGTCGCGATTGCTTCTGCCCGGCGTTGTTCGGCCAAAGCGCGAGCTACACGCACATCGGCTTCGGCCTGGTCGGCTCGAAGTCGAGCTCCGATGTTGTCGCCAACATCGATGTCCGCGATATCAATTGAAACGATTTGGAAGGCCGTTTGAGCGTCCAATCCGCGAGCGAGCACCGCTCGAGAAATTAGGTCGGGATTCTCCAAGACCGTTTGGTGAGTATCACTGGAGCCGATCGAACTAATGATGCTCTCCCCAACTCGAGCGATGATCGTTTCTTCCGTCGCTCCGCCAATGAGTTGCTCTAGGTTGGTGCGGACAGTCACACGTGTTCGGACTCGTAGTTCGACTCCATCTTGAGCGATTGCGGAGAGCGTCGACTTGCCGCTTCGACGTGAGTCCGGGCAATCGATAACTTTCGGGTGCACACTTGTGCGAACGGCGTCTTTCACGTCGCGACCGGCTAAATCGATAGCGGCGGCTTTGTCAAAGTCCAAATCAATGCCAGCGCGTTGCGCTGCAATGATCGCTTGCGTGATGTTCATCACGTTACCGCCAGCGAGGTAGTGGGCTTCGAGTCGCTGAGTCGAGATGCCGTTCTTCGACGAAATGTCCAAGCCAGCTTGAGCGGCCATGATTTTCGCTTGAACAATAATTGGCGCTTTTACTTGTCGGAAGTACATCCCGACGAGACTGAACATCGAAATACGTGCGCTGGCAGCGAAGGCTTGAATCCACTGCGCACCGAAGGCCATAAATGCGATCACTACAAACACAGCAATGAGTGCCAGGAACCCGATTCCCGCCCAGGTCAGAATGTCGGTCATCGTAAGACCGCCAACCGTTTCTGGAACTTCTGCGGCGAAATCAAATTCACCTTGGGCGAGCAAGATTGGTGAGCTGAAAAATGTGTTGATGAAAGCAGTGGTCATGATCACTCTTTCGTCCGAAGACGAGGGAAGTATTAGTTTAGCAGTGCAAATTGGAATTCAAGCTAGCCGAATCGGACTAACGTCTTCGAGCATCATACCCCGAATGAAGGCCGTAACCAACGTGGTTGTTGCCATAGTAAGGGATACGTACGGTGCCAAATCGCGTTTCTTCATCGCGTAGGAATCTGCGATTTTCTGAGCGGAGAGTGATACCGAGGTGATTTTATCTTGTTGGGCTGCTACTCGTCGAAATCCAACACTCGTGGCGAGCGCGAGATACCTGCATTGTCTGGCAGCAGGCTCTGATACTCGGGTTTCACTTGGCCACTCGAATCCAGTAGTCCCCAGTGAGCTCCCGGACCTCCTTCGTCACCGGCCTTCCAGTCCTCATCGGTCATCGCAAAGTAAAAGTACTCGATTCCATTCTTGTTCAGGAGCGGAATCGTCTCGCGAAAATAGCGAGCTGCATTTTCGGGACTGGCAACTGCGTCTCCTACGTTGCCCCCGGCCGTAGGCCAGCCGAACTCGGTGAGCATGACACGTTTACCAGGATGTGCAGCCTGGAGTTCCTGGACCCGCATCAGAGTGTCTTGCGCTGCAGCGTCAATTCCGAGACCACCCCAAAAAGGATAGATTTGGACTCCTAGGATATCCACTTCCTCCGCGAGTTCTGGGTGCTCAAACCAAGTGTGGAGCAGTTCTGCGGTAGCCACCGGAATGTCGACGGATCGTTTCACCTGCCGGATGTACTTGATGTACTGTTCAATCGAAAAGTCGCCACGATGCATCACTTCGTTGCCCACAATCACCGCTTTGACACGTGGATTCTCGCTTGTGCCGATACGAATCAACATTTCGATTTCGGAGTCGTTGAGCCAGGGGTACTTGCCCAACGCGGCGCCAGGCAGGCAATCGACGCCTAGCTCTTCGCATAGGTCGGGTACAAGTGAAAACGATTCGGTTGCCGAATAGGTACGGACAAACCTCGCAAGCAACTTGGCCTGCTCGATGTCTTCACGCAATTCCGAAACGAGAGGCATCACCCCGGTGTGAGGCGATTCATTGTCGCGAAAAAGGCCTAAGCACACTCCGTACAGATCGTTGGATCTCAGTGATCTTCTGAAGATCGAATCGAGATTGGCTGGCGTGAATTTTCTCGGCGCAAGGACTTCCGACGGAATTGAACTATCAGTCGATTCCGAAGAAGTGTCTGGACGATCTTCGGCCGGTCCGCTCAAGGCTGGGCGCGGAGGTTGCGCAGGCGGTGGCGTACTCAACGCACTGCGTGGGCTGGGGCCTTGCCCGAGCGGCAACTCGATGCGAGTCCCAGAGCCGATGACTGACTGTAGGCCCGCGCCGCGTGCTGGGAATGCTGCAGGATTCGACTCGGTCTCAGCCAGTTCGGGTTTTGGTTGTGGGTAGGCGGCTTGAAGAACTGAAGCGTTTCGGATTTCGTCCTGGGGAAGCTCGAAGGTTACGCCTCGAGGTGGTCTCTCTATTCCCGAATGTGATTCTATGGGCAAGAGATCTTGTAGCCCTGGTTTTACGCTACCGTCCGCGTGGAAGAGGCCCCAGTGAGCGCCGACTCCGCCCTCGGATCCCACCTTCCAGTTCTCATCCCAAAGGGAAAAGTAGTAATAGTCGAAACCGTTTTCTTCGAGCAACGGGCGGATCTCTCGAAGATACCTCGCTGCGTTCTCCGGGCTCGCGATCGCTGCTCCTTTGTCTTCACCGTCAGTTGGCCAACCGAACTCAGATAGCACAATTTTTTGGTTTGGAAACATTTTGCGGATTTGCTGCAAACGATCGACCGTGTAGGCAGCTGCACCGTCGATCGGCAAACCTTCCCAGTAGGGATAGGCCTGTACGTAGCAAAAATCGACTTCGTTGGCGAGTTCCGGATGCTCGACCCAAGCCTTCCACGTTTCGGCGACTCCAACGGGGATGTCGATCGCTCTTTTGACTTGGCGTACGTAGGCTATCAACTGCTCGGGTGTGCAGTCGCCCCGGTGTAGTACTTCGTTACCGACGATGACCGATTTGATGCGAGGGTTCTTGCTATTTGCTAATCGAGTCAGCAGTTCAATTTGTGCATCGTTCTGCCAGCGTGCTTCACCAATCCAGGCGCCGATGACACAGTCGATGTCGTACTGTCGGCAGAATTCCGGGACCAGGTGAAGGCTTCCTTGGACAGAGTAAGTTCGAATTGCGTTAGTCACGCGGCTAGCGAATTTAACATCCTGCTCGACGGTTGAAGGAAGCGGGTTGATCTGCAGAGCCGGACTCTCGCCGTCTCGAATGGCGCTAAAGCAAATTCCCTCAAGCTTAGAAAGCTTAGATTGTGCATGAGCATTCTTGCTCGATGCGTTTGTGGCTAGGAGAAAAAGAGCGAGTAAGAACACGCGACGCAGGTATGGCATGGAGTTTCCTTCTGGGGTTCCCGGTCTTATACCGAGAGTTCGCGTCTGTTGAGCAAGAGGATTAGCCCGCTGAGTCTAACACGCGGGAACCCGCAATTCCAACAAAGGCCACTCCTCGCAATTCAGGACAGCGTGCGAGACACCCGCGGGAATCGATGTCCTTTTTGACACTGAAACGTGGGCTAAGAGATCCAGCCGCCGCCGAGTACACGTTGGCCTTGGAAAACGACACATAGTTGGCCTGGAGCGACGCCACGTGCTGGCTCGTGAAAGGTTACTTCGAAGCCAGATTCGGTGGGCGTGATTCGTGCCGGGACGGCGGCGCTGTTGTAGCGGATTTGTGCGAGTCCCTCGAAGGACTCTTGGGGCGGCTCGACTAGCCAGTTGGCGTCCGTCGCTACTAAGGAAGGGCGATCCAAGTCTTCCAGTGCTCCAAGTACGACTTCCTTGGACTCCGGATCGATGCGAATAACAAAACGGGGTTCACCGAGTGCGATCCCAAGTCCTTTGCGTTGGCCGATGGTAAAGCGTTCGATGCCATCGTGAGTTCCAACGACGTCTCCCGCAGTGGTGACAAAATTGCCGGCAGACTTAGACTGCGAGCGCGCTTTGACAAACTCGCTGTGCTTGCCGCTGGTTACAAAGCAGATTTCTTGGCTGTCTCGCTTATCGGCGACACGTAAGCCTGCTTTGCCGGCTAACGCGCGAATATCTGGCTTGAGAAAACCGCCGACGGGCAGCAACATTCGACTGAGATATTTTCGATCGATGCCCGCGAGTGCATAAGATTGATCTTTATTAGAGTCGATGCCGCGCATCAAGGCGTACTCACCATCGACCTCCATTAACTGCGCGTAGTGTCCCGTTGCGACGAATTCCGCATCCACACTATCGGCGTAATCGAAAAGCCGGCCAAACTTGATCCAGTTGTTGCACTGGACACAGGGATTAGGTGTTCGGCCTTTTGTGTATTCATCCACGAAGTAGTCAACGATTCGCGAAAAATCGGCTTGCATGTCTACTGCATAGAACGGAATTCCCAAGCGATCGGCAACGCGCCGCGCGTCCATCGCATCAGACGCACTGCAGCAGCCTTGCTTGTGATCGGTTCGGCCTTGCAGGATCGGAAGCAGTGGATTGTCGCTTCCGTCTTCCAGTGAGCAGCTCTCGGCCGATTCTTCACCGTGCCGCATGAAGACGCCGACGACGTCGTAGCCCTGTTCAAGTAGCAAGTGCGCTGCAGCCGAACTGTCCACTCCGCCGCTCATCGCCAGTACAACGCGTTTCATCTTTGCTGCTTCCGCTGTGATAGCCTAGGCCCAAATGCCGAGTTCAATGAGTTGCTTAGTCGCGGTTCCGGCCCAATCTTTGTTGGCTGCGGGCGAAGCGGGACTTGGGTGAAGAATGCGTCCGATATCCGGACGTAGCAAGTCCAGTCCGTCGACGACTCGCTTGGCACAAGATTCCGCGAACGCTCCAACTCCCACAATCCAATCGGGTTGGATCGCCTGGATCAAGGTCGTTAGATGGGCGTCGCAAACATCTTGCAGTTGGCTGCGGTAGGCGGCAGGCAGTTTATCAGGGGTGATGTTTCTGGCCGACTCTTCCATGAATACGAGCGGGCAGAAGTTGGAAACGAAGTGATCTGCAAAAAAGTCGTCCGGGTCTGGATATCGTTCGGCGAAGAGGCCCCACAGACGTCGACCGGATACTTCGCTTCGCGGGCAATCGAGTCCCTCGACCGGACGTTTCGGATGCTCGCGTTTCGGCTTCTTTACTTTCGCGCTGAGTTTCAAGTAGTCGCGAACAGCGGCGATTTCGCCAAAGGGAACTCCCGTTTGCGACATTCCCCATGGCCCTGGGTTCATGCCCAAGAAAAGAACGCGGCAACTCGGTTTGGCAAAGCGCTCGAGGTATTGCTCGTGCATCGCTTTGGCATACTGGATCGGATTGTAGATCCAGGGGGCCGCATCACCAAAGTCGATCGCCATGCATTGTCGACTTAGCTTGCGCGAAGCGCGGACGAGGGATTCCGAGAGTGTATCGGTCTTGGGCATGACGACTACAAAGTCCCTTTGCTACTTGGCACGCCTGGTTGCCGTGTATCGATTTCGCAGGCGATTCGAAGAGCGCGCGAGCTGGCCTTGAAAATGCCCTCCGCGATATGGTGACTGTTTCTGCCATAGTGTAGGAGCACGTGGTAGTTACAGCGTAGGTTGCTCGCAAACGCGTACCAAAAATCCTCCACCAGCTCGCTATCGAACTCGCCAATCTTCGGAGATGGAATGGGTGCGTCAAAGGCGACGTAGTTGCGACCACTCAGATCGACAGCGACGGTCACTAACGTCTCTTCCATCGGCAAGACCAGGTGACCGTAACGCGTAATTCCCTGCTTGTTGCCGAGTGCGTCTGCAAAAGCCTGGCCCAAGCAGATCCCGATGTCTTCCGTCGTGTGGTGAGCGTCGACCTGGGTGTCGCCTTGGCACGAGACCTTTAGGTCAAACAGGCCATGCTTGGCAAAGAGCGTCAGCATGTGATCGAGAAAGCCAACGCCAGAGTCGATTTCGGTCTGTCCCGAGCCGTCGATGTTCAGCTCCAGAGCGATTTTGGTTTCGGCCGTTTCGCGTTGAACGGACGCTGTGCGTGAGGTCATGTTTCGCTTCGTCTAAGGGCGTCTTGGGGATAGCAGTCGTTTGTCGTAGCGACTCGACTGAAACTTGTTTAAAGATAGCTCTTTAATAACGCGAGGCTTGCGTCGATCTGAGCGTCGGTGCCAACCGAGATTCGCAAGCCGTCTCCCCATCCATCATACTTCATGAAGCGAACTAAGACTCCGTCCTCTCGGAAGTGTTGGTAGAGCGACGCTAAATCGCGATCGGCGTGCGTGCACCAGACAAAGTTGGCTTGGCTGGCGGTAAGCTTGAATCCAAGCTCGCGGAGAGCTTCTGTCATTCGCTTCCGGGTCGACTTAATCTTGGCAACGTTATCTTGTAGCCACTTTTGGTCATCAATGGCGGCAGTGGCACCTGCCAGACTCAGAGCGTCGCAATTGTAGCTGTCTTTGACTTTGCGGAGCATCGCAATGAGCTCTGGTTGCGCAACGAGAAACCCGAATCGCAATCCCGCCAGACCGTAAGACTTACTCAAAGTCCGTGAGACCATGATGCGTGGGTCCCGTTTCACCAATTCGATACAGTTCTCTTCTGCAAAGTCGGCGTAGGCTTCGTCGACAAGAAGAGGGCAATCTAGTTGTTCGGCCAAGTCGGCGATTTCGGCAGGTGGAATCACTGTGCCACTTGGGCTATTCGGATTCGGTAAGAATGCAAGTTTCAGTTGATCGCTTGGCTTCGCGAACTCGGCTGTCAATTGAAAGTCATCATCAAAGGCGACTTCTTCAAACTGTGCCGCCTGCAGCTCTGCTAGGGTGCGATACAAGATGTAGCTGGGAGTCGGAAGCCGCAGGCGTTCACCACGACCGACGAAAGCGCGGGTGAGAATGGTTAGGATGTCGTCGCTACCATTGCCGCACAAGATCCAGTCCGGTTCAACACCGAGTACTTCAGCCGCCCGAACGCGAAAGGCGGTTCCCAGTGCGTCTGGATAGCGTTCCAATCGCTGAGTGGCGGCTTGCTGGATGGCGGTGATGACCTTGGGCGATGGCGGATATGGATTCTCGTTGGTGTTTAGCTTGATGATCTTGCTGCCCCGAGGTTGCTCTCCCGGGACATACGCGTCCATGTCGCGGATCTCCTGGCGGAAAAAGCGGGCGATGCTGGGAGCGTTTCTGGCTGGATCGGTCGGCTGGTTGTTCATGAGTCTTCAAGCCGGATGTCAACGCTGTGACGGTGAGCGGTTAGGCCTTCCCTGTCCGCAAGCATTCCAATTTCCGCTTGGATACCACGCAGGGCGTCTTGCGAGTACTCGATAACACTGCCGCTTCTTAAGAATGCATTCGCTGAGAGTCCCGCTGCCCAACGGGCGGTACCGCCTGTGGGGAGAACGTGAGATGGACCGGCTGCATAGTCGCCAAGTGCTACGGGGCTGAAAGGTCCGAGGAACGTTGCTCCTGCGTTGCGGATCTGATCGGATAACTTCCTTGGATTCTCGCAGGCGATGTGCAAGTGCTCTGGAGCGATCAGATCCGTGACTTCGCAGGCGTGTTCTGCGTCGCGAACGACAATGAACGCTCCAAAGGCATTGAGACTGTCGTAGGTTAGTTCACTACGGCTCAATTGGCTGAGTTGCCGAGTCAGCTCTTGTTCAATTTGAGGTACGGATTCAGCATCCCAGGTGATCAGCAGGCTCGCTCCCGGCGAGTGTTCTGCCTGCGCCAACATGTCCGCAGCCGTGTAGGCCGGATTCGTGGTCGAGTCGGTGATGACGACCACTTCGCTCGGTCCGGCGATCGAATCGATATCGACGGTGCCGTAAACATGCTTTTTTGCCAAGGCCACGAACAGGTTGCCCGGGCCGACGATCTTGTCGACAGCGGGCACGCCTTCAACGCCGTAGGCCAGCGAGGCGACGGCTTGAGCACCGCCGATCGGGTAGACTTCGCGAACGCCCAACTCATGACAAGTCGCCAGTACGGCCGAGTTGTACGCACCAAACTCGGTGGGGGGAGCCACGACGGCGATCTCTTCTACACCGGCCGCCAGGGCGGGAACTACCGTCATCAAGACGGTTGAAGGATAAGCCGCTGCGCCGCCCGGTACGCATACTCCGATACGCTTGAGCGGGACGTACCGCTGATCGAGGCGAATTCCCGCAGTGGGCTCGACGGATTGGTTCTCATGCAGAATTGCGGACTGAAATGCGTGGATGTTGTCCCGAATGCGACGGACGGCGTCGAGAAATACTGGGTCTGCGTCCGCGTGGGCTTCTTCCAGTCGCTCGACGGGCAGTCGAAGTTCGGTCCCGAGCTCGTGATTATCAAGCGCGGCTGTGTATTTTTCCAACGCCGCACGGCCCTGGGATTCAACCTCGGCACAAATTCGCTCAACGACTTGACTGGGCAACAAAGCTTCGCCAAAAACCCGCTCTGTTAGCTCGCGGCCTTTCGGGCTGACCACGTTGCCTGAGGGACTCAGTTTGGCTCGCAGGGCGTCCAAGTCGGTTTCGAATCCGGCCTGTCGCGCGTCAATCGTTGGTATCTCAAGTTGCGGTGCGGTCATGCGAGAAGGGTTCGGCACACGAACGTTGGAGGAAAGGATCTGGCTGCCGAGGTTCAAACAATGCCTCGGGCCGTAAGTAGAAACGGTCGGCAGCAATCTGCAAAGTCAATTTGGCTGGCAGGGCACGACCACTTGGCGAACTTGCCACCTTGATCCGCCATCCGAAAGCCACCTTCCGGGACACACCGCTAACCGAACAGGTTATGCTGCAATCACACAATTTCCCGAGAGTTGCCTCATTTGCGAACGGACAGATTGTCTCGATGAACCAAGTTCCTGAAATTGACCTCCGCAGCGACACGGTGACCAAACCGACTGCCGCCATGCGGCAAGCGATGGCTGAGGCTGAAGTCGGCGATGATGTCATTTGCGTCGATCCGACCGTGGAGCGTCTGCAAGATACCGTCGCTGAGATGTTCGGAATGGAATCCGCGTTGTTTGTTCCGAGCGGATCAATGGCCAATCAGATTGCCGTCCGCTGTCATTGCCAGCCCGGTGACGAGCTTATCTGCGAGGCCGAATGCCACATCTATAAGTATGAGCAGGGCGGGTTCGCGCAGCTCAGCGGAGTCTCACCAAAGCTGATTGCAGGACAGCGTGGGATTCTGGACGCCAGTCAGTTCGAGGGAACGGTGAATCCCGACGATGACCATGCCGCCCGAACTTCGCTGGTCTGTCTGGAGAATACGCACAATCGAGGTGGCGGGACGATCCAGCCGCTGGAGAAAGTGGCAGCCATCTGCAACTGGGCGAAAGACCTGGGACTCAAGCGTCATTTGGATGGCGCTCGGCTGTTCAACGCGATTGTTGCTTCAGGCATTGAGGCCAAGCGATGGGCCGAGCACTTCGACACGCTGAGCGTCTGCTTTTCGAAGGGGTTGGGGGCACCTGTTGGATCGGCTCTCCTGGGTAGTGCTGACTTTATCAAACATGCACGCCGAATCCGAAAGCTGCTTGGCGGAGGCATGCGACAGGCCGGTATCATCGCCGCGGGCGCTTTGCACGCTCTGGAGCATCACGTGCAGCGACTCGACGAAGATCATGACAAAGCGATGTTGTTAGCCTCGTCAGCGCGAAATGCGGAAGGTGTTTCGCTCGATGCTCTACCCGAAACGAATATTGTCTTGCTCCGCATCGATCCGAAACTGGGTACTCCCGCAGAATTTGTCCAGGAGCTGGCCGCACATGGAGTGGGCGCGTTTCCCTTTGGCGAACAATTTGTGCGTTTGGTGACACATATGGACGTAAGTGATGAACAGATTCATCGGGCTTGCGATGCGATTGTTGCGTCGGCAGAATCCATGTCGTTATCCGCCGCGCCGTAGTCCCCGTCGAACGTGAACGGCATGGCAGGAGACTTTCCACTCGCTAGGGCTCGTCCCTCCCAAGAACCCTCGCCACTCACTTCGCGTTTGCCCGCTCGAGATGGAAGGGTGATCGCAGGGCTCATTGAATACGGCTTCCCGACTCTTCTACTGATCCTCCATGTCGACTCCTGAACTACTGCTTGAGATAAGCGACATTCGCAAGAGTTTCGGTCCAACTCGTGCGCTTCGGGGCGTGAGTCTCGAGGTTTACGCTGGCGAGGTGTTAGCGTTGATTGGAGAAAATGGAGCTGGCAAGAGTACGCTGCTGAAGACACTTAGTGGGGCTCATCGTGCGGATTCTGGATCCATGCGACTCGCAGGAGAATCGTTCGAGCCCTCAGGTCCCAGCGATTCGCGACGGTCCGGAATCGCAATGATTTATCAGGAACTTAACTTGGCTCCTGATTTGTCGATTGAAGACAACATCTTGTTGGGGCAGCGGGGAACAGGCGGCGGTTTGTTGTTCCGTGGGGCTCAGCGCCAGACCGTGCGCGAGGCGCTAGAGACGGTTGGGCTCACAGAGATTTCGCCACAATCCATCGTTGGCGAGCAGTCCGTAGCGACGCAGCAATTGATCGAAATTGCGCGCGCTTTGGCATGCAATGCGCGCGTGATTCTGTTTGATGAACCCACTAGTTCGCTGCCTCAAGCCGATGTAGATCGCCTGTTCAAGATTCTGCATCGTCTTCGGGAAGACGGATTGGCGATTGTCTATATCAGCCATTTCTTAGAGGAAGTTCGCGCAGTTGCGAATCGCTACGTCGTTTTGCGAGACGGAGAGAATGTCGGGCAAGGTCAGATCGATGATGTTTCCGATGAGCAAATTGTGTCGCTGATGGTTGGCCGAGATGTAGAGAGCTTGTTTCCTGGAGTTCCACACGAGCCGCAACAAGAATGTGTCGAAGTCGAAGGTCTGTGGGGAGATCCGGTGGCCAACGATTCTGCTCAAGCATCGCCGAAGGAAGTGAGTTTTCGACTGAGGCGAGGTGAGATCTTTGGGGTATCGGGCTTGGTTGGAGCGGGGCGGACTGAGTTGCTGAGATGCGTGTTTGGGTTAGATCCGGTACGGGATGGAGTTGTCCGATTCGAAGGTTCGGCGATCGCGGCAAATGTACGAGCGCGAATGAAATCCGGCATGGGCATGCTCTCGGAGGATCGTAAGGGCGAAGGTTTGGCTCAAGATCGATCGATCATCGAAAACATTACACTCAGCAACCTGGGCCAGTATTCTCGTTTTGGCTGTTTGAATTTAAACGCCAGACGCACAGCGGCCGAAGCGCTCATGCAACGCGTAGAAGTTAAAGCCCACAGCGGCAGCCAACCTGTTACGGAGCTATCCGGTGGCAATCAGCAAAAAGTCGCGATCGCCCGCATTCTGCACCAGGACGCAAGGATCTTGCTCCTGGATGAACCGACGAAAGGGATCGATGTAGGAACGAAGGCAGAGATCTATCGCTTCATGGGGCAGTTGGCCGCCGAAGGCAAGACGGTCGTGTTTGTGAGTTCCTATCTGCCCGAGTTGCTCGCCGTCTGCGATCGTATCGGAGTGATGAATCGTGGCCGGCTCCGAGAAGTCCGGGACGCAAGCGACTGGACTGACGATTCATTGCTGCAAAGCGCTATTGCCTTGGACGCTAAGCCGTTACAGGCGTTGGATGACAAGCCGTCACAGGCGTTGGATGACAAAGCGCCGTAGCTAGTTCAAGACCCGCGAATCAACGAGCCCCACAGAGCGCAAAGACGAATAGATTTATGAATCGGAAGAAGAGTACTTTGAGCAAGGTGTTCAACCTGATTGTGCGTTCGCAGATCGGTCCTCTGCTGGCACTAGCGGTCATTGTGGCTGGCTTCGCCATTGCGGACTCCGTTTGGGGACGCGGGAGTTTCTTGTCGCTAAGGAATGCACGTGTGCTGACAAGCACGGCTTCGCTGATCGCGGTACCCGCACTGGGGATGACGCTGGTCATTATTGCGGGCGGCATCGACTTGTCAGCGGGAACAGCACTCTCGCTTTGCGGCACGGTGCTCGCGACACAACTGAAATTCTCTGAGACCACGAACGATCAAGCAGGCTTCGCCGGGGCTATTGCTGTCACGGTCCTGCTCACAATCCTGACCGGTTGTTGTTGCGGTCTATTCAACGGAGGGCTCATTAGTTTGACGCGGGTAGTGCCCTTTATCGTCACGCTGGGGACGATGACGATCTTTCTCGGGATCGGTCAGATCGTGGCCGATGAGTCCACGGTTTATGCCCCTCCACAACATCAACCTCAGTGGCTTCAGAATCTTTGCTACACGGGACCGAAGGCGGAAAAGTACGAGTGGATCGCGTATGTGCCTACCAATGCAATTCTAGCGGTCATCTTGGCCGTTCTCGTGGGCTTGCTTCTGCGCTACACGGTTTTTGGTCGAAACATCTTTGCGCTGGGTAGTAGTGAATCCACGGCGCGGCTTTGCGGAATCAACGTGCCGCTGACTATTGTGAGCGTCTACACGTTGGCGGGAGTCTTTGTCGCGTTGGGTGGAGTACTCTACTTCGCCGACGTGAAGAACGGGAATCCGTCAGATGGCTTGGGCGTCGAACTGGAAATCATCGCGGCAGTTGTACTCGGCGGCGGCAGTCTCAGCGGCGGTCGCGGTTCTGTACTCGGCACGATGATCGGAGCTCTAATTATCGTCGTCATTCGCAATGGCTGCGGGCTGTTGGAAATCCCTGACACTTACACTCACATCATTATCGGTTGCATCATCATTGTCGCGGTCATTCTTGATAACCTGCGTCATGGAACACCGGAGTGGTTCTTTCGCTTGATGCCGAAGCCAGTTCAGGATTAGGAATAACGCGTGGGCAGAATTCTTGCTACCTTCCCGCTCTGAGCTCTAGTTGAGGAATAGAGGAAAGGTCGGCCGCTCACTCTCGGGTAGGGCTCTTCTCTTCTTCCTTAGGGTCGACCTTCTTTAGCCATTCTTTAAGATCCTTTGGAAGCGGCATCACGAAACGAAGATGTTCCCCAGAGATTGGATGCGAGAATTCGAGTTGATGCGAGTGGAGCGTCTGTCGTGGAGCGCAGCTGGTGTCTTCGACGTGGGTGCCATCCAAGTGCTGTTGGTAAATACTGTCACCGCAGATCGGGTGTCCGGCTTCGGCCAAGTGGATGCGAATCTGATGGGTGCGGCCGGTCTCTAACCGACAGCGGATCTTGGAGAACTTTCCTTGAGCAATCGTTTCACTTTTCAGAATGTGGGTCGTTGCAGGTAGTGGCTGCGGCTGATCCTCGGGGACGTCGGCACCGTCCCGCAACGATCCTCGCACTCCATCACCGCGATCTCTGACTAACATGGATTCAATCTTTTGCGGTTCAATCTCTCCGGCGCAGAACGCGGTGTACAGACGCTGGATCGTGTGCCTGCGAAACATCGAAATGAGCCGCTGTTCCGCCAGGTTGTTTCGAGCGAAGAGCATCAGACCGCTGGTATCCCGGTCCAAGCGGTGGACTGGAAAGATCTGCAACTCGCGCGGTAGCTTTTTAGCATTCTGGATTTGCCCGGGCCGCTTGCGAGCTCGACTGGAATTCGTCGAACGGCGACCTTTGTTCATGCCTTCAGGCGGCAAGGGCGGCCAGCGCAGCCCGAGCTTCTTGGCGAGAACTTGGGGTAAGAGTTCGTCTAAAGTCGGTTGGAGCTGACGTCGTCGCGTAGATAATTTGCGTTCCGCGAAGTGGCGAACTGTGGTGATGCCGGCCGGCTTCTCGACCACAATGAGGTCGTCGTCGACGTGCGCCAAGCGAATATCGCGGGCCTCAAGCGGTCTGGGCAGTGGCTCGTGATGGACTTTAATGACGTCCTTTGCCGTGACGCGCCGCGCTTCATCTAGGCAGAGGTTACCATTCACTTGAACTTGGCGATTCTCGATCCACTTCTTCGCCTGCCCTCGGGAGGTTTCCTGGGCCTGCTCTTGTTGCGACAGGTCGCGAAGAGCAGCAGCTAGCGTCTTACCATCGTGTTCATCGCTCGAATGGTAGATCCAAGTATCGCGCGTTTTGGCGGCAGTCTTGCGTGAGTTCATGGACCTGGCTGAGAAGAAGAATCGGCGGATGAGCTGAGTAACGGACTGAGCGAGTCAAGAACAGTAAGGCTTGTGGCACCTAATCGGGCGAAGCCTGAGGTTTCTTGGAAGTCGAACGCGGAATCGCTTGATTTCAATCGCTGCGAGGCCGCTATCATAATTCAAGCGATGTTCTTCAACTGCCCCTTTTCCTCAAGTGCCACCGATGGAGCAATCCTCAATGCAACTGCTGGCGGTCCAAGACGGGTATTTCTTCATCATCATTGTCGGCGGTGTTGTCTTGACGACTGCGGCTATTCTGTTGGTCGCCAGACGCAGCGAAAAGAAGCGTAGGGAAGCGATTTCCAACTACGCGGAAGATCTCGGGATTAAGTTTCATGAGCAACTACCCAGTGCGGACGGCCAAGCGTTCAGCCATTTTGGGATTGCGAACAAGGGCAGGGGGCAGAAGGCAAAAAACGCCGTGATTGCTGATTCGGGCGTGTTGAGGATGACGATATTCGACTACGAATTCACGACCGGTAGCGGCAAGAATCGGACAACACACCGTCAGTCCATGGTGCTCGCGCATTCGGATTCACTTCAGACGCCTTCGTTTACGATCTCTCCCGAGAGCTTCCTGCACCGAATCGCAGACTGGTTTGGATTCAAGGACATCGACTTTGATGAGGATCCGGAATTTTCGAACGCTTTCCTACTCAAGGGTGAGGATGTCGAGGCGATTCGTCAGTTCTTTGACAGCAAGCGGCGAAGTGCCTTTGTGGGGCTGCCCAAAGTCGCGGTCGAATCGAAGCCGGGTTGCTTCGTCTTCTACCGTCCACGCAAACGGGTGAAGCCAGATGAGTACAAGACTCTGATGGAGGAAGCATTCACGATCTACCAAGCACTGAGTGTTGCCGAGAATGCGACGACTTAGCCGTTATGCTGAGTCAGTGCCTACGCTAGTGCGATTCGGTATCCCCTCAAGAGGAGTCCGTTCGAGTGAATTCAGGAATGCAACGCGACTCCGTCTGGCAACGGAACGCCGACGGAACCAGCCAAGGTGCTTGGTGGAATCCAGTTAGCGACGAGGATCGAATCGAATGCGTACTTTGTCCCCGGAAGTGTCGCCTTAAACCCGGCGATCGGGGCTTCTGCTTTGTGCGTGAGAACCGCGATGGCGAGATGGTACTGACGACTTATGGTCGCAGTACAGGGTTTTGCATTGATCCAATCGAGAAGAAGCCGCTCAATCATTTTTATCCTGGCACAGCCGTACTGAGCTTCGGAACCGCGGGCTGCAACTTGGGATGCAAGTTCTGTCAGAACTGGGATATCTCCAAGTCGCGTGAGGTGGAGCGTTTAAGTGCGACGGCGGAACCGGAAGCAATTGCGCAGGCCGCCGTCGCGCACGGTTGCCAGAGCGTGGCCTACACCTACAACGATCCCATTATCTGGGCTGAGTACGCTATCGATACGGCGAAGGCATGTCGGGAACGAGACGTTCGCAATGTGGCTGTGACGGCTGGCTATATAACGCCCGAGGCGCGAGAGCCCTTCTTTGAGTTCATGGATGCTGCGAACGTAGACCTCAAAGCGTTCACCGAGGATTTTTATCACAAGGTGACGTACTCGCACTTAGAGCCAGTGCTGGAGACGTTGGTTTATCTAAAACGCGAGACAGATGTATGGTTCGAGCTCACCAACCTACTGATTCCGGATTTGAACGATAGTTCTGGTGAGCTGCGTAAGATGTGCGGCTGGGTGCTTGAGCATCTGGGCGATGCAGTCCCGATGCACTTCACCGCCTTCCATCCGGACTTTAGGATGATGGACCGTTCGCGAACTGACCCAAGCTTACTTATCCGCGCTCAGGAGATTGCTTGGGCCGAAGGGATTCGGTACGCCTACGTTGGTAACGTGCATGATCGCCAACGCCAGAGTACGTTTTGCCATCGCTGCAAGCACCTACTTGTGGATCGCAACTGGTACGAACTAGGCGACTACCAAATCGACTCGCAAGGGCGTTGTGTCCAGTGCCAGCAGGAGATTCCGGGCCGATTCGGTGAAACGTGTGGTCGATGGGGGGCGAAGCGACAGCCGATTCGCATTGAGGACTTTTCGACGATGTCGAAGGCATCGGCAGCGGAACAAATCAACGTACAGCGTCAAATAGACGGTCAGCAAAGCAGTCAGCCAGCGGTATATCAGATTTCGACTGGCTCAGACTTGAATTCCCAGGAACATGTGAAGGACAACATCGTGAGTCAAACACCCGCGCAACCAGACGCTCCACAGCCTCGACCAAACAAGCCGCCACAGCTCTTGAATTTGGAGAAGATCGCTTCGGCACAGCAACAGAAGTTGTGCGCGTTTGCAGCAGAGTGGCTCATTGCTTCTGTGAAAGGTGAAAAGACTACGGCAACTCCTGCCGACGCGCTCGGGGATTTCGCCGATGCAATGGTGATGGGCGCTTTTGTGACGCTCAAACGCGGCGATCTGCTGCGCGGCTGTTGCGGCGTACTCGGAAAGCCGATGACAGTTGGCGGAAGTGTGGGAGCGGCCGCGGTGAAGACTGCTAACGAAGACACGCGGATGGCTCCGATATCGCCATGTGAACTGCCTTACTTGGATCTAGACGTAACGCTTCTGGGCGGGTTCGAGAAAGTGAATGTGGAAGGCTCGGATCGAATCGCCGCGGTCGAAATTGGTAAGCGAGGCTTGATGATCCAGCGCGGAAAGCAAAACGGCTTGTTGCTTCCATCTGTTGCCGTAGAGCGAGGATGGAACGCCGAGCAGTTTTTGCATGCTGTCTGTCAAAAAGCGGGACTGCCTATCGGTGCTTGGGAGCAAGCAGACACTCAGCTCTTCACGTTTCTTGGCAAGTCTATGGGAGCACCGCTGGGCCGCTTCGTGCCAGAAGATCACAATCCGTTTGTGACTCCAGCACTCTCGGTCGAGGCCTTAACGCAGTACACGCGAGTGGTGGGGCAGAATATTGCAGCTTTCTCCTCGGGTGGAACGCCAAGTTACGTGATTCCAGGTTTGCCGGACGCAACGGTCAACGCTCTCGTGATGGCGCTGCAGTGGCAGTCCGAAGGCGAGGACAGTCCGATGCAGCAAGGCAACTTAATTCAGGTGTCGTATCGCCCAGGCGTTCCCTTGCAGTCGACCCTGTACCAAATGAGTCAGCAAGCCGCAGAGATGTTCCGGCAGCGAGGATTCAGTGGCAAGATGCAAGTGGGGCTCACCATCGGCTTTGACCCGGCCATGCATGGCTATGGTCCCAAAGCCGACTTAGAAGGGCTCAACACAGTCGATCGAGGTATCTTGATCTCGGATCCGCGACACTGTGGGCTCGGGTACGATCCGGGGGCATCGGCCGATGAGACACGCCAGCGGCTGAGAGAGCTGTTGCCGATCAGTAGCCGTGACGCGGCACTCCACAGCGTGCAGGTTTTGTCGACGATGCCTAAGGTCGTCTGTGTGTCGGGGCCGCAGCCGGTGCCAGCGTCTGGTGTCCGTCCGCCTGCCGTGGCTGGGAAGTTCTACCCGGCCGAGGATGCCGCCCGACGGGCAGTGGTCGGAACGTTGTTTAAAGAGGAAGCACCGGAAACGTCTTCGCCGCTCGCCATCATGGTGCCTCACGCTGGAATTAAGTACAGCGGGAAGATTGCGGCGCGGGTTTGGAGAAGCGTAGAAAACCTTGAATCGCGAAAGATGATCGTCATCTCGCCCAAACACACTCCAGATGGTGTCAATTGGTCCGTATGTCCTTTCGAAACTTGGCGGCTCTCGGATACCACTTCGATCGCCAGTGATCCAGAGCTTGCGAAGGGGATTGCAGAGGCGGTTACCCCTGTTGGTTTGGATGCCGTCGCCCATCAGAACGAGCACGGAATCGAAGTTCAACTGCCGATCTTGGAACGTGTGGCTCCGAACGCCAGCGTGGTTGGCATGGCTCTCAATGGCGGAAGTCCTGAGGATATTCTCGAGGCCGCCCGCGAGTTCGCGGAGTTCTTGAAGTCTTTGCCCGAACTTCCGTTGTTGGTGATTTCCAGTGACATGAATCATTACGCGCCGGAGGCAGAAAATCGTCGGCGCGATCGCCTGGCGTTGGACGCCATGGCAACTGGTGATCCTAAGCAACTTATCGAGACTTGCCGCAATGAGGAGATCAGCATGTGTGGTCTAGTCCCGGCTGCATTTGTGATGGAAACACTGCATCGTTTGGGTCGCGACTTCAAAGTCGAAGAGCTCGCCTACACGACCAGTGCCGAAGTCTCTGGCGACAAGTCCCAAGTCGTCGGCTATGCCGGTTCCCTTCTGCAACCTGCCTAGTTGTTCCTGCGGAAGATCGTCGACCGCAGGTTTCCTCGATTCAGGGCGTGATACAGCCCATTCGCTTCATCTGCTCTAGGTGAACGTGGCGTGAAAACGAGAATACCACAAGCAGTCACGGTTTAAAGAGACCTGACCCCTTTTCTATCTCTCAAAGCTGTGTACCTCCGAGCCCTGAGCCACTCCACCCACGTATTCCGTTGTCGTTTGCGTGATCTCATCGGTACCGAAGGTGTACGCGACGCGTTTCACGATTTGCCCAGCACTATCTTTAGTCGTCTCTACAATCGTCTGGGCGTACCCAGTATGGTTGCGCTGATCGATCAAGTACTCGGTGGTTTGCACTAGCTCCGAGGATTCAAATACTCCGTCGCTATTTGTGTCTTCATACTCGGCCGCAGAGATCCGAATCCCGCTTGATCCGTATTCATAAACGACCTGCGACTGAATGCCCGTCGCCGGAGTCGTCGTCACCGCAGCCAACCGCCCCTGTAAGTCGTACTCGAAGACTTGTCCCTTGCCACCAACCACAGATTTGCTTGCCTGCTGTTTCGCATCCCAGGCGTAGGTGGAGCGATTTCAGGACGCAGCAGGCTGCGGAGGTGATTGCTCAAATCAGTTGAGCGAGTTGCTTTGTTGCGTCCCACCAGGGCGTGTAAGCAAAGAGGTTGAGTTAGGTTTGATCGTGTCCTGCTGGGAGTTCTT
>JBGCCZ010000207.1:0-20042 GCA_045105035.1 Pirellulaceae bacterium | reverse complement strand
CCAGAGTCCAGAGTCCAGAGTCCAGAGTCCAGAGTCCAGAGTCCAGAGTCCAGAGTCCAGAGTCCAGAGTCCAGAGTCCAGAGTCCAGAGTCCAGAGTCCAGAGTCCAGAGTCCAGAGTCCAAGTAGGCAATTCCTTGGTGCCAACGGGAAGAGAGCTTAATGCAAGACGAATCGAACCCAGCAGGAGGGGATGCTAAGCAGACTCTTCGCGACGAGCTTCCAGGTGTGGTCAATGGGCCTCAAGAGGCTGCGTCGACGGTTTTGAATCCTGGTTTGGATGATCAACCGGGAGCCCACCAGCCAATAGAAAAGCTCACAACACGGGCTCCGATCGTAGTGTATCTGCTGCTGCTTTTCGGGCTTGATTTCGTTCTGGTTCCAATGATCGTCAATAGCGTGGCGACCGGCGCTGGCAGGGCCTGGCTCTTCCTTACGTTCCTATTGGGAACGGTTTGCGGACAGGCCGCTTTCTTGGCAATGCTCGCGGGCTTCGGGTGGTTACGCTGGATTCGGGGGTTCACCGTCGGCAGCCTGTTTGCCTGCTTGGGATTTTTTCTTCTGATCACAGGCCAGCTCACGCAGGACTCCATTGGAGTTGGCGGGCTGGAGTTCGGATACGCCTTCTGGTCCATACTCTTGATTCCCACCATCCTGCTCATCTCGACAGTGCCCTACCTGATCGCAAGATTTGTGGCAGGCTGGCATATCACGCGTCGATCCACGGACCCGCAACGCGTTCAATTCTCGATCAATGATTACTTTATTGTGACGGCCGTAGTCGGCGCGTTGATCTATATGTCGCGGGTGCCGCAAGTCGTGTGGGAAATCAGTTCGTTCATGTACTGGCCGGTGGTGGCGAGTTCCAGTATCACTTTCGCTTTCTTGGGCGTCCTGGCGTTCCCGGCATCTCTAGTCGGGATGATGATTCGCGAGCAGCGAAGGGCTTTGATTGGGCAACTCATTTTTACTGCCGTTGTGTGCTTCATCGCGGCTGGACTCACGATCGCCTCGACGGCAGCTTTCGGTCCCGCCCCAGAGGCGGTAATGGCGGCGATCGCGGTTCCACTTTCAGCCTGTGTGACGTTCTTCATCGGTTGTTGGGTGCTAAAAGCGAGTGGTTACCGATTCGCGCGAGCGGCGAAAACTGTTCCAGCTCTGGCATCCGCGGCGGGCGTGACGGACCCAAGTCTCGCTCCAGAACGGAGTGCTGCAGAGGCACAGTCAATGGCTGCTACGAACATCGGAAGCGATCCGTCGCCTTGGTCCGAGCCAGCCAACGCGGAAGTGCCCGAGCTAGGCGTTGCCCAACAAGTATCGTCGGACAAGGAGACTGAACAGTCGGGATTCTGGGATTCGAATCGCGGAGCAAGACTGTGTGCTGGGCTGATCTTCGCTTTCGCAGTCGTCGGTTCGTTGCTGACTTACGGATTGCAGTTGCGTCGGGACGCGCTGCTCGTGGAAATAAACGGCTTTGCGCGAAGCATTTATGAAGAGGGCGGAGTTGTTCAAGCTTCGAACTATGAAGTTACGTTGGTTAAGCTTCCGCCTTCCGCCGACGATTCGACGGTGGCCAAGCTGCTGAGGTATCGCGGTATAGACGCTCTGGATTTGTCTGATACTCAAGTGACCGATGCTTGCGTCGCGACTCTGAGGCAATTTCCGAAACTAGCGCGGCTGAATGTTTCACGCTCCCAGTTGACTCCTGATGGAGTCGCACCGCTCCTCGATCTCGCATTAACGGAACTGAAGATTGCAGGACTTCAGGGCTCCAAAGAACGCTGGTGCGAGTTGTTGAAGAACAATTCGTCGATCTTCGCACTCGATATAAGCGATCTTGGGCTTACTTTTAGCGAGCTTGAGCCCCTGTTCGATGCTCTGCCGTCGCAGTTGGCGATTCGCGGCTGCCAATTGACGGATGCGGAATTGATTCGCTTGCTCGAGCCATCGCGACTCGGGAGTTATCTGTCTTTAGATGTCGGAGACAATGAATTGGACGGGAGTTGTCTTTCCGCTAAAGAATTGGCGGGCTTTTCCCTCGAGGAGTTGCGTTTGCAGGGTAATCCGCTGCTTGATGCCGAGCTGCAGAAGGCTGCGACCAGCGGAGTTGCGATTAACAATCTCTACTTGGGCGACGACTCGCTGACGGATGCGGCGATTCCCGACGTGTTGGCATTGTGCAGCTACGGCCTGCACTTAGAGAATGGCACGATCAGTGAAAGCGGAGTAGCGAGTAGCAAACTCGCGGGTTTGCAAACACTTGCACTGAATGGCACCGATTTCTCCGGACTGGGGTTCGAAGATGCGATTGCTCGTGGACTAACAGTGTTGCTCAGAGGATCGGGAGTTAAAGACAGCGATTTGGCCGAGGTGCTGTCAGCAGCGTGGGTGAGCTTAGATCTCTCCGACACTTCGGTCACGGATGCAGCTTTGGATGCGCTAACGGGCTCGAGCATGATCTTTGATGTTGATTTAAGCCGTACGGATGTCACAGCGGGTGGACTGAGCGATTCAGACTGGCGCAATGTGAAAGTGCTGAAGATCGCCTGGGGCCAATTCACGAGCGAAGAACTGAAACGAATCCGCAAGCTGACTCCAGCTCAGCTGGAAGGCGACGATCTGTTCTAAAAAGTGGCACAGCTAGTGTTTCCTGTTGATCGTCTTGGGTCGATTATCGTCGGGATCGACCGATGTCCTACCTGTAGATTCTTCTAGAAAACGGTGCTGGTAGGCCGCGATGTACCCGCTGAACACATCTTTCAACTGTAAATTTGCGGTCGTCCGAAGGATTGGGGGGGCGTACTTATTTGCAAAGTGTGACGATCCCAGTAAGAACTTGCGGTACGCTTTGCTGTGCGTCGGAACAGTGCGTACAGCCGGATGTAATCGGTGTTGCTAGAGGCTTAGAGATGAGTTTGTTTTCCCAATCTTCCTATGGCCCTTTCAGAGGAACCTACAATTTAGCGGAGCGGATGGATTGCTCTAGAAAGCATTAGCTTTCTCACCCCCCGTGTTGGCGAGTCGGTTATTCTTTATAGCCGGCTCGCCTTTTTTTATGCGCGATCGGAGCCCGAAGAACCCCACCCCGAGCCCTGATCGGCACTCTACGCGAAACCAGCCTGTAGCCGTCTTGTACCGCTCTGCAGTATTCTTCATAGCGTCAAAAGCCAAAGGCGGACCGGCGAAAACCTGACGTTTCGCCCAGGGTAAATTTGAGTTTCAAGCTTCACAGAGTTGCTCGGATTTCCGACCGGAGAATAGGCTAGTAGACCAGCTGGGACAGCCGGTCTACTAGCCTGCCAAACTGAAAAAGTGACTTGCCCTGCTGCTGCTCCCTTTTACTCCGGCGTAAATACTCGTCAGTGGGTAGAATGTCGTGGGTCTTACACGTGATTCAGACGCGAATGAGCCACGATTACATTCGTTTGGCGGTAACGTAAGCGAGATGGATGGACGGAAGTCGGTTCCCACAGCAATAAGTAGAGAATGGACGCAGATTTTACTCAGCAGCAATCGCTTGGCGGGCTTGAGAAAGCCGAGCAACTTAGTCTTCATGCTTCGACGCCTCCTGCCGAGGTCGAGGGCTATCGTATGGATAAGTTGCTTGGACAGGGCGCGTTTGGCCAAGTCTGGTTGGCACATGAATTGAACACGGGCCGAAAGGTTGCGATCAAGTTTTATCTCTCACGAGGTGGTGTTGATTGGCAGTTGATTCGCCACGAAGTCCATCACTTAGTCAGCATGTCGACAGGCCGTTACATTGTCCAAGTACTTGGCGTCGGTTGGGAGGCAGAGCCGCCGTACTATGTGATGGAGTACCTGGAGAACGGCTCACTAGAGGACATGATTCGGGCGCAGGGTTCGTTGAGTCTTCCAGCTGCATCGAAGCTGATGCGCGAGATTTCGGAAGGGCTTTCCTACGCACACAGCAAAGGTGTCTTGCATTGCGATTTGAAGCCAGCCAACGTCATGCTGGATCAGGATTGGCGACCGAGGCTCGGCGATTTTGGTCAGAGCCGCATGTCGGACGACCAAACTCCATCGCTGGGCACACTGTTTTTCATGGCCCCAGAGCAGGCGGACTTGGAGGCCGTGCCGGATGCAGCCTGGGACGTTTACGCCTTGGGAGCCATCGGCTACAGCATGCTCGTCGGTAGCCCTCCCTACCGCACTCCGGAAGTAGTCGAGACGCTTGACACTGCCGATTCGTTGAACGCTCGATTGGTACGGTATCGCAAAACAATTCTGTCTTCGCGAAAGCCAAGACTTCATTATCGACGGCGAGGGATCGACAAGTCGCTTTGCCAAATCATCGATCGATGCTTAGCGCCGGATCCCAAGGATCGCTACTCGAACGTGCAGCAGGTGATCGGAGCACTCGACTCTAGAACCCGTGCCCGCACACGACGACCGATTTACGTGCTGGGGATTCTCGGGCCGCTGCTATTGTTGCCACTGATGTTGCTTTTCTCGACGAAGAGTATTCGCGTGGCCCAGGATGAAACGATTCAAGAGTTAAGCCAGCAAGCGATTCGTAGCAACAAGGATACATGTCGGTTTGCTGCCAAGACGTTGGAATCCGAAATCGCTGCCCTCTACAACTTGGTTGAGGACGAAGCCGCGAGTCCTGAGTTGCGTAAGGTGCTGACTCAACTCTATGCGAACGGTGACGATGAATTGGACCGAGTCTACGCCGAGCCTTCACCAGACAATGTTTCCGCTTTCAAATCGTTGGCAGAGCAGCATGCGACCAACGGCTACTTAGAAAAACGACTCACGAAAATTGTGAGTACGCAGTCCCGCAAGAGTGCGATTTTCAATTCGATGTTTGTCAACGATGCACGCGGTACGAATCTGGGAATTTACTTTGCAGAAAAAGAAGATCGCTTAGCTGCCAATTCGATTGGTAAGAACTTTGCTTGGCGAAGCTATTTTAACGGCCGGCGCGCGGACGGTGATCGCTCAATGCCGCCAACTAGTTTTAGCCCGTTGCGATATCCGCACCTGTCCGCACACTTTTTGAGTACAACGACGGGCAAATGGAAAGTTGCCATTAGTGCACCTGTTTGGCCGGCGTCGGGCGACGACGAAATGGGCGCCGAAGATGTTGACGAGACAAGCCGCATCGAGCCACTGGGTGTACTTGTGCTGACGATCAATCTCGGGAATTTTGAATTACTCGCCGATGAAGAGACAGCCAACGATATCCGCTTTGCCTGCCTCGTTGATGGGCGTTTCGGGCCGAACCAGGGTGCTTTGATCCAGCATCCGTTTCTGAGTGAGCGCGTCGAGAAAGCGAATCTTTCCAAAGTACCGATTATCGATGGACGCATCTTGAGCGAACTGTCTAAAACGGACGGGATTGCAAATTACCAAGATCCGATGGCCAAGCTCACTGGTGGCGATGCCTTTGGGGGCGACTGGATTGCAGCGCTGCGTGCCGTCCGTTTGCCGGAACAACCAAGGAAGTCTGGCAACGCGGACGGTGAATTCAGTGACTTGTGGGTTTTGGTCCAAGAACGAAGCGCGGCGGTTCGCGACCCGGTTGATAAGTTGGGGGCGACGCTAATGCGTGAGACGTACATTGAGTTTCTAGTGCTGCTCGGTGTCATGCTTGTGCTCTGGTTCGTCGTTTTTCGGCTTGGCAAGAAGAGCTTACGAGATGGGCGTGGCGATGGTGGGGGTTTTGACGGTTCCCTGCATTCAACTCTCGAAACCAATTGAGTGAAGTCTGTGAGTTCAAGCCCTGAAGTTCAAACCGAAGTCGCTAAACAGAGTTCGCCAGTAGTGCGGCGTTTGGATGTGGGTGCGGTGGTTTGGTTTGGCGGAGCGGTCTTGGTACTGCTGGCGGCCTACTCGTTCAGCGTGGTGGACGGCAGGTTGGTGGAGCTGCCGTTCGTGCAGATCGCGTTACCGGAAACGTGTGCGTTTCGCGGCACCTTTGGGATGGACTGTCCAGGTTGTGGACTCACTCGCAGTTTCGTTCACATTGCCCACGGCCGCCTGGGGGACGCTTGGCAACTGCACGCGGTAAGCTTCATCCTGTTTGCTTACACCCTCGCTCAATTGCCTTTGTCGCTCTGGTACGCGTTTGTACCTTGGCAGCGCCGCCGAGAGAACGCTTGGTACCGACGACTCATTTGGATCAATGAGCGAATGCTCGTCCCTATAGCCTGCCTTCTCTTGCTGCGCTGGCTCTGGCGGCTCTGGCTTGGCAGCGTGTAGTCCGCCACAGCTCTGTACGGCAGGACCAGAAATTGAAGGTCGGCTCTCCCCGTGCACGAGCTAACCTGCTAGGACTTAACCAATGCTGAAGATCAACATGCTGCGCTCCGCCGTATACATCCGCATAGCAAGTGTGAGTTCGTTCATCGGAAATGGCTTCATCAGTACTTTATGCACGGGATTGCCGTTACGGCTGAATAGTTCGCGAGCAGCCAGGTACCCTGTCATCAAAATGACTGCGATCGACGAGGCCAAGTTTCAAGCGCGCTCAGCGACCTCAAGCCCTGGTATCTGAAAATCGGTCAAAACAACGGAACAGTCAAAAAGACACAGCCTCTGCAGTCCTTCTTCCCCGCGCTCCGCTAAGTCGACTTGGTAACCGGAGTGCGTCGACGCCTTTTAGGCACAACGGGGCGTAATCGATACGCAATGCATGAATGGATGACCTGCTTCTTTTCCCTCGCAGTGGAAATAGATGTGGTCGAGGACATGGGGATCAAGGAAAGCGTGGCAAACGGAATGGTGACGTAGGCCCCGAATGTCGCTAGATCAGAAATGATGTGCGGCCATCCGTGTCCTGGCGTCCAAATCCCGCAGTGCCATCGAGGAGGGAGGGAATCGGTGTCAAAGAGCTTCAGGGAATATTCGAACATCCATTCCAGTCTATTGTTGAAATACCAAACTTTCAGGACTGATGATCACTGGCATGTATATATATTGAACGCGGGGCAATTGTAGCGAAGTTATCTAACATCGACTTAGTTGTTCAGTGCTGAGAGTGCGTCAGTAGTCTGGTCGATCGCAAACGCACGTTGTGGACAAATCCAAAGGGACACTAATGCACCGGCTATCACTCTTAGGGCCAAATGGCCAGGCATTGTCTGTCGTTACTTCGGGTTCCGGTCCCGCACTTATGCTGGTGCATGGCTTCCCGCTTGACCATCGCATGTGGGACGAGCAGTTGGCTCAATTGAGCAAGCGGTTCCGCGTTATTTGTCCCGAGCTGAGAGGCTTCGGAGCATCGACGTTGGCTGAGGGCGCGAGCTACCGGATCGGCGACTTGGCTGAAGACTTGGAGTTTGTTGGCCACAGCTTGGCGCACGATGAGCCGATTGCACTCTGTGGACTTTCGATGGGAGGCTACGTAGCGTTCGAATACTGGGCACGACATCCTGAACGGTTGAGCCAACTGGTGTTGACGAGCACGCGACCGGGCTTGGATGCTGACGCAGCCAAGGCAGGGCGTCGGATGATGGCGGAAAAGGCACTTTCCGCTGGCACCCCGGCCGCTGTCGAGGGGCTGGACGAAAAGCTACTGGCTGCAAAAAGTGCCGATCATATCCGGCAGAAAACGCTAGAGATGATGCGATCCGTTGCACCGGAAGCGATCGTCGCCGCTCAGACGGCTATGGTGCATCGCGCTGGATTCGAAGAGCGGCTTTCAGAGATCCAAGTGCCCACTCTGGTTCTGACCGGCGAGCAAGATCAACTCGCGCCTCCCGGGCCGTCGAAGGAATGGGCTGCAATGATTCCGAAGGCTCGATTTCAGTCGCTTCCCGACTGTGGCCATCTGTCTCCCATCGAGCAGCCTGAGCTTTTTAATCAGGCTTTAGTCCAGTTCTTAGATGGTAGCCGCTGAGCTCGCAACGCGAACGCCGCTGGTTCACTGATCTTCGGTGTCTGAACTGCGGCGATTGCGGAGCCGATCGCGAAGGCGTTCACGCAGCGATTTTTTCGGTTCTTCGTCGTTACTGGCCTCTGCACCGCTCTCTTCGGGCTTGTTGCCACTGCCGGGAGCTTGTGCGTTTGAGTCGTTTTTTGAGCCCAACTTTCCTTTCAACAGACCGAGCTCTCCGATTTTCTCAAGCAGTGGTGCGGGGTCGATCTGATCGTCGGTCGCTGAACGGACCACGTCGCGGATGAGGCTGCCAACGGCCTTGCCTTTGCCAATTGCGACCTGCGGCTCTTGAAAGGTCCCGGTGACTGGAATCGTCAGCTTGGGAGTTCCGATCTTCGCGAGCAACGGACCGTCACCCATTTTGTCGAACGGGATCTCCAGGCCGACTTCAAAGTCAAGCGTTTCGTCAAAGCCTACGCTGCCTTCGGAAGTGAGCAGCGTGTTGGGAAGAATGTCAGTCAGTCCGAATTTTAAACCCTCGTGGTACGCTCTGCCATCTGCGACTTCGAACTCGATGCAACTCTGGCTAGCGAGTTCAAGCACCTGTGGTTGGTCACTTTGCTCCGATTGTTCATCGTCGCTGCCGATCGCTCCGACCAGTTTGCGTAGGAGTGGAGCTTGGATGTTGGCGGAGGCTTCTTCGATTATCAAGCTTCCGTCGAGCTCCATCTCTTGCCAATTCTGCGGCTGCACGTGAAGCGATGGGATTTGCAAAGTCCCCTGCCCTTCGAGATCCACTGCACCAGCTAAAACTGGAGCGACAAATTGAAGGCCATGATCACCCAGCTCAGGAGAAAAGACGATCTGCGTTTCCTCGAATTGAACGTTGATGTCGTCCAAATCAGGCCTGTGGTCAATGTCCACGATTGCATTCAAATCGGTAACAGTCGTATGCCAGTCGTCTTGGTCGGAAGTACGCACATCAACTTGTCCGTCGTGTATTTGAAACTGGACGATCGCTTCGCCATCCGGATTTACGATCTTGCGCAGGAGACCTTTTCGTGGATCGATTTGTTGCAAGGCTGCAACCAGCTCAGATTTCATATCTCCGTCCAATGGAATATGAACATGTGGGTTTTGCACATGGATCGAGCCGACATCCGTCCCGCGGATCAACAGGCCAAGCAGGTTCTTTTCTGTTTGGATCTGCTCGCACTGCAAAACAGTCTCGCCCGATCGTGTGGCAGCCGACAAGTCGCTCACCCGAGCCGAGGTAAACCAACTGGCAGTGAGCGAACCGATTTCGATATCCAAACCGGTCTCGTCCGATAGTTGTGCCGCGATTCTGCTGCGCATGAGCCGAGAAGCAAGACTCGGGGCAACCAGCACTACAATCAACGCAATCGATAGTGCAACTAGGATGCGTCTTTTCATTCGTGACTTTTCCGGCATAACGGATAACAGGTACAGAGTGGTGATTTGCGACGCTAGTAGGGGATGAGGAATTGCTGACCCCAAGCTGGCGCCTCTACTTTTTCGATTGTTTTCGCTTCCAGAATAGTCGACCTGCGAAACCGAGGCCGATTGCTCCGAGGAATCCAAGCCCAACCTGAGCCCAAGCGCTGGTGAGAACGATCTTGTGGACCAAGCTCGAGTGGGCTTTGGTCGAGTGGGGGAGCTGTCCAGTGTATTCCGCTACGTGGTGTAGGAGGCTTACCGCAAGTGATGTGTCTGGAATCTCTTGATGGCAGGCGGTGCAAGTTCCGTCGCGCGAGATCCGCTCCATTTCTTCCTTGTTGAAAGCCCGCGATAACTTGAAGTGATGCCCGACCGTGGCAACCTGATTGCCTTCCTTGTCAACAATCTGCGACCAATCGTGATCGAGGTTCTCAATCGGTTCCATTTGCGGAACGGTTTGATTCGGCAGAATATTGCCGTCCACTGTTTCCAAGTCCACAACATGTTGTTCGTTCCAGGGACGGGTTGACCCGATGCCGAGGCCAAGTGCCTTCGAAGAGGCGTGGCAGGACTCGCAACTCCGCGCTTCCTTAGTCGTCGTGTGAGGCTGTACCGGACTCATGTCGATCGCCAGCTGGCCTTCGTCGCCTCCGCCCTCGGCTCCTGCTTCGGTCTTAAACACATGGTTGAGCATAATCGGCTCACCGTCATCGCCAATGATCGTCACCGAGGGCTGGCATCCCGGAGCCAGCGGCGTAATGCGGCCTTCACCGTTGACCCCTAGCATGGGTTCTTCCCAGCGGAGGTAGGATCGCTGTTCCGTGATCTTACCTGGAATGATGGTGTTGTAATCACTTTCGCCCCGATCCGCCGCATGCTTGGGATCCTGGTGACGACGTCCAGCAGCTACCCAGTCAAAATTCTCCTGCGATTTGGCAACTTCTGGGCATTTGTCTTTTTGCGAGTAGTCGATCTTCACGTGGCACCCGTAACACTGAGGCGTCCAGCTCGCATGGCACGTATAACACTCCATCCGATCCAAATGCCGGGCCACACCCTGCATCGAGACGACTCCCCGTTGGCTGATCTCATTTTCCTCCAGCAGTAGCTTGAGTGGCTTCATGCGAATGTCCTTCCCCGCCGCCGTGTGCACGATGATCTCATTTCCGTCACGAACGACGTTTTCGTAGGGATTCCCTCGAGCGGTCAACAAGTACCCGTCTCTCGACTCAAAGATCGTCCCTTGTCTCGTGTGCGGTAAGGGGGCGTCGGTGGTTCCACGTGGCTCTGTATAGGGGTGACTTTCGCTGGGCGTGTCCGCGAACTCATCCATAAAGCCTAGCGGCAATTCCCAAGGGAATTCGTTCGGAGTACCGTGGCAATCAGAGCACTCGATCTGCACGGCCGCCAAATTTGCGGCGGCTAGAAAGCCATCGCCGTGGACGTCCAGCGACGTGTGGCAGTCTTGGCAGGTCATGCCTTTCTGGTAATGGACGTCCTGCTCCATCGCGATGTAGTGCTTGGTGTGCAGCTTGGGTTGCTCTCCACCGGACGCGCTGAAAGGCGAATGATAAGGCGATTCCATGAGCCCCTGGAAAGAGACGCCAATGCGTTTGCCTCGGTCATGGCACGTCGTGCATGTTTCGACTGGAATGCCGCTGTAAGTTTGATCGTGAATCGTGACTTTGGCATCACGAGTTCCCTGGATTGAATGCGTGAGCATGTGCCCGGGTTCGTCGCGAGAGATGGTCTTGTCGTCGCCTTCATAGAAACCCTCGTTGCCATACGGGATGTGACAGGAAGAACACCCCATTCCTCGGAAGTCACCGCGTGTCTGCCGGCCCTTGACCGCGTGATGGCATCGCTGGCACTCTTCGCGAATGTAGGTGAATGCAGCCAGTGTCGGGTCGTCGTGGAGTCGGCCTAGCTCGTCTGCTTTGAGTGCTTCTGGCAGCGGCTCATGCTCTTTGACGAACACGTTCGGTTCCATCGCCGATAGCCGCTCCATGTATTCGCGGTATTCGTCTGTGCCTAGTCGTTGCGCCGGGTCATCAGGGTTTTTTACTGCGTAGTTGCCCCAGCGGTGTTGGTAGCCCGTCAGGGAACCAAAGGCCCAGGCGACTCCCTGGATCTTGCCTGCTTCGGTCATCATGAGGCTCTGCCACTGTACGCGGACTTGGTCTTCATGGCACTGGCCGCAGGTCTGTTGGTTGATCCAGGGGCTGCCGGGATCCGCAAAAAAATTCCCGCCGTGAGCGATGTCCTTGTCTTCGGTTTCGGTCGCGTCACCGTTGTGACACACGATGCAGCCGGCGGGATCGCCTTGCGAAGCGCCCTGCGACATAATCTGCTGCATCATCTGGGAATGCGGCTCGCGAATGAGCTCGATCTCCGCGTGGCATTTCATGCAACCACTTTCGGCCGCAGCCGGAAAGTGGTCTGTCACCCTCTCACCCGCACGCAAATTGGCTGCGAACTCCCCCAGCTGGAGCACGCAGAGAATTGTGAAAACGGCACCGAGTCGAAAACTGATCTGCCGAGTGAGATCGTTCCTAGTTGGTTTGGGCATTCAAGCTTGTCGCTCTTCTCTCGAAGAACATTCCTTCTTGGGATGTCGACGTTGGAGTGTCAATTTTGCTGCACTTTGATTTTGCTGCACTTTGTGGGGCAAATCGACATGATTCGATCACATTCTATCTGTAATCTACTTTCCCAGTTATCCTGGGTGCTTCACTGGTTTATCTTTTTGGAGTCCTTCGTTGATTATTCGCTACGTGGTGGATTCGCGTCTGCCGCCGCCGGCCAGAAATGCTCTCTCCATTGTTCAGGCGGCCTGCAAGATAAAGCGTGGTGCGGCTCTTGACTTGATTCATGACGGTTTTGTGCGTTGCGGCAAGAGAGCTCTAACTCAGCCGCATCTACGACTGCGCGAGGGCGACGTGGTTGAAATCGACTATGTGCAGCAACCGGCCAAACAGGTTGCCAACAAAAAGAAAACGAAAAAGCGGGAACAATTTCGAATCGTCCATGACGATGGCGACCTGGTAGTCGTCAACAAACCCGCTGGCCTGCTCACGGTGCCTTCTCCTAAGCGCGAGCGGACGCATTTGCGCGGCCAAGTCCAAAGGTGGATGGAGAACCAGCCTCAGACGACGGACTTTGCCCCGAAGGCTATCTGCGTTCATCGACTCGACCGCGGTGTTTCGGGCTTACTCGTTTTTGCGAAGCACGATGCATGTGCCAAAGCCCTGATCTCGCAGTTTGCGAACCGTAAACCGGAACGAAGATACGCTGCCATTGTGATGGGGGAAGTCGCCGATCAACGCGGCCGGATTGAATCGTATTTGACAACAGATGAGCAGTCGTTGAATCGCTATTCGACATCACGCGAAACAGCAGGTGCGGAACTGGCGATAACGCACTACGTCGTCCGCGAACGATGGCGTGGGGCGACGCTCTTGAACGTTAACTTAGAAACAGGGCGCCGCAATCAGATTCGAGTGCACTTGGCAGAAGCGAACCACCCTGTGATTGGTGACCCTCGCTACCGCCCAGAATTGGCTCAACACTCCGCTTGGCCGCATCGTCGCATCGCGTTGCATGCAGAGACACTTGGGTTTGAACATCCGATGACTGGCGAGCCGATCATGTACAAAGCGTCTTGGCCGCAGGAATTTCGCGAGCTGCGACGACGGCTAAAACGCGACTAGTACACTCGGACTACTGGTTCAACTTCTCTCGCATCTGCTTCAGGAATTCTTCCGTTGCTTCCGGCCAGACCGTAATGTAGTGGTCACGCATTTTCGGGACGAATCGTTCGTCGCCCGAAATCAATTTGATGTCGTTCATGTCCAGGTTCAACATGTGGCAATCGATGCAATTGTCAGCTAGTTTGTCTCCAAGCTGCTCAAATTTCCCGCAGTCTGGCATTTCGTGGCAATTCAAGCAACGTTCCGAGAACAGCCGGTCGTTGCCTCGCTCGAATTGATGCGGGTTGTGGCAATCGAGACAAGTCATCGACTCGCTCATCTCAAAGCACTTGCTGCGTTTCAAGCGGGGTAGTTGAGTGTTCGTGTGGATGCCAGAGACCGCAGCATTTCCATCCGCTTGGGCGTACTCATAAAAGTCACTCAATGGCTCGCCCGGGCGGAAAGAGAAGGGCGGCTGCTTCGTCTCGATCGGATCACCACCGTGACAGAGTTGGCAGAGTTCCAGAGACCGCTCCGCCGACATCGTGGCGGGATTGACGATCGCTTCGGCTTCCTTCGCGTCTGGATTCGCTTCGTGAAACTTCACGTGTTCCTCGCCTGGGCCATGGCACTTCTCGCAAGTGATTCCCAAAATCGTATTTTCCCGATGATACTGGTTCGCTGACCCTTCGTAAGGTTGCATGTAGGTCGAGTGGCACTCCAAGCATGCGGACAGGACTGGGCGGGCGAAGTCGGCGACACCATCTAAGTAACCCGGGCTGTTCATCCAACTGTCGGTACTTGTCAGATAGGAAGCGTGAAGTTGGTAAAGGTGTTCGCCTTGGAAGTAAAGGTACGTTTGTCCAATCTTGCCCGATCCCGTCACGATGTCGAACGGGAAGTCGCCGCCGAGTGACTCTCCATGCGCCTCGAGTATCAGACGTTGGACGAGTTCGTCGTTCTCTTCCAGCATTTCGATCCGCAAATTCGGACTCTCCGTTTGCAGCACATTTTCACCGGGCGAGAATTTCCCCAAGACCGTTGACTGAGTCGGTACAGCGGATGTGCGAGCATGGGAGGTGTGCACCCAGCCGTCGTGTTTTTCTGTGTGGCATTTCGCGCACGCGTCTGGGCCGATGTAGCCCCCATGCGAGTCGGGTTCTGGCGGCAGTGGCTCCGGGAGCGCGGGTAAGAGTACCGTGTCTTTCACCGTTTGCCCTTGGGCATCTTGGATGTAGTAACCGCGATTCATGTAGTACTCATCGGGCCCCAAATAGAAAATTGGGTCCTGAGCTGCGATCGCAGTGCCTCCACTCTGCAGAGTGGAGCGTATCCAGAGTGTGAGTCCAGCGATAACGACCAGGCTGAGCACGAGCAGAACTAGGCGGCTGGACGACTTCGTCGTAGCTTTCGTGTTCGCCTGTCCCAACTTGGCTGCACTGCTTGGTGAGCTTTCCGTACTGGCTGCCTTGCGCTGGGATGGCTTCTTTTTCTTTTTGCCGCTCATCGTGTTCGTTCTTGCCGGTGCTAGTGAGGGTGGAGTGCCCATTATAGGCTGAGCGAGGCTTGTTACACTATCGCAGTGCGTTATGCCGAGCGTCGCATTATGAACTGAGCAAATGTAGGGAGACACAGTATGCCGAAAACGACGATCACTTCTTCCGGCCTCGCACTCGTGACAGGCGCAAGTTCTGGGATCGGGAGACGAATCTGCGCTCAGTTGGCAGCCGACGGATACAGAATAGTCGTCGACCACTACCGCGACGAGGCTGGTGCGGTAGAGACTTTAGATCTGGTGCGTGCGGCTGGCAGCGAAGGTTGGGCCTTTGACGCAGACGTCGGTTCGTCGGAAGAACTCGATAGACTATTTGCAAGAATTGCAGAGTCAGGCGAGTTGAAGGTCCTGGTCAACAACGCGGCGATTCAGACTTTCGCTTCTTTGCTGGAGCTTCAGGAGTCTGACTTTGATCGCACGATTCGAACCAACCTGAAAGGCACGTTCTTGTGCACTCAGAGGGCCGCACGCCTCATGCAGTCGACTGGCGGGAATATCATCAATATCGGCTCCGGAGCCAATCAAGTTCCCTTTCCGAAGCTCGGGGATTATTGTGCCAGCAAGGGGGGGATCGAAATGTTGACCAAAGTTGCTGCAGTTGAACTTGGTCCACTAGGCATCCGCGTGAATTGCATTGCACCCGGAGCCATTGAAAACGAGAGGACTCGGGCGGAGAGTCCTAATTATGCGAAGACTTGGGGCGAGATCGCACCGATTCGTCGTTGTGGCACGGAGCAGGATATCGCGAACGCAGTTTCGTTTCTGGTCAGCCCGAAAGCCAGCTTTATTACCGGACAAACGATGTTTGTGGATGGCGGGCTCTGGACCAAGAATGAATGGCCCTACGAAGAAGACGCGTGATTCAAAGCCGGTCACGCCCTCTGCAATACTAGGAGAATAACGATGAATCTAAAAGTGTCCGGACTGTCTGCTTGCTCACCTGCTTTCTGCATGCTGTTGTTATTTGTGGTGGCAGGCTCAATTCAAATCCGCAGTGCCGATGCCGATGAACGTCCGAACATTGTGTTGATCATGTGCGATGACATGGGCTTTTCGGACATTGGCTGCTATGGCGGCGAAATCGATACGCCGAATCTAGATCGGCTGGCAACTGAGGGGATGCGTTTCCGGACTTTCTACAATAACGCGAAATGTGAGCACACGAGGGCATCCTTGTTGACTGGGCATTGGTGGCCAGATGTCGGGGCTTCAGCGACCGTCCACTACAGCGAGCCTACGTTCGGCGAAAGGCTTCGCGAAGCCGGCTACCGGACTTTGATGACCGGCAAATGGCATGCGGGCCAAACGCCGTTCGAGCGTGGTTTCGACCGCTACTACGGTTTAACGGATGGATGCTGCAACTTTTGGAATCCGGGGCATGCCCGGCCTGGTGAGGACGAGCCCGCAAAAAAACGCGTTCGCCGCTGGGCCAACGATGGCGAGAAGTTTCTGCCTTTCACGCCCAAGAGCAAAGATTTCTACACTACGGACGTGTTTACCGACTACGCCTTGGAGTACCTGGATGAGTACAGAAACGACTCCAAGCCGTTTTTGCTCTACTTGGCCTACACGGCTCCGCACTACCCATTGCATGCCAGTCGAGAAGACGTAGCCAAGTACCGAGGCCGCTACGGTAAAATCGGTTGGGAGCAATTGCGTGTTCAACGCTTCGCGACTCAGCAAGAATTGGGCATCCTGCCAGGCAACGCAACGCTGTCTCCGCTGGACCCCGAAAACGAACGTTGGGAGAACCTCGATGATCGGCAGAAAGACGGGTGGGATCTGAGGATGGCAACGTACGCGGCGATGGTCGATCGACTGGATCGAAACATTGGTCGAGTCCTGGGGAAACTCGAAGATCTGCAGATCGCCGAGAATACGGTGATCTTCTTCTTGTCCGACAATGGCGCGTGTCCGGATTCGAAAGATCGTTCTACAGTCCCTGGGGCCATGCCTTGGGAGGTGACGAGCTACCTAACCCAGGGCAAGCCTTGGGCGAATGCTTCGAATACTCCGTATCGACGTTACAAGACAACCGACTTTGAGGGCGGAACGAGAACGCCGATGATTGCATGGTGGCCGGAGAAAGTTCCGGCGGGGACGGTCACTGATCATGTCGGGCATTTAGTGGACTTTGTGCCGACCTTTCTTGACCTAGCGGACGTGTCCGTAGCCAGGGAACTTCCTGGGCACTCGTTATTGCCTGCTCTGCGGGAAGAGAGCGTTGAAAGACCGTGGCCCCTCTATTGGCAATTTGGAGCCTCGCAAGCGATTCGAGATCGCAAGTGGAAAGCGATTCAGCACGGCAAGCAGGCGACTTGGGAATTGTACGATCTATCGCAAGATCCGACCGAGTGTGAAGATCTGTCCAAACGGTATCCCAAGAGGTTGAATGCCTTGCAATTAGAATGGTCCCGCTGGTGGCAGGCTTCGAAGGGCGAAGCCAAGTAGGTAGGCGCCGCCATTTTGCAGTTGTATTGATCGCTATAGCTGATCCGATTGTTTCGACTGCAACAATGGAATCGATTCTAAGCAGAGCACTCCGTTGGGTACGCGTCGGTCGGATTGGCTAAGCCGTATCTATCCAAAAAATTCGAAGAACCCATGCGTTTTGCACGGCAGCGACTTTGTACTGCAGTGCTCAGTCAAGACGCCAGGGCAGGGGCGTGCATAACTGCGTACCTCTGATGACTTCTGCTCAGATGTAAAGCACGCGGCCATTCTGTGAACTACTGTTCCTGTAGGGGTACTGGTCTGTCATGACCAGGCCCTGCCGCAGAAGCTTGCTCCGACCTGAAGCCCAGGCCTAAATCACATGAGTTGCCTAAGGCGTTCTGACGCGTTTTTACCGTTGGAAGAATTGAGCAGGATTACGCAGGAATAGCATTCTGAAGCCTGGGGACTGAATAGATGATAAACGCATTCAAGCGAACACATTCTCGACATCACGACAGGTCGCCTGTGCGGCGGAAGGGGGCTGCGGTCGTCGAATTCGCCATTGTACTGCCGGTATTCGTGCTGATCGTACTTGGGACAATCGAGTCGGTATCGATGATCTTCGTTCAACAGGGCGTCAAAATCGCCGCTTATGAAGCGACAAGAGTTGCACTGGTCAACGGTACGACCAGTGGTGAAGTCCAGGCCACCGCGGATCAGATCCTCAATGATCGAGGTATTACGAACGCGAGCTTGACGGTAACGCCGAGCGACTTTCAAGGGAGTAGCTACGGTACTCCAATCACCGTTTCTGTGGATGTTAGCTGCGATGCCAACAGTATCGTTGCGCCATTTTTCTTCAGCGGTCGAACCATGTCCGCCTCAGTCTGCATGATGAAAGAGAATTAAAATGCTCTCGCATTCACACTTTGATAATTCCACTAGACTCTGCGAACACAGCTCCGGTGCAACCAGAAAGCTACCAGTCTCAGGACGGCGCGATGGTGCTGTCATGGTACTGATGGTTCTGCTGCTGCCAGTCGTGCTGCTGATGTGTGCGTTTGCCATCAATATGGCGTATGTCGAGCTCGCTCGAACCGAAATGGTGATCGCTGCCGACGCAGCAGCCAGAGCAGGGGGGAGAGAGCTGGCTGTTTCTCGCAGCAGCGTAAGCGCCATGGCGGCAACCAAGGACTTTGCTGGTCGAAATACCGTTGGAGGCCAGCCACTGACTCTCTTGGATAGCGACATTGAGCTTGGTAAAGCGACGAGAACGGGAAACGCGCGGTATGGATTCAACCCCACAACGGTCAATCCAAATGCAATACGTGTGACTGCGAACCGAAGTGCCGGTTCCGCTGATGGTGCACTGTCGTTGCTGATGCCCAATATTTTGGGAACGAGTGCAGTTGATTCAACACAGCAAGCCATTTCAACCGCGATGGAAGTTGACATTGCTCTCGTTATTGACCGCTCGGGCTCGATGGCATTTGCCGCGAACGAGACTGCGGACCCGTATGTTCCGCCTGCTTCCGCACCGCCTGGTTGGAACTTCTGCGACGAAGCCCCTCCAATCTGCCGCTGGCGCAACGTTGTCGCTGCGGTGGACGTCTTTCTGAATGAAGTAAATTCTTCGCCGGCAAATGAGTTAGTTGCCATGGTGACTTACTCCGGTTCAGCGATCACGAATCAAAGTCTCACGAACAACACTGGAGACGTACTGAGCTCGCTTCAGCCCTACACGGACAGTTTCTGTGCAGGTGCGACAAACATCGGCGGCGGTATTAATGAAGGTGCTGCAGCGCTTCAGTTGAGCCCGAATGCCCGTGATGGAGCCGGGAAAGTGATCGTGGTGATGACTGACGGGATTCATAACACAGGAGCAAACCCCGTGAGTGCAGCGACATCCGCTACGGCCGGAGGCGCGATGATCTTTACGATCACGTTCTCCAATGAAGCCAACCAATCGGACATGCAAACAGTCGCCAATACCGGGCAAGGCGAGCACTACCATGCGACTTCGCCCGCCGATCTAATTGCGGCATTTCAAGACATTGCCAAGAAGCTCCCAACGCTGTTGACTCAGTAGGTCAGAATCAGGGTTCAAGAGGATTATCCATATGAACTTCAAGTACTTATCCCGCAGATCAACGCGGTCGGGCGCGGTGACTGTTGAGATGGCATTCGTGCTACCCGCCCTGTTTATTCTGGTCTTGGGCGCCATTGAATTGACGCGCATCAGTATGGTCAAGCACGTTGTCGATAACGCTTCGTACGAAGCTTGCCGCGCGGTAATTGTTCCCGGCGCAACAGACGCTGAGGCGATCGCGGCCGCTGAGGATTTGCTCGCTAAGTTTGGACTGTCAAACGCGACTGTGACTGTGAATCCCTCACCGATTCTCGAAACGACGTCCAGCGTGACGGTTCAAGTCGATTTGCCAGCTTCAGCAAACGCTCTTTCGCTCTCACGATTTACTGCTGGTCAAATCGTCTCTTCGTCAACGACACTGGTCACCGAAAGATCGCCGATAGTCCAAGCACAGGGAGTGCCGCAGCCGCCTCCTCCACCACCTCCACCTCCTCCACCACCACCACCTCCACCACCGCCACCCCCACCACCTCCACCACCACCACCACCACCACCGCCACCACCCCCGCCGCCGCCGCCGCCGCCGCCGCCGCCGCCGCTCCACCGCCGTCTCCCACGGCGGCGGCGACTGGGCAGACGGCGGAGTTGCCGGTAGCGGAGGCGGTGGCGAAGGTCCTGGGGCTCCCCCACGCGGACGGGGCGGAGGACTCGAGAGGGAAAGACTCGGCGGCGGCGGCCGGAGCAGCACCGGGGGTGGGGGGTGCCTTCGAAGGCGGAGGGGGCATTCTCCTGGATGCCGGGGAGGGGTCCATGGGCCAGCTGTGGAGAATGTTCGGAGACAGCAGCAGCAGGTCAGGTGAGGACAACAACAATATCAGCAACAACAACAACAAAAACGGCGGGGGGGGGCGCAGTCCCCCCGGTGATGGCGGGGGCGGGGGCAGCAGCCACGCCGGGGCGCAGCAGGTGCTCCG
>JBGCCZ010000206.1:0-26113 GCA_045105035.1 Pirellulaceae bacterium | reverse complement strand
TTACTTCTGCCGATCTTGTTCTTGTAAAACGCAACTTCGGATATCTCCGACCATGAGATTTCATGAGTTTTCCAGAAGATATAGTTGCGTTGTGGCCAAGAGACACGCTCTTCATCGAGCCTCACGCGAGTGAAGTACCATGCGGGCGCATTTGCCAGAATGAGCCCACAGAACAACAATCCGAAAATGGTTGCTGGGTTAAATGCACTGAAGCCAAGCGATGAAAAGAAGCGGTGCCACTCCGGCGGTCCTTTGCGATGCCGCAAAGTCCAGGCAAGAACCACGCCGCAAAATGCAGCCGCAATCCAAACGGCAGCCACAATAGTGGGATCTCCGAACGAAACAGCTGCATCGTTAGCCTCTTGGATTTTCGTCGCATCTGCAACATTCTGGCTTTGAAGTTCAACACGGTTGAAAAGCCATAGCCATGCCGCGCACGCGAGCCAGTAGAGTGGAACTAAGGCAACAGCCTGCAGTGGCAACACAGGTTTCGTTCGAGGACGTTTCGCCGGATCTTCCATCTCCGCGTACGACCGCTCTGCCCTAACGCTGGAAGAATTCTCCTTGATGAGTGCATATCGAGCAACGTTTCCGAGGGCAAAACCCCATAGGAAGCAGCCACACATCATCCAGACTGAATGCGGCGAAACATCGATTCCCGGTAGTTGGATGAGCCAAAAAAAGACGCCGATTCCGCCGCTCGCCGCCAGCAATCCTCTTGAAGCTGAAGTAGTCTGACGCCAAGACAGAAAAATGCCAAACGGGAAACCAGCGATCATTAGTACTAGGCCCATTGTATCCCCTCCTTGCCTGGATCATTTCTATCGTGCGTGAGCTTTGGAGCTCGTTGAATGATCACCAGTCTATCATTGAGCCTAACAGGCTCGGCATCTTTCGTTTATCGACCGACATCTTCAGTCACAAATTCACCTGCAGAGCCACCGCAGCCTGCTGTGTCCCCGCGAGCTCCCTCCAGCCTGCTGCGTCTCCACGAGCTGTTCCCATGACTGAATAGACTGTCTTCTTTCCCAATACACGGCGGATTCGCGAAAAAACGACTCCGCTGAGTCCCCAGCGAAGCATGCAAGCGTTAAAACAGCATTTCCTCACACGCGATACCACGTCATAGGGAAACTAATGAAGACCAGAACCAATCGATTCGTTGTTTTGATGTTCGCAGCGGCTTTCTTGTTTCTTGGAAGCGGGATCGCGACGCCGCGACTGTTGGCGCAATCAAGCTACGAAGAACCACCACAGGCTGTCGTAGACATCATCGACGCGAAGCCTGTGCCTTCGGTTTCGTTCAGCCCTGACCGTCAGTGGATGTTGATGATCGGTCGATCCGCGATGCCAAGTATCGAAGACTTGTCGCGACGAATGCTGCGGCTTGCCGGAATGCGGATTGATCCAGTCGCCAACTCGCGGTTCTCGACTCGGTTTTACTCCAGCCTCGCGTTGAGGGCAGTCGATGGAGAAACCGCGATTGAAATTCCCATTCCTGACGATGTACGGGTTAGCGGTGTTAGCTGGTCCCATCACTCAAACTACTTTGCAATCACAACAGTGACCGAAGAGGGGCAACAGGTTTGGGTCGTGAGCATCGACGCACCTAGCGAACCCAAGATGGTGACTGACCGGCTAAGCACGGTCATGGGACGGTTTGATTGGATGCCAGATGGAGAGTCCATTTTGTGTCAACTTGTTCCGTCCGATCGTGGCGCTGAACCCGAATCCAGTACAGCGCCGACTGGTCCTAACGTGCAAGAGTCTTCGGGCAACACTTCTCCAACGCGAACTTACCAAGATTTACTATCCAATCCGGATGACGAAGCGCTGTTCGAGTACTTTGCGAAAAATCAGCTTGCAAGAATTAGCCTAACCGGCGAAGTCCAGGAGATTTCCGAGCCGGCGATTTTCAGTGGAGTGGCCCCTTCGCCAGACGGAAATCACATCTTGGTGACTCGCATCGAGAAGCCATTTTCGTATCTGATGACGATGAGGAGCTTTCCTCAGAAAATCGAAGTTTGGAATGTGGAGGGTAAACGTGAGTTTCTTGTCGCGGATGTCCCAATGGCTGAGAACATTCCGATCGAAGGAGTTCGAGTTGGGCGGCGCAACGTGGATTGGAAGTCCGGTGAATCCGCAACTCTCGTTTGGGCAGAAGCCCTTGATGGCGGCGATCCCAACGTGGAAGCCAAGTTTCGTGACCAGTTGGTTACGGTGTCCGCGCCGTTCTCGGCGTCTCCAGAACCACTCTTAAAGACGACCCACCGAGCTTCCGGCCTGTCCGTCATGCAAGATAGTTCTCTCGTTACCGTAACCGATTACGATCGCGATCGACGCTGGATCCAGATGAAGCTGTACGACGTGAGCAATCCAGACACGGCTCCCATCGTGATGATGGACCGCAGCATCCGAGATCGATACAACGACCCGGGCAGCATCGTCATGGTGCCCGACGAAACCGGGCACGTCCGCGCGTTGCAAGATGGGGAGTGGATCTATCGAACTGGATCGGGGGCATCGTCTAAAGGCAATTTGCCGTTTATCGATCGCCAGAATCTGGAAACGCTGGAAACGGAGCGACTGTGGAGATGTGAAGAAGGCGTCTATGAGAGTGTCGTCGCAATCGCAGCGCACAAAGAAGGACGTAAGCCAACGATTGTCATTTCCAGCGAAGATCCGATTACTCCGCCCAACTATTTTTCGGTGGACCTCGAGTCGGGAGATCGCAAAGCACTGACCGAGTTTCGTGATCCGACGCCACAAATCCGAGGAATCAAGAAGCAGCTCGTGAAGTACGAACGAGAGGACGGCGTCCCGCTATCTGCGACGCTCTATTTGCCCGCGAATTACAAGAAGGGAGAACGCTTGCCGCTATTGGTTTGGGCTTACCCCCGAGAGTTCAGCGACGCTCGGACGGCGGGGCAAATCTCTGGTAGCCCATCGCAGTTCACTCGCATGAGTGGTATCACGCATCTGACTTTCTTGACTCAGGGCTACGCCATCATGAACAATGCGACGATGCCAGTTATTGGAGATCCGGAAACGATGAACGATACCTTTATCGAGCAGATTGTTGGGGCCGCACAAGCAGCCATCGACAAAGCGGTTGATATGGGCGTCGCGGATCGCAATCGTGTCGGCGTAGGTGGCCACAGCTACGGAGCGTTCATGACCGCCAACTTGCTCGCGCACTGTGATCTGTTCAGTGCCGGTATTGCGCGAAGTGGGGCCTACAACCGAACGCTGACTCCCTTTGGTTTTCAGTCGGAACGTCGCCCCTTCTGGGAAGCCAAGGATGTCTATATGCAGATCTCCCCTTTCATGCATGCCAACAAAATCAACGAGCCCATGCTGATGGTTCACGGCGAAGCGGATAACAACAGCGGTACGTTTCCAATTCAGTCGAAACGAATGTACCAAGCCATCAAAGGCAACGGTGGTACTGTCCGACTGGTCATGTTGCCAAACGAGTCACACGGGTACCAAGCTCGTGAGTCCGTGCTGCACACCCAAGCAGAGATGATTGATTGGTTTGACAAGCATGTGAAGAACGCTGATGCTACTCACTAAACTGAGTTCTGACCAACTCGTTGGTGTTCTGCAAAAGCTGTTGAAGTCTCTAAGTTGCATGGTTTCGGTGTTCGCTACTTTGTTTGATTCGGGAGTGTTTTATGGCTCAGTGGGAAACCATGACTCGTTTGTTCGATCTGATGCGTGGGATGGCCGCGGAGATGGCATCGACCATCCCTGATGAGCATTTCAACGAGCCGCGAGGCGGTAGCAATAGCCCGAAGTGGATCACCGGCCACCTGGCATTAGGAATGGATCTGGGACTTAGTCTGGTTGGTTCGCCTACCGAAAATTTGGCGGAGATGATGCCGGTTTACGGGCCAGGTAGTCCAGGTGGCCGAGTCGCTGATTCGCGAACGCGTGACGAATTGATCGAGCACTTGAAAACCGTTGGCAATGCACTCAGCGAAAAGGTGGCTCAAGTCAGCGAGGATGTTTTGACTCAGCCGCAATCTACTCCGTTCCTCACCGCCGAGTTGCCAACCGTTGGGGATCTGCTGGGGCATGTTTACACGACGCATATTGCACTTCACACGGGCCAGCTTTCGCAGATCCGACGTGAACTTGGCCTGCCAAGCATGTATCAGTTTTAACGTCACGTGACTCGCTTAGCTTCGATGCTTCCTTTGAATGCCCTTCTCGTCCCGAAGTCAGTGAGTGGAGGCCTTGCCGATCTGTCGTTGATTAAAACGCAGGTATATGCCAATTCACGGCTTTCAGACTGCAATAGGGTCTACAATAGGATCTACACGGAAAGTGGAAGAAGAGCCTGATACCGATCGTGCGGCGATCGGAAATTCACATCCGCTTCTTACTACCACTGAACCGGTACACTTGAAGTGAATCTGAGGTATCGAGGCCATAGTGCTCGGCCGCAAGCTCAATCGTCGTAAGTACAATTGGGCCGGCGCCCATTTTACTGATAAGCCAATTGCGACTTCCTTTCTTCTTAACCCGTCCCGCGTGTAAGAAACGAACGGAACTTTCGGCTTCGCGCGTGAAACACACGACGTCATCGTCGATGAGATCGTCTGTATCTGCAATTGAGTTACAGACCTCCGAAATTTTGCTGGAGTGCAGGCGGTGTTCAATCACGATCTTGTAGTAGCTGTCGAGTATCGTCTGCATTGGATTGATCATAAGGGTACTCGCGGTTGCAATGGGTTGTACCCAATCGAACGGAGAAAGCCCGAGGTCTTCGCCTACAGCGTAGGTACAGCAATTGAAACTAGTCGCGCAATCTTCGGCCGCTTCAACCCATAAGTCCGTCGAGTCTTTGACGATCATCCCATCGTCCGCCAGCGCTGGAGTATTGCGTCCAAGTAATTGGTCAAGGTCTGGGGCTTCGACATCTTGAAGCGGATGATGAAGCAACACGATCTTTCCATAGTTGCTTGAGAAGTATGTTCTCCCGGTTAGCCCGTGCCCAGAGTGAATCGCTTCCAATTGCTCTCGAACAAAGCTTGGAGAGGAAACATGTTCGTGGGCCGACCCACCTTCGTTATGGCAACCAAGTGTCGCTCCGAGAGACGCAAAGATCAGACAGGAGACTGCATTCAGAGAGTTTTTCGCCACGTTGTCCTCCGCAATCAATAGGGGGCTGCGATTTCTCGAAGCTTCAGCTGCATGGAGTGCAACAATTGATCTCCTTCAAAACGCTGAGTGCAAAGCTCGAAGAACTCGGAAGCTTGACGTATTGCTTTTCTGAGTTGTGTTTCTTGCCCTGACTGGACAAGTAGCTCGACTGAAGACCTGTGTGCTTGGCCTGCTGAGTATGCGGCTCGTGGGTCCGCGGGTTGGCTATTACTGATGCGCGTTAGGAGTTCGACGACCAGTGATAGATATTCCGCCGCGCTGGAAATATCGGAGCGTGCCAGCTTCAGGTCAACCATGCATTGATAGATCGCCGACAGCCGCGACTGTATTTCGATCTCCTGCAAGTAATTCGGTGGGAGGCTGACAAGAATGCTATGAGCGCGTCGGGAATATTCGTCGGCCTTGCTGAGTCTACTCTGAGCTGCGTATGTCCTCGCCAACTCAATGCAGATGTCCGTCATTTCTTGTCGGTAGCTAGCGGCTGTCGGAAACTCTTTTGAGAGTTTTTCCATAAGCCCTAGTGCGCAGGAGAAAGCAACTGTCGCCTCACTCCATCGCTCTTGCAGTAGGTAGATGTTTGCAAGTCGCCGATGCACAAGTGCACGTTCAGCGTGCAAGATCAAGTCACTTTCGGTGACCCGCAGCATTTGTCGATCGAACCTTGCCCAAGCATCTTGTAAAGGCATCGATTCATCGCTTTGGAGGGCGCCCAATCGGTACGACTCTTTAAAGAGCTCTTCCAGTTGCTGTGAGTGCAATAGAGCAGTGCGACGGAGTGAAACATGCTTCGAATAGAGCGACTCGTGTTCAACTGATAGCTCACTGAGACTGACGCACAGCCAACATGTAGTGGACGCAAGAAGGATTGCGGAGATAGGTAGCAGCTTTCGAATTCGTGATCTCAAGACCAGGGCCTCAAAAGGAACTGAGAGAAAGATCTCGATTTGCACATGATTTCCAAACCTTCATTTTTGTAAGAGTTGAGTTCCGAACTTGAGGCTCAGTTTTTGAGTCAACTACATCGCAGCAAATCCAGTGTTCGGACAAATACTGATACCCCAGGAATTGAAATATGTTTCTCTCCCCGCGTGTTTTTCGGAAACTTGCCGACTGAATGAATCTCTCTTCCGGTTCAAGTTCAAACGCAATTCGAAGTGGCCCCATTTCTAGTGGCCCTCCATTGAGGAAACTCATTGCCGCTCGAGTACCGTCTTTTTCCTCGGCGATTCAGCAAGAGTCGTTTGAAGCAACCACTCTCGGTATCCGGATTCAGCGTAGGGCGTAGACTGACCAGCCACCGACAATCACGGAACCTCGACTGGATGAGATCCGAGGTTTAGCGAGAACCAGGTCAAGTGTTCTGCGAGAATCGGGGAAAGAGAACGAGCCACCAAGGGCTCGCTACCCGCGAAAGAAGAAAGATCGAACGCGGGAAAGTTGTGATGACACCAACTGAACCCGCTTGCGATCGAGTGACTTACGTAAGAGTCCAATACCGCTGTTGCAGAGTGCGAATCTTAGAGTTCCCTCAATTCCAGTCACGACTGAGCAATCTGCGCAGGCGGCTCTGCTTACGTGAAATCTGGAAGGCGAAAGCTACGGCCTAACGATACCGTAACGACTCGTTGACTGCGACGCCTTGATCTGTGGTTTGAGGCGGTATGTTGTGATCAGCCGGACATCGACAGGGATGTATCGCCAGTATGCGTTGGGTACAACTACTGGTAAATCACCTCTATCCTTAACATCCAACAGCCACAGGTAAACAAAACCAGCCGTGGAGGGATTGGTTGTTTCGTAGTAGGTGCTCCAGTGGTAGTGGTCTGTATCGAAGAACCAATACTCGACTTGAACTTTGTAAAGCTTTTCGAGACCTTCGTTGGACGCAGACGCCTGCTTGGTCATCGTTGACCCGCAAACGAAAACGAGCCCTAAGATCATTGAGCATACTGCTTTGCTACTTGTCATTTTCATTCTCTCCTGCGATTGACTTTAACGTCCGTTTCGATCCGCTACTTAGAGATTGATTTTGCGCTCAGAAATCGGACATGCCTCGAAGTGAATGTTGGAGAAAATCGCGGTTGCTAAAGTCGCGTTGCGTCGCGGATTCACGGCCGCGCATTCTCCAATGCGGGCAGCGCAGCATCGCAATTTAAGCGCCAATCGGGCAGAGATTCGATATCAGGGTTGGACTGACGGCTTTTCCAGTTTCTTCATCTCAGCAACAAACTGGTCTAAGCGATCGAGCGTTGCGGTGAATTTATTTCTGCGAAGCCATGTTTGATAGGCAACGCGGACGGGTTTAACAGGCAAAGCCTTCGACCAAAGAAGCCCGCGTCCTTCCACGTTGACGTCGACCAACTTGCCCTCTGTTGGACGCGCGCGAATGCTGATTGAAATATCCTGCTTCTCGAAGGTTGCAAGGGCGTAATCGTCGTCCCGGATTCCTGAATCGTTTCGAATCCAGCCGAGTGACTCTAGGCTTGACTCACATGCTTCAACCGCTTTCGCGGCGCTTTCACCGGTGAGACAAAATTCGATTTCTTGCTCGTCAACTTCAAACTTGATCCGCGTTGAACCTTCCGGGAACGGGTAATCTGCAGCCTGGAGTCCGATAGCCAGGATTTCGGGAGGCACAGGATCTGGCTTTTCAAGTTGCCAGGATGAGCTTTCAACATCGCCAACGAGTATGCGCGTCTCGCCATTTTCCAGAACGGCTAGTCGAATCTTGAGATCCTGTTGTCCCCGGATGTAGACCAATGTTGCGGTTTGGTTTTCTTCATCGTCGACTCGCCGCCCAGACTCGCGTGCCAGCCATCCCTGTTCCTTCATCGCTCGATCATAGAACGCAACGGTCTCATCTAGGCGCATTTTCGTGGTTGCGACGAGTTCTTGTTCGACCGAGTTCGTGTATTCGACTAGTCCGCAATCTGGAGGGATCGGCAAAGAACGATTCGTCAGTGTTGTGGATAGTGAAACGGAGCGATTTCCGTCTAGGCCGGCCTGACGAATCCAAACGGACAGCATCGTCCCACCCTGTATAAAGGAGAGCGAACTCTCATCCGGTGTTTCGTGATAGCTCGTGTCGGGGCGACTGTAAGCGGTCCATCCTTGAGCATGCAATTCCTTAAAGGTAAAGGCTTCGATATCGGCGAAGTCGCCTGCGGTCTGGTAGGAATCATTGCTCGATGAGCCCCACTGAGACTTCTCATCGGTCCGCTCGGGAAACTGCGGAAACTCTCGAACGTCGCAACCATCTGATAGATATAGAGTCACCTGAGTCAGCGTCTTCGCAACTCCGCCATCGCCGGATGTACCGCGTGCTGGATCGCCGGTAATGACCAACTCGCATCGAAAACTACCACGGTGAAACTGCCATCGATCTGTGGGTTCATCTTCCGTTTCGAGCCACTCTCTCTCGCTCAGGATGTGTCGATGGAATGCGAGAGCCTCCTCGAAGGTACATGGCGACAAGTATGAGAGGGCATTGACAGACTCATACGTTTGTGTCCGATTCGGTAGCCTCGGCATGGATCGCAAATCAAGGACTTGGAGCAACTGTGCTGAGTACGCGGGTTTGTTGTCTTCCGTAGTGAACGTCATGGGGATCGGATCAACCAGACGCTTCATTCCTGCTCTTTCCGCGTTTTCTGGTGTCCCCCAAATCCGTATTCGTCCCCCGTTGTTTGCAAGCAACAACAATCCTTGTGGCAACCACTTCAAGCCGACGACCTGAGTCCCGTCCGCATCAATGACCTGGACTTTCTGCTTGGCGTCCCGACTCCAGATTTCGATTTGTGATTCGTGTCCGTAAGTTGCAATCAGTTTTCCGTCTGGTGAGAAGTCAATAATACTACCCACGCAACGATCGATGTTTGTTCCGGCTTGCGAAGCGTTGAGATCCCAGAAGTGCAGTTCAGCGTCTTCGTCAGCATAGGCTAGCCAGTCTCCATCGGGCGTAATCGAGACCCCTGGAAATCGAATTCTGTCTTCCGAGAGTGTCTGTTTCTCGCGGGTCTCAATGTTCCAAATGGTCGTCTCGTTTCCAACACAAACAACCGAGGTCGGAGAGACGAACTCAAGCGCCTTGAGCTCGTTCTTGTCGACGGTCAACGTGCTGAGTTCGCGACCTCGTTCCACATCCCAGATCTTGATCGCGCCGCTGTAGTCAGTCGTTACCAATGTCTTTGCATCCGGCGAGAACTTGACGTGTAAGATGCGTCTCCGGTCATAAGCCTGGGTCGCTAGGATCTCTGTGTTGTCGTCTGTCTTCCAGATTCGCAGCATGCCCGATTCTTCACCAGCGGCCAGTAGTGTTCCATCCCGAGAGATATCGACTGCCGAAATTGGAAGAGAGACGTTTCCACTGGAGTGTCGAACAAAATCGACGGTTGGTTTCGAGTCGCCAAGCGTCCAAAGTGTTAGACGACTTCCGGCGATCGCGAACCTTGTTCCGTCTTCGCTAACGGCCATTTGGCGAATGTTGTTGTCTGCAAATTCGTCGAAGCACTCGAGCAATTCAAGATCTGCATGCTCGGGAATGGCCCATTGAGCAATCTGCTCAGCGGAAGCATTGTCGACGATCGGCTTGGGAGTCGGCGGAGCTGGCTTTGCCTGCGTTGTCTTTGCCGTAGCGTCCGCTTTCGTTGTTTCACTGGTACTAGCATTCGACAAGTCGACGGCCTGAGTCTGCTTGGCGGACGGAGCCGGTTCGCTTTCGGCCGAGCTAGAAGGTTCACTTTGGAGAATCGTCTTAGAGGATGTCGCGTCAACGATTTCACTCGTCTCATCGCGAGTGCATCCGCAGAAAAGTACAACGATCAGCAGCGTTGTGATCAAACTACTGATCGGGGCGTGCTCATGTTCGGCAAACATTCGTTGACTTTCGGAAGGATAGTTTGTGGGACCGGTCGAATGGTTGGGACAACTAAGAAACTGAACTTACCGGCATGGCTCCCGGTGAATTCTAAGAAGGAGCATCTAGTCGACTTTCGGTACTACCCAAATACTGATCAACTTTCTCGCAATTGAGTCGACTTGAGCAACGCAGCAATAGAGGCCTGTTTGATCGAAGCGATCTTGGGTGAGAACGATTTCATCGGGCTTCAAACCCATCGACAACTGCGTGACGAACAAGAGAAAGTCGATTCAATCAGGGTACAGCCTACGCTATTTCCCCCAGCTCAGCGCGGGAATCAACTTCCAGTAGTAGTCATTGCTCGGATTGTCGTCCGATTCTAAGAACGCTACTTCTGCAATGGCACCGGTTTTTAGATACTGCTTAGGAATAGGGTACGTTCTTGAGCTCCATGCGTTCGGAGCGAGTACTTCCGTCTGCTGGCCAAACAGAGTCCAACGTTGGCTGCCTCTTGAAAGGGACAACACGTATTTTCGCGGGTAAGCAAAGTGGACTCCATGGTTTACGAATTCAAGGTAAACGTGCGGGGAGGTTGTGCCACCCGTGGTTGTCAGCCAGACTTCTAAGTCAGTAGTTTCGCTGAATCCTACCAGTTGGTTTCCCGTTTTGACGGCATTTCTGTTCGATGAGGGAGTCGTCGACACACTGCTAGTCGCCCCCTCGCCGGCAGCAACGCAGGCGACAAGTGACGCAGACAAAAGGGCCGCGTTAAAAATGTGCTTCAGAGTTTTCATGGTATTCATTCCTTTGTAAGACAGCCCGCTTCGTGTTCGAAGAGCCCAAGTCTCGTTGCGACCTCAGTAGAGGATTGCCGGCAGCATACGTAAGCGGACAGCAACTCCGATTCTCATCACCAATCGGCTACGGAGTTTTATTGCGCGTATCGATCAGGAACCACACAGCAAGAATGACGGCGATAACCATGGGGAGCATGAAAATAGGCCCCAGAATGATTGCGTTTGAATTTTCGTCGAGCTGATCTTCTGGCGCGGTCAGTGAGCTCTCAGCTGGAGAATCAGCTTCGTAGTGGACGACAACGACTTTGGGAGGCATTGGAACTAAGAGGCTCCCTGCAGACGATTGGCCCAAAATGTCAGATCCAGTATGCCTGTCATCACCGTCGAAGTAGACGTACGTGACCTCTCGACCGGGAACGTTCTTTGGGATGCGACGACGGATGGCCTCGCTTGCTTCGTACATCATGTATTCTGGGTTGTTGAGTTCGACTATCCGCGACTCAATCACTTCAGCCTGTTTGCTCTTCCAACTTCCGTTGCCAAGCCGGTGTCTTTCGTGGATTCCATGCCAAAGCAGGCACAAACCGGACACAAAGAACGCGACTAGAAGAAAGCCAACCAAGAAGATGACTCTCCATGCCTCGCGTCCGATGGGAAGACTCTCTGATTCCGAAGGTTTTGTCGTCAATTTCGATTCCAATCCATTCCATGGTCGTACGTTCGCTACCACTTGGATTGTCTTAGAGCCTCTCAACCGGCCAGCTCGCTGCGCACCTTTCTAAGAGCCAGGGGTATGCGAAGGGATTCCCAGAATCCCCGGGGCACATTCGCAGATAACCAACACGAAAACAACGGGACGCCGATCTTAGTATCCTCCGGAGATTGAGGATCGTATGATACGGGGTATCAATGGCATTTAACGTGGAGTTCTGCATTGACTGCCGATTGCCGCAATCGGATGTTTAGCCGCCTGCCCCAGCTCCTGTAGACGGCGATGACCGCGGGATCATTCGTATCGCGATCGTTTCTGTCGCTTTTGCGATAGCCCACGACTGACGATACCCGGGAGGCTCGACATGCTCCAAGATCTTCTTCAGAGTATCCCATTGAAGGGCATACTCCTTAAAAGCCGCACGCTTGCTCAATTCTCCGCCGAGTACTCGACGTCGAATCTCTGCCCATAATTCCATATTCGTATACACCCAATCTTCGCTCCCGCATGTGAAAAAACCACATCGGAGCGAATCTAAAATTAGGCGCTACGTTTTCGATCGCCCACTGGTCCCCGCCAAGCGCTACACTTTTCGACCGACGTATACTGGATGAAATAGTCGATGAAAGGGTAGATGAATCGGGTTGGGTTGACGTTGGAGATTTGATTGCGTCTCTTCTACTTCTGAACCGCTGGAGTTGCCGCGAAGGCGCTCCGTATTCGGAGTAGCTCCGCCCACTCCGGTGAATTAAGCGGGCGCGGCGAAGCGCAAATGAAAACAATGCCATGTGTGTTTTTGCCGGTAAGGACCTGCACACGAATGTTTAGCTTCTGGTGGCTGCCGTTGACGAATGGTTCCTGCCACTTAAGCGTATACATAAATTCGTCTGCCATGAGTTCCGTCTTTGACTCATGCGTTTCGAGCGAGAACTGATCCGTGGCGATGGGCGTTCCTTGTTTGTCACTCCTTCCCGCAGCCAGACCTCGGTAATAGATCAAGACCTGCTCTGAGATGAGTTCTTCGCTTAGGTTGGCTGGTTCCTTCAGATCGATAGCGAACAGATAGGTGCAGAACAGGTCCGATTTTGGGTCGCGAAACTCGCCGGGTATCCGCAGGTGCTCCAAGCCTTTGAGTGACATGGAAGGAGCGAAGCTCGGCGGTACTTCCAATACTTCCTCGAACCAGCCTTCCGGTGCGACCAGCAAGTTTTCGTACTCTTGCCTTGCTCGAATCTTTTGGATTTCTGTCGCGGCCGATTTGTGCTGAGGATTTATTTCCAAGGACTGTTGGTAGTTTTCAATCGCAAGCGATTCATTGCCCTTTCTCAGATACGCTTCGGCTAGGCTATCGAACGTGTTGAATGACTCTGGGTAGAGCATTGTGTTGAGCGTGAAGAGATCGATGGCCCGATCAAGCTCCTTCTCCCAGAGCAACTGGTAGCCAACGTTGTTCAAGTTGGTTTCCTGAACGCTGGGTTCGTCAGGTTGCTTCTGCTTCAGTTCCCGCAGAGTGGTTACGGCCTGATTGGTGTCTCCAATGGATAACGATGCCAGCGCGGCTGACGTCTGGGGATGAAGCAGCCGAGCATCCGTCTTTCCGCCTGTGGCGGCTGAGCACATCGCGTCCGTCATGCTTTCCCAAGGACCGTCTTCGGTCACGTTGTAAAACGAATCGCCGTCAAATCGGAACAGGCCGCCCGAGAAGCCATACCATAGTGTTCCATTTCTGCTTTCCAACATATCTTGCAGACCAAAATGTCGAGTCCAGAACGTTCGATCCGTCTTGTTGAACAGCGTGAACCTCTCGCCATCGAAGCAGTAGACGCCGACGCCGGTGGCTCCGATCCAGATGTCGCCGGATTTCGTCTTGTAGATCGTATAGATATCGTTCTTGCTGAGGCCCGCTGTCTTGGGAAAGCGTGTGAAGGTCTTTCCGTCATAGCGGCAGACACCTCCATCACCCGTCATTGCGGGCTGGTAGGATTGCATGCAGGCAAACCAGAGGTTTCCAGCGTTGTCCTCGACGATACTGTTGACGTTGTTGCTGCACAGGCCATCGTCTTTGCTGAAGTTTGTGAACGTCTTTCCATCGAACTTGATAGCACCATAGCCTTCAGCACTGAACCACAGGTTGCCTTGTCTGTCTTCCAATTGAAGCGAGATTCGTCCTGCAGTGATTGCATAGGACGTAATTGCTCCCTTTGAAATGGGCACTTTAAACTCTGAGAATCGCGAATTGTCGAGGCGGAACAACCCACTGCTCGTGCTGACCCAGATGTTCCCCTTCCGGTCGGTCTGTACACCTGCCGAGGACATTGGCCCTGGACGACCAGGTGCAGGTAATCCTATTTCGCTGCCGACCCGCGTGAAGGCCTTCCCGTCGAATCGAGCAACTCCAGAGTGCGTCCCGGCCCACAAGATTCCATCTTTGTCTTCAGCGAAACTGGCGACGGTATTGCTGGGCAAGCCGTCGTCTGCCGTGAACCAAGTGAGCTTCTTTCCGTCATAGCGAGCCGCCCCCTTGTTCATCGTTCCAAGCCAAATGTGACCCTGTCGGCTTTCGTGGACTTCGACCACGTAAGGGGCAATCCGCTCGGTGTCGCTCGGCTTGAGATCGAGCTTCTTTGTAAGCCACTCGACGACTCGGATTCGATCTGCATCCGAAGGCTGTTCGAAGTCCTTGGGCGGCATCGTACGAGTCTTCATTTCGTGTGCGACGTTTGCGAAGACCTCGCGATGTGCGGCCAAATCAGCTTCGGTCAGTGCTGCCAGGAAATTGATGGACTGCGAATCGCCGGGCTCATGGCATTCAACGCAGAGTCGATGCAGTAATGGCCGGATCTTGAGTTCGAAATCGTCCGCGGCTACGGATGTGCTTCCGAAGAAAAGGAATATCAGCGAACAGAGTCTCATTGTCTTATTAGTCATCAGCGTACCTGGGAAGATCGGGTTGTTTCAGCCTTACCTAGTACGGAACGGGAAAGCGTTACAGCAAATCGACTGAGAGTATTCAGCTGCTTGAAGTGTCCTTCTCCTACGAGCTTCGCGGAAAGACGAACTCGACAGGGCTCCAATCATTCGATGTCGCCCAGCTCGTGCCTGAGCCGACTGAGCACGCGTGACTTTGCGACCCGAACGGTCCCCGGTTTCATCTCAAGTTCGCAAGCTACATCAGCGGTCTCTCTGCCGTCGATGACCGTCATCCAGAACGCCCGCCAAGTACGTTCTTCGAAGCTCTCTTGGATCAGCTTCAACGCCCGTTGCAGCAATGCGGTCTCAATGCCGGCATCCGTGATGTCGCCCTCCTGATCCATTGTGTCTTCAGGCATCTCTGCCATTCGCGTTTGCGCTTCAGTACCGCCTGCGGCGACAGCCAGTCGATCACGCTTGCGAAAGTGGTCGATCACCTTGTGCCTGGTGACTGTTCGTAGCCAGCCTCTAAACGTGTCGGACTGGTTTGTCCAACTGAATTGATGAAGACGAGTCGCAACAGTTTGAAACACTTCCTGAAGTACATCTGGAATCTCCTGTTCGCGTAGTCTCATCTGGCGACACCATTGCACGACAGTCGGCGCGTACAGCGTCACAACCCGATCCCACGCGAGCGGGTTCTTTTCACGCAGGGCGGCAATAAGACTCCGCGATGTTGCGCTTGTGTCCGATGGTTCCGAGACGCTCATTCGTATGTTTTCCGTAATCGACGCGTCTGTAGAAGCAATCCAAACGCCAGAAGCGTGAGTCCGAACGCCGATCCGCCAATGAGCAGGAATGCACCACGCAGGCCGTCTGCTGTTCGGCTTTCGTCGCCGTTCAACGGACGGACGACTTCCAAAACTCCACGCACATCCCCCTCAATCCAATCGTCCTTTGGTGTGTCCGGATGCTCGTTGTGACATTCAACGCAGCTTCGTGTCATGACACGTGCCGTCGCGTAACGCAGGACTGGCTCACCACGTAATTCAGTGAAGCGAAAGTAGGGTTTGTCGGGATTATCTTCCAAGGCTGCAATTGCGTCACTCTGAAATTTGTCTTTCGGACCGCCGTCTTCCCGCCACGGAAATGGATAATCACTGTAAAGCTGAACATGCAAACCGAATTTGGTGCAACCCAACCGTCGGCCTGCTTCGATCGTAAAACTCGCTGGGAACAATGCGGGCTTCTCTCCAACCTCGTACTCTTCCGTCGTGCCGACTTCGATCGGGTCAAGCTTGGCGGCTACTTCACTGTAGAGTTTATTAAATTGGGTGATTGAATCCGATTGGAGCCGGACGCTTTCCAAGGCTGACTGTTTTACGAAAGAACGCGACAAAGCGGAAAGGTAGGCGAAGCCTACCAGTGAGCCGATTGTCACGCCGGCGAGTAAAGAAGCTGCTACAGGATTCCTCGAGCACCAAGCCATCAACCTTATAGGCCATCGAGGGACCTGCACGTGGACTGGCTCGCCCTCGAGGAACCGATCAAGGTCCGCTGAGAACTCCGCAGCTGACTGGTATCGCCTCTCAGGCCGAAGAGCCATTGCTTTGAGGCAAATTGCTTGCAGAGACGTTGGGACAGTCTCGTCGAGTCGGCGCGGTTCGCGTGGTTGCCCTTCGAGCACCTGCAAGAGCACCATGCGACGATTGCCTTGAAACGGACGTTCTCCAGTGAGCAGTTCATACAGCATCACGCCTAAGCTATAGATGTCACTTCTGGCGTCAGCGCTGTGGGCATCGCCTCGCGCTTGCTCGGGCGACATGTAGGCTGGCGTTCCCATGACTTCACCGTACTCAGTCAAGGTTACATCAGCCGATTCCAACTTCGCCAACCCAAAGTCCACGATGTGAGGTTCGCCCCTTGTGTCGAGCAAGACATTGGACGGTTTGAGATCTCGATGCACGACTCCATGGCGGTGTGCATATTCAAGTGCTTCGGCAATTTTCAAGACGAGCTTAGCGGCCTCGTCGTGTCGAAAGCGTGAGTCAACGATTGCCTGCTCTAGCGTCTTTCCGTCTATAAACTCGTTCACATGGAAGCGTACTCCGTGGTTTGTGCGGTCCACTTCGTAGAGGGAGACGATACCATCATGCCGAAGGGACGCTGCGCTCGTCGCTTCACGCAAGAACCGATCGTCGGCATCCACTGCCGTGGTGCGAGTATGCCGCTCAACCTTGATTGCTACGACGCGGTTTTCGAGTGGATCCCAAGCTTTGAAGACATGTCCAAATGACCCAACGCCAAGATCCTCCATCACGGAGAATCTGCCAAAGCTGGAATCCCCCGTCTCCAACTGCTCAGTCAATGCAATGCCATGATCGACCGAGTACGGGGCCAGCCGTGCCGCATCGATCACTCCAACCACCTCTTGGACTTCTGGCAGTGCAGAATTTACGCCACGCAGTCCGCTCAACAGTGGATCCGAATCACAGTCGAACTCAGCCAGCATGGGTTCACACTTGCGACATTCTCCGACGTGTTGGGCGATCCGTTCGGTATCAGCTGGGCTCAACTTTCCAGCCGCGAAGAGCTGGAGTGTTTCTCCTGCCGGGCAAAACCTTCTATTCAATTCACGCTCCCAGCACATTCTGACGGATATCGGACGGAACCACGGTCAATCTAACGGTGCCGCGTTACAGCAGTAAAAAGAAGCACTCTCAGACCGAAACGGGGTTCTCACCTTGGTCTTCTGAATGGCATCGGCCCCTACCAAGAAGTCGAGGAGGAAGCTGCAGCTGACCGATACGAGGCGCATTGAAGCCGCTGAAGTCGAGTCGAGTTCGCCCGAATCAACTTTACGCTATCGCGCTGCCTGGAGTTCAACTTCTGTCTGATCGACTCGAAGCATGGGGGCAGAGCTGGATTTGCATGTCGAGCGTTTCAAGTTCGGAAACTGTTGCTCTATTCGGCGTGAGAGACGAACCAGAAACGTCAATGACTTCCAGCCGTTGTTAGCCTCTTCGCTTGTGCGATTGTACGCGTTCTTGTAGCCGACTCCGTTGGATCGCGTGATTGGAACATCCATGTACTCGATGAACTAGGTCGCTCCGCTCCCTCGATTCGGTCGAGGTGAGGCTGTACGTTCTCGCCTGGGCGTTCAAGATAGGAACGTTCCGGTTCGACTCGCACGTTTCGTTTAGTTTTTGGCAAGAGCAGTGCGAAGTGAGGTTAGCAGCTCTGGTACACGAGCCAGAGCGTCATATTCATCCTCCTCGCCATCAACTGGAAGAGTTTCGACGGGCACGTAGCCGCGATAATTGGAAGCGTGGATGATCTTAACCAACCGCTGCATGTCGATCTTAGGTCCCTTTCGGTCGCTCAGTAATTCCTTGACTTGCCAGTTGACTGCATGCGGCGTGACGCGAGCTATGTCGACGTAGGGATCGGGTGTCAGAAAGAAACCAGTGTCCACGATGGTTCCAAGCCATTGGGAGTTTACCATTCCTAGAATACGGAGAACTTCATCAGCGCTTTGCAACATATCTCCGTGATTCTGCACTCCAACAACGACGCCGAACTTCTCACCATGCTCTGCGCAACTGGCAAGAGCGTCGGACATCCAACTTGCAGTCTCTTCCCAGGAATGACCTGCGGGTTGTTTACCGGCAAAAACTCGTACTACGGGCGCACCCATCTCTGCGGCAGCTTCAATCCATTGCTTCGCAAGTTCGACATCTGACTCACGCTTCGACTTATCTGCGATTGCAAAGTCGTTTCGAATGCCGGTGCCACTTATCTCGAGTCCCAGCTGAAAAGCACGACGTTTGAACTCGTTAATGAACTTGGTGGGCGGCGTTTTGGGATATTCAGGGAAAAAGTAACCCGTTGGGTCCACAGCATCGACGTCGAGCCGCGCACACTCATCCAGCATGTCGAACAGGCTCATCCCATCAGCTTGCCCGTTTTGACTTCGATAGAGTTGCTGGTAGTACGACCAGGCATTGATACTAGTTTTGATTTTTGCGTTGTGAGCTATTGTCCTTGGCTTCTCTTCATTCCCTGGCGAATCCTGAGCAACGAGGCGTTGAGGCCCTCCAAGTAGGGCGGCAACTGGAAGCAAGGCTGCCCCTTTCATGATGGAGCGTCTGTTGGCGGAGGTAGGGGCTATCCGTGTGGGCTGCATTACTTGGCCTTAAGAGAAGAGAGGAGAGCTGTACTGGGTGGATAACCATTGCTGCGAACTGATACCACCCGTTTCGCGATGATCTTACACGAAGTTCAATTCACTTGCGTTCTTCGCAGGCGAGATCCAGAAAGCTGGCCCAATCGAGTCGAGTCGGCTCCGCCTACGGCCAGGTGGACGCTCGCGGATCAGGCTTTTGGTGTGTCACAAAGCGAGAATTTCATAACTGGCATCTGTTACCCTCCGTTCCATCAAACTTGGGCGGAGGAAACCAGCAGGGACTAGCTTCGGGAAAAGAAAGAAGTAGGGGTGGCAGGACTTGAACCCGCGACAAAGGAATTATGAGTTCCCTGCTCTAACCAACTGAGCTACACCCCCGCGCGTGACGGACTACTTAAACGTTGATTGTAAGAAAAATCCGAATGTCAGCACCGCCAATTCTAGCGTGCGACTCGTATCGGGGCCAGCCAATCCGTGACGCAAGCGGCGGCAAGAAAGACTCGCATTTTTTGCAAGTCTCCGCAAGGGGACGATTCAACAATGATTGCAGTGAGGCTAGTATCTCCAACTCTGCAAATCACTCCCGGCAGGAGCGGACTCTAGGATCCGCTTTTCGATCAGTGGAATAAACATGCGGTGATATCTCAGTCGAGAAATCGCGTTCGGCTGATCTGGGTCTCCGTTCCAGCAGTGTTCCGCGCGGTCGCCGTACGCAATGGTGCCCGCATATTCGGGCGTCTCGGTGCTCTCGAGGAACTCTTCAGTCAGGTACACTGCATTGTTCAGATAGTAGTTGTCCATATCTCCACAGTAGATGTTCACCTTGCCAGCTAGCTTTGGCCCCAATGTCTTCCAATCTCGTCGCATGATGTAAGACAAGTCGTAGTTCTCACGCCAGAAGTTCGCAACAACGGGATCGATCGCGCCGGTGAGTTTATCCCAGATTCGTTTTGGATAACCATCTTCTCCAACCGGAGAATAGACGGCCTCCCAGATATCCCATTGCTGGCCACTGCGACTTCGCGTTCCAAGCACGAGTTCCAAGTGATTCATGCCTTCGAGCGTTGCACTGACATGCCCAAGGTAGTTTCGTTTCCCCGGTCGAATAATGCGATTCCATTTGCCTTCGATATAGTAGGCGTTCTTGTCTTCGTAGAGATTTACCACGGTATAGGCGCGGAAGTCGATTGGATCGGGACAGGCCGCGAAACAGCCGTTGTACTCTTCGGGATAGAGAACTTGAGCGGCGAGTGCTTCCCAGCCCCCCGTCGAGCCACCGTACAGAAACCGAGCCCAGCCTTTGCCAATCCCGCGAAATTGCTCTTCGATATAGGGCACTAGTTCGTGTGTGATTGCATCTCCGTAGGGTCCTAAGTTTTCGGAGTTGACTGCGTAGGAGTCATCGTAGAATGGGTTCGCATGCTGGATCTTGATCAGGATGACTCGTGGGAAATCGGGGCCGGTCCATTTCTTGTAAAAGTCGTGTGCTTCCTCTTGTACGATTCGGTTGTAACCTTGCAAATTGAATCGCTTGCTAAAATCGGGCTCTAAATTGGGATCAGGCGGCTCAGGTCGGAAGCCGCCAAAATCCTGAGGGAAATGCCCGTGATTGATGACGACCGGGTAGCGAGCGTGCAGATGCTCATCGAATCCGGCGGGCAGCAATACATGAGCGCCGAGATACATATCCCGGCCCCAGAATTCGCTCAGCAGTTTACTTTTGATCTTAATGTGTTTGATGTACTCGGTGTCTTCGGGCTGTTCGATCGCCGGAATGACCCGATCCAGTTTGAGCTCAATGGAATCAGCACCGGCCTCGCCCAATTGGACTTCGACAGGTGTTGAGTAGCGGTTACCGGGTGCGCGATTCCATTTCTGGCCTTCACCTCGATCCATTGGCAGCCGCACCGTGTGTCCATCGGCTCGGTTGAAGATTTCGTATTCGTGAAACAGAGCCTGGGCGTAGTAGGTACCTGCGGGGACGTCGGAAAGACTCTTCATCGGGTAGCCGAAAACGGACGCGTCAAAGACGACCGGGGTTCCAGGCTTCGCATCTTCGACATCGATTCCAAATATCTGTTGAGTGTCGACTCCGTCGGCGATTTGAAATCGAGGCTCAGCGTCAGCGTTTGTCGAAAGCATCACAAACATGCGGCCATTGATTAGAGCCTTTGACTCGATTTCCGGAACTGCCACTGAGAATTCAACACCCTCATCGGCCAGTGTGTGACTTGTGGAGTAAAGTGCGAGCAGCAAAGAAATGATGGCAACTCGAAGCGAAGGGGGGAATGCGGTTCCAAGCATAGAGTGGCTTTCCGAGTGGTAGTCGAAGTTCGATAGCATGCCCTCAGTGTACCGAAACGGGAACCTGGGTTGCTGAGTCGGATTCAAGAAGTTCCAGCGACGATCGAACCGGACGGATGCGATCAGAAGCAGGTATGCGGATGGAAGTGGGACGGGAGGCAGATCACCACGAGTCCAATGCCATCACGGATCCTGTTGGTCCACTTTGCGTTTCTGCAAAAGCTACTCACGAACGTAAATGCGGAGTCTCAACCACGTCAGCCATTGCGACACCGAGCATACCGGCCTCCGACGGAACTCCGTTCTCATCGATCACGAACAGCATCCAGGTTCCCGGCACCATGACATTTGCATCAAGCGTGGTGATGCTGAGAGTGTCACTATCGATGATCTGGAAATCGAGTTCGACGAAGCGGTTGTCATTGTTGACAGCATGGGTTAGTGCTCCGCTGCGTACGGCCGTTACCCGATTGATGCGACTCGAATCGCTAACCGAAACCAAGAAGTCCTCGTCGTTGTCGACGTTGAGTGGTGACTCAGTAATCACTGGCCGGTCGGCCAAAGTCCCGTCCGACCTGTAGAGGTAGTCAGGAGCATAGAATTCGCCGTTGAGATTCTTCAGTGGGCCAGGCGCACCACCGCCTGCCGCCCAAATGGTTCCATCGGGCAACAGCAAGTGGGTGGAGTGGTAGAGCCGAGCTAATTCGATTGATTCAACGACTTCAACTTCGTCGGTCGTCGGGTCCCAGATCTCCGTCGGGTAAATTGCCGAACTAAGAACGTTAAATTGGGTACCCCCGCCCGTGATGATGACTCGACCGTCTGGCAGCATGCTCATTCCAGCGTCGCGACGATAGGCGATCACATCCGCTGCGGCAGTGAAGGTAACGGTCTCTGCACTTAAGTCAGCCGTATAGATCTTTGCATCGGATCCGATGATGGCGACCTGGTCGATGTCGTACATGATGCCAGGGCTAGCCGGCTGATGCGGCACGCCGACAGTCCCAATTCTTTCTGAGCTACCCGTACCTTCGGTGGAAATCCGGTAAATGCCACCGCGTGCGCTAAAGGCTACGACGCTGCCATCACTGGTGACATGCATTTTGGGATAGTAGTAATTCACATTGACTTCAACGTCAGTCAACGTCCGCCAACCGGTCGTAGCGTTGAACACCTCAGGCACATTGGCACCACCACCTCGTCCACCCAGGACCAGAATTTCGCCGTTGGGAAGTGTGATGCTACTGCCGTACCAGCGGTCGTAGGCCATTTCGCCTTGAGTCGCGTTGCGAATCGTGAGGCTGGCATAGTCGAACGCAAGCACATCATCGACAGCGCCGTTGACCGGACCCCCTTCACCACGAGCATCACCACCGAAAATTAAGACATTGCCCGTTACCGGATCGAGGGACATATTCGAACAGAAGATGTCCGTGTCGGTTGTGTTGGGGAGTACCACTTCGACGCCCGTTTCAGGGTCATAGAGGCTGTAGACAAATTGTGCTCCCTGCATTCCCAACTCTGTCGTCCCAAAGCTAAAGACTTTTCCATCGGGCAAGACCATTGCGTGAATCGGAATGATGCCCAAAGGTTCGACGTCGCTCCATTGACCGTCTCCTTCAGCGTCACGATACGCAAGGTAGTTTGAGTTTGCGAACTGCAGATACCCACCGGCATGGAGTGTTTCCGATTCCCGGAACCCCGGCACAATTCCATCCTCAGGTTTCCAAGTGCCCGTTGAGAACACAGAGGGGTTCTCGCTTTGATAGACCTTGTCGTCGACTGAAATGTAGTCAACCACCAGGTTTTCATCGATCACGCCTTCAATCCAAAGGTCGTCGATGAACTCGATTCGAATATCCTCGGGTGACACGACCGCGTCGTGGGTATGGGCAAACACCTGAAAGTTGCTGGTCGAGGTTACGTCATACGTTCGTATGATCTCGCCATCGATTACTAAGTTGAATCGCTCTGTTCCCTCGTCTCCGCGGGCTCGGACTAGGATCCGAGAGCCCTCATTGCCGTTGGAGTACTGAAAATATCCATCGGAGTGAAGCGTATCCCCTCGACCAAAGCCGGGAGCAATCCCATCTTCACTAGTCCAAGTTCCAGTTGAGAAAACCGAGTCGGCTTCGGTCTCGTAGACCTGTCCATTAATCTCGACGTAATCGACGAGAAGATTCGTGTCGATTCCTTGTGCGGGAAGCCAAACGCTATTCACCATTTCAATCCGAACGTCATCGGGAGACGCATTGGATTCGTGCACGTATGTAATCAAACTCCAGTCTGTCGAAGCGTTGTAGGAACCAACAGCCACTCCATCAATTAGCAGATTAAATTGTTCCGTACCTTCATCACCGCGAACGCGTGCTCGAATTGTTGTACTCTCTATGTCCGTTGAACTGTATTGAAAGAAACCGTTCGAGTGCAGATACTCACTTTCCCGATTGCCCGGGGCGACTCCATCCTCGGGCTTCCATGTCCCCGTGGAAAAGACGCTAGGTGATTCTGTTTGGAACGTCCTACCGTCGATTACGATTCGATCAATCCGAACATTGCGATCGACATTATTGAGTGGGTCAAAGAGGTCATTGATAAACTCGATCTTGACCTGCCCGGCATCGAATGTCTCATCGGAGGTGAACTGCAGCTCGACGAATTGATTTCCATCTGCATCACCACCAACATTGTCGAACGTCTGAACGACAGCGTCATCGATTTTCAATTCGATCGATTCGTCGTTGGTAGCGCCAGCGGCGAAGATGCTAACGGTCGAAAGCATTTGCCTCTCTTCAAGTTGCTCGCAATCAAATGTCAGCTGAGTTTGTTGGATCTGCTTATTCTTCACCGGTTCGTCCGCTGCTGTTTAGTCACTAATTCGAAATATTTTGGCCGACCGTGTTTCAGCCATTCTGAGACACACTATAGATGGAAAATCTTGAAATTGGCCGATTCCGTTAAATATGGTGAGAGCATCGGATCGAAGCGAGAGCCAGCCGGAATGGCCTCCCTCAAACATCGAATTGATGTCACAGGGATTTTGATTCCTCAAGGAATTAGGAAGGCGATTTCTTGGGTTCGTCGGGCCACAAACGGTTCTGTTGCTTCCGAAATCCATTCAGTCGGATAGTGCCATTGGGTTCGATTTCCATAACCGAATAGCCGTTGTTGTCCGCTCCGGAACCTTCGACCATGGCGACCAGCGTGCAGTAGTGAATGCCGCCGATGTGCTTCAAGTCGTTTTGATGACTGTGCCCTTGAAACACCGCCAACACGTTGCCGGATGATTCTAGAAGTTTGCGAATGGACGAGTTGTTTTTCACACCGTGATTGTTGTTCACGTCCAAACGCTGATGCGCGAATACGATAACGGGCAACGAATTCGTTTCTAGGTCTTCCCGGAGCCAATCGAGCTCAAACTCGGGAACGTTTGCATCGGTCCACTTGAAGTTGCGTCGCTGGTAGGGCTTTCCATCGGAACGAAAACAAGAGTCCAAGATGACGAAATGGAATCCGTTGCGATCAAAGGAGTAGTACGATTCGGTTTTCCCTACTTCGCCAAGGAATTCACTTTTGGTAAGCGTGTCGACGCAATGATTGCCGAGGACATAGTGGCGGTCTGCGCAGATCTTCTTGAACTCCGCATTGATAGTTTTTAAGTAACGTCGTTCCACATCGACGGCTGCGGCGGCATCAATGAAATCGCCGAGCTCAACCAGGAAGTGGAGCCCAGCTTCATCGAACTTCTCGGCAGCCTCTTCAAGCTTGCCAAGCGTTTCGCGATAGTGACGTGTGCCGGCCGCAGATTTGTCTGCGTAGTGCATGTCTGTCACGAGGCCGATCCGCAATATTGAATCCTTCGGGTTCGCCACTTCATCGGCGGTTAGAGCAGTTGAAGCCATCGTCGTTGATGCGAGGACGAGAGCTCCTCTTTCCAGGAAGGCTCGACGGTCGACTTGATTCATGACGTTCGGTTCGTTCATCGATTCGCTCGTGAGGTCGGTGGTAGCTAGGTGAATAGTTGAGTGGCTGCCGGGAAAACGGAAGGCCGCTACTCTCCTGGATAGGCGACGGCGACTCCTGTTTCCTTACGGGTCGGCATTTGTGCCTGGACTGACCTCAAGTAAGAGCCAAGCTCCGCCGCCAATTGCTGGCGAATTTGAGGACGCGAGTCGGCCAGATTGTTGGCTTCCGAAAGATCCTTCGACAGATCAAAGAGCTCGTAGTTGCCCGAGTCATGATAGTAGATCACTTTCCAATCTCCCTTCCGCATCGCGCTCGAAGCTCCGATGCCGGGACCGCTCGGGCCCCAGTTGTTGGGGTAGTGCCAGAACAACGGGCGTTCGACGCGTGTTAGATCGTGTTCGCCTCGCAATAACGGAACAACGCTTTTGCCGTCAACTTTTTCGCCAACTTGTTTGACGTTTGCGACTTCAGCCATCTCGAGAATCGTGGTGAAAAAGTCTTCGATCATGACGGGCTGTTCACAAGTTGATTTAGGTGCCGTGACTCCAGGCCATGACGCTAACATGGGTACTCTCACGCCGCCTTCATGAGCGGAACCCTTGCCACTGGACAGCGGTTCGTTGTGTGTATTCGGCTTGCCACCGCGACCGTGTGCGCTGAGCCCTCCGTTGTCGGAAATGAATAACACGATTGTGTCTTCCGTCAGTCCGTGCCGCTGGATGTTCGACATGATGTCGCCCAGAGATTTGTCCATTCCTTCCACCATGGCGGCGTACATCGACTCGGTGTCATCGATCCCCGCGTCACGGTACTTTTGATAGAACCGCGAGTCCTTCGCAAACGGAACATGCACCGCGTAGTGAGCCATGTACAAAAAGAACGGCTGATCGTTGGCTACGGCTTCATCCACGGCCTTGTTCGCCTCAACGGTCAACGCCTCAGTGAGAAATATGTCTTGCCCGTGATAGCGATCAAGCCCCGGTACGTCCCAGACGCGATCGGCTTTTCGCCACGCGGCGCTGAAATCCTGTGTACCCAGGAAGCTACCCGGCCCGCCCGCGGCATGGCCGGCAATGTTCCGATCGAAACCTAGATTGGCTGGATCACTCCCCGGCGTTCCGATCGCTCCGAAATGAGCCTTGCCGCAATGGATCGTGAAATACCCAGCGTCGCGTAAGAAGGCGGGCAACGCTTTGGCGTGAATGGTG
>JBGCCZ010000205.1:0-25151 GCA_045105035.1 Pirellulaceae bacterium | reverse complement strand
TCCATGTGAAAACGCCAGTCTCCTTCGATCTCAGTCGAAGAAGGGCACAGCAAATTACCGTTTTCCAAAGGCAACGGCTTGCAACGCACCGGGCCATCGATTCCTTCCGGCAAGCGTCTACGATCTCGAAAACTGCGTCCACCATCGTAGCTAAACATCACTTCCCCCCACCACTCACGCGGGTTGGGGCCGACTTTGAAGAACAGCATCGTTGGCTTGTTGCCTGGCGGCTGAAACAAGACTGGATTCCAGCAAGGATATCGCAAACTTGTGTGTTGGATTCCGTTCGCAGCTTCAACCGGCTTCGACCAACCGCTTCCATCGTGGTAGCTCGACCAAATTCCAACATCCGGATTTTTCTCGTGTGCCCCACCGAACCAGGCAGCCACCAATCCGCGATCCGTTTGGCATATCGTCGAAGCATGACACTCAGGAAACGGAGCCGACTTGTAAATAAACTCCTCGCTGACGAACCCAGGGTACTTTTGCTCCGCGGTCTGCTTCATCGGAGGCTCCTCCGAAATCGCCGTCCCACGTTGCTCCTCGGAAAGTGGCGCCCAATTCAGATCCTCTTCCGCCAAACCTTCGCGATTGACCACTGCCAGCAAAATAGAAGCCATCAACACGCACTGAAAAACTGCTTTTCGAACCATGGCGAGGATCCAGGGCAAGAGGAACGATCGATCTATGTTCGCGAGGCGTCATCCATACGCCGCCCCAGCAATACTCAAACCAAATCTTATTGCATGCCAACCCGCTTTACGAGTTCCCAACCTGCTCACGAGTCATTTCCGACAGACGGCTGAACTTTGCGGCGTGGGAGACAATCGTCGCGTTAGAAGTCAATTTCCATGCAGTCTTCAGAGATCGACATCCCGAGACGTTGGTGGGCTTCGGTGAGTTCGATGGAGTTGCCGAGAGTTTCGGCGAGAGGGTTCAAGTGGATAAGAACCGTCTGTTTTGGTCGAGTTCTGCTGACTACGCTCTCAACCGCCGATATCCAACTGTGCCCGGTCTTCTCAGCCAGCTCTTGATATTCGTCACCAAAATAGCATTCGTGCAGGAGCAAATCCGCTCCCCTTAGTCGCTCAACATAGGACGCCTTGTCACGTGCAATGGTGTCCGTGATGTAGGCGAATCTCTTTCCCTCACGTTCCATGATGTATCCAATCGATCCACCTGGATGCTCGAGCGGAAACCACTCGACGGCTGTTTCACCAAATTTTTGTTCGCCCGATTCACCATCAAGCGAGCAAAACTCCATTTGTGGCTTCACCGGAAACAGCAGATCGTTGAACAAGTGCTCTTGAACCGCAGCGAGCTTCGCCCCGTCGCCAATCACACGTACTGATTCGAGATCTGTTACTGCATAGACATCCACCAGGAATGTAAGTCCAACGATGTGATCCAGGTGGGCGTGAGTCAAAAATAGATCGAGGTGCTTCTTCGGCACTCGGCGCAAATGCTCAACCAAGCGAAAAATTCCGGTGCCCGCGTCCAAGACTAAGTTCCAATCCGGCGCGTAATAACAGGCCGTATGCCGTGTCGGGCTTGGGTGATAGCCTGTTGTTCCCAAACAGTGCAACTTCATAGATATCACGGACTTCTTAAAGTACTTAGATGAGTATGTGACGAGCCGGATTGCTGCCAATTCTAACGTTTCATGCGCCCGAGGTCTGTCCGATGTGCACAGTTGCTAGGCTAATTGCCATCTGGTGGAGTTCTGCCGCCTTGGCCACCGAAAAGTCCAGGCAGGTTGATTCCTTGGCCTTTGAGTATTTGACCACCGATACCCAAAATTGGATTCTCGTCTGTTGTATTTTGAGCCGGCTGTTGTGGATTACTTCGAAGCAGGTCGCCGATCGCCGCACCTTCTTCCCCCAGCAGTTTTCCAATCCCGCGATTGATACCTTGTTGAAGCGCACCCGTGGCTGCCGTCCGGATTGTCTGTCGCCCGATCCCCGCTAGCAAGCTGGAGTCAATCTGCGGTTTCGAAACGGTTCCACCTACAGGAAAGTCCAGAGATTGGCCCCGCAGCCCCTCAAGCCAGGGACTCTTATCCGCCCAGTCATCGGGAATCGGCATCGTAGCGAGCATATTCATACTGCCATCCACACCGACGCTTCCACGCGTAGAAATCGTCGCATCGCCGATATCAACACTCAAGTTCTCGTGAGATACACGACCATTCAACATTTGAAATGCGATCCGCTGCTCAGGCATATCCATCCAAACACGATCCGTGTTGCCTACGGCCTGAGTGAAATCCTGTTTCCGAATCGCCTCAACCTGTTTGACGAGCCCGATCACTGAACTTGATAGCGGCCCTGGCCCAACCGTCGCATTGTGAATTACAAGTTGTCCGACCACCGTTTGATTCTGCGGATTGGCTGGTGTCAACAAGGCTTGCTCGACACTCAAGCTCAGCCGCCCATCAACACTGGCAGTCTCCGCAACAAGCGGTGCAACGTATTTCAGCCATCCGTTGCACATCTGCTCCGTGATCTCGACGTTCTCGAGCATGACCATCGGCTTCTGCGCCAAAACCAACTCAGGCGCAGCCAGATTGCTCTCGATATCCCAGCGCAACGCTCCGCCGCTCACCGGGATTTCTGTCGCTGTACGCAGGACTCCATCAGTGACCGTAATGGGTACGTTCGCCGTACCAACTTGGATGCCAGCCACGTTGGCTTGCTGCCAACCCATTCGCGTGACGACATTTAGTCCCGCCAACGCACTACTCGCACCTACCGTTGCACCAGAGTTTGATTCTAGTGAACCGTCAGTCGTCCAAGTTAATTCCACCGGAGACGTTTGCTGACCGGCCATTTGAATTTGGCCACCCGTGTAGGGCAGCAGCTTTTGCGATAGCAAACCGCAGTCGTATCGGGCTTGCCCAACTAGCTTGGCTTCAGTCAGACTGCCGCTTGTCCCGTAATTTGCGGAACCAGCGTAAGTCAGCCAAGGCAATTGTGCCGTGACTTCTGAGAGTTCAACGCGATTGCCTTCGGCTTGCCAAGTCCCTTTCAGGGACGAATTCACTTGCGACTCTTCCCACAGCGGCTCCGCTGCAATTTGCCCAGGAGCCTGAGAGAGTACGGCGATGTTCGTTCCTTTGATGAGCATATTGATGCCAGCCGCAGTCGATGTGAGTTGCCAAGCAATCTCGCCTTCGCATTGTCCTTGAGCTGAGATCTGCGCCGCGGGCAGCTCGTCGCCGGCCCCTGATACGGCCAACAGACTCTGAGCTTGCTGCTGAGAACTTGGCCGAGCATTCTGAAGAAGCCGTCCAAGGTCGACAAGGAACCTCGCACGTCCCGTTCTCGATCCACTTCCATCCTCGGACGCCTGATCCTGAACGATCATGGAAATGGACGAAGCCTTCACTTCCAAAGACTCGATCCGGGTTCGCGTCATGTCACGACTATCGAAATGGCCTTTGAACTTACCCACCATTCTCGGCTCAACAAAACTCAATTGAGGCGTGAAGACCTGAATCGGTTGGCCATTCCAGTTCGCCGAAGTGAGCTCGACGTGCTCCCGCCCCAACAGACCGCTGGCAGCCAATTGAAGGTTGCCACTGATTTCGATCCCAGTCGGTTCCGACAAAAATACAGTGCCGCGACGATTCCACTTGCCTAAATCCAAGTGAAGATCCAACTCAAATGCCGCTGGCGGCGCCGGGCCGGCCGGTGGGTCGACTAAGAAATATGGCTGACGCAAAGTCGCGAAGACCTGTTCTTCACGCGAGTTGAGAGTCATTTCAAAACTATTGACGCTCTGCGGCTGCAAATCGCTCAACTGCACTGCCCCAACAAAGCCCCCGCTCCAGGCGGCCTCGGATAACTCTCCGCCGCTGGTAGTCGACAGGGCAATTGCGGAAGTGCTCAGGTTTCCCTTCGCATTGACGATTTCGTTCGCATCCAAGTTCCAGGACGCGTCGACTTCTGCGGTGCCTTGCATTTCATTGATCGGCAATTCGATCCACTGCGAAAGTCGTCGTCGCAACCGAGATAGATCGACATTTCCGCGAATCATCCCGTTCTCAATCGTGCCCATCGCTTGCAAGCTCGCAAACTCAGCAACCACTTGCGCACCAAACTCGGCGGCATTTGCCTTCTCCGTTGCCGACACTTCGACTCGCAATGGATCTTCCCAAGCGATTGGCTGTCCGCCGCTGACGGCCTGCAACTCAGACAACTGGACTCTCGCCACGACTTGGTCGTTCAACCCGCTGCCACTTTGGTGGTCGATCGAAAACTGCAGCTGCCCACTCTTGAGCTGCGTTGATTCGCGCAGCGGTATGAGAGTCTCTGCGGCAACCGCTAGCCGAGGAAGATCCACCACCCCCGCCGCTTTGATGTTGGCGTCCGAGAGGAAGGGATTGGAAACGGTGGGAGTCGTCGGTGGCCAAGGGAGTTTTGCGTTGATTTGGGCTGCGGCGAAATCGCAGCGAATGGACGTGTCCGTTACAGACATCTGGCCGTTGCGAACAGCGCATTTCGCAGCCGCTTCGATCGCTTGCAGACGAATCGGAGCTTCACCAGCAAGCTCCGGCGCAAACGCGATTAAGTCCAACGCCTTGAGCTCTTGAACAGCGAGACTCCACGAATTCTCATCTGCAACCGCGCCAGCGACGATACCTGAGACACTACCCTCCAGGTCTTCGATCGGTAGTTCCGGCAACCGTGCTTTGGCAACATGCCAAAACTCGACAGGAAGCGTTTGGAGTTTCGCACGGACTTCGAATGTTGGACTGCTTGCTGCCGTGTCATCAGATTGCTTCACACTGGCGGCGATGACACCTTGCTTCGCATGAGTGCCAGAGAGGTCGCGGACGTTCGCCTCCAGCTTCACCGGTCCAACCACTTGACTCGGACTTGGGAGTTCAATCGATAGAGAAGCGACTTCCAGCTGCCAGTCTTCTGGCCGGCCGCGTTCGGACAGGTGGATCCGCGAATCGACGACTTCGATTTGGCCGGTCGGCATAGCGGTCGCCGATCCTCCTTCGGCAGGCGCTGGCTCGCCCTCAGCCCCGATTGGAATCAAGTGCGCAAGCGCTTCTTCGACATTCGTTGTGCCTTCGTAAGCTTCAATCTTGGCATCGAGTCCTGTGACAACGATTTTGCCCAAATCGGATTGATCCATTGCCCAGGACAAAAGCCCTTTACCGGTTTGCACTCCCGCGATCTTCACGAACGGCTCGTCCTCACCGTGCGCGACCCGCAGCCCGTCGACGCTGATCGACGAGAACCAACCAGCGTTGATCGAATCGAACTCCACTTTCAATGGATCCAATCCACCAAATCTTGCGATCGCTTGATTGAGGACAGGTTTGGAAGTCACGATCTGAGGCAAGAAGATCAGAAAGGCCAACATTCCAAGCCCGAGGAGAAGCAGAACGCGGCGTCCCCACCTCGGTTTACTTCGTCCGGACTTCGAGGCTTGCGAGCTAGTTCTACTGTCGCTTGTCGCTAATTCGACTGTTTCGTCGTTAGCTGCCATTGCTTCAGATCCCAATTCTGTAATTTCAAGCTTCACATCAACGAGGTTGCCCCAAACCGCGTTATCGAGTGCCTCTCAAACGACCGCACCGACGGTTCGCAAGCGGTTTAGAGCGAGCATACAGAGGGGCAGTCGGGCACATCGTTAGGTCGGGCGACCAGCGGCATCTTCGCAAGTCGAGTCACCAAGACGCCAGATCGAATTCACTGAATCCGTGCCGATTGTCATTCCGATCTTCCGCCTCGTCCCCCACTCGTGAGCTCTGCGCGTGATTTTGCCAATGCAAGTGGCAAACAAAACAGCAGCGTGGAGCAAATCGTTAGCAAATCGCGGGCCCAATGAATCAGAAGGCGTCAAACTGCGGCTGTAGCGACAATTTAAGTTGCCCTGTACAGATTCCAACAAAGCTGCCCCACCCCGTTTCTCAGGTGAGTAATCGAACTAAACCGCAATCCATACAGAAAAGTCGGCCGTCCCCTGCCGTCTCGCAGACAGCGCGTAGTTGCAGCTAGCATTCCTGAAGGCTACATTGTCGATGTCAAAGTCACATCGAATCGGGAAGAATGACATTGTGAAGTCCCGAGCTGGGCAGCGTAGTCGTTTCCAGGCTAGGGCCGCGATTTGATTGAGTGACTTTGCCAAAATTGCTATTTCTGTCTCGGAGACGGAATTAGCCCTAAGGGAAAATAGCGATCGCCGTTTGCGTCGATCCGCTTGAGAACAATGAAACTTGGCATGTCCTTACGGACCGACCAGCGAATTGTGGCTTCCCGATCCACTCCTTGGATACACTCGTTCTAAGCTTTTGATTCCCCCACTAGGACCATACTAGTGTTCGCTTGGCTGTTCGTACTACTCGAACGCTGCTTGCCTTCACTGGCGTTGCCATCGACTGATTCGCCCTTGATTGCGAACTCGGCCCGGCTCGCTTTCCATCCCGAGTGGATGAGCAAGTTTTCACTGCACGTACCCCGTGTATTGGAGAGAGCCTGCACTTGGTTGCCTGTTTCGTGGTCGTGGATTAGCCAACCTGGCTTGTCTACGTTCGCACCTTGCAGGCGCGATCGTCGAATGACGATGTGTCCAACGCAGAATTGGCCGACGGCTGTTCAGCCACCCGCGATCCCAGGTGATCGCTTTGCAGTGTTTTTAGCCTGCGCCGAACTCATGCGTTCGGACCAGTTGCTTGCCTGCAGAGCGGCCCAAACAAAGCGGTCACAAATGAAGCGGTCACAAAATGGGTCGAGCATGAACGTGCGTGTATCTTTGATTGGGTCGTTGGAATACCCGCTTTTGCATTTAGGCCTTCGTTAGCGAGATTGAGTTCGTCTCTTGCTATCGGTTGGGTTGCCAAGCCTTTCAAGTTTCTCAAGTGTTTCGCAAACGCGAAAATACTTTGAAAGGTACGTACAGTGGCTCCTATCCTCTCGGAAGCTGGGCAAGCAGCATTTAACTTGCCGCTGCCTGAGCTGCTCTTCACGACTCGGCTCGTTGATTCACTTGGTCTGAACCTAGTCGCGCAAACCGACAACTTAGTCCCAATCATTGCGGCGGTCGTCGGCGTTGTGGTCGGTGCGGGCGTTCTGATTTTGGTCAATGTGCTTCGCAGCAAAGACCTCAAGGCCCAGGCGCAAGCCATTTTGGACAAGGCAAAATCCGACGGCGACGCGCTCATCCGCACTTCGGGGCTGGAGGCGAAAGAGAAAGCTCTTGTGAAGCAGCAGGAGGTTGAGCGAGAAGCGAACAAACTGCGCTCCAAAATCCAGAAGAAAGAGGCGTCACTCGAACGCCGCGAGGAAAGTCTTCAGCAGACTGCCGATGACTTCAAGAAACAGGAGCAAATGGTAGAGGCTAACCAACGGCGTTTGTCGGAGAAGATGCAAGAGGTCACCAAGCGGTCAGAACAACTCAAAGGGCTGCTCAGCAAGCAGACTCTGGAGCTTCAAAATCTGTCCGGCATGAATCGCGACGAAGCTCGCGAGCGACTGCTTGAGCTACTCCGCGAAGAGCTAGAACAAGACGTTGGCAACGAGATATTGAAGCACGAGCGCAGAGTCGCGGAAATTGCAGATCAGAAAGCTCAGGAGATCATCCTGACTTCCATGCAGCGCTACGCGTCCGCACACACCGCCGAGAATACGACTAGCACCGTCGATATCCCGAACGACGAGATGAAAGGTCGCATCATCGGCCGCGAAGGACGAAACATTCGAGCGTTCGAGAAGGCAACGGGCGTCGACGTCATCATTGATGACACACCGGGCGTGGTCATCGTAAGTGGTTTTGATCCGGTGCGCCGCGAAGTCGCGAGACAGTCTTTGGATACGCTGATTTCTGACGGCCGCATCCACCCATCGCGGATTGAAGAAGTCGTCGCGGAGAAAGAAAAAGAACTCGAAAAGTACATCATGCGGAAGGGGCAAGAGGCTGCCGAAGAGGTCAACATCGCCGGCTTGCATCAGAAAGTGATCTACATGCTCGGTCGCCTCCACTTTCGAACCAGCTTCAGCCAAAATGTCCTTCGCCACAGCGTCGAAGTCGCGTTCCTTTCTGGGCTCATGGCCGAAATGATCGGACTCGACCCAGACTTGGCCAGGCGCTCGGGGTTGTTGCACGATATCGGTAAAGCTGCCGACCATGAACTAGAAGGCGGACACCCCAAGATTGGAGCGGATCTTTTGAAACGGCATGGGGAGAATGAAACCGTTGTGCATGCTGCTCTAGGACACCACGATCAACTCACCACCGACTATCCCTACACATTGCTAGTCGCTACCGGAGATGCCTGCAGTGCTTCGCGTCCAGGCGCACGCCGGGAATCGCTTGAGCGGTATATCAAGCGAATGGAGGAATTGGAGTCGATCGCCACGGACTTCGCCGGAGTCGAACAGGCCTTTGCCATTCAAGCCGGTAGAGAGTTGCGTGTGATCGTCAGTGCCAAGGAAACCGATGATGCCAAAGCAGCGAAGGTGTGCCGAGATATCGCCAAGGCGTTCGAGCAACAGTTGACCTATCCCGGTGAGATCAAAGTCACCGTCGTTCGCGAGTCAAGATTCGTGGAGGTTGCGCGTTGAGCCCACCCACCCACCGGCCACTCGAAGGTAACAAACGCATCATTTTCGTCGGCGATGTCGTCGGAAAGCCCGGGATCCGCATCCTGTGCTCCGCCCTGACTTACATCCGGCGCGAGTGGTCTGCGGCCGCGATTGTGGTCAATGCGGAGAACGCGGCTGACGGGTCCGGCTTGCGCTGCAAGGACTACAATCGGCTGATCGAAAACGGAGTCGACGGAATCACACTCGGCGATCACGCTTTTCGAAAACGAGAGATCTTTGAGGTCCTCGAGTCGCGCTCGAACATCGTGCGGCCCGCGAATCTGCCGGAAGGTGCTCCAGGCAAGGGAGTGATGATCTTAGAGCTTGATCGCGGATTGAAGATCGGAGTCGTTAGCCTGCTCGGCCGAGTGTTCATGAAACCGGTCGACTGCCCCTATCATGAAGCCGACCGAATTTTCGCAGGCGCTCTGAAGGACGTTTCGATTCGTTTGGTCGACTTCCATGCAGAAGCCACCAGCGACATGCAGTTAATGGGACGCTACCTCGACGGCCGCGCTTCAGCGGTCCTCGGGACGCACACGCATGTCGCTACTGCGGACGAACGCGTGCTCCCCGGTGGCACTGCTTTCCAAAGTGACGTTGGGATGACAGGACCGTTTGAAAGCATCCTTGGGCGCAAGATTGACGCCGTCACGGAAGCAACTCTCAACGCCTTGCCGACGCCGTTCCAAGTCGCGACCGAAGACCTTCGCATCAACGCGACTTGGCTAGACATCGACGTTTCTAGCGGGAAGTGCTCGAAGATTGGGCGTATCGAAATCAAAGAAGATGAAGTCAACGAATACAACGCAAAAAACGAAGGCACCAAGCTCCTATAAGCCGCCTTTGGACGCGTTGAAGCTACCAAGCTGGCTGCGAGTTTTGAGCTTGCTCGTCTCCATCGGCTTGGCAGCCACTCTGCTGGTTGCACGCAGTCTTTCGCCTTCAGAAGCGGGGATCGGCACGCACCAACAACTTGGCCTGCCGCCTTGCACCTCGATCGTCCTGTGGAATTCCCCCTGCCCCGCCTGCGGTATGACAACCTCTTGGGCTTGGTTCACACGCGGACAACTACTGATCGCTGCCAAAACGAATGTTGGCGGAACTTTGCTGGCAATAATCGCTCTGGCCTACATCCCTGCCGGTTGCTATTTCTGCTTCGTGGGCAGAACCAGCTTCAAGGAACGGTTTTCGTTAGGGCTGGCCGCGTCGCTCATTCTTGCAATCCTACTGGCCATCGTTCAGTGGTATTTCAGGATGCAGTAGTGCTTCGTTGCAAGTCAATCCACGGATTTGGCTAGCCGCTTTACGACGCGACAATTTCAAAAGCGATCAAGTCGACTAACTCGGGTTATTAGACACCGAGCAGCAGGGATCAAACCAACATGTTGCAAACTATTGCACGCGACCACGAAGAGACGAATTCAAACATCACCAAGACTGACAGACGTTTTGTCGAGAAGTCCACAGTCTGCCTCTGGGTCGCGTTACTCCTCGTAGTGCCCAGCAGCGTTGGTTGCGTGAGCCTAGTGGCGAATTTGATGCATGCCATTCATGGCAATAACGTCCCGGCTGAATTCGAAGGCCTGAATGGTAAACGCGTTGCCCTAGTTTGCAGCACCGACGAAGGCTTCCGCTCAACAGCGACAAGTACCATCCTGGTAAACAACCTTCATGCGGCACTCAACACACATCTCGACGAAATCCAACTTGTTCGCAATTCGGAGATCGACAAGTGGATGGACTTACACGGCCAATCAGAAACCAACTATTACGAGATAGGCAAAGGCGTTAAATCCGACCTGGTACTCGCCGTCGAAGTCAGCAACCTTAGACTCAAGAACGGGCAGACACTCTTCCGGGGCGAAGCCGACATTGTTGTCACGGTTTACGACATAGCCAGCGATGGAAAAATCATCTTTCGGAAGCAGATGCCCGAATTTGCGTTTCCGCAGACAGATGGAAAGCCAGTCTCAGAGACTTCGGAAAACAAGTTCCGGAGCTTTTACTTGGCAGTGCTAACCCGGAAGATCTCAGGACTCTTCTACCCCGTCGACTCAACTGCCGACTACGCTCTCGACGCCACGATGAGCAGCTTCTAAACGCGGTGTAGCCGAATTTCAAGCGGGAGCTATACGGGTACCTTCAAACCGAAGGTGTCACAGCAAACCCACCGGCTCGACGCGGAGCAACGGCCGGCCGAGCTTCCTCAGTTCCACACACCCCCTGAACCGTAGCTCGGATCTCCGAGCCTTGGATTTGATGCGTCCCGGCTGGGACAGTCGGAACGCAAACTTGCTAAGAAGTAAACGTGGATCGGCCCTGGCCAGCTTCGCCAATGCGGCGCGATGGCCAATCCGACGCGATGGCCAATGCACCGATAAGCTAGAACGAGAGAGCGCTGTCTGCCACTTCGGCTTGTCCGCTTGAGATGCTTTCCGACGAAACGATGTCCGGTAGGCCTTGCTCTGAACCCTCGGGGGTTGTTGGCATATCGCCAGGCACAACCTCCATTTCTTCGATAGCTTTAATGGTGATGCTACCGTTGCTGCTGCGAACATTTGCCTTCGCTGCCGGCTCCTCTGATTTGGCAGTCCCAACGAGCACGTGCATTGAATTCTTCTTTTGCTTAAAGACCTCTTGCTCAGGTATATCGCATTTGACTCGGCCGTTTGACGTCTTCGCGGTGACTTCCGTTAAGCTGTCTTCGGGAAGGCTGATCTCAACGCGTCCATTACTGGTGGTGAACTTGTTATCCTCACCGACCAGACGGCCACTGTACATGATGCGACCATTGCTCGTATCGAAGTCTACGGGACCTTGCATTCCGGCTGCGTCGATCGTTCCGTTGCTTGAGCCAGCGACAACAACGTCTGCCATGTTTCGCAACTTGATCTTGCCGTTGCTCGTCTTAATGTTCGCTCCAGCGACGAAATCTGCGATATCCACGTTGCCATTGCTAGTGTGAATTTTCAACCCGCAATCGATCGGAGCCGTTATTGTGAAATCTGCTGCGGCCGACCATTGATTACTTGGCTTGGTCGCCTTGAGAATCAGCGTTCCGTCCTCGGCTTGAATATCGCATGTCAAAGTTTCGCAATTTGCATTCGCGGCTTCCTCACTGGTCCCGTACGCCTTGTAGTTGATCTCCATCACTACCTCGGGCTTGTCCCAGGATCGGACGTTGACGTCGCCGTTGAATGTAGAGAGGTCCAAAGCCGTAAGTGGTTCCGTAGCGAGCTCTTTCGTCTCCGTACGGGTCGCCGAGTAACGTGGGATTCCGATACATCCGGACAGTACCGGCACGCAGCCAACCAATAGCAACACAGCAGAACGCATTCGAAACTCCCGAAACTTGATTCACCGGCTACCTACAGGACCCAAAGGGCCTGAGAGAGCCAAATACAGAGACTTTTTGATAGTGACAGGTAGTTCGTCGCAGCACAATCAATCTTGGAGCGAAACCCCGAAGAAGCAATGTTTTTGCTAGCCAATCGAGTTTCGGTGACGCGGATCGTCAAAATCATGTGTGCTCCATTAACTCACCTCGGCCACAACCAAAGCAGGCCACGAGTCTAATCCTACACGGGATCTGGCCTACGACCTCCGAACGCGTATCCCAATTTTGATCGCATCGCTGGGGATCCGAGCGAGTCAGAGTTTCAAGCTACACAAAGTGGCTCTGATCTCCGAGCCGAGAATCTACTGTGTTCCGGCTGGGACAGCCGGGATACTAACCTGCCCAAACTGAAAAAGTGACTGGCCCTGCAATGGAGCTCGAGTCGCATTCTGAGAACGCGGCCGTTTTGCTATACTCACGCCAGACATGAACGCTTGCATTGCCGTAGGGTGCTTGCATTGTCCTGCCGGACTCAGAAGAACTACATTCGCTGCAGAGGTCCCTTCGTCAGCCAAGAAGTCTGCCAAGAAAGTAGAGCGAGTTCCGAACAAGTCGTTTCTGAGTGTCATTCTCGGGCCCTGGTCAAGCAACGCTTCGGACAGAGTACTTCGCCAAGCTTGATCGAATCGCAGTCGACCGTTCCATTCAAACTCAAACGCCTCCAAGGACTCATTGATGGCTGCCAAGAAACGCGGGCACGCAAATCCGAAATCCCCCGGTTCCAAAGTGGCGAACAAGCTGTCGGCTTCAGAAGCTTCGAGTGGATCGGGAGCCAAAGGCGAGTCCAGTCCTAATGCCGCGAAATCAGACGCTTCGTCCAAGGCCTCTAAGAATACATCGAACAAGAAACCAGACCCGGTCTCGAGTTTTCAAAGTACGCGAGAGACGGTCGAGTCGGTGGTGGTGGCTTTTGTGCTTGCGTTCTTGTTTCGAGCGTTCGTGGCAGAAGCATTCGTAATTCCGACTGGTTCCATGGCTCCGACACTGATGGGAGCCCACAAAGACATTTTCTGCGAGCACTGTGGTCAACAGTACCAAGCCAGCGCCAGTAGCGAATTCGATTCGTCAACAGGCGCGCTCAAACCGGCTAAAACAATCGCCAGCCTGTGTTCAAATTGCCGCGGAATCAACGGCTACGACTTCCGCAACAATAGCGACCATGCGACGTTCTCCGGCGACCGAATCTTGGTCAGCAAGTTTGACTATGTGCTTTCCGCCCCTCAGCGTTGGGACGTGTTCGTTTTCAAGTTCCCGCTGCACGCCAGGATGAACTACATCAAGCGACTCATCGGACTACCGGGAGAGTCGCTCATGTTGAAAGAGGGTGACGTTTTCGTTCGGCAAGAGTCTGGGGAATACGAGATCGCTCGAAAACCGCCTCACAAAATTCAGGCGATGAAGCAACTGGTTCACGATACACGCCACCCGATTCCGGAATTGATCGAGCAGGGTTGGCCGAGTCCCTGGCAACCACTGCCGGGCGACGAGTCTTGGGAAGTCGACAATGGGCCCGAGTTGTGGAGTGCTGAACTCGAAGAATCAACAGACACCCAGTGGCTTCGCTACTATCACAAGTTTGTCGATCTCGAAACATGGAAAGCTCAAGAGCGTGGCGAGTCGTTGCCTACCGTCGACCCTTACTCATCGCGGCTGATCACCGATTACCTGGCGTACAACACTTCGTCTCAGCTCCGTAATGCCGAAGTGATGTTTGATCCGTTGAAATTGAGCTGGTACGAGAGCCTGCTGCCACCGCCGTTGCGGCGCAGCTCGCAATGGGTGCCAAACGAGGAGAAAACTCGAGGTCTCAAAGTTTTTGATGCCGTAAGAACAGACCCGTCCGTGTTTGCCCAATCGGCCTACGACAACAACGATGGCTTGCACTGGGTTGGCGACCTTACCGGCAAGTTTGAAATCGAGGTGAAATCAACCGAAGGCTCTGTCTTGCTTGATCTGGTTGAATGCGGTGTTCATTACCAGTGCACTATCGATGTGGCGACCGGACAAGCCAAACTCGAAGTTCTGGATGCCGGCGAAACCATCAATGCCTTTGCTGGCCAACCCTCTGTCGCAGCCCAAACGTCACTGAAAGGGGCCGGAACGTATACTCTCGAATTTTCAAACTTTGATGAGCAACTGGTCCTATGGATCAACGAAAGCTTGGTCGAGTTTGATGTGCCGGCCAAGTTCAACTCCGAGACGTATCGCAGTGGCACAGATCGACGCCCCTATTCCTCAGCGACCGATCCTCTCGATGCAGCGCCAGTCGGAATCGGTGGGCGAGGAGTCAGTCTCTCGGTAAAGTCGGCCCAGGTGAACCGCGACATCTACTACATTGCCGTCCAACCCTTCGGCGACTTCAACGACTACGCCATGACTCGAAATTCGTTCGCTGGCATCATCCCAGATCCAGAGGAACGCTCCCAGGTGAACACGCTAGCTCAAGCAGCAGAGAGCGTCTTTTCGCATCCAGAGTTCTGGTCGGAAACGAATTTATTTAGCCTGAGAGAACCACGCCAATACAAATTGGACGAAGGGCAGTACTTTCCGCTAGGCGACAACAGTGCTCAGAGCTCCGACGCGCGTGCTAGCGAATGGGCGGGTCACCGGTACGTGGAAGAACGATATTTGCTCGGGAAGGCTTTGCTGGTATTCTGGCCTCACACCTGGAACACCCCAGTCCCCTTCACTCCGAATTTCAAACGGATGGGGATGATTCGCTAAGCAGGTTCAGTTAACGTCCGCCAAAGTCGCGGGCCTTGCCTCCGTCCTAGTGACTCTGGCTGACTTCGATAGTCAGCAATGGGCAAGTCACTCGAGCGAATTACCTGGTGCAGTTTTTGATCCACACCCCAGTCATGGATGACTGTCGATGAGCGTGCTTGCCGTTAAGGGCCTCGAAAAGACATACGGCCGTCGCAAAGTTGTGAACGGCGTCAGCATGAATGTGGAAGAGTCCGAGATCGTCGGACTTCTCGGACCCAACGGAGCTGGGAAATCCACGAGCTTCAAAATGACATGCGGTATCGTTCGTCCGGATCGAGGACAAGTCATTTTGGGCGATCGAGACGTGACGCAGTGGCCACTCTTTCGCCGAGCAAGCGAAGGCAAGATGGGCTACTTGGCACAAGAGTCCAGTGTGTTTCGCAAGCTGACCGTAGAACAAAACATCCTATCGATCTTCGAACTTCTCGGCGTTTCTTATCGCGAACGCAAGCTGCGGACGAACCAGCTATTAGAAGACTTTGAAATCACTCATATCCGCAAAAGCAAAGCTGGACGGCTTTCCGGCGGAGAACGGCGTCGACTTGAAATCGCTCGCTGCCTGGTCTCGGAGCCTGAGATCATCATGCTGGACGAGCCCTTTGCTGGGATCGATCCAGTAACGGTACAGAGTATTCAAGAAATCATTGCCAAGCTGCGGGACCGAGGCATCGCGATCTTGATCACCGACCATGCAGCTCGCGAAATCCTGCAAACCGTGGATCGCTGCTACGTGATTAGTAAAGGCACGGTGCTGGTGGAAGGTCCGCCGGACGCGATTCGACAGCATCCTGAAGTTCGCAAAGAGTACCTTGGCGACATCGGCGATGACGTCGAGCCACAAACGGCGGCCCAAGCTCATGCCCTGACTAGGACCCCGGAAACTCACGTCCAACGCAGTGAACCCAAACGCCCCCACTTCTTGAGGCCACAAAGCAGTTCGGCATCGGCGACCGTTCCGAGAAGAAAGACGGACGTCTAGAGCTCTTCAAGTTCACCCATTTAACACGAGCAGCCTCTGCTGCGTCGCCGACATTTCCTGAAGCCGCCGGTCGCGCAACCGGAAGCTCTCACTTCGTACGAAATCTAGTTCGTCAAATTGGAAACCGGCCCCGTAGCACTTGGTAACGCACCACCTGCCGCAGCGGCGTTCACAACAGAACTGGCTGCACTTTGAATTGTGCCCTCTCGGTGACTCGCCGGTTCCAATTCGTTCTCTAGACTCTCGAAGAGCATGCCGATGGGCGGCCAATCTACATCGACTCTCGTCCGGAGTCGTTCTGCAAGCTGCAGAGTCTGTGGGGTGGGTCGACAGGTCTCGGAAAGTGTTCGAGCGAACCCGTTCTGCACACCCTCACAGGCAATGAACGCGCCCAGGCGGGATGGTCCAGGTAGCATGGCAGTTGATTGATCGATGCCCTGCTCTTTTAGCAGTGTCCCCATGGCAGAACTCTGCTCATAAGGCGTGATCGCAACCCGAGTTACCTCGCCACCGATCCTCATCGACTTGGGTGAACAACGTCGCACTTCACTTGGATGTGAAATCGATACCGAATAGGTAGTCGGAATCAGGCTCTTACTAAAATCGATTCCGTCCTCTTCTGCAAACCTGGTTACCAACTCGCGAGCGAGCGACAGGACATAGGGGAGTTTTAGCTCCCGTTCCACACGCTCGGCCATCTCACCAATACGCATCCGTGAATCTCCGGTGGGCTCTTCTAAAACTGAATGAACCTCCGCTTGAATCTTAGAATTCAAGATCTCCTGCACTCGTTCAACCAGCGTTTGCTGTTCCGCAGCAAGAGTAGCGGGATTGAGGATAGATTCCTCACCCAGGGATTGGCGTTCCGCGGCAATTGAGTTCAACCAAGCGGTGTACTTTTTATTGAGTTCTTGGCCGCGTCTCTGGAAGACGCTCAGCATCTGGATGCACTTCTCAGAAAACAGTTTCAAGTAGTTTCCGGCTGCTGCCTCCAAAGTCCCCTTGACCTGCAACATCCCCGCGAAGGGCTCAAAAGTAGTCGCCAATCCTGCGATTTCTTTCTCGCAGAATTGAATAATGCCCTCAATAACGCCCAACTGGATTTGTTCAATCTGTTTCCAGTTGTACATCTTGACGTTGATCGTTTTCTCGATGGCTGCTTTCCAAATCTGGAGATCATCCTGCAACTGTCGATTCTGCTGCGTGGCGTCATTCGCGAGTCTTCTTGCCCAGCGTGCGATCCACTCTTTGCCCGCTTTGTGACTAGAAATGCTTTCCAACCCGCCCTCTGCACTGACGACTCCCAAGTCGGAAAGCAGTCGCATGGTGTAGCCGTCCGTAGCTTTCTTAGTCAGCGGAAAATCTCCGCCTCCCGCGTTTGCTTCTGCCGCACCAGGTGCGCGAGCATTCTTGGCTTCAGAGTCTAGATAACCGCTCAGGAAATCAACGTTTGATCGAATAACCAGTTCGATGCAAGCCCTCGAGATCTCCTCGCTGTCCGCGGCTCCAACCAACTCGATCGGCACCGCCAAGCCAGCGCGTAGCCACCCCTGCCCCTTCAATGATTCAGTGGAACGCCGCTCCGCTAACGCAGCAGACAGAGCCGTCACACCATCGACAATGACAGTGTTCGCAAGGGCTTCGACCGCCTCTTCCTTGTCATTTTTCGATCCGTGCAAACCACCATCGGTCACAGTAACCCAATCAAACGGCCGACCAACGAAGGTCTTAGCTCGGTCACGATAGTAAATCGCATCCACGTTCGCGTTTGGATTCATTAAGTAATGCAACTCAGAAAAACACGCTAAAGCACCGGCTGCAGACATGCTGGCAACCCCGGGTCCAGCGCTCGTCGCCAAGGTCACATTGGCCATCAATCGATAGTTCGTGAAGTTGAGACTCGCCAAGATCTGACGAATTAGAATGCCAATCTCACAGAGCAAACCACCGCCAGTGCCGCCATGCGTGGAAGACATCACGTAGATCCGAAGCGGCTCCTGGCTCTCTTCGTCCTCGTCATGCAATCGAATCTGCTCCTCCAACTCTTCTCTGAGCTTTTGACGGAGTGCTTCGTAGTGATCGAGCATTGCCAAGATCGCAATGGGACGAACGCCCTCGGTCCGCTGCGACTTTGGAATGTTGTACATCCACCGCCGAGAGATTGGTCGCATCAGATCAGCGTGCGCATCGCGATATTCGGCAGGCTTGTAGACCGGCATGCGAACAATACTGGAGGACAACAAGCCAGTCTTGACATCGCCAACCAACAATTCCTCAAGCGACTTGGAATCCGAATCGATTGCCAGCCAGCCGTGGTCGCTTGCTGAAAGTCGCGAATCTACGTTTTCCTCAAGCCGAACGCGCACATGTTGGAGCGCTCTTCCGCCTAGCCCTCCAAGTCCGACGAACACGCATCTTCCCGGAATGTAGTTTTGAGTTGCCTCGGCGACCTCAATCGCATCTACAAACGTGACATCAACTTCATCCGTACTTCCACCGATAGGAGCAGTGCACTGGGTGGCTGTATATTGGCCCTTGGAAACCTCCCCCTCCCCGCTCTTCGATGGTGAAGTACTAGCTTGAGCGATCGGAACTGCCCCGCCTCGCACTTTCTGCAGTTGCTCGATGAACTGCTTACAGCTCGAGAATCGGTCGAGAGGATTCTTCGCGAGAGCCCTTGCAACAACAGGACGATCCGCAGGTGGTAACGCATCCAAATTCGGTGGTTGCGAAAGGTGCTGACGTGCGATTTCTCCGGTGTTCTTCCCGTTGAACGGGAGACTTCCCGTGAGCATTTCAATGTAAACGATCGCCAGCGAATACTGGTCACTTCGATGGTCCGGCCGACCGTCAAAAATCTCTGGGGCCGAGTAAGTCGGAGTCAGTCCACTGACCATAGACTGGGTCATAGAACCCAAATCTTTTACGAGGCCGAAGTCAGCAACTTTGACTCGGTCTGCGATGATCAGCAGGTTGCCAGGCTTAACATCAAGATGCTGAAGATTGTGCTTTTGTGATAGAAAATCGAGTCCATCACCCGTGTCGTGCAAGAACTCAAGCAGCACACTCCGTGGAATACCTGGCTCGCCGCGACGCTTGTATTGTTGAAAACGATCTAACAGACTGCCTTCAGCCAACTCCGTCACGATGACAGCTTGACCGTCGACAATCTCAATTCGCTCTAACGACAAAAGGAACGGATGGCTAATTTCCTTCATCCGCTGCAGACTGGAAAGCTCGCTCATCGCCTGCGATTCATCAATCGCACCGAAGATTAACTTCACCGCTTTCTGCAAACCACCAGGAGCGTCCGCCAGCCAGACTTCACCGTATCCCCCCGCACCGATGCGTTTCCGCAACGGATACCCAGGAATGGGTTCCCAACCAGCTTTTTTCCCGTCTGGTCCCATAAACTCTCGAACCTAGTAAAATACTTCCAGCTCAATTGCCGGCCCAACGTTAGCTTACTTGTTCACCATTAATGCTTGTCAGCACCGACGACGTTACCTGCGTTTGCCCAGGCTGCATCGCACCACTAGCAAGATTGCCAGCTGCGGGATCCTGACTTCCTGGTACTGCCTGCGTCGGGTTCACTGCTTGGTTACCCGCACGTACGGAATCATACGGAGCCGTCGTGTCAGTGGTGCGCGTCGATGTCGTAGGTGGGCCTTGTTCGGTGTGCGCAAATTCGCTTCCCTGAGGAACGCCCTGAGTACGACCTTGGGCCCCGACATCCGCTGCCCCCACTTGCTGAGTGACGTCTATCTGCTGAGTGCGTTTGGGCATTGTTGACTGTCGCTGCTGGGGCGCTGGCGTATTTGCAGCTGCCGGCCCGCGACCAACTTGTGAAACTTGTTGAGCCAAAGTCGCGGATGGGGATCCCGCGGCATCCGAGCCTGACGGGGAGTTCGCTTGGTTGATTTCCTGAGGAAGATTGCCAAAGTAGTTTCGACAAGCGTGTTTAAGATAGTCGATCCGAAGATCTAAGGGTTCGCAACGGTAGGCGCAGTAGGCGCGTACCTGCTTGAGTAGGTCGCGAGCGTAACAACGTCGCAGTGACCGATTGTTTCGGATAAAGTACCCGGCAACTAACTGCTTGATCACATCCGGACGCCAAGGAAAGCCCATTTCTTCGCACGCCAGCTGAAAGAGTCGCATGAACTCCTGGGGCGAAGGATCCTTGATCTCGATCTTAAACGGAACGCGCCGCAGGAACGCTTCGTCCACCAAATCACTGGGCTGAAGATTCGTTGAGAAGAGCACAATTTGTTCAAAAGGAACTGAGATCTTCTTGCCAGTCGGTAGTGTCAAGTAGTCAACTTTGCTCTCAAGTGGAACGATCCACCGATTCAGCAATTCTGATGGAGTGACTCGTTGCCTTCCAAAATCATCAATCAGTAGTGAACCGCAATTGCTCTTCAACTGCAAAGGAGCTTCGCAAGTGTTGCTACGGTTGTCGTGCCGAATCTCTAAGTTGTCGAGCGTCAGTTCTCCGCCTGCCACAACTGTCGGCCGCTCGATTCGGATCCAACGCTTGTCATGGCTTTGAGAATTCACCAACCCAGACTCACCCTCCACCTGCTTCGGTACGTGGTAAGCTCCGTCGTAGAGTTTAATGATCATGCCGTCGTCGATAATGGCATGTGGAATCCAAATACTCTCGCCGCGCAAGATCGTAAGACACTTCGCCAGCGTGGTTTTCCCATTGCCAGGAGGGCCGTACAGGAAGATTCCTCCCGTGCTGTTGACGGCAGGGCCGATGAAATCCAACCACTCTTTGTCAAAAGAGATCCCGGACAATGCAGCTAGGAGTTGCTCTTTTTCGATGGGTGCATATTGGTTTGCCTGTGCTTCGACCGAGATTAAGTACTCGCTCATGGGCACTGGCGCTGGCCCGGTGTACTTGAAGTTCCGTTGGTTGTTCAGTGTGGATTGTTGGCCAGCGTCGGTAAGACTGTAGTAATAGTCGTTGAAGGGCGCCGATCGGGCGTGGGCGACCAGTTGCCTTGTTCGAAGTCCTCCGAGCAGAGCATCAATGATGCCAAAGGGTAGTCCGACTAGCTCGGAGACCTTTCTCCCGCTTAGCGTCCCAGAACCAAGTAAGATCTGGCACACGATAGACTGAAGCAGCGGTTCGCTCAGCCCTGTGTCTTCCAACGAAGTTGGCTCAGCCGGCCAGTAGTGGTCATCGTGCATGACCGAAGGCAGAGCGCTAGACGAAATCGAATCCGTATCCCGGCGATTTAGTGTCTCTTGATTTCTGGTAAGTTCCATCCGCCCGTTCCGATGACTCGTTAACTACGTTGGTTTGCGATCTCAGTTTGTATGCAATTGATCAACTCGCGTTGTTTGCCGCGGTAGGCTGAGAAGCAACGTTAACCCTTGCCCGATTCCCTTCAAATACCGCTACATGCCGCCGCGCAATGCAACGCAGAAGCTTACATGACACTTACAATTGGGGCGGGATTACGACTTAGCAAAAATACGATTGCAAAACGGATCACCAACGCAACTAACGATTATCACGGAAGTAAGCACCGTTCTCGATCCGGACCAACGATGCCCGCTCTCTTGAACGATGTTTTTAAGCATCTCGTCACTTCTATATTGGCCCGCGTCTCTCTGTAGCTAACATGATCGGCCAAGAAATCAAAATCGTACCAACCGCTGCGATCGGACTATCTTTCAACACGCATTTTGCATAGTAGCTGCCTCGCCCAGGACTACAGCGTAGCCATGACTTATGTTTCCATGCGAGAAGCCACCATGTGGCAGATCCTCCAAACCCACTCGACCTAAGCGACAACACGGTTCGCTGTTGGGAGAGTCAACCTCGTCATCGATCGCAATAGAGTTGTTTCGAAGTTGGGAAGATCCGTACGAATCGCAAAGTTGATAAGACTGCCCGTAAAACTCAAGCAGCATCTACCCATGCTTGCTTCAGTCATAAATTCAAGAAAATAGCCTGTTACTAAGTCGCCCACATGAACGCAGCTGTTGCCCACAAATCTGAACGCGCCGGAGTTGTGCAACAACTCTTGGATACGCGCTGGATACTGGTTCGTGGCACGGGCACCGAACAGGAAGAGGCCTACATTGTCACGCCAATGCCGTTTGTCGTCGGACGGCAACCCGGAACTTCGCTACAACTGAATTTCAAGACGATCTCCGGTAATCACGCCGAACTCTCGATTGATAACGAGAATCTAGTTGTTGAAGACCTCGGCAGCACCAATGGGACTTATGTAAACGGAAAACGCATTAGCAGCCCAACGATCCTGCGAGAATCCGACCTTCTCCAGTTCGCCGATATCGCATTCCGCGTTCGTGCCGACCAGCGTGATACCACCTCTGTGACAATGCAAGAGGACATGAGCGACAATGCTCTGGCTCTCGTGCAATTCGATCGGCTCATGGAAAACCGCTTGGTAACTCCCTTCTTCCAACCGATCATCGACATGTCCAACGGCCGTTACGTGGGCTATGAAATCCTCGCCCGCAGCCGCCTTTTCGGTCTCGAGTCATGTGGGGCAATGTTTGACGCCGCCAAACGCCTGAATATGGAAGTTGACCTGAGCCGGATGCTCCGCTGGGAAGGAATTCGCGAAGGGCTCAACCTGCCCAAACAACCCACGCTCTTCGTCAACACACATCCGTTAGAGATCCAAGCGGAAGGCCTAGTCAGTTCGATGGCTAGTATCCGTCAGCTCTCCCAAGATGTTCCAATGATCTTGGAAGTTCACGAAGCCGCGATTACGGATCCCGCGGCCATGCGTGACCTAAGGCAGCGACTTCGTGATCTCGATATCGGACTCGCCTACGATGACTTTGGAGCCGGTCAAACGCGACTTACCGAACTCATCGAAGCCCCACCAGACTATCTCAAGTTCGACATTTCTCTAATACGCGATATCGATCAGGCGACGCCCGAGAGACAACGAACTTTGGAATCACTCGTACGAGTTGCTTTAGACTTAGGCGTGAATCCGTTAGCCGAAGGGGTCGAGACTCCAGAAGAGGCCGATGTCTGTCAAAAGATGGGCTTCCTAACGGCCCAAGGTTATCACTTTGGCCGCCCCGCTCCTGTTCGACAATTTCAATAAGAGCACAGCCGATCGCCCCAAAAGCGAAAGCCCATAGCGTGAGAGAACTCTTCTCCCACGCTACTCGACCGTTCGTATCTGCAGGCTCTCTACGAGCGTAGTCAGTCGCTGTGGCTCAACTTGATCGATGCTCGGGAAAACTTGCTCACGCAAATACCAAGTCTCGGTGAAACTCGCTCGGTCTCCACGCTTCTCAAGCCGTTCCCGCGGACCAATTGGTTCTACTTCGACTTTGCCATCACCTGGATACCAGATCGAGGCAGTCAAGGCCGCCACTTCGTTGTAGGGACGATCTGGATGGGTCGGGTACGTCTTGATAAACAGCAAGTCGTTTGGCGCGAAGTACGCGAGCCAGCCGCTCATCGAATCGAAACCCAGCTTCGGCTTCTCTGGGCGATCGGAAACCACCAAGTAATCGCCGCGTCGTTCGACGTGCGAATCAACCGGTTTCATGTTGAGCAGCCGTCCAGCATCGTAGCGCACCCAGCCTTCACTGAAACGCTGCGGTTGTGAAACAGGTACAACGCAGATTCCATTTCCGGTCGCGAATGTCCGACTCCAATGGCAGTACTCAACCGGTTTTTCGGAGTCGCTGATGATCGTTTGAGTGCAAGTCAGACGCGAGCCAACGGCGTCCAAATGAAACTCGCGTTCCAAATAGACTCCCGCCTCCTTGGCGACTTCACTGGTCAGTTTCACCTCGCGATCTCCAGTGATCTCACCTTTCCAACGACCTTGCCAGAGAACCTGCCGAGGTGGAACCACTTGTTCTGGACCAATATCAAAACGCCCCGCATGCATCGGTCCTCGAGCATCGCTACCGTCCCAAACCCAACCTTCGTCGCCAGCCGGTAAGTACAGAACGTTTTTACCGTTCAACGAGTATTCCAAGATGCGACCACCCGCCGCCGGACAAACAACGACTCTTACGGATTCGTTCTCGAGTGCGATACAATCTGAGTAGCCATAAAAGGCAATCTCCTTCGCACCGATCTGCGAAGTCTGGTCCTGCGCCTGGGCAACAGACAGCGGACTGAGGTTCACCAGCAAGGCGAAACCAAAAGCGATTCCGACGCTGAACGCACGCACTAACCGGATTGTTCGCAAGCCTTGCGTCGAATACTTATGCTTTCTACTCGGCATCCTCGGGTCTCCCAAAACCTGTTTCGCTGGGCGTAAACAAACAAATTGTCGCTGGGATCCTGGGATACGCTGGAATGACTCATGCCACTTAGAACGGCGCAATAGACCCCAGAAAGACCAACTAAGGGAGCATCATAGCAACCTATCGATTTCGGGTCTCAAAGTTCATACAGCACACACGGCGGAAGCTCCAAACTGGTCACCGGTTGCTCTGTCCAATTCGACTTACCCGAACTCCGCGACTGGGCTAAGCTCGACACTCGAATCGCGAAAAAGGCAGTATCGACGGCCTGCTAGAGTCACTTTGATTCATCTTTGCTTCGTTGATTCATCTTTACTTCGATCATTGTTTCGATACGTAGCAGTGCCGAGGCCATTTCGCCTTAGGGATTTCCTTGATATCCAAATCGTCCGAAACCGAATTTCCCTTGGGTGGTCAAGCCCAGCTTGATAATGCGCCGGCCTCCGACCACTTGCTGCTCGAATCGCCTCCAACATCTGACTCGAACCGCGACGCAGAAGATTCTCCGCCTTCCGGACAACCAAGCTCGGCAAATGACCGTGAGGCTCTTTACGATCGCAACTTTTTCGTTGCCCTCGTCAGCCAGACCAGCTTTGTCATTGCCAACACTCTGCTCGCTCATTACGCCAGATGGATCGAGTTTCTGGGCGGCAATCTCCAGCAAGTCGGTTGGGTCATGGGCATTGGAGCAGCATCGGGTCTCGTCCTGAGGCCGTTCCTTGCACAGTGCATCAATCGCCTCGGAGCCAAAACGACTTGGGGCTTGGGCTACGTCATCTTCGCCGTCGCTGCCGCCGCGAACTACTTTCTAGTCGACATCGACGCGTCTCTTTTTCTACTTCGCGCGTTAAGTGTCTTAGGCAGTGCCTTAGTCTTCGCGAGCAGTCTCACTTACATTTCCCAGGTTGCGCCGGAGTCGCGTCGAACAGAAGCCATTGGCACACTTGGTTGCGGTGGATTCTTGGGCATGCTGGTTGGACCTGTCTTGGGAGATTTCTTCTTGCAGGCCGAGGTTCGAAGTCGCCCCGAGTTCATGACACTCTTTTTCGTTGCAGCCGCCGCCAACATTGTTCCGTTGGCGTTGCTCTATTCCTTACGATCTCCTAATCCGTCAAACTTGCAGAAACACAAGATGCAG
>JBGCCZ010000204.1:0-9285 GCA_045105035.1 Pirellulaceae bacterium | reverse complement strand
GTATTGGTCGGACTCCAATCGAGTCGAATGCAACAATTGGACTTTCCAGCGATCGTCCTCTCTGACCACTACAGCACTTTCAAGCCAAACGACGGTTCGCAGCCCGCTCTCACGACGAATCTCAGCCTTGTTCCAGTAGCTTACCCAGGCCATGTCGCCCTTCTGTCGAGCTCGAATCTGATTGAAGAAGTTCTTTCGCTCGTACGGTTCGCCCTTAGGCTGAACGGCGTCGATGAGCTTCTGCATCGTCCAGTCTTCGCCATGCTCGAGAAGTTGGAAGTCGTCTGTGGAAGTCTCCTGCATCGCCCGGCCATCGTGTTCGGACATCGCTGCAAATAGCTCTTTGACCGGTTTAAAGGCGGGGTGGTCCGCTGCTTCTACCATGCCGTTCAAGAATAGAGCTGCACAAAACACCAAGCCGATGCGCAGAAATCCCGCTACCAAACCACTGATTTTCACGACTTACCACTCCAGTTGACCAAAGTATCGGGGACGAGCTGAGCATTCTAGATTGAGACAGTATAGGGTGACGAAGTACGGTTCCGAATGGCGTGAATTGGTGGCCAGCTAGTTCGTCTCGATCAATTGCTTAATGATCGAACGCGGGATGGCGTAGCTGCGAACTCGACTGTTCCTCGCGATATTCAGCCCTACGAAATTTCCGTTCAGGTCGAAGATCGGGCCGCCACAATTTGCAGGGTTTAGATCAGCGTCGTGGGGGATGACTTTGCTGAAGCCGTCTCGTCGACCGCTTTTATTCATTTGGTCAGCGGCGTGGTTGGAGAATGAAGGGAAACTTCCGAGCCTGATTGTCTTTTCCATTTCTTCATTCCCACGGATGATTGTCGCAAGGACGATTGCATTCGGATCGCACGTACCGAGAAAACGCCTCATTTCCATGTGGGTTGCAATCGATGTGTCATTCAACTTGATAATGACGTCGCCGACATCTAGACCCGCGCGTTCGGCCGCTCCGTCTTTCGTAACTTCCTGCAGTACGGCTCCGCCTCTGTTCTCGTAGTCGGTAGGCACGACTCCTAGGAAACCGCGGCTTTGTTGTTTGCGTGAAACGAACGGTTTCGTGCTCATTACGCTGATGAGTCCGGGACCGGCCGACTCGGGGGTGATCAGAAAATTCCCGATGCGCGGTACTTCGCCATCGTCGGAAGTGATATCGATCCCCATGGAATGCTGAACCGGCGCCTGGAGTAGCACAAGATCGTTTTCGCGGTCGCGTTTCAGGACTTCGAGCTCAACAAAAGAGCCCGCAACGGTCGTAGATGGGTTCTGGCCGACCATTGAATTCTTGCTGACGATGTATGGGGTTGCTTTGAGAAGCGTGCCGCCAATCGAAAGTGCTTCGCCGTCGGAAAGCTTGCTGGAAATCTCAACGCAGGCATCGTCCAATACCGATTCAAGGTCTGAAAATTCCGCCGGTAGATCGACCAGCTGGTCAATTGCAGTTGGCTTCTTAAATTCGTTGCGTCCGTAGGCGGGCAGTTCAACTTTCGGTGCCGATTCGCGTTGTACATCGAACGGGACTCTCAACTCAATCTCTTCACCTTCACGGCGGGCTTCGACGACAACCTCTTCCGCGTCTTCGTCTCGCGCGGCAATGAGCGCGTCTCGCAGTTCTCTGATAGAAGGAGTCTTCCTGCTGTAGACGGTTTGGATGATGTCCCCCGGCGATATTCCATGAACCTCGGCCAAGCTACCATCAATGATGTCCTCCACATCAATGCCCGTTCCGTCCCGCCGATCCATTCCCCGAAAACCCAGCCGTGGCACAGGTGGTCCTGATCGTGTGAAGGAGTGCTCAAGGTTTAGTTCACTCCAGAATCTCCTGAAAGTATCAATGGGCACTTCATAGTTTCGAGTCATGCTCTGGCCGATTCTCGAGTGAATGCCGATCACACGACCTTGAAGATCAAATAGGGGGCCACCAGAATCGCCGGGTTCCATGAGTGCGGTCGACTGCAACAGACGTCTGCCTCGGCCCGTCTGCACGATGCGACCAAAGCGAACCACGGGAACACCACGAGCCCTTTGACCCGCCGGGAAACTGATGCTCAAGCACGGCTGATTGCGGACCAATGATGCTGACTCGCCCATTTGAACGAAGGGAAGATCATCAACGTCGGATGTGATTTGAAGCAGTGCACAGTCCGCTTGCGGATTTGAGCCTTTCCCGCGGGCGCTGAGCTGCCGTCCATCAGAAAGAAAAATCCTGTAACGACCACCCGGCCGCACCGTGTGTCCAGCGGATAAAACGTGGCCAGCTTTGCTAACGATTACGCCACTAAACGAACCGCCGCGTTGCCCGATCGAAACCACGGCTGGTTGGACATTCTTGATCGTGGAGTAAACGCGTTGTTGTAACGAGTCCACGTCAAACTCCGCCGCGTTGGCTACCGTTGAACTAACGAGAATAAGAACCAAAAGGCGAACACAGTAGGATTCAAGCATGGTACTCACGCGTTGGAAGGTAACAATTAATAGTGCAACTATAGCAACGCGTGAACTGCACGGTAGCCAATCGACGCGTTGTTCGTCGCTCCAGACTAGTTTGCCCTTGGGCTAGTTGGAGGGGGCAGCGGGGCATGGACTTGGACGCGGAGAATAGCAAGCCTGTTTGACAACAGGGGGATTGTTGTCCATTCCTTAAGGGAGTGACGGCCGGAGGGGACAGGAAACTGTTGAGTGCGTGTTCCGGAATGCAACGTTTGGTGGGAACCTTAGCTGTAGAAACTGAAAGGTTGGCGTTTGGGGAGGACCGGGTGGCAAGTGCGGGTAAGCTTAAGAGCATCTGAAAGGCCAACTGCCTCATCCGATTCGCTGCTCCGTTCGTACCTTCTGTGAGACATGATTATGTGGGTTCAGGCCTCCTGCTTACTGGAATTCGATCCGGAAGTCGCTTCACCGTTTCTGCTCATGCTGCGGCCCAGGAGCGGAATGCAACAATGGATTGCCCGTGAGCAATACACGTTGACACCTAGCGTGCCCGCAGTCGAATTCACTGATCCGTTCGGCAATCTTTGTCAGCGTTTGGTCGCTCCGGCTGGTCCATTCTCCGTTTATACCTCTGCGGATATCGAGGCGGCTGACGAGGCCGATACAGGGTTCGGCGCTCCGTTCGTACAAGTGCAAAAACTGCCCGCGGACACTCTTCCTTTCTTGTTGCCGAGCCGGTACTGCGAATCCGATCGCTTTGGCGAAATGGCAGCGTCTGTAACGCAAGGCTCGGCACCCGGATACGACCAATGCGCTGCGATTGTGAATCATATTCGGAGCCATCTGCAGTATGCTCCCGGTGCCGGCCAATTGATCATTAGTGCGACCGAAGTGAACCAGAAATCAGAAGCCGTATGCCGCGACATGGCTCACCTTGGGATCGCACTTTGCCGGGCTCTCTCTATTCCAGCCCGGATGGTAGTGGGATACTTGCACACCCTGCAGCCAATGGACTTGCATGCTTGGTTTGAAGCCTACGTGGGCGGACGCTGGTACACTTTTGATCCGACGCAAAACAGCCTTCATGGTGCCCGCGTGGCCATTGCCTACGGTCGTGACGCGGCCGACGTGGCTGTCTATTCGCAGTTTGGCGCCCCCGTTGAACTACTGCGGATGGAGGTCCGCGTCGAGCAACTCGCTGCACCGCCGGTCTAGGCTTTGTTGATCAACTACAAAACTGCACTTCGTGAGCCGATGGCGCAGAGTCGCTGAAGGTCAACTTTGAATGGCTAACGCCGTCCTGCGATGGGTTGCTTTGCCTCTAATTCGGCCCTGCCAAATCCGAGAGTCGCATTGGTAGTCTGCTTGCTCAAGCGGGCCGCCATGAATGCGCTCAGCAGGCTAGTCAGTGCAATTTGGACGATCGGAAAGTCCGTCCAGGAGATCACTTTGAACAAAGGGAATTTGATCCAATCGAAGCCAGCCAGGGATCCGCCCGCATCGAAGTATTGCCAGCCCGCGGCTAGGAGAGGACCAATGCATCCCAGCAGACTCGCTGCAAGAACCGAGAACCAGCCTCGCCAGTCTCGAAGGGTGGGGAACGCGAGAAGCGCTAACCAGGTGAATCCGCCGATTAACGTGAGCCACATAGCATGGACGGAAAGCAGTGGGGCAATAGCGGGCAAACATCCCCAAGCACCACACAGAGATTGGCAGTGTCCCAGATCCAATTTGGCGATGGAAAGGGATACCGCAAAAAAGCCACCCCATACTAGTGTGGCAGTTCCAACGACGAACAGCCTATGCATTCTTGTTCCCTGGAGACCCTTTTCGAGTGTTAAGGACGGAAGCCTTGCTCTTCCATTCTAACATTCGCTTCGTGACTTTCCGTGAAGGTACTCACGCATCTCCCAGAATGGATCCCGGAGGATGGAATCTCAGAGGTCTCGAAGGCCAAAGTGTCCTTCGGCTAGTGTCCATCGGCTTTGCCGTCTACACAGGGCCGATCCGAGTTTCCAGCTAACCAAAGTAGCTCGACTTTCCGAGCCGTATTCTCCAGCGTTTTGGCTTGGGCAGCCGAGCTAGTGCCTATCTATCCTGCAAACCGATTCGCCCTGGCCATCTATGGCCCATCAAACAAAGCATGTCTTCAGATCGATCGCGCGGGACGCTAGTGGGACTCCGAGATGTCGCCAGTGCGAATCGCAGTGTTGCACCCGAGATTGCTTGTTAGGCAGTGGAGAGCGCCACCACGTCCTCGGAGCTCGCTGCAATCAATCAATTTAATGGTCCAGCTCGGAAGTAGATTCTGGAAAGTCGCTACTACTTCGGACTCAATCGCCTGATCCTGAGAGGGCCAGGAGGGGACAAGCAGAACATCATTGGCAAAGATCACGTTGGTGTAGGAGTAGATGTACTTGCCTTCAGAACCAACGAATCGTTCGGATTCCGGCATGGGTATCCTGACGACCTTGAGCGGTTTTCCGTCCACCGTTAACGCGGCAAGTGTACGTGCGTTCTCGTCTAGTATTCGGGCGTTCGGATGTTCTGGATTGACGTACTCAGCGACAACGACCGTATCTGCCGAGACAAAGGTCATGAATAGGTCGATGTGGCCCGTCGGTTCTTCCTCAAGCGGCTGCACCGAGACGATCTGCGAGGCTCCGGTGATGCGTTGAATCTCTGCCGTAAATAGCCTGCCGGTAAATCCAGCTTCTTGATTGATCTGCTCGACGGATTTCGAAACTACAGTCAGCCCTCGCCCGTTGGAGAGAATGGCTCCGCCATCGAGGGCTAAGCCGCTTGGAACTCGTAGCGTTTCGTAGCCGCGTTGCAGAGCTCGAGGAAGCGCGTCGGCACGCGGACGCATCGCTTGTTCGAAGTGGCTATTCTCGGTGTCATACCAAATGACGGAGGCGTCTGAGTTTGAGCGGGCAGGCAGCGGTCCCATGTCTCGCAGCCATGGTGTCTCAATGGGCGAGATCGAAAAGCGAATTCGATCGATCGGAACTCCTAGCTCATCAAGCGTACGCACGGCGTCGTTGTAGTCGCCGTCGTCTTCAACTACCAGCGTGAGGTCGATTGAGTTCCAAGTGGCCGCTATGATGTTTTCAACGCAAGGCCGGAGCCAAGCGTAGTCCAGGAAGGGGACCACTAAACCAGATTGGCTCTCAAACTCGCCACTCATTTGAAAGGACGAGTAGGGCTCGAGATAAATCGACTCAGTTGGAAAGTCGTAAAGCCAGTTCTAGCAAAGTGAATCCGTGATATCTCGTTTTCCGTCCTGAGCCCGCAGAACCTTCTGTTCCGCTTTCTTGTATGTTCGAAAGTCGACGACTTCTCTTGGGTAGTGCGACTCTTTGGCGGCGTTGGCAAGCACTCGGCAATACTCGGCGGCAACCGCTAACGACTCGCGGGCAAGTCCCAGGTCGTCATCTTGAGCGTGCCGCATGGCCATTAAGCAGTACAAGTCCGCCAGCAACTCGGTAGCTGGCGAAAGCGGATCATCTCGGCTCGGTGTCTGCAGTTCGCCGATCGCCAAGTCGACATGCTCCCTCACCGTTTCCGACTTAGGATCTGCTTCCGTTCCAAGCGCTGTGAGCCAGTTTCGGAGCGCGGTGCCGTACAGTGTTGGAGCTGTGGACGCGAGATTCTTCTGCCTGACGATTGCGTCGAACTCTCGCAATCCCTCCGATCGCCGTCCAAGTCGGTAACGCAGCGTTCCTAGGACAAGCCTCGCTCGCGCGGCAGATTCGATTTGACCATTCGCAGTGAATTCCTCGAAGGCTCGACGGATGGACGCCTCGGCTTCGGGACGCATGGCGCTAAGGAATTGCAGTTGGCCCAACGCGAACTCTGCCTTTGCTGCCGCGAATGGAGAAAACCGACGATAGCGCTCGATCTGAAGGGCTCGAGCCAAAGTCTCCTGTGCCTCTCGGAATTTTTGAACCGTATCTTGGGTTTGGTTGCCGCGGCGTCCAGTAACATTCAGCGCATAATCCACTTCGTCGCAGAGTTCCGCAGTATGAACGATTTCGCCCTGCAGGAATTGATGCTCTGCTTCGGTCAGTTCATAGAGCCTCACTAGGGCCCTTGAAAGAGTCGTGCCGGTGATGATCGTCCCCGCGCCAATGACGAGCAAGAGGACTACGGATAGCCTCTTGAATCGTATTTCGTTTGGGAGATTGGACCCAATTATTGACCGTTCCTAGCGAGAATCGAATGCTTCCCATGTATTCGGAAACACATCGCTCACTCACTCGGACCGCCCTATTTCGTTACCTTTCCGTAACGCTCGACGTACTTGCTGGAAGCGAGACCGCGGGTCGTAACGTGAGTGTGGACCAACTCCCTGAAACGAAACACCGCTACGTACTCTTGCCCCAAGCGGCCTGTGCGGAGGCGAACTTCCAGGCGTTTTGAGGCAAGATGTTGTTGTTTTTTTCCAGCGCTAGAGCAGCACTGAACCGACTATTGTCGAGTTTGATGTGATAATGGAGGGTGCTTAGGCCTGAGGGGAAAGCAAGTCTTGGAAGGCACGTAGAACGGTCGCGCTCATGTATCGACTTATCAACAGAGAACGCATTCTGACGATCGCGTTGCTCATCGCGCTCCTGCCGATCGTCGTCGCAGTGCGTTGGGTTGTGATCACGTGGCCAACCCAAGTGTTTCCTGACGTCGTGTATGTGCCGGAAACGCAGTCGCTACTCTTCACATTCGACTATCGGGGTACCTATGGTCGCATCGACACTCGGATTTTTCTGCTGGACTTGCAGGAGGAGTCGCTGAAGGAATTGAAGAGCCCCAGAGTGAATGGTACTTGGTACCGCTGCTTTGGCGTTGACGAGCAGGGCAAGGTGCTGGCGTTTCTCGACTACGATCGCCTGGTTTCAGTCGAGCCTATTACGGCCAAGTGTACGTCTGTCGGTTCTGAAAGCACTTGTTTTCTTGACCAGCGTTTTTTGCTGGAACGGGTAACCGGTTATGAGGGGCGGCCGTTTCTGGTCTGGCGAGATTTGTCTGAACCCAAGCTCCCCTTGGAGGTGGCTGGTATTTGCGAAGAGGCTGTCAATCCTTTGGAAGCTGTTCCAGGGAGTCGCTATTTCTATTCCCATGTAGATCCTAATGACGACAGTGAATGGAGGTTTGAAGAAGCAACGCTCGCAAGAACGAAAAGCTCTCTCATTCCTGACCTCGAGCTACTCGTGCTATTTCGACTCACCGATTCCGGTCCGGTTGAAGTGAGCCGTTGGCCTGTTCTGAACAATGAGGTTTACTCTGACGAAAATCGGATTGGATGCCTGAGCTTAGATGGTCGCAGTATCGAGATTCACAGTGTCTCGGACGGGAGCGTTGAACGGCGGATCCTGATTCCGCAGCCGGTACTAGGCCCGAATTCGCGGCCGTTTAGTTGGGCGATGTCGCATACAACGCTCTCATTCAGCGATGGTGTAGGCGCCACGTTCATTTACGATTTGGAGTCTGGTAGGGAACTGGATTTAGAAGATGCCTGGTTGAACCAGATCCAGGCACGTACGGACAGGGAGTACTTCACAATCCGCCTAACTGGGTGGCCAGACACGTGGGAACCAGTCCTGGAGGTCCGCGATGCGGCGACGGACAGCCTGCTATCGGAGATTCCTTATCCAGATGACGGTTGTTTCGTGTCCTCGCCTGCTGAGGGAATCTACGCGACCAACGATGGTGAAATCCTCTTTGCCACCAGAGATATGCGGGCACTGTTCGTCGATAAGCACACAGGGAAGGTCGTTCGCACAATCCGTCCGCGACGGTGGGTGGCTACGGCGGCGGTGTTCTCGTTGGGCAGTCTTGTTGCTTGGGCCGCCCTTTGGCTTTGGAATTCAAGGAGAAATCGAGCCTGCGCCGTGGTGGACGCAATCGTGTTTGCGTGCCTGGCTTTGCTCATCGCATGGTTCCGAATCACGCTCGCCGGTTCGCCCTACGATATGGATCGTCCTGCGTGGCAACTTGTAGGGGCCATTTTCGGCGCACTTAGCATCATTGCGGCTTTCTATTTCGTGCGCACCGACCGCTCACTTTTTCAGCGGATTCTTCCTGCAGGACTTTTGTTCTTCGGGCTGCTCCACGGGACATTTTACTTTTGGCAGAACTACTGGGCGGCTCACGAACTGGTCGTGAAGATTATTGTTTCGGGGGTGTTCATGTTGTTTGGTGCTTGGATAGCTAAAAAGTGGTTGCCGCTTTTTGAGGATGTCCGCTGTGAAAGCCGAACTTATTCTCAGTGGACTTTGGCCAATATGGCTCTGTTGACGACAATCATTGCAATTGTCGTCGCACTCGCTGCACGCCAAGACTTCGGAGCCTGGGAACGCTCTTTGGGGCCTAAGCGTCTCTTATCCGTTTCAGTTTCGAGTCTTGTGTTTGTTGCCACAGCTTGGATTACAGGGGGATGCATGCGTTGGCGGGGCAACCTTTTGTTCCGAGTGGCTTGCATAACTGTCGCTTTGCTTGTCTCGGCAGAGTTGCTCGTTCTGAACGAACAGTGGAGAAGCAATGCGGGGTTTGGTTGGAGCTGGCAGCTTTTGCAAGAAGAGGCTGTTCCATTAGTCCTCGTCTCGCTGATGACCTTTATCGTCTGCCTGCCTTTTCAATTGAATCGTATGACCGTGCCAGCGCGTTGCGGCTAGTGGTTGTGGCCGTGGGAGTCGGCGGCTCCGTGGGTTACTCAGGGCGAATCAGAGTTTCAAGGTGGGAAGACCGCCCTCCCCGCTCGTGCCTCGCGACCCTCCCGAAAATCCTCGCAAAACTCGGATAGGGAGGGTGACTGTTTGCTGCGGCATACTCTCGAACTTG
>JBGCCZ010000203.1:0-11671 GCA_045105035.1 Pirellulaceae bacterium | reverse complement strand
AACTCGTGAGTCCACTAGGCCGCTGCACTGCAAATGGAAAAGTGCAGGTTGTGCAGGGCGGACACGAGCAGCCAACGCTCGTCTCACTATCATAGTTTTCGCAAGTCAACTTCGTCGAGTCTGTTCCTGCAAAACTTGAGGCAAGTCTAAGTTAGAAGCTGCGGCGTTAGAGGGCCTTCCAACATCATCCCGACGAAGGCCTAGTAACTGCCGGACTGGCTTCAAACCCGGGGGAAATCGATTCTTCGGACGCCAGAGCTATCTCGGAATGACGCCCGCTTCGTCATCGCAGTTCGAAACCTTTATTTACCCCGCTACAAAACTTGGGATACCGGATGACGAACGGAACTGAACCAAATCGACCAACGCCCGAATCGGGTTCGACGTTGGAGCGTCTACGTTCTGCCGTGCTTTCGACTGAACAAATACGGCGGGTCGACCAGCTCGCGATCGCAGAATACGGCATGAACTCACTGGTACTCATGGAGAATGCCGCGTACGGCTGCGTCCAATGGCTACGAGGGAAATTCCCGCAACCGCCGCAGACAGTCATTCTGTGCGGCTCAGGAAACAACGGCGGCGACGGCTTGGCCATTGCTCGTCATCTAGGCACGCTCGGCTGGAATTGCCAGTCCTTCGTGCTCGGACCAATTGAGAAGCTCAGCCCAGACTGCCGAGCAAACTTTGAGATACTCCGCAAAGGCGAACACGCCACGCCCCCTCAAGTGCTCCAGCGTCACGGGCGGAGGGAAACGGAGGCTAACTTCTCAGAGTACGCTGCAGAAACGCAGGGCTTACCCCATGTCACGCCGGAAGCCCTTACCCGCGTTCTGCACGAGGCGGAATTGATCATCGACGCAATGCTCGGTACCGGCTCGCGCGGTGCACCGCGAAGCCCTTTCGATGGCTGGATAGAAGACTCCAACAGCAGCGCCGCTCAGCGTGTGGCCATTGATCTTCCGACTGGCATTGATGGCGAAACCTGCGTTCAGCCCGGCGTCGCCTTCCGTCCTCATGCGACACTCACGTTTGTCGCCCGGAAACCTGCAATGGCCATGGACACCGTGGGCTTTGATACGCAGTCGGTGTTTGGCGAAATCTCCGTACTACCCATCGGCACGCCAAGCTCATTGAACCAGCGCGTGCTTGCATGGTTGGATCATGAAGCGAAACCAAAGGCGCTCTAACCGTCCTCGTCGTCGACTTTCGGTGGTTCGTAGTTGAACTCTTGCCACGCAACTGCCTGGTCCATTGGCTCAATGCGCAGCACCGTATCTCCGTTTTGGAACAGCCGCACTGTTCCAGTAGACTGGCTAACGACAATTCCAATGGCTTTGGTGATCTGCGAAATGGCAGCTCCCGCCCAATGCCGTGCTCCAAGGCCCTTGGACAGCGAAAGCTCCGCGTGGGCAACTTCAATGATCTGACGGCTGCGTTCCAGAGTCCCGTCCGGAGCGACAATGAAAGCACCATCCATTTGGGCGATTTCTTTAACATCCTCACGCACTCGGGCGTCAAGCAAGCTGCGATTCTCGCGCTTGTAGCCCTTCAGCGGATCGAATCCGCTGTCTTTGCAGTGCGACAGGACATTGCGAGTGTCGCCCAAAACGAAAATCGTCCCGACCTTCTTTCCCTCTCGGCCTTCACGGCCAATCTGGGATGCCAAGTCGATCACGGTTTTCATACTTTTCAGCGGTACGCTGCTTTCCAATCGCTGAAGGTCGCGACTGGTCAACCGTCGCAGCCGATCATCCAAACGGATATGGCTAATCGAGTCGATTTTTTGGTTCTCAAAACCAGAGTAGAGTGCGACGACGTCTTCGTTACTTTTTAAGTACCCGTCCGCGACCGCCTCCAGAAGGGCGTGCTGAAGTCTCTCCAAGAGTGGCGACTTTTCTTTGTTCAGCGGCAGTGCTAGTAGACCTTCCGCTTCGGCACCTTCCAAGTCTTCATCGAGGTCGGCCGCCACAATGATCTGCTCGATGCTCTTTGGCACGGTGGCACGCAACTTGGACCAGTCTGCCGACCCGCTGAGCAAAATAAGTATCGAATCCGTACCCGTCTGCAGAGCCATAGCCCCGGCAGTCTCCAGCATGATTTCGAAGTGCTTTGTAAAACGGGTAGCAGCCATAAACTCGCGTACACTTCAACCTGGTTCGGGAGGCGGAAAAACAGAAGACGGCGACACATCGCTATCGCTTCGCTGCGTGGAAGTCGCGATCGGCGCGATCGAAATCGACCATTCGTACTCCACGCATACGGAGTCGTAGCAATGTAATCTGATACATGACGTGCGGCAATGCAGGCGCGGTAGCCTGTCAGGCTCGGAAGTGTCTCAATCGCCGAGAAAATCCGATCAGACTTAGGCGTTTGGAAGACGCCTAGCAAACGAAAAATTGCATGCGCCGAACGTCACAGATTCTACCGGCGCCGAATCGGCGAACCGCCGAAACGCACCGATCTTGATCCTGCCAGCCACGATCTTTAGCGAAGATTCATATTTCGCCCACGCGTCGCGACGAATTGCTTCAACGAACCTTGCTCCGCTCCAAACACACGCTGGTTGTAGAGAACCAAGGCTCGTAAAGCGTGCCCGCGTGGACCGATGGGCCAATTATATTCCGGCTGGCGACCAACCGTACTCAAAAGATACTCAACCGACTTCTGAATGCGAGGCGACCGCAGGTAGTCATCCGGCAGTGTGTAAATCAACCACTCCAGCATGTGCCCCGTGGTTTGTACTTTGCGTTCCATATCCGGCTTGTTGCCGCGTCCCTCAAACCAATTCGTGCTGAAACTTCCATCCGGGTTCTGCAGCGTCATCGTGTAGTTCACGTAGTTGTTAAGGTAAGCTTCCGCTTTCGCCCAGGTCCCGGTGATAGGCAAACCCGCCCTTTGCCGCTCGATAATCGCGTAGCTAAGCCCCATCAGCCGGTGTGTTCCACCGCAAGCCACGCCGTTTACAGGCTGAGACATCTCATCCGCAACCATCTTTTCCAAGTTCCAGGTACGACCACGATTGTCGCGCCAACGCTGATTCGGCTCTAGGTAATGAGAAAGGCCAATCAGCTTGAACGTTAGTTCGGTGCGTTCTCGACAAGTCGCCATTTCGTAGCGAACCAAGTCCTGAATCGTGTAGGACTTGCGACCAATCTTGATCGGATAATCTGCCTGCACTCGCGATTGAGCCAAGATGGCTAAGAACTGCCCTTCGTGGCCTTGCATGCCTGGCCCAACATTCGTTCGGAATCCGTTCTTCGTCGCTTGGAACATCCGCTGGCGGGCACAAACGCCGTTGTAGCACATCCAACCGAGTGCATTGACGCGGCGGTTGCCGGCAACCACTTCGGTTTCAACTCCGAAGGGAAGAGACGCGTGCATAAGAGCCCACGGACCGCGCCGAACGACCGTCTCCGGGTTCTGTAGAAAGTAGTTCAAAGTCTGATTGATGCCGTCATGAATGCGAACTTCCCGCGCCGTGAAGCTCTGCACCGGCGGAGCCAGCTCAGCGTCCGGCTCTGCCAACGATTGAGCTGCTGGCGCATCGTAAGGATGGGCGTCCTGCTCAAACTCAACATCCTCCGGACGATGATCCTCCATAGGCTCGCCCTCGCCTGGAGCTCCTGGACACTCCTGATCACCCGAATCCGAAAGCTGCAGCCCGCCCTCGTCAGCGCCATGATCGGCATGCTTCCCGTCGACTACGCCCGGGGAACTGAGTTGAAGGCTCGAACCTCCATCGACAGCATCTGTGTCGCCAAATTCGAGACTGAGCGGATCATCGACTCGCGTCTTCGGCAACTGCCCGCGGCTCGACGCCATCGCGTCAGCCGATTCGCCGACTGCGTTGAATTCACGCAGGGTTCGGGGCTCAGAAACGGGCAAGCGTCTCGCGGATTGGTTGAGTCCTTGTAGTCGCGAAAGCGTTTCTTCGAAGGCTTCCCGACTCGAAACCACCTTCTCTCGCGCGTGGCTTCGATCAGCGAGCTCTGTCGTCCGAGTATCGAGGCCGCGCAATCGCTCTCGCAATCCAGCAGTCGCTTCAGCCAGTGGCTCACCAACTCGGCTGGCGATCCTCGAACTGGCGTCATCCGCATCCAGGTTCCACGCCTTTAGATCCGTTGGCCCGAGTTCACGAAACTGCAATTCCTGACTCTCGTCGCTATCAGGCTGTTCTCCGGCAGAATCGCCCGACTTCTCGCTCTCCTGCGAGCCAACCAATCGCCGAAGTCGTTCGCCAATTCGTCGACGGGAACCGGCCAGCAAAAAGTCCGGCGTAGTTTCACCCGAGGGCGACGGCAATGCGATGAAGTCCGGCCCGCTTTCCCCGGCATCCGAGTCTTGCTCCACAACCGGACCAGGACTAACCGCTTCCGACATGTGCTTGGGTGTGACACTGTCCGACAGGCTGAGCGAAGTCCCCGCATCTGGCTCGCTTCCCGCCGACGTCGGCAATGGAGCGAACGGTGCTGGCGAGTCTTCAGAAACGGCCTGATTCGCTACTTGACTTCGAGACGTTGCACGATCCGAAAAAGCCAGTTGATGCGGGGTCGTAGCCGCGTCGGAAGGCTTCGCTGATGCACTGCCTTCGTTCACTTTGTCAGTGAGCTTGGCAGGCTTCTCATCCTTCGCAGCAACTTGCGGAACTGCTTTACTGCTCACGGAGTCTTCCGTCTCTTCGACTGGACCGTCGACTGGACCTTCGACTGGCTTGGCCTTGTTCGCTACGTCCGCTGCGTTCGTCTGCTCAGTCCCAGGCTTTTGAGTTGGCTCAGCCTCCTCCTTCAGCAAGCATTCGGTGTGCAAAGAGTCTTCGCGCTCCACCGCACCACTCGCCCGAAACACCGCCACGTTCTCAGCAGTCAAACGCAGGCGGTTGTGGTGAACCGCCGTCTCCACTTGACTAGCGGCGCCATTCTCTTGCGGCGCTGCTAGCGCACGGCTCCCCAAGGACTCTACCCAGTTCGCTGAAAGCGCAAGTAAGGCGACCGGCGCTCCAACTTTGAGCGAAGCCAGCAGAACTTGTCGGAGACCGTTGCGTTGAGTCACAAGCTGCGAATTTCCGGTCCCATCGACCTCGCTTACTTTGCACTTCGTTTGCGTCATCGAAGGTGAGTTTGGGCGGCGTCTGCGCACTAGCATTTTGGCTTCACTGGTGAGCGGAATGGGAAGGACAAATTCACGATGTTCAACTTGGTCCGTTGTTCCAAACCCGCAGAAGGCGTTTTGCTTGCTAGCAATCGCGTCGTTGGAGGGGAACCACTCTCATTCCGTCGACATCGGAGCCGACCGACTTTATCCCTCTAATCGTTGCCAGCCTCAACTCGCGCATATCCCGCATCCTCACACCCTCCTTTCGGTGTGAAGAGCTAGCGGAATTGAGGGGCCGGTGGCAGACTGCCGTAGGTTAGGACAGCATTAGTCGTCCGGATCCGACCCGTCTTTAATGACAAATCGAGCTTTCAATCGAGCAACTTGCTTCGCGAGTCCAGCCTGCTCGACGCTCGCGAGGACTTCCCCAAAATCCTTGTAGGCCGCGGGGGCCTCATCGAGTGGATAGAACCTACAGTTACTCATCACATCGTGAGCATCCAGATCTTGATCCACTTGAGTCTGCTGTAACTTTCGCTTTGCCCCGCGACGCGACATGGCTCTCCCCGCGCCGTGGTTCACGCTAAACGCACTCTGCGACGCTCCCTTCTCGGCGACCATGACGACGGATCCATCTCGTGGGTTACCGGGTAGCAAAATCGGATGTCCAGTTTCTTGAAACGGCGTCCGCTCCAATTCCGGATGCCCTGCGGGCATCGCTCGAGTCGCACCCTTGCGATGCACCCACTCCGCGACTCCCGCTGAGCTCACTTCCTGCCGCGCGATATTGTGGCTGATGAAATAAACGAGTTCACCCTGCGTTCCAGGCAGTACCTGTTGAAACGCTTCCAATACCAACTGATTGATGAGCATGTGATTGACGGTGGCAAAGTTCGCTCCCAGTGCCATATCACACAAGTAATCGTTGGCTTCTTGGCTACCTACCTCCGCGTAGACGAGATCCGAATCGCCCCCAGGAAACGCCCGCCCACTCTTCTTAAACTGGTCCTTCAGCGTCTTGAATTGATAGCTCGCCAGTGTGTGACCGAAGCCACGTGAGCCGCAGTGAGACAAGAACGCAACTCGATTGCCTCGCAGTCCAAAACGTTCCCCGATCTCGCGCAACTCCGGGTCCTGGCTCAACTCGACTGCCTCGCATTCACCAAAGTGATTTCCACCTCCGTACGAGCCCAATTGTCGAGCTTGGACAGGAAAGCGACGCTGCATTTTTTCATTGCGCATGAGCTTTTCGAATCGAGCTTCCAACGAATGCGTCGTCCCGTCAAACCCTCGGTGATAGGCATCTTCGCAGCGCTGAGCCCAACTGTTGGGAATTCCCAACTTGCGCAGGACATTTTTCGATGCCCCGTTCACGACCAGTTCTCTACCCAATCGCTCATCGATACTTCGACCTTTTTCGACATGCCGACTGCCGCGGCCCGCACCCGTTGGAATTCGTTGGCAGACAGCCTTGATCAGTTCACGCCGCACGCGTCGATCTTGGATCGCTTCGGTTTCCACGTTCGTCTGTAGCAGACTCATCGAGCACTTAATGTCGACCCCGACAGGACCAGGATAAATGTGTGTCGGCGAAGAGATGACACAGCCGACCGGCGCACCATATCCCAAGTGCGCGTCGGGATTCAAAACGACATTGCTGACGCCTGGGGCAAGCCGCGAATTCACCGCCTGCTGAATGCAGTTCTCTTCAAAGCCGCTCACGATCGCTTCATTTCCAACCACCGTGATTGGAGAAACGCTATCACCCAGCGGAAGTTTGGAAAGGCCAGTCGTTTGCCGCTCCAATAGGCCTTTGTAGCCAATTTTTTCTTCCTGAGCCGTCATGTCTTGTCCTTCGGGAATCATCGGTAAATCCGCACTAGCGGTTACTGCTTCTCGGCCCGGTATCCGATACCAAACAGATCAAGGCTAGCGTGCATTGAGGTCGTAGACACCTTCTCCTTGCCAACGGTTCACAGTCGTAAAAGCGGAAAAAGCCGCGGTCCATTCCAAATCGTCGAATCTGATGTACAAGCACACAGAGTCTCAATATCTGGATTCCAAGAGATCCAAACGCGGTTGGAAGATAGAAAGCTGCTTCCACCAAAATAGTCTGCTCGAATTTCGGCATTGCACATCCATAGAATCATCGATCGAATCATCCACTGACGCAATCGCCATGCTGCCACGTGGCAGTTCGGATCTTGGACGCCTCAGTATCGAACGCCAAGCATACCTGCTGACTCGTCTGCAAGGCGTCGGCTTCGAACAAATCGCTGACCACAACCTGGACTCGGCAGAGCCCTATTTGATCTTGCCCAAACGAGTCTGCCCAACTCTCGCTCAGTGGATGCTGGACTGGTCACAGTTGCCACCCAGAATACAACTGTTCGAACTCGCGGCAGCGATCATGCAGACTGTCGCGCAGCTCCATAGTCTCGGGTATGTCCACCAGCAATTGACTTCCAAGCATGTGCTCGTCTCGCCCACGTCCAATGGATTCGATCCTAAGATCGTTGGGCTAAGCCGCTGCGTTCCAGTCGGTGAGCGAGCAACCGAGGCGGATGAAGAAGCAAACGAAGAGGCATGCACGTCAATGGACATCCGGATGGCAATGCCGCTGCTAGCAGACCTCCTCGGACCGAGCTTTGTGGCGACGCCAGTTGCCTCCGCGATGAACGCTCCCAATCCAGCTGACCGGCCAAGTGCTAGGCAAGTTGCGGATCTATTCTTAGACTTAGTCACGCAGGCTCAAGGGCTACCCGCCACGTTTGCGGGCTCGATTACTGCTGACAATCGTCGGGCAGCTTAATTCGCACACGCTAATACGAGATTGCGGCAGCCCAGATGAGCAAACTCGTATCATCCTTCCGCTGAGGAAATAAGTTGAGTGCTGAAGATGCCAGTGAAATCATTCCGGTCAGCATCGAGCGAACCGGCGCAGACGGGCTTGTCATTGAGTGGAGTGATGGTGCTAAGCTGAGCTATCAGGCCGCCGGGCTGCGCAAGGAGTGCCCCTGCGCGACATGCAAGGAAAAGCACGGCGCGAAGCCCGAACCTGCCTCGATGGGTCTGCCTGTTCTATCGCTGCAAGAAGCTCAACCACTGTCGATCCGTAGCATGCGCCCAGTCGGTAACTATGCGTACAACATCGCATTTTCCGACGGACACGACTCCGGTATCTTCACCTTCGAACACCTGCACTCGCTCGGTTCGTAGAACTCGTTCAGCCGGCTAGACTTCCAACTGGTAGCAACTAATAGCCTCTCTGATTTGCTCGGTCTACTTGCTCGTTCAACGTAAACCAATCGTAGATGAAGCCAATCCCAAACAGACCGCCGCTGAGTAACCACACGATGCCGGTAACCCACTTACCCAGGTAGAATCGGTGGAGCCCAAGCAAGCCTAGCAGAAAGAACGAGTGCAGCAGCCAAGCTATGTTGTGGTCGTACTCGCCGGCCACATGACGACTCCGTGCTTGACTGGCCATGCCCGGAATCAAGATCAAGTCGATGATCCACCCGACGAAGAACAACCCAAAAGTGAATGCGTACAGCAAGCCAGTCCAAGGCCTACCGAAATAGAATCGGTGAGCCCCAAAAAAACCAAAGATCCACAGTACATATCCAACCGCTGCAGAGTGCTGCCCCTCTTCGTAGTACGTTGGTACTGAGTATTGGACCTGAGGTGAATACGTCGTCGCTTGCGTCATTGGTTCCTATCTTTCTTTGCAACCGCTCGGTTGGCTGACTATCAAAGTCATTGCTTGATAACCTATTCGTCCAGAAACGACGGATCTTGGAAACAGGCCTGATTGTTCAGCAGGAGCTTGATTTTACGTAGAACCAAAGAGAAGACGCGAAAGTGTCGATCTACCCGCCCCACAATCGTTGCGAGCGAGCCGAATCAAACAAGCCGGGTTCTGCGGAGAGAAAAGTTAGATGCATGGTCGAGCGGTTCCGAAGTAGCACTCCGCGGCTATCGAACGCCACCGCCAAAACTGAGCGGGGAGGTTTATCGCACGCCGGTTTATCGCACGCCTAACGGAGAATAGCCACTGGGCGCTAGAGAGTCATCCGACTTCGTTAGCCCCATTGCGTGCTCCTTGCGCAAGTTTTGAAATGGATAGTTGGCGAGTGCTCCAAAATCCCCTTGGCCTACGATTCGAACGAATTGCACCCGTCCGTCTTCATAAAGGATGTTAATGCCACGACCATCGTGGGCAATAAACTCCTCTCCATCGGAAAGAAACACCGGTGAGTCGGCGAGAATCGCAAAATTCGACCGGCCTTCGCAACGCGGCGCGACAATCTTGCCCCGCTCGACAACTCCAAGCGAGTACGCGTAGTTACCACCGATGACCTGTCGCCACTGAGCCAACTCCGAAGCAGTCAGACGCTCCAGCTCAACGAAAGTCGGAATAGCGCTGATGACAATCCCTGAATTCCCTTCATCGCAGCCATTTAAACTCGGGCAAAGCAATTGCGAGTAGCTGATGTCTTCACCGCCGCTCTTCAAAGTAACAGCGAAGACTCCTGCGAAAGATCCGCTGCCCGTTAATTCGACTCGCGGATATCGCTGCTGTTGATCGAACATCGTGAAGTCGTTCAAACACTGCCCCACGTACTGCAGGTTCTGTGCGCAGCCGTTCTTCCGTGCCGTGAACCGAGCCGTCACCACGGCAGGTAGCAATAGGCAACACACTAAAGCCAAGCACGCGGTAAGCACCAAGGTGTCAATTCGCTTCTGTGCCGTCGAGCCCCGGGATTTCTCACCTGCTAGCGGAGCGGACAACCCCGACGCAGCCTGACGCGAAGCCGGCTGAATGGACCTCTCTGCTTCACTCGCCTCGATGCGGTCCAAAGTCGACTCCACCAACTGACTTGGCGGCTCATACACACCACCCAGAGAATCAATGTAGCCGAGTAGTTGCCGGAAGTGCGCAACTCGCTCATACAAGTCCGAGTCGCCGCTGAGGGCTGCCTTCAAATTTTGAACGAGCTCATCGTCGGCGTCGTTCAATACAAAGGCGATGATATCTTCGTCCGAGAAATGCATTGCAGTCGGCGAAAAAAAGGAAGGATGCGAACAGGAGAGATCTACGAAGTCACAACTACACTGCGGAAGGTGCCGCACGAGTAGATGGAAATCCAAGTGGTCTAGTAGGCGTTACGCTGCCAGATGGCCGAAAGTTTGCGAATTGCCGAATGAACCCGACTCTTTACAGTTCCAACCGGTACATCCAAGATCTCCGCCGCTTCCTTGTAGGGCAGCCCCTGTAGATAAACCAGCTCCAGCGCACTTCGGCCAGGCTCTCCGACTTCCTCCACTGCGGCTCGCATGCGTTCGGTGAACTCAGTGGTCACCAACGGATCTTCGCTAGGCTGTCGATGATCGGGAATCGCCGCAGCGTGAGACGTCGCTCGCGATTCGGAATCGTTGGCTGTCGCATCCAGGCTTTGATGGACGCGGCGTTTGTTTCGCCGCTTCAAGTCAATTGCTTGGTTTGTCGCCACGCTGTAAAGCCAAGGTCGGAAGCGTCGTTCAATATCGAAGTATTGAGCTTTTTCGTAGACTCGAACGAAAGTCAGTTGAAACGCATCCTCGGCCGCACTTTCATCGCCCAGATAACGGCGAAGATAATTGAATATCTCGTGCTGATAGCGACGCATCAGACATTCGAAACTATCCCGGTCTCGGTCGGATATGAATTTAGCCAGCAACTGCTCGTCACTGATCTGGGTTTCCACAGCCGTCGACTGTTCCAACGATTTCGACGCTGGCAATTCAGTACTCGTCTTACTCATAGCTGTACCGTCCAAAACGAACCCAAGAGCAACCACCCCGATGATCAGCGGACCCAAGCCCGTTTGCCATCCACGCCCATAATACCCCAAATTCGCCCGAGAATTCAACTTGGATAGGAATTTCCGCTGGCCAATAAGTTTTTTAAGCTCCACCAAGTAGTTCGGATCTCCGAGCCGAGAACAAGCTGCGTTCCGGCTTGGACAGCCGGGCTGCGATCCCTGCCCAAACTGAAAAAGTGACTTACCCTGCGAATTCCCCCTGATCAAATCACAGAATTAAATGGCGTTGGCAACATGATCGTCCCTCTGCGGAACCATCAGCGACTCGTTAAATCCTTCCGAGCCCCAAAGAACGTGTCATTCCTGGCGAGCCTCTCCGCGACCGTCATTCTGAGAGAGCGCCAGCGACCGAAGAATCTGCTCCTACGACACCAAAGTACTGATATCAGAGCGCTATCAGGCTGACAGTCGGGAAAACTGCGGACGCCGTCATGGCAGACTCTAATTTGACCGAGAGCGGATAGAAGACGGTCCCCAGCGGATAGAAGACGGTCCCCAGCGGATAGAAGACGGTCCCCAGCGGATAGAAGACGGTCCCCAACTCACCGCCCCAACCAGGCAATGTGCGACAAGTTGGTGCGCATCGGAGTGGGCTGGCTCCGCTATGCAGCCGCGCCGGCGGACTCGCGTCGGGGAGCCATGAGCCGGAACATACTGGGTACCAAAGTCACTGAAATCAACGTCGCTCCGACAACTCCGGTTCCGATAGCGAC
>JBGCCZ010000202.1:0-13010 GCA_045105035.1 Pirellulaceae bacterium | reverse complement strand
AGGAGCTACTAACGGTACGTTCGGATGAACCAAGTTTTGTTGTCGTAGTCGAGGAGGCCGATGACGGTGAGTTGGTCGGCGTCCATGACGGGCGAGCCAATGAGGGTTTCGGAGAGTGAAACGCCTTGCGCGATTCGAATTCCAGCACCTTCCTCGATGGTAACGCGGGTTCGATCGAGAGCGATTGGTTCACTTAGTTCTGGGTTGACGACTAATAACACCGCCGTGCCGGACCAAGAAGAGAACCGATTCCAGGGATCTATCTCGACGTCCGGCGGAGGCATGAGTCGAGTAATGGGGCCTTCGACTGATGCGGTTTCTTCGACGAGTGCAATTCCCTTTCCGCCTACTTCAATGGTCACCTCATCCGAGGCACTTCGAGCGCGGTCAAAGAACGTCGTCGGAATCCTGAGTAGTCCGTCTTCATCCATGATAGCCCAGGTTTCTTCCGTGCGTTTTCCCAAGCCGAACATCGCGCCGAGAGTCCCGTCCCAACGGGCAACAACGCGAAACGCGTGAGGCAGTTGGACTCCTTCTAGGTGGTGTTTGCCAACGGCGATACGCGGATTCTCCTTAAGCCAATCGTCTTCTGGGACTGCGGCAAGTGTATAGCGATGTCCGGTCACCACTAGATCGCCCGGGTTTCGCGGTGTACTAAAAGCAATGCCACCACGCATCAGCGCGGCGAGCGACTCGAAACTGGCCGTTACACCTTGAGTCAAGTTCGCGTCGACTCGAAGGCCGCTGGTGACCCACCAGTGGGAGTTGTTGCGTACTAAGTCCGTATAGTCTGGCTCAATCACGCACGAGACTTTGATTGAGGCGCCGTCCCTAGAAAGTCCGACGTTGGACACTCGGCCCACCTCCAATCCGCGGTAGGTGAGCGGTGCGCCGCGCACGAGCCCAAAGCGACTGGACGCGTCCAGCTCAATTTCTAAGCAGCCTTCGCGTCGTGGAAGGGGTGGCGGTTCGGCGAGGCCTAAGAAATCACGTTCCCGATTTGCCGTCTCGCTCGTCGGTTGAACGGCGACGTAACGGCCGCCGAGCAGTGTCTCCAGGCCTCGGATTTCCGTCAGATCTAACCTGGGGCGTTCGATCCAGAATTGGGTACCCACTCGCGCAAACTCCTGCGCGACTCCAACAAGCCGAGCGCGGACAACCACAACATCGAGGCTCTCCGTTAGTTCGACTTCGGTGACTTCGCCGACGGCGATGCCTCGGTAACGAACCGGATCTCCCACGGCTAAACCCTCGCCGGCGGGAAAGCGGATGGCGACGACGGTGGAGTCACCTTGAGTGATCTGCAGCGGGGTCTCGAGTCCATTGAACGCGAGCCTCCTTTCGCCTGTGGTATCCCCTGGAAGCACTCCGACGTACTTCGCGCCTAAGACCGTATCTAAGCCACTTATCTGCCCAAGTCGGAATTGGGGCCGCTCGATCCAAAACTGACTTCCCGCAACGGCCAGCGACTCGTTGCCGGGTGAGAGCAGAATGGCAACTTCTACCGCATCCAAATTGTCTGACACTTGGACGGATTGGACCGAGCCGATATCGATTCCTCGGTACCGAAGTGTGTCGCCTGCCTTCAGGCCATGGCCTTCCGAAAAGGTGATGTCGATCAGTGTGCCTTGGGAGCGGAAGCTCGTTACCACCAGCGTGATGGCAAGTAGAGTGCAGATCCCAGTGAGCCACCACAGGCGGGTGGTTAGTTGCCGAGTGCGACGTTGATCGGCCGAGCGTATTGTCGCTCTTGGAATCGCACCGGAGGGTCCGTTGGCCGTCTCAGTATCGTTCTCGTTTGGTGGATTAACCATTTGCGGAGAGTCCTTCGGTGTGCTGTTCTGCTTCTTCCCAAATAGCATGTGGGTCGAACATGATCGAAGCAATCATGCTCATCACCACGCACATGACAAAGGCGACGACGGCGGGTCCCAATTGGAACGAAACTAATTCGCCGAGCTTGACTAAGGTGACTAACAACGCCAGCAAGAGTACGTCCATCATGCTCCAGCGGCCAGTCCATTCGACAATGCGATAAGTCCACGCACGATGGCGGCGGTGTGTGAGGCCAATCCGGCTAAGCTCCAAAAGTGCGAGCAATTTGGCTAGCGGCAGAAGGATCGAGAAAAAAAAGACGACCATGCCAACAAACATATTGCCTTGCCAGATGAGATCCCAAGTACCCCCAAGAATACTCGCCGCGTGATGGTGCCCGAGCTTTTCAATGTCCAAGATGGGTAGCAAGATCGCGGGGAAGTAAAGAATCAACCCACCTAAGGCAGCGGCGAAGCAACGCGCGCAACTCTGAACACCACTGCGAGATCCGGCGTCCAAGGTCGACAAGCAGCGGATGCACTCCGCCTCTTGGGCGTCCGAGAGCGGTGGGACTTGATGGACCAAGCCGCAGCAGTGGCATGCCTTTAACTTCAAGCTGTCGCCTTCATTGAATTTCGAACCAACGCAAACTCTCGGACTACCGCCGCGTGGAATGCGTTGCGAGTTTTCCGATGGGAGCTGTCCTTCGGAAACTCTCCCATCGTCGCATTCCTGCTTGATGTATCGTACGCACGAATTCGCCTGGGTGCGAGTGCGTGGCTCGCTTGTCCAGGGCAAGTCACTTTTTCAGTTTGGGCAGGATAGTAGCCCGGTTGTCCCAGCCGGAACGCAGCAGATTCCCGGCCCGCAGATCCGAGCTACTTTGCGGAGCTTGGAAAACTGACTAGCCCGGCTCGTTTGTCCCAAGACCGGGCAGAATTCAACCCAATACGATACCGGCGAGTGTGGCAATGGTTCCCCCGCTCGCGACCACTGCTATTGCGGCGCACGAAAAAAGCCGGCCTCCGTAAGGAAGCCGGCTTGGTCAGTTTCGTCAGATTGCTTGCTTAACCGAAGCTAAGCGAGCGGATTAGCATCCGCATCCGCAACCGCTGCTTGCAGGAGCGCCACAGCCGCCGCATCCGCCAGCAACGCCGCATCCGCCAGCACCACCAACGCTAACAGCTCCGCCGCAACCGCTCGTTACAGGAACGGTGACCGTTTGAGGAACCATGATCGTCTTGTTGACTTGAACAGCCTTTTGGGTCTGAACAGGAACGCAAACGGTGTAGTTCTCGGTCTTCTCTTCAGCAACTTGGTCCATAACCGTGACGTTGTAAGACTGCTCTTCTTGAACAGTGTCGTACTCAGTAACGGTGTAATTACGAGTCTTCTGTACAGGAACTTGTACCTGAACCGTACGCTGACGCGTTTCGGTGGTCATGGTCGTTTGAGGAACCATGCGAGTACGAGTTTCTGGAACCATCTTGCAAACTTGCTGCGTACGAGTACGAGTTTCGGTCGTGTAGCTGACCTTCTTCTCGGTACGAGTACGTTGCTCAGTGCGGTACTTCGTTACTTGGTAGTCTTGAGTACGCTCTTCTTGACGGCACTTTTGAACAGAAACTGTACGAGAACGAGTTTCTTGACGAGTCTTCGTTACAGGAACTTCGCGAGTACGAGTTTCCATACGAGTCTTCGTTACTGCAACGTCGCGGGTGCGAGTTTCAGTCTTGTACTTCGTAACCGTTACTGGACGTGTACGAGTCTCGGTGCGAGTCTTCGTAACGTTGTAGGTGTAAGGCTGTTGTACTTGCTGAGTCGTGTAAGTCGTGTAAGGAACTTGTTCCGTAACAACGTTAGGAACCCAAACGCGACGGGTAACGGTCGTCATGCAACCACCGGAAACCATGCCACCAGAAACAACTCCGCCACCGCAAGTGTTGACGCTTCCGCCACCACAGGTGTTGCAACCGCTGTTGCAAGAACCGCAACTGCTGCATCCGCCACAGCTACCGCAAGAAGTGGTAGCAGCACATCCGCCGCAAGAGCTTCCGCCACATGCAGCTCCGCCAGAAGTCATGCCGTAAGATCCGCCCATTGGAACTTGCTCAGATACACACTGGTAGCTGCCCATGTCCTTAGAAACGGTGCGGTACTGAGTTACAGGAACTCGTTGGCAAATGGTGCGGTTAGCAGTCATCGTTTCTGTGTAAGGAACAGCAACGGTGTAGCTTTGCTCTTGAGTCTCGGTGTAAGGAACCTGAACCGTGTACGATTGAGTCAACGTTTCGGTGTAAGGAACGCTTACTTGGTAAGACTGAGTCATCGTTTCGGTGTAAGGAACCGTAACGGTGTAAGACTGTTCCATTTGCTCGGTGTAAGGAACGTTAACCATGTAACTGCGAGTTGCAGTTTCGGTGTAAGGAACGCTTACAGAGTAAGGAACTTGTACGTCTGTGTAGACAGGAACTTGTACCGTGTAAGGTACTTCAACAGTTTCCATCTTTTGAACGTTGACGGTGTACTGCTGAGCGATTTGAGTCGTTACAGGAACCTGAACGGTGTAATCCTGAGTTTGGCTCTGGCACTCCATGACGGTGTACGTTTGAGTCTTCGAGACCTGACGTGGTACCTGCTTGCTGATCATGCGGGTACGAGTCTCGGTGCGTGGAACACTCTTCATGACCGTGTACGATCGCTGACGAGTTTCCTGTTGCATGGTCGTAACATTGACCATTTGAGTTTCGGAAACTGTTTGAGGAACCATTACAGTCTTCGTGGTGTAGCTAACGCCACATCCACATCCGCCGCTCATTGCAGTTCCGCTTGACACAACAGAGCCACCAGAAACAACAGAACCACCACAACCGCTGCAGCCGGAATCGGTAACAACAGCACTGCCACAACCGCCAGTGCAGCCACCACAGCTGCCGCATTGGGCTTGGACGGTGCTAGCGACGCACATAGCGGCTAGTCCCATCCCTACAAAAAACGGGCGAAACTTCATTCGAATCTCCTCCAGAGGATACTTTTTTGGCCGATGGGCCAGCCCAGAAATACTCTGACACACCATGTGCCAAAGATAGCTATTTGGGTAAACCAAAGGGCCATATTGCCTATTGCCCCCAGTTGATGCCACCAGAGTTTAGCTGATCGCTAAGGTTTAGCTATATTGCCTGCGTTATTTTTGAGCGGTTTTTTGCCCATTCCATTCACGAGGCTCGGACGACCGGCGTTCGCGAAGAGCTAGCGACAGAAAGTTGCGGTTTTTGCTATCGCTGTCGCTTTGGGGATTGTGCGTCGTAGTCGCCAGAAGAAGCAGCGCGGAGGGTTTTCCGCCCCCAGCCGGCGACGCTCGGTCGAAAGTGGTCGGTACTTTCGACCGAGCAATGTAGAGGTCAAAGCCCGGAGACTTGTTCGCGATTGTGAGCTGGCGTCTGTCTGGAATTGAGGCTTTGCAGGGACAAATGAAAGCGATTTGCTGAAGAGACGGGATCCAGAACCTCTCTATAGGCGGTGATCGCCGCGTTTAATGAGGCCACTATGGTGCGGAAACGAACGTTCCCCGTCCTGGCTTACCATATCTAGCGAGCAGTTTGCCTTTCAAGCTTTGCCTCACGCAATCGCACCAGGTTAGGACAGCCTGGGGTGGCGAGGGGACGCACTGGCCTGACGGTGCGATGGTTCTCGGTTGAGTCTCGGAGCTGGATGTGCGAACCGCTAGCTGCGGATTGGGAGAGGCAGATAACTAATTCATGCAAAGATCTTTCAGGCGAACTGCTTCGCGTTTGCTCGCAAACTTATTGACTTCTATAATCGAATACACTGAGGATGGGACCGCGAGCTCATGTTTTCTAGTGTGATGCCAGTTTGGTGATGCCTGCAGCTAGTTGGCATTGCTTGAACAGATCCCATCGATTCGCCACTCCTGATGAGCCGACAATAGTTGGCAAGACGTTGGAGATAGATTTGGATAAGTCACGAAAGATCCTTTGGGTCCGCACGAACGAAGGTCAGCAAGCCCGTATGGCTGAGCCAGACCAGGATGGAGTTTCGTTTGTCGATGGAGACATTGAGTCGGTTGTAAACACTCGTGAGGCGATCGCAAAGCTCACGAGGGGTAGTTACGACGCGGTTCTGTTCGCTGACGAGCAGGATTCAAGTAGCTCACAGGTGATTCGGCTGTTTCAGAATGAGCATATTCTGAACCGGCTACGTGATGGAGTCGTTTTGCTTGACGCCGACATGCGCGTGTCATGGGCAAATGAGTGCTTCCGCGAGCTTGGAGAAGGCGAACCCATAGGGCAAACGTTCTACAATACGTTGAACGCAGCCCAGATTCTGGGGCCCAATTTCTGCCCTTTCGCGTTGGCGATCGCAACTGGAAGCCCAAGCACAACAACGCTGGTGACCGAGGACAATCGCTACTTCGAACTATACGCCGTACCTTTGGCGACCGCCGCGACGGACCAAGCCTCCTTGGTGGCGACTTTGAGCGAGGTAACTAGTGAAATTTTGCAGCAGCAAAAACTCGCGGCTATTCACCAGGCCGGTCGGCAATTAACGGATCTGAAGCCGGATGAAATCTTCGCGATGGACACTCAGGCGCGAATTGATTTGCTGAAAGACAATATTCGACACTACACCGCGGATTTGCTCGACGTAAGCGTGATGGAAATCCGTCTGCTCGAGCAGTCGAGTGGTAATCTGATGCCGTTGTTGAGTGTTGGGATCGATCAGGAAGCGGCTGACCGGCAGCTTTATGCGCAGCCGATGGGCAATGGCGTTACCGGCTACGTGGCTGCGACTGGAAAGAGCTATCTTTGCGAAGATGCGAGCCAGGATCCTCTTTATCTTGAAGCCTTTGCCGGTGCAGCAAGCTCACTGACAGTGCCGCTGATGCTACACGATACGGTGATTGGGACGATTAACGTAGAGAGTGCTAAAGTTGCCGCCTTCAATGCGTCGGATATGCAGTTTTTGGAGATCTTTTCCCGGGACGTTGCCGTCGCGTTGAATACTCTCGAATTGCTTGTGGCGCAAAAGAACAACGCGGCTCAGCAGAGTTGCGAAGCGATTCACCGCGCCGTGGCACTCCCCGTGGACCACATTCTGAACGACGCAGTGAACGCGATTGAAAAGCACATTGGGCATGACCCTGAAGTCGTCGAGGGCTTGCAGCGAATCTTGCAGAACGCGCGCGACATTCGGACGGTCATCCAAAAAATTGGTCAACGGATGGCTCCGGCGGAAGCGTTGCCTGCGGGCTGTACTGAGCAGCTTCATGCCAAGCTACGTGGCAAGAGAATCCTGGTCGTGGACTCTGACCTTCAAGTTCTCAATGATGCACACATGTTGCTGGAGAAATTTGGTTGTATCGTCGAGGCAGCCCACAGCGGCGACGAAGCGGTGAATATGTTCCGCAACAGCCGACTTGAAAACGCGTACGACGTCGTGATCGCTGCAGTGAAGCTTACTGACTACAGTGGCTATCAGCTCATGCTAAGACTCATGAAAGTCATCGACGAAGTTCCCATGGCCCTCATGCAAGGTTTCGGTTGGGACCCGGGGCATTCCATCGTGAAAGCACGCGAAGCTGGTTTGCACAAAAAAGCGGTACTCTACAAACCTCTCAAGCTGGCTCAGTTGCTTGGGGTCGTCGAAATGCTCATTGACCAGCATCAACCCGAAACTGCTTGAATTCGTCGGTAACTTCAGATTCTTCTTGCACTCCCGACGAACACGAAGCCGGAACACACCGCATGGATGCCCGCCCCTGGCTTGTTCTTTTCGTTGCGTTGATTGGAAACTTCGGCTTTTGGCTTTACTGCTTCAATCGAGTGAATGCCACGGGGATCCCCCGCAGCGCCACGAAGCGAATCGAGAAGGTTTTCATACTGGCGAGTTTCCTGATTCCGTTGTGCCTATTGCTCACGGAGTGGGAGCCGATACTGGACTGGTTGCGTTCGGCGGAATGGTGGCCAACCGCCGGTGCTACTTTGTTTCGAATGTATGGAGCTTGGAGCGTCGCCAGTTTTTTCGTGCTTGGCGTTGGATGGCTAGAATCGCGTTTCTGGATCATTCCTCCAAAGCATCGCCTCAGTCAAGTTGTGAAACGATTTGACGTTGATCAGTCGATCGATGGTGGATCGGCGGGTGACAGGTTCACGGCCTTCCTGCACTCACTTCCAGGAAACGAGATTTTCCGCCTCGAAGTCACGGAGAAAGAACTGTTAATTCCGCGGAGCATACCCGGGATCGATGGATTCAAGATTGGCCATATTTCCGATCTGCACTTCACTGGACAGTATCGTCCGGAACACTACCAATACGTTTTGCAGCGTTTCCAAGAGCTGCAGCCCGACTGGATTGTGATCGCGGGTGACATCATCGACAAACCAAAGTGCATTCCGTGGCTCAGGGAATTGCTTAGCCCGCTCGCAGCTCCCTACGGATGCTCGTTTGTTCTTGGGAATCATGATCGCAGGATCACTGACATCGATGCCATCGCGCGAGAGCTAGTCGATTTTGGATTCCATGACCTGGGTGCGCAAGAGCAACACTTCCAAACCAAAACGGGTGTTCGCGTTGCGGCAAGTGGAAATGAGCTTCCGTGGTTGAGCCGAAAAGACTCGGAGGCTGTCGGTTTTGCTGTAGGATCGGTGAGCGGTGTTGAAGGGGCGGAGCTTCGCGTCGCGGTGAGCCACAGTCCCGATCAGATTTCGTGGGCGCGAAACCGGAAAGCCGATTTGATGCTGGCCGGACATACCCATGGCGGCCAAGTTCGCTTTCCAGGGATTGGCCCCATCGTTGCTCCTAGTCGGTATGGAAGTAAGTTCGCATCGGGCGTATTCTTTTTGCCTCCGACGTTAATGCACGTTTCGCGCGGTGTGGCGGGAACACATCCGCTTCGCTGGCGTTGCTTGCCTGAAGTGAGCTTGCTTACTCTGCGTTCTACTTAAACATTGAGCGGCAGCTTTTTGCCGCTGCATTTTTCCTTGGACACTAGGAAGAGAGCCACACCGCGATGCCTCCGATCTCTCAGGAAGTCGAAGAATCGCTCCACCAAGCGCGGGAAGGCCAGCGGGATTGGCAGGAGGTGTTCATTCGCCGGCGGTTGAAAATGCTTCGCGCGATGCCGAGCAAGTTATGCGATCGCGCAAGTGAGCTCGTTGAGGCCGTGTATCGGCCGAATTCAAGTGCCGCTGATGTTCTTGCTTCCGAAATTTTGCCGCTTGCAGACGCGTGCCGTTTCGCGGCGAAACGCGGACGCCAGATATTGGCTCCCGAAACGCACTCGTGGCGAAACGCGGCTTTCTGGATGGGGCGTATTCGAGTCCGGACTTTGCGAGAGCCTTGGGGAGTTGTCTTGGTGCTCGCGCCCTCAAACTATCCGCTTTTCCTGCCTGGCGTGCAAGTGGTTCAAGCTCTAGCCGCAGGCAATGCGGTTGCTGTCAAGCCGGCGCCACATGGAACGCAAGCCATTGAAGAGCTGAAGTCCTGTTTGGTGCAATGTGATGTTCCGTCTGAGTTGATTCAAATCCTGCCGGAATCGATTGAGGCTGGGCAGAGTGCCATGGCTGCCGGGGTCGATCATGTTTTGCTCACCGGTTCAGTTGAAACAGGGAGGCAGGTTCTGAAGATAGCGAGCGAGACGGTAACGCCGACGACATTGGAACTCAGCGGATGCGACTCGGTTTTTATCTCGCCTCAAGCAGATTTGCAGCGTGCGGCGAAGTGCATGAGTTACGCTCTGACACTCAACGGTGGTGCTACCTGTATTGCTCCACGACGCGTCTTTGTTTCGCAAGATGATGCTAGCGGTTTTGCGAAGTTGATGATTGAACGCACTGAGGAGCGATTGAAAGACGCTGCCGCGGATGGATTCTCGGTGCCCGCTCAAGTGGTGCGTGCATTGCGCCGCCACGTGAAGGATGCTCTCGCTGGTGAAGCGCGAATCATCTTTGGACAGCTACCGGACGAACCGGAAGATGGCCAGGCAACGTGCAAAATGCGACCGTTGGTTTTGGATAACGTCTCTCCGAACATGGCAGTCGTTCAGAGCGACCTGTTTGCGCCGATTACCTCGCTCCTGTCGGTTGGAGACATGTCGGGCGCGATGCGAGCGGATGAGGAGTGCCCCTACAGTTTAGCCGCGTCGATCTTTGCGCCGCAGGCTTACGCAGATCACTGGGCCACACAAATAAATGCGGGGTGCGTGGTGATCAATGACATCGTTGTCCCAACCGCCGATCCAAGAGTGTCCTTCGGAGGCCGAGGTAAAAGCGGTTGGGGCGTTACGCGCGGCCCCCAGGGCTTGCTCGACATGACCCGGCCCAAGGTGATTTGCTCGCGACGCGGAAAGTGGTTGCCGCATTTGGATCCTGTAGCGCCGAATCAAGCGGAGTTGCTCAAGACCCTGATGCAGGTCATGCATCGTAGTTCGTGGTTGGACAAGTTTTCTGCGATGCGAAAACTGATTCAATTGGGACGCAAGAGTAGCGAGGGCTCTTAGACTGATCGACAGACGTCTCCAACGGGGCGGGGCAGCGCTTTTACCTCCTCGAAAAAAGATCAAAAACTTCAAAGAGTCTCTAGGCAAATGACTGCTACCGCGGCGTCCTTACCATCGAGCGGCAACGGAGTAGAGCGAGCCAGAATCACTCACTATCGAGTGGTCCGTGAGTTAAGGGCTGCCCCTGCCTCTTTGAGTGCTTGTGAGCTCTGGCGAAGGGGTTTTCCGCGCCATTGAGCTCAGGAGCGTACCCTCGGTTGGCTAAGTGACAAAGGGTTTTTCCGAACCATGTTTGAGGGCCGCCGGAAAAACGCGTGCATTTGAATGCCAAATTTAGTACCCTCATTTAGGTGGGGGAGAGTTGCAGTAGCGATCGATTGACGCGAACCATTGAAACTGCCACGTAAACTGTGTTGGGCAGAACTGGAATGAGGTTGGAAGGATGACGAAGGTAAACGAACTCTCGGAGCTAGTGCGTCGATGCGCGTTCCGCATGCAAGAGCAGGGTGTTTCGGCATTGTCCGGGTTATTCGATCTTACTTCGCAACGCCTGGTCCGCCTCGCTGTCACTATCACTCGCAATCAGCATGACGCGGAAGATGCATTGCAAACTGCGCTGCTCCGAGTCGCCGATGAGCCGAAACTCTTGGCTCGCGCGGATCAGCCCTGGCCATACCTACTTCGCATGGTCCGTAACGAGGCACTCATAATTCTTCGTAAGAAGAAGCGTGCTCTGGCACTCGCCAACCTGACGGACCTCATTACTCAGCGAAATTTAGATCAAGCCGAGCAGGAAGAACACTATCAAGAGATCTGGAAGGCGCTTCGCAAGTTGCCCACTGAGCAGAGTGAAGTTGTTGTTCTGAAGATTTGGGAAGAGATGACTTTTCTAGAGATCGGTGAAGTCTTGGATATCAGTCCCTCGACTGCAGCGAGTCGTTATCGCTATGCCTTGCAGAAGCTAGCTCGCAAACTACAGAATGTGCACGAAGCGGTAATGGAGAACGTGGAGGTGCGTTCATGAGTTCTTTCGAGCAGGAAATCAACGAACGTGAAGCGCGTGAGTTGGAGAGTTTGATCTTCGCGGCACGCGATTACGTGGCGCCTTCCGGCGATTTGCGTTCAGCAGTCGTTGAGAATGCCAAGGAACGCGAGCAGACGCGCCGCGTTGCTAAGCGGTTCGGCTTGTTGGCTTTGGCATGCATGCTCGTATGGAGCGTCAGTATGCCGGTTGCTCGAGGGTTGAGTGCTCTGCGGGATTCGATCAAAGCGCCGGGTAGCAGCGAAGTTCAAGCAAGGGCCGCGGAGCAAGCTGAGGTCACCAAGGGTGATTCGGCATGGTCGCTCGTTGATACCTTCTCGGACACCCGCTCCGTCATTCTCAACGCCGGTCCCTGATTCCCGTACAGCTGCCGACGGGCCTTTCATTGTCACTCTCGAAGGGGCGTCCGAGTGCAGCCTGTCTCGCCATCAACTACAGTCACTTCACCGCCTCTTCGCTTTCGTGAAGCCATCATCGCACTCCAACGACTCATTCCTGTCACCTCCTCGCTCGCGGGGAGCGGCTGTGTTGTTTTTCAAGCGGTTTTTGGATTTTCCCACGGTTTGTTTTCTTTGACAATTGTGTTGAGGATTACGAGCAACTTACGCATGCATGCTGTGACAATTACTTTGTGAGGTTTGCCTTGGTCTTTCAGGCGCTGCGAAAAGACCTTGAGCGGTGGGTTGAACTGCATAGCGCTGGTTGCAGCCATGTAGAGAACATCCCGAACGCTTTTTCGTCCGCCAAAGATTCTTCTCCTACCTCGCATCGTTCCGCTCTCGCAGTTAAACGGTGCGACTCCAACCAAGGCGGAAATCTGCTGGCGGTTGAGATCTCCAAGCTCGGGCAACTCTGCGATCAGAGTTGCGGAGGTCACTGGTCCCACTCCTGGCGTGGATTCAAGTAACTCGGCCCGATCCTTCCACTCATCATCCGATTGAACCAGCTTGCGAATGGCTTCCTCAATGCGACGGATATCTTTGCGGAGGTGATCGAGCGAACGGCTAATGCTCTTGGCGACAGCTTTGGAGTCGGCCTGCTGTCTGCGGTTAGTTTCCGCTGTTCTTGTGCCAATAAGTTGCCTTCGACGAGTGACCAACTGATCAAGTTCGTCCTGCTTTTTGTGGGCTTTTACGAAAGCTCGTGGCCTCACTTGCTTGCCGAAATTGGCGATAACGCGAGCATCAATCTTATCGGTCTTGGCCAACACACCGAGCGCTTTGGCAAAGTCTCGAACTTGTCTTGGGTTTACGACACTGACGATATGCTTGGCTTCAGTAAGTTGAAGAACTAACTCCTTCTCGTAGCCCCCGGTGGCTTCGACGACAATGAGCGCCGATTTTGGTTTGGGAAGCGTTTCGATAAAATCACTGATAGAACCGGCCTCATTTGCGATCGTCCTAACGGGGCTAGTAGGCCCATCAGCGATATCCAATTTGGCTTTGGCAACGTCGACACCGATAAAGTATTCGAAGGTCATTTTGGAAGTATCCCTTCCTTGCGGATGCGAGCTCATGCGAAGACGGCTCTGGCGGCTGTTCGGGCTTTTGTCCAAAAACTGACGGCGATCCAGCTCCCCGACGTTCTCGCTATTTGCGGAACTAAGGTCGGTCGATCTACCGTCAGCCGCCAGTG
>JBGCCZ010000201.1:0-15394 GCA_045105035.1 Pirellulaceae bacterium | reverse complement strand
GCTGCTCCGGCTTCATCGGTGATCTGCAATTCAAGCGTTACAAGTTCTTCGGAGTCCGACTGTTTCGCGTCTTGCGCAAGAGCACTTCCCGCAAAAAGAATGAGGCACGGCAGCAGAAACGCAGGGAATCCAACGCCAAGTGTGAAACGTTGGTGTGGTCGATTTGTCATGAGTTGCCTGCCGTATAGGTGTGGGCTTGAGAGTTCAGTGCCGAGTAGCCGCCCGCTTCACAGATTTTCGCGGGTACGATTTCGATGCGCCCGAACCTAGATTCTCTCTACATAATTGGGAGAGTATGTCGATTGTTCTTCGGGAAAGAGAATTAGAACAAGCTCAATTGGCCAGGAGGTGGCGTGGAGTCCGCGTGACTCTTTTCGAGCGTCCCCAGGATGATTCCTGCGGCGGCGGAGCCGGAGAGGAAGGCGCCTTCAACGCGGGGGCCGCCAGCCCAATCACCGCAGGCGACTAAGGTTTTGTCTTCGTTCCAGTAGCATCTTTGAGAACCAGCCACATCCGGAATCGAATAGCGCCAGCGGTGAGCTTGTAGGAAGCTCGGTTGTGGCGGGCTACTTTCGCTAAGTCCAGTGAGATCCAGAAACGCTTGGTAGAGGAACTCAGCGACTTCTTCGGCTGATTCTTCCAGATGCTCAGTCGACCAGTCGGGACTAGCGTGAAGAACAAAGTGTTCAAAAGCCCCCTTTCGCCCTGGTTTCGTGCTGTTGCACGCGATCCATCTCAATGGACCGGTGTTGACGAACGCACCGCTCCAAGAAAACGGAGCAGACCCGCCAAGCTCAATCATCACAGCCCAGCACGGGTTCATACGAACGTTTCGAATGGGTTCTGCCAACTCGGCGAAGTCCGTGACGAGATCGGCAGCTTGGGGTGCGGGGGTGGCCACGATAACTCGGTCAAAAGAACCTAGATCTTCTCCGTCCGCAGTTTGAAGTGCATATTGCGACTCATTAAGTGCAATGGTCGACACTTGAACTTCAGTACGAATCTCAAGATCGCTAGCTAGTTGCCTGGCGATGCTGTTCATGCGCGGAGTGCCGACAAAGCGGCGATTGCGACTAACGCTTTCCGATGGTCTTGGTGAGTTGGGTTCATCGAATACGACGATCTCGGAATCCCACTCTGCGACCACTCCTTGGTCGATCCAACTTTCGACATAGCGTTGGAAGCGTGGATCGCGGGCAGTGAAGTATTGGGCGCCGTGATCGAATTCGCCAAAGTCATTGCGTCGCGTCGCCATGCGTCCGCCAGCACCACGACTCTTTTCGAAAACCGTTACGTCTAAAGCATGGTCACGCAGCGTTCGTGCTGCCATGCAGCCGGAGAGTCCCGCTCCAATGACAGCGATTTTTGGATGTTGTGGTGTGCGTGTTACGGAAGTTCGCGCTGCATATTTATCGGTATCCAACCTCTGGGCATGGAACTCTGTTGGCCGAGGTCGCACTGTTCCAAGCATGTTGGCCTCCGGTTGGAAGGGGCGGTCGAATTGTCCCAAGCACCAGAGGATCCCACCGTAGGAAGCGGGATCACGGCCATCGAGCGCATAGCGGTGATTAAGGTCGATGATGGTTTGCAGTGCTTCCTTCGGATCTTGTTTCCATTGCAGGATCGCTTTACCCCAGGTCATGCGGACGTTGTTGTGCAGCTCGCCTTGGATGAGAAGCGATTTCTGAGCTGCGTTCCAGAAGGCGTCGTGTGTTTCGCCTCGAGCGAGTGTTTCCCAATCGTAAACGTGCTCGCGAAGGTCGGCTGAGTGCTCAATCAAAGTCTTCTGCGCCCACTCGGGTAGAGCGCTCCATTGGTGGTGGTCAGGCCGGAAGCGACAAAAGCAGTAGGCCAACTCACGCCAGATAAGGAGTTCGTCCAGATACTTCTCAGCGCCTGCATGGTCGATGTCCGCAGCCTCGCGGGCAAGACGCATGGGTGAGACCATGCCAAAGTGCAAGTAAGCGGACATGCGACTGACGCCGTCGAGCAACGCGTTGTTCCGCTGCTTGGCGTACGCCTTCAGTCCTTTGTCCATAAACGCATTCCAACGCGCATAGCCGGCAGCACTTCCGCCGATCGTGTCGAGAACTGGACCAATCGAGTGATCAATTTCGCACTCCGCAACGAGGTCAGGAATGTTCGCGGACTGTAGATCAATTGATTCGAAGCCCAACTCCGTTAGGTCAAAGGGTTGGGGTGCCGCCTCGCACTTTGGCCAACCACGCGAGACGCGCTCGGCGTATAGTTTTTTCGTCTTGTTGCGGTAGGCAAAGGCTCGATCGTAGGCTTTCCCGACTAGGTTTGGTGACACAACGCACGCTGTGTCGACGTGAATCAGTGGTGTTGAGGTCTGCCGAACCAAAGCCTTCGCAAATGCCCGCGGCGCGTGCGTGGGCATGTCTTCGGTGATGACGAAGGCAGCACGCTTTGCCAGATCGACTAGATGCGATTCTTCGCTTCCGGGTCGTTCCAAGTGGAAAACGTAGGCGAGATTGGCCTCGAGCATCTCAGCCTGAACGTCTTTGGCACCTTCGAGAATGAAGGTATGCAATCGGTCGGACGCGTATTCGTAACGCTGCGAAAGAGCGTGGTAAACAAGCAAGGGCTTCCCGAGTTCATGGGCCAGAGTCTTGGCAACATCTAGCGCTGGATTCTCTTCCGTTCGCAGAGCTGTCACCATCCAGTAGCAAACGAAGTCTCCCGCGAGTGTTTGGGTTCCGCTCGAAGTTGCCGCTTCGCTATGGGAATTGCGAATTCGGCAGCGTTCAGACAAATGCGGCGACAGATTTCCAACAAGTTGTTCAAGATCACTCATCTGAACTTGGTTCTTTCCTTTTGCGGGACTGCTTGCAGCGTTCACTGCAGTACTTGACCTGGTCCCAACAAGATTTCCATTTCTTTCGCCAAGTGAAGGGGCGACCGCAAGCTTGGCAGACTTTGGTTGGAAGATCTTGCTTGCGATGTGGCATTGGGATTTCTTTGGTGGGTTCGGCGGTAGCTATTTGCAGGCTAGACCCCACCAGCTCGTCAACTCCCTCGAGGGGAGGTATCTCAGCACGTTTTTTTACCTTCCCTTTTGGGAAGGTCGAGCTATCAGGCTTGGGTAGGGTTCTTTTCTTTTTCCGTTTGGCACCTGGGTCCGCAATTCACTTCTGCTCAAGACTAAGCAAAACACTAGACCTGACATGAGTCGCAAGCGTAGACACGCCGGTTGCCTACATCCCAGTAGTAAACGTCGGCTTCGCAACGCGGGCATGTGGGTTTTTTGTAGATCAGCAGACGTTCTCCGCTTTTCATCTTGCTGAGAGCCGTTGTTGCCGAGTCGATCGCGGTAATGATGCGGTTGTACTTGACGCCGATCTGCAGCAAGTCGACAGAGAGTTGCCAGATTTGGTCGAATTCCTCATGCACGATTTCTTTACCGGGTCGATCTGGGTGGATGCCCAAGATGTGAAGTATCTCAGCGCGGTAGATGTTGCCGAGCCCGGAAATGACTGATTGGTTCAAGAGCAGCGCACCAATGGCAGTCGGGCTTTGACGGATTCGATCCCAGGCCACACTCGGATCGGCATCTTCACGCAGTGGGTCTGGGCCGATTCGGTTTCGAAGTGCTTCGAACTCGGATTTCGTCAACAAATGGCACGCGTTGGGGCCGTTTAGGTCAAAGGCCCGCTCTTGGCCGATCATGCGGACACGTACCGCGCCCCGTGGCTCTGGCGGTGGTGTGCGATGCAAACGGAATTTACCGTACAGGCCAAGATGGATGTGCAGTCGCTCTCGACCGAACTGATAGATCAAGTGTTTTCCAAATGCTTCGACTCGAGTGAGCTTTCGACCACTCAAGTGCTCAGCGCCTTCCTCGAACCGACCTTGCGGCGACAGCACGGCGAGTTCCCGGCCGGCGAACCACTTATGGTGATCGCGGGCGATGCGGTGGACGGTGTGGCCTTCTGGCATAGCAATACAAATTCGGTTCGGTGTGATGGGGGATTAGCGTCGCTCGCGTATCGGAGTCTTGCGGCTACCGTGCTTTTGGTAGACCTTCTGGGATAGCTCCCGCGTCCGGGCGTCTTTCTTCACAGCGAAGATTCGATCACGAGCCTGTTTGTAGGCAGTTTTGTGTTCGACGATCGGTGGTGGGTAATCTTTCCCGATTTGACAGCCGTAGAAGATCTGCTCCATGCTGGTCATCTTGTGGGGCTCCGCGAGAAGCTCGTCCGGCACTTGTTCCAGCTCGGGCACCCAGCGACGGATGAACTCGCCCTTAGGATCGTTGTCGGCGACTTGCTTGATCGGCGAGTAGATGCGGACCGTATTGATGCCTGTGACTCCCGACTGCATTTGAAACTGGCTGTAGTGAATCCCAGGCTCGTAGTCAAGGAATAGTCGCGAAGCGTAGACTGCCGTCGGTCTCCAGTGCAACCATAGGTGATATGAGGCGAACGAAACCAACATCGCTCGCATGCGAAAGTTGATCCAACCCTTCGCCTTGAGTGCTCGCATGCAGGCGTCGACCATGGGGTAGCCGGTCTGTCCCTGGCACCAGGCATCGAACTTGGCTGTGTCAAAGTCGTTTTCGCGGAGGCCGTCGTAGCCGCGATTCATGTTATGAAACTCGATGTCCGGTTCGTCTTCCAGCTTCTGCATGAAGTGGCAGTGCCAGCTCAAACGAGATTGGAAGCTAGAGAGTGACTTCAGCCAGTTTCCGGTCGGAACACCGCTGGCCTTCTGCTCTTTGAGTTCCGTGACCCGTTGTCGCGTTGATTGAAACACTTCGCGAATCGAGATGTTGCCCCAGGCGAGATAGGGACTGATTCGACTGCAGCCCGCTTCACCAAGTGATGGGCTCGACATGTCGGAGCGGTAGTTCTCGCCACGCTGCTGCAAGAACGACCTTAAGACCGCCTGAGCTCTTGCTGCTCCGCCTTCCTGCACGGATGTCCGTTCGCTGGTCGGAAGTCCCAATTGTTCAGCGGTTTGGATTTTTCCGGCATCAACCGAGCCTGCAGGCACCAAGTGTTTCGGCTCCGGCGTGAGCGGTTCATTCATCCTACTTTGCCACGCAGCCGACCAACCGTCACGATTCTTTAGCCGTCGAATGACTCCTGTCTGCGGGATCTCATTCCAAGTTACAGAGTTCGCTGCGCACCAGGCTTGTACTTGCAGGTCACGTCGGTAGGTCAAAGCGTTGCCGGTCTCTTCGTGACTCCACAGCGTTTCGATGCTGATTTGCTGCTGCAATTTGTCGAGGACGTCGACCGCTTCTCCCTCGCGGATACACAGCTTGCCACCGAGTTCGGCGATGCGTTCTTGCAGTTCGCGCAGCGATTGATTGATAAAATCCAAGTGCGATGCATCGAAGTCTTCCGCTTCGATGACACTCGGCTCATAGAGGTACAAGCCAATGCAAGGACCCGCGTCTGCGGCGGCAACCAAGGGGCGATGGTCAGTCGTGCGGAGATCTCGCTTGAACCAAACCAATTGCGCACTCATGGGCTGCTCGGATCATGCGAGTTGAGATCAAGGGACGCTACAGTGCGCTGGCTAGTGCGGAACTTCAATATTCCAGATTGCCGGTCACGAGGTCTTCGATCAATCGATAGAGTTCTAGTCGTTCCGTGCCATGCTCGAGAGCTTGACTGCTGGTTAGCTTCTCGGTGATCACGTGGGCTGGAACGCCTTCTGAGCGAAGTAGTTCCCTAGCCTGCTCCCAAGTCGGCAGCCAGCAGACCCTGTCTTTGAGGCACTCAATTGTTTCGCTGCGACGCAGAAAGTGCTTTAGGTCCAAGATGAAGAAGACGCGATCCTGGAACGGAGAATCGCATTCAATAAGCCTACTTTGATCTAGCACGTAGTGGCCGACGGATGGTGTCCATTCGAGACCATAGGCCTTAAATGCTTGTGCTAGCTCCAACTCTTCAGGATCGAAGTTCACGCCTGCCTTCTCGCCGAATGCAATCACCTGGAAACCGCCTCCCTCACGATTTGTTTTCGTTCAGGGATATTAAACCAGAGAGTCAAGATTGGCGCGATGGATCTGTAGTATTCGCCTTAAATGGCTGGTAAGAAGCATGAATTGGCGTTTTTCTGCATGCGTCTTCGGCGAGTCTGCACGAGCAGAACCCGCCGAATCGTATCGTTCTGTACGGACTCAGGGCCCGCCCCGAAAGCATCATTGAGGATCGATGTTCTTCAAGAATTTGAAGATCTCGCTGTCGGTGGTGAGAATCATCGTGCTGTCCTTGTCGAGCATTTCAGTGTACGTCTCCATCGTTTTGATGAACTCGTAAAACCCGACAGCTTCTGGGCTCTTATTGTAGGAGTTCGCGTAGATCTCCATGGCTTTGGCGTCGGCAGCACCGCGGATGGTTTGTACATCACGGTAAGCCTCTGATTCGATCTTCAGTAGATCGCGTTCCTTCTTCCCGAGGATCTTCGCGGCTTCACCCTCCCCTTCACTGCGGAAGCGTTCGGCGATCTGCTCACGCTCACTGATCATCCGCTCGAAGATCCGCTGACGGACACTCTCGTTGTAGTTGATCCGTTTGAAACGGATGTCTAACAGTTCGATTCCGAAGTCGGCCAATTTCCCGACAGCCTTCTGATAGATCTCTTCTTCGATCTTCGCGCGGCCGAGCGAGATGGGATAGAGTCTGCCTACGTTGCTAGGCGCGCCTTCCAGCGTCGCGTCGACTGACGGCTGACGATCTTTGGTCGTTCGAATGACTTCAATCAATTCGTGCTTGGCGATCGCGTTCCGAGTTTCACTGCCGAGGATGTCATCCAGTCGCGATTGGGCGCTGCGTTCGTCTCGGAGTCGCAAAAAGTACTGCTTGGCATCTTGGATACGCCAGCGTCCAAAAGTATCGACGATGATGTAGGTCTTATCTTTCGTCGGCATCTCGTTCGGACGTCCGTCCCACTCCAGGATGCGTTTCTCGATTCGAGTTACTTCTTGGATGAACGGTGTCTTGAAGTGAAGTCCAGCGTCACCGATTGGTTCACCAATGGGTTCACCGAACTGAGTGATGATGATTTGTTCTGTTTCATTGACCGTGTAGGCGCAAGCTGAAAATAGCAGGCCACCGACGACGAGGAGAGTCAGGATGATAGGGACTATTGCTTTATTCATCGGCTAGCTCCGCTCGTTGAGGTGTCGAGTTGCAGAAGAGGCAAAATTTGGCTCGCCTTTTCATCGATAATGATCTTCTTGCCCAAGTTCGGAACAACGTCCTTCATCGTTTCAATGTAGATGCGTCGTTTCGTGACTTCTGGGGCTTTTAAATACTCTTCGAGTAGAGCGTCGAATCTGCTGACATCTCCCTCGGCTTCGTTGACGCGTTTCAGTGCATAACCCTCGGCGGCCTGCGTCTTCTGCTCGGCTTCACCTGTCGCCCGAGGGACAACTTTGTTGTATTCCCCGTTCGCTACGTTGACCATTTTTTCACGTTGTTGTTGCGCTTGGTTCACTTCGTTGAAGGAAGCTTGCACTTGTCGCGGCGGGTTGACGTTCTTCAATTGGACTTGGTCGATACTCAGTCCCAGTTCGTACTTGTTGACAAGTGTCTGCAGTTGCTCGAGTGCCTCGGACTCGATCTCTTGACGCCCGACTGTGATGACTTCGTCAACCGTTCGGTCGCCGACTACCGTTCGCATAACCGACTCAGAAATATCGCGGAGTGTATCGCCTGGTTCACGCACTTTGAAAAGATACAACTGTGGTTCGCGAATTCGGTACTGAATGATCCACTCAACCGTAGCCGCATTGAGGTCACCGGTGACCATGCTGCGTTCTTCAGCTTGTTCGGATGAGGTCTGGTCTGGGTTGGTTGAGCCTTGTGTTCCGAAGCCGAATTCTTGCTTCAGTTGTCGTTTCACAGGAACGATTTCAACCGTATCGATTCCCACAGGAAGCTTGAATCGAAGGCCCGGATCGACCGTTTTGATGTACTTGCCGAAGCGTAGAACGACGCCCTGCTCTTCGGCCTGCACCGTATAGATTGATGTGTAAATCAGGATCAGCACCAAGATCACTGGAATGATCAAAAGCAGCATAGAGAGCTTGCGCCAATCCAGATCACGGAGATCGAGGGCGCTGCCAGATCGATCGTTGAAACTCATGAGTTGGAACTCTTCGTAGGAAGGAATGTGCGAGGCGGGCCACGGGAAGCCGCGTTTTTAGCGTTTAGGTCGTAAAATCAGTCCATTGGCGAGGCTTGAAAAAATAAAAGCCCTGGTAATGAATGGCTGGAACATCTTGAAAACTGGGCGCGAATCTTTGCCCCAGCCTTCGTAAACAACCTACTAGTGTTTTGTGAACCGCAGAATACAGTCAGGATCCACCGGTGAAGGCTAGACGCGCCTGCGGAGACTGAGCTGAAATTCGCGGGGGTGGATGCGGAAGCCTCTCATCTATCGACTTTTAACCGGATTAACCGATAGAACGTGAACATTGGACTGCGCTTGGCCCGCGAGCGGGGCCAATCAGAGTTTCGACTTGGGATGCTCGCTTTGTCGTCATTCCGAGGGAGCGTTAGCGGCTGAGGAATTTGTTTTCCCTTTTTTGGAAGCCAAGTCCTCAGCCGCTGATGCCTCATCAGGATGACTTCATTCTTTTTAAGCTACTCCAACTTTGAACGCTGATCGGCCCTTGGCTGGGCCCGGGAAACTCGAAACTCGGGTTGGGCCGGTCTACAATCAGTGGCTGGTCGCGAAGCTCGCCAGGGAAGCCACCCTAAATCTGTCGCCATTGGACGTGGGGATCACTATGAACGAATTGAGATTGAAACAAGTGGGTCGCCGACTTCGAGTCGAGATGCTGGAGACCCGTCGAGTGCTTGATGGGGCTGGCTGGTCGGTCTTCCCTGAGGGCGAGGGTGCGTCGGTTCCTGATTTCACCCTTGAGGACGTGAACGCAACATCCGCGAGCTATGAACAATCCGTCTCGCCGCGTGACTACTTAGAGCAGGTCTCGGCGTGGTACTTCGGCCATTCATCCTGAAGCTACTGTAGTAGCCAGTTTGGCTACTTGGACCTGATGCAAAAGGACCTCGGGGCGGCCCATCCGCTGCTGGAGATCCAGATCCTAGGTATTAACGAACGCGGTTTGGAATTCTCCAACGATGTGGTGACTGCGGATCGTGATATCCCGTGGCTGCAGGATGTCGACCTGGATGGCAACGGAACTGCGGATGTTGGGAATGACCTGTGGGACGCCAACTACCGAGACGTCATTGTTTTGGATGGCGACAATTCGGAGGTCGAGACGTTTAATTTGACCTCGAATGACTTGGCCGAGCCAGTGAACTACGACTTCTTGCGTGAGGTGCTCATTGACGCGGCGATGGCAACGCAGAAGCCTTGGACCAACGAGACCAATGCGTTGGATGTTAACAATGATGGGTTCGTACATCCGCTCGATGTGTTGTTGGTCATCAACAAAATCAACCAAGATGGCAGCGGCGAACTGCCCGCGCCAACTGGAACGGACATGCCAGACATGCTGTACGATTGCAGCGGAGACAATTTGGTGTCGGCTTTGGATGTGATCCAGATCATCAACTTCCTGAACTCCGAAACTGCGGGGAACGGGGAAGGCGAATTGGTTGGATCGCGTGATGCGTTGGCGAGATTCGGGGACGCGGGAGCGAAAGTCATCCCGTCTAGCGAAGCTAGCCAGCCGGACTATGCGGCGATTGGGATGCCGGTTATCGATACGCTGGATTGGAACTCTGATGGAGACGAGCTGAAGTCACGTCGGCTTGCTTGAGTCGGAGCGGCTCCCGTCGGCTGGGCTACCAACGCGATTCCATCTGGTTGACGATTTCGTCAGCCAGTCTTTGCAGAACGCGGTGCTCTGCGGTGGTCGCGCTTTGACCGCCTTCTGGCACAAAGTCCATGGCTTGGGCGAAGGAGAAAGCGAGCTCGCCGTCCGGTACGAATCGATTCGTCATGAGCAGATTGCCCTGCCGGTCTGTCCAAGTGAGCTGCAGTGTGACTAGTCGTTCGATGGCTCTAGGTTCGTCTGTGGACGCTTCGGTGACTGTTCGCTTATTTTCCGACAATATCCGGCAGGTCAACGTGCTGTCCGCATTCGGTGACGCGACAACTTTGTAAGGCGTGCGAAGTTCGATCGTCTTTACGAGAGCTTCGGTGAGTTGAACTCCGAGGAGATGCCGAAACGTGTCATTGCGCACAATTGGGACGTGGATTGTGCGAATGTTCGAGTTGTAGAGCGACGCGTTTCCGACTTGGTATCTCGCGCAGCCGCCTGCCACCGACAAGAGTGGAACGAGGATGGCAAGGAGTAGTCGCATGCTTCGAATCGCTAAGTATAACTTTTCGATAGACTCAATCCACAAAGGTTCGACCCATCGAGTTTCAATTGCCCTGAGCGGCCTGCATGCGTTCACGCCAAGGTCGATCGTCGTTAGAGGCTCCGAGCGCCCACACCAGCGCTTTGAATCGTTGAGGTGGTTTGTCGGGAGCGTCTTGGATCTTGCCTAGCTCTTCTCGAGCCTGATCGGCGAAGGGCGTGTCAGCAAAGTCCTCGAGAATGCGTTGGTAGTGGAATTTTGCGGCCCCATTCGCGGCTTGGTCTCGTCGGTAGCCAGCTTGAGTCCAGATTCGTTCGGCCATGGCGAATCGCGATTTTGCATACGCCTTCTGCAATTGTTCGCGGTTTTGCTCAGAGCGCTGCGGGAACTGCCGCGTGATCTGTTCGAGTCTTTTGTGCGCGTCGGTGATAGGAATGCTGCTGTAGCGGGGGCCTTGGTAGGACTCAATCAGACTTTCGATTTCTAACAGCTGGGCATTGAATAGGTGCTCGCTATCGGGGTATGTCATCCTTAAGTCGGCGAACGCGTCGGCGGCTTCTTCAAAGCGATTGGCTTCAAAATGATCCATGGCTAGACGCATCGTGGCATCGTCACCGACTTTTCCAGTCGGATTGTCGAGCCGGATTTTTTCGATGACCCGCTTACCGTGTCCACCAGTGTCATTCCACGGGCGTTTATAGTCGCTGAAGTTCACCATGAAGAACGGTGAAGGTTTTGCTTGCTCAAACTTCAACCAGTAGTCGGCGATTTCGAAGCGTCTGGAATCGATGTGGTCCAAGTACGGATTTCTCGGGTACTCTTTGACCAGCTCGCCGTAGGTTGCTTCGGAGCGGTAATAATCTTCGGCGAAGAATAGGCACTCAGCAGCCATCAGCAACGCGTCTTGCTCGAGCCCGGAACTCTGCCAATTGTTGGCAGCCACTTTGTACTTCTCAGCGGCCTCGCGGAATTTCTTCTTCCGCGCGTCAGCTTCCAAGTTCTTCGCTTCCTCAAACAGCGCATCGGCTTCCGCGTAGTGCGATTGCGCGATCTTGATGTCTTTGCGATTCTTTCGCTGCGTGAACGTGAATCGGTCGAGATAGCCGAGGGCCGAGAAGTTGCTCTCAGCGGACTTGCCTTCGGGGCGGAAAACGCCTGCAGGATCCTCTACGGATCGTTTCGCGGTGTCGTATTCCGTCATCGAGTTGGCCGAGAACGTAGAGCATCCTCCGAGCAAGGCTACCAAGCAGGCTAGCCTTGAGAGGATGTGACTTCGTTCATCTGGCGGGGACTTCCGTGTCAACGCCCTAGCTCCTCCAAATAAGGATGCAGGTTGAATTTCCGATCGAGTAAGAACATCAAGTATCTCGTGATGACTTTACGAATAACCGATCGATCCTGGCTAGGTTGGCTAGCCAATGGAAAGTGGTTCGTCGCGATGTTCTCCCAATGTGGATCACTAAACAGGATCAAAGTCTTGTGGATGTTGCGGCTGATCTGCGTAAGTTGTCGAACTCCAAGTCGGCATTGGGTACAAACGACACCTCCGGCCCAGGGGCTGAAGAGAGTCCATTCATCGTGTGCTTGTTCCTCATTGCCTACTGACCGGTCGCACTGCGTACAGCGTTGCAAACTGGGCAGGTTACCGGTCATCCGCAGCATCTGCAGTTCAAACCGCAGGATGACTGCTCGCGGGTCCTGTGTGTCTGTATCGAGCTCATTCAGCGTACGTTGACAGAGTGTGAAAACGTCTGGCTGAGGATCTCCTTTGTCCGTCAAGTAGTCGACGAGCTCGGCAACATAGTAGCCGCAGTAAAGTTGCAATAAGTTGCGATTACCGGCTCGAAACCGTCGCTGCAACTTCGCCTCAGTCAAAATGTCGAGCGAATCCGTGGACTTAGCGATGAACACTACGCTACACGTTGAAAGCAGGTCAAGTGCAGCTTCGAAAGGGCTTTTAGGGCGGCGTGCTCCCTTGGCCAGAACCGACACTTTGCCCTGATCTCGAGTAAAGAGACTGACAATCAGACTTGTCTCACTCCACGGATAAGTCCGTAGTACGATGGATTCCGACTTTTCCATGGACATGGCGTATGGATCCAATCGAAGGCAGTTTGCGAAGCGGAACAGAGGAAGTGTGCGGAAATCCGCTGCAGGCCGCGCCCGTTTGACACAGCAATGGCTACTATTCGTGGGTCAAACTGAACCGCATAATGGCCAATATTGACGAAAATCGAATGCTGGCAACTTGGCATGAGAGATGCACCCTGATAGTGCAGAGGTCATGGCATGTGTCAATATGGCCGGGTTGAGGGGCAAGGCAATTCAAAGTTTGACTTTAGGCTGTTTCCTTCCGAGAGCCTGCCAGGCCGACCCGCCCAAAAATCGAGGTTAACTCTTGGATTAGTTTTTACAAACTTGGCGACCTCTAAAGTGCCAGGGAAATTCGACTGGAAATCAAGTGCGAATTACCCTAAAGCGGAGAGAGGTGGAGACAGTTTCGTCGGCACGACTCGTAAAGTTGCCGCTGAGATGTTTCGAACATCCTCTGGTAACGGTCCAGAACTACGCTGTGTGACTTTTTGAGCATTCGAAATGCAATCCACAGAACCCACACTACTGATCGCTGATGACGACCGCGATTTTCGCGAGTCGTTAAGCGAGGTATTTACTCGCCGTGGGTTCACGACTCAGCTCGCCGCCAATGGTCGCGAAGCCGTCGAGATCGTGCAGTCAACAAAACAGTTACACCTTGTTCTCCTAGACGTGCACATGCCGAAACTCTCTGGCATCGAGGCCTTGGGGAAGATCCGAGAGATCGCCGCAGAGCAATTACCTTGCATTCTGATGAGCGCCAAGTTTGACGAGCAGATTGTGCAAGAAGCTCAACGTTTGCGAATCGAAACGATGCTATCCAAGCCTTTCACACTGCGTGATATCACCGGCACGGTTGAAAGTGTCTTTGAGCAATCCTACGGATGGCAGCTCTAAGTTCTAGCGAGAGTACTTCTGCGAGTCCGTTCGGGTCCAATCGCAGGTCAGTCGTTCTTGGATGACCCGGGAACACCACTCAACAGTCGAGCTATCGATGTCCCAAAGTGCAGCAGCACACCGGCAGGCCGCCCCGAAGCGGCTGCGATACTGCGTTCTTACCATCAGCGATACGCGGACCCTCGAAACGGATTCCAGCGGTCAGTTAATTGCTGAACACATGGCTGCGGCCGGACATTCGCAAGTTGAACGACGGATTGTTCCGGACGAACCCCATCAGATTCGTGCGGTCGTGAAAGAAATGGTTCAACTCGAAGAGTTGGATGTGATTTTGGCGACGGGAGGAACGGGTATTTCACCGCGCGATCAGACACCCGAAGCGATCGAGCCGCTGTTTGACGTTTTCATCCCCGGGTTCGGCGAGATGTTCCGCATGCTGAGCTACCAGGAGATTGGAGCGGCGACGATGTTGAGTCGTGCGACGGCAGGTCGCGTCGGCAAAACGTTGGTGTTTGCTCTGCCCGGTTCCTCCAACGCGGTGAGGTTGGCAATGGAGAAATTGCTCGTCCCCGAGCTACCGCACTTAGTTCACCATTCGCGGGGCTAGCCAGTGATCGTCGAGTCGGCAATTCAAGACTTTGCTGCGGGGAACCGGAGCGGCCGCCGGTGCTACGGCGATTTTTGCTTGGTGAACACGGCCCGATAGACGGGCTGTCCATCCGTCCGCGCGCGGCGTTCAAAGTGTGTGGTGTAGTCCATGGAGTGGCTGACGGCCCTCTCGGGTACGTACTTTGGGCCGAGCAGAGGCGTCTGGTCCATGACTTCGGTGCAAATGTGTTCGTAGTAGTCGAGCACATCCGTCCAGAAATGGAACTCACCGCCGGGTTTTAGAGCACGCACGATATCGGCGAGTGACTGCTCGTTAAGAACCCGGCGTTTCTTATGTTTGTTTCGCCACCATGGATCTGGGAAGTAGCAGTGCGCCGCCTCGAGGCATTCGTCGGGAATGACCTCTTGCAAGAAACGCTTCGCATCACCTTGCATCATGATTGCGTTTTGAAGTTCGTGCTTGGCAAGTCGTTGGGCGGCTCGATTGGCGAACTTGCCCGCGATTTCTACTCCCACGAAAAAGTGGTCGGGGCGTTGTATTGCGGCGTGCTGCATGAACAGGCCCTTGCCGGAGCCGATTTCGAATTCAATGCGGTCGCTTTCACCAACGATTTCGACCCAGGACTTCGGATTTTCGAAGAGGTTGAGGGCGGTCACACGTTCTGGAGTCTGCTCTGCCATGCGAAGCTTTGGAGGGAACTGATTCACAAATGCTGGGGCCCGTTTTGGGGCGGAAAAACACGTCTCGGGCGGCCACGATAGTTTCAAGCCTTCCACTTGCCAACCGCTCGTCGCATAATCATGGCTTCTTCGTGGATGCCACGAAGCCGAGGGGGAACTGCTGGAGCCGCCAAGCGGAGGTGACGATGCGCTACGCAATTTGCAATGAGCTGTTTGAGGAGATGCCTTGGGAGCAGGCTCTGCAGCTCAGTTTAGAACATGGATACTCCGGTTGGGAAATCGCCCCGTTCACACTCGGCGAGCAGCCCACAATGGTTAACTCCAGTCGTCGAGCGGAACTGAGCAAGTTGGTCCAAGAAGCTGGTGTCGAAGTTGTAGGTCTGCACTGGTTGCTCGCTAAGACTGAGGGCTTTTATTTGACGACGGACGATGCTGACATTCGCAGTCGGACGGCCGAATACCTCTGCGACTTGACGCGGCTGTGTCGTGACTTGGGCGGCTCGGTGATGGTCCTTGGATCGCCTCAGCAGCGGAATTTTCCGGATTCGATGTCGCACGCCCAGGCGGACGACAATGCCCTGACCGTGCTGGAGCGAGTCGCGCCAGTCTTGGAGGAGCACCAGGTGACGCTGGCTCTCGAGCCGCTCGGTCCAGGCGAAGGCAATTACTGGAATCATGCGTCTCAGGCGGTCAGTGTCATTGAGCGGTTGGGTTGCTCGAACATTCGCTTGCACTTGGATGTGAAGGCGATGAGTACGGAAGGGAAGCCGATAGCGGACGTCATCCGGGCGAAC
>JBGCCZ010000200.1:0-21797 GCA_045105035.1 Pirellulaceae bacterium | reverse complement strand
GCTTGGGTCTTGGGCGGCGTCCGGTTGATCTCATCAGCCAAGATGACGTTTGCGAAAACCGGGCCATGGACAAATTGCATCGAGCGTTGGCCGCTTTCATTCTGTTCCAGGATTTCCGTGCCCGTGATGTCGGATGGCATCAGGTCTGGCGTGAACTGAATTCTCTGGAATTTTAGATCGAAGATCTCGGCAACGCTACGAACCAACAGCGTCTTCGCTAGTCCAGGCGCACCGGTGATCAAACAATGTCCGCCACCCAATAGGCTGATCAATAGCTGCTGGACCACGTCCTTTTGGCCAACGATCGTCTTCGACAGTTCTTGGTCGATACGGTCGCGGCTCTCCCTGAGGTGCTCGACTACTTGCTGTTCTTGTTCGTCGCTTAACAATTCAATAGGCACGGGGGCTTTACCTTCGAGTTCGTGTCTTCAGCGTTATTCAAGGAGTTACAACTAAGTGCAACGTCGTAAATGTGTGCAGTAAGCAGGCGAAGTTGCTGTTCGCATCAGTGAGTCATCGCGTAGGTCACGATGTTGATGCCAAGCGGGTAAGACTTTTTGACGGCGTACTCCGCGAAGTACTCTTTGTTCTCGCCTTCGCGTTCCCAGCCATCGCCGAGGTCCGTGTTATGGCAAATGAAAACCATGATTCGGCCGGCATCATCATAGATCGCTTTGTAGTACGGTGTTGCAGTTGAGCTACCGTAGCGGCCCTCATAGCGACTGCCGCCATAGAACGCGTGGATACTCGGAACTTGGGGCTTCTCGCTCAGCGGGTAGACGCATTGGAAAATGTCGTGCTCCAGTGGGACTTCTGCGGGCTCCCGATTAGGGAAAACTCGTTTGATCTGTTGGTAGAAGTTGGCATATTCCTCGTCGCCCCAAAAGTCGTCGACCATCATGAACCCACCGTTCTCACAGTAACGTCGTAGTTCGGTGACTTCGTCTTCGCTGAACATCAATGAACCCGGCTCGATCATGTAGAGAAACGGGTAATCGAAGAGCCGCTCGTCGGTTAGCTCTAAGACCAGCGGCTCTGGGTTAACGTTCAGAGAAGTAAGTTGTTGGAGGCGGAGAGAAAAATTGAGATCGCTGTCAGGATAGTCGGTTCTCCATCGTCCACCACGACGACGACCCCAGCCTCCACCACCATAGCCATCCGAGAATTTGACTCTCACAAACCTAAAAGTGTCTTGTTCGAAATTTTCATCGACCTCCCATATCGGAACTCCCTTCCGCCCGTCTGAATAGGTCCGTTGCCATTGCATGGCTGGCAAGGCAGCCCATGTGGCAAGGGTCAGCCCGCTAATAAAGACACACGCGAGCAGGATTCGCAGAGGACGATCAAATCGGAAAATGGTTCTTGGATTGATCATGGAGCTGCAACGAATTCCGGTGAAGGGTTCTGTGAGTTTCGGTCGCCGATGGCTAGATTTGACCAACAGCAGCTAAGTTCGAAACGTATCTTCTGAGCTGGAGGACTTGGGCTGTGATAATTTGGACGTAGGCTCGGCCTCGTTCGACGATGCTGACGGCTGAGGTGCCTGACTTTCCGGCTGTGGGATGTTCTCTTCAGTATCCGTCTCTTCGACGTCTGTGCGGATACGATGAATTTCAACAAGCAGTTTCTGTGCATCGCGATACCTTGGAGCGAATTCCAAAGCATACAAACACTGAATTCGGGCCTCTGTGGTGTCTCCAGTTTCGAAGAGCGCTCTTGCCAGTTGGAAACGCACGCCTGCCGGGTCAAGCGGATCCATCTTCAATAGTGCCGTTAATGAATTCAACATGTTGCGGGGTCTGTCGAGCTGCGTTGATGCTTCGACTAATGCCTCATGTGGCAGTGGAACCAAGGGCTGAACCGCCAGATAACGCTTGGCATCTTCCGCAAGCATCTCCCATTTTTCTTCTTCCCGGTCTAGTTCGATGAGACGTTGAAGTGCCAAGAGGTTGTCCGCGGAGTACTGCGTGATTTGCCTTAGGTACTGGCGTTCCTGTTCGGAGTCTTCGTTACTTTTGGCTAGCGTGGCGGCCAGCTCAAGCGAGCCGCCGGGCGTCACGTCTTCAGGGTAGAGCTCCAGCAAGCGTCTCACGACGGGGGTGGCTGCCTGCAACTTCTTGCCTTGTATCAACGCACGCGCTAGAGCGATCTGCGCAACGTAGTTTCTGGGATGTTCCTTGGCCCATTCGTCCAGTTGTTCTGGGGACGCATTCTTGGGAATGCCTTCAGAAGAAAAACTGGTCTCCGGGAAAAAGTCGTCCGCACGTTTGGTGGCAAACGCACGGAAATCCTCATCGATCGTTGCTAAGTCTCCGATTCGCAGCTCGATGGCGTCGTTCATCGCCATCCCCATGCCCAGATCGTCAAGAACTTTCAAGAGACTCGGCAGACTGTGCGTCTCGATTAGATATTGAACAGCGAGGCAAGATTCGAAATACGCGAATTGCAAGTGCAACGGACTCTTCGGCCGCAAGAACGCGCTGCTCAATTCGGAAAGTGGCGTGAAGTCCTCTCCCATGAGCATGGATTTGTACTGAGGATCCATGCGTTGGCCCCAGCTCCCATCCCGCTCAAGTTCTTCCGCAACAGAGATGCCTTCGCTTAACCAACGCGGCATGCGATTGTTTGTTTTTTGTAAAGTCACCACGTGGCAGAATTCGTGCCACAGAACACTCTCCCAATTGCTAGGGCTTTCGCCCTGCGACGCTGGGCTGTTGGCGGTCACTAGCGGGCCGAAACAGACTCCAAGAAATCCTGCTCCGCCTGGTAAGCCAAAAGTGCGAATCGCAAAATCGCTTTGCTGCGGGAAAATCTCGACGGTGGTTGGCTGGGAAAGTTCGACTGCGTACTTCTCACACAAAGTCTGCTTCGCTTCAGTCAGCAGTTCGAGAACGCGGGCTCCGTAGATCTCGGCCTCCTCAGCATCCATCCGCACGATGAAGTCGTCTGTCTCCAAAGTGGTGAAGGTCGCAAGCCGCTCGTTAAGTGTTCGCAAGTTGTAGGCGACCACGTTGTACTTATCCGACGTCGCGACTTCGTTGACCAGCTCCCAGCCTTGAGCGTCTTGTCCGTTGCGAAGCAAATCTTGGGCAAGCTGAAACTTTGCAGGACGAAAACTCGGATCCAATTGCAGAGAGCGTTGCTGATACTTGATGCTCTCCTGAAATCGATAGTGCTTGGATAGAACTTGACCGATTTTGAAGTCGACTTTTGGGTTGGTGTTCCAAGTTGACAGAGCCTGCGTGCGGAACTCACCTTCTTTCGCGTATTTTCCTTCCAGATGAGCGATGGCTGCTTTCAACGCCCAGGCTTCTGGGAGCGTTGAGTTGATTTCGAGCACGGCTGCGAGAACTTCTTTTGCCTCGCTATAGCGTTCTCCGTCGATCATCTCTTCTGCATTGAGCAATAAGCTCATGGTGTGCTTCGGATTCAGGTCCAACGCGGCCTTAAGATAAGCCGTTGCCTTATCGCCGTCGGATGGAGCCCAAGCTTTTGCGAGCAAGTAAGAAATGTATGGATCGTTCGGCAGTGACCGTAGCGAGATCTCCAGCGACTTCACGGCCTCTTGGTAGTCGGATTTGTCGAGAGCGAGTTCGGCGATGGCAATGTGGGCTTCGGCAAACTCCGAATCGGACTTCAGGATTTGGTCGTAGCAAGATTCGAGGATATAACGTGCGTCTTCACCTTCGGAAAGGAAGTAACGTCCAACGGCGAGTAAATTAGCGCGGTCGGAATAACGCCATGGAGCATTAGAAACTAGCTCTGGGATTTCATCGCGAAGTCTTTGGCCGACTTCTGCTTTACCTGTCAGACGATATGCTTCGGCTGCAAGCAGGCGAAGTGGAATACTTCGCTTCCCAAACTTCTCGGCGACCGACTCGAAGACTTCAACTGCTGCTTCGTACTTGCCCGTCGTCAGATGACACTGGATCAGTTGTCGCGCCCAGAAGTCATTCCAAATCCCTTTGTCGACTTGCTCCTGGGTGATCTCAGCGCACTTTGCGTACTCGCCGGAGTAGAAAGCGTTCTTGGCTTCATCGAAATCCGCCCCGTGAACGTTGCTTCCCAATGCAATCCACAGCAATGTCACGTAAGTAGCGGAGATCGTGGCACATGCTCGGACGGCGCTGTTGCTGGTCACTATTCTGCTCGGTCGATTCCGAGTCGAATAAGCAGAGCTTCCCCAGGTGCGCGGAAGCCGCAGCAGCGATTCACGTACGAACAAAAATCGGGCCATAGCTGTCTCAGCTGGGGGAATGTTGAACCGGTCTCGTGTGAGAGATATGCGGTGGAATCCAACATAGCTGAGTTTAAAGCGCATTGCACGCAACGCAGGGCGTATGTCCAGGTTTTCTTCACCTTAGGATGGTGGGTAGATAGACGGCAAGTCCCCCTTGAATTCGCTAGTGATTAGGATTGGTCAAGGTTTTCTTCACTAGTCGTGATTACTGTTTCGCAAGCTTCGTTGAATCGCACACGAATGATTGTGAACCGATGAAGTTTAGAATTTGAGCTCTGACATCCGCACGGAGTGTTGGACCTGGATTGAGCCGTCGACATCAACGATTTGCATCGTGATTGTTGGGTCGTCAAGATTCCAATCGATGTCGAGCATTCCAAAATGATTCTTGCGAAACACGTTGCCGACTCGGAACTCGTTTGGTTCCGTGTTATGCCAGTCCTGAGTGATTCCGCTGGCAGTCACATCGTAGAGTGGGTACAAACCGTCGAAGCGTCTGCGAGAGATTTCTCCCCAGTGTACGTCGCCTGAAACAAACAGGACGCCGCTTGCCTTCGCTGCTCGAATGGTATCGACCATTTTCCGTTGCTCGCGAGGTAGGTTCGTCCAGGACTCCCAACCATTGTATTCATGGCCGAATTGGATCGATGAGCACATGATGCGCAAGTCGGCTGGACGTTTGAGTGTTTCTGCGAGCCAAGCCCACTGTTCGCTGCCGAGTAACGTTTTGTTCGGATCTGGATCGGGCTGATACTCGTTCTTCAGCTGCTTGCCTTCGTAGCTGGCTCCGTCTGGCAAAGGTCTCGGGTTCCGCTTTAGTGGATCGCGAAAGGTCCGCGTGTCCAGCAAAATGACTTGCAGCACGTGTCCGCTACTTTTGAATTCATGGACGCCATAGATTCCAGCATGGTTGCGACGCGTGCTATCGGTCGGGACTTGCCAGAAGTCGAGGAAGATCTCCTTCGAGGCTTCCTTGAATTCATACTCCTTGCCTGCGTCGTCCCAGCCGTAATCGTGGTCGTCCCACACAGACAAGGTAGCAACGCTGGCTCGAAGGGCCTTGAATTCCGGTTTGTCTGCGAGCTTTTGGTACTTGTTGCGGAGCACCTGCATGTCTTTCGTGTCGCCGTAGATATTGTCGCCTAAGTAAATGAATAGGTTTGGCTGTTTCTCCACGATATCCCTGAGGATCGGCTGCGGCTTGTCTTGATGTGCGCAGGAGCCAAACGCGATTCGAGTTGGCAGATTGGCAATAGAAGCCGCGGAAACAACTTGCGGAACAGTGGCACTCTCGCCGGACCTTGGGGGAGCGTCCTGAGCGGACGTCGTTCCACCGTTCGCGTGCAACACCAATAAAACGAGTGGTAGGAGACTCCAGGATTTCATGGGCAAGCGACGGATTGCGGTAGGCATGATTTTGTCCGGTCGGAGTTTTTGATGTAGGGAATGTGAGTTCGAGGTGATTCGCAGCGATCGGCCGCCCAGTATACTTTTCTCGTTGTGCACAATGCGACTCCATAAATTCTTTATGCATTGGCTTCGGAGGTCACGTTTCGCAAAGGAAATCAGTTGGACGCTGAGAGAGAACGGCTTACGGGCTACGACCTTGATCTGACTGCAGAAGAAATACAATCGCGGGCAGCCGAGTATCTTCGCGTTGCGACACGAAGACGATCCGTACGTGACTTCAGCGACCAGCCTGTCTCCCAAACGGTCATTGAAACTTGCTTGCGTGTTGCTGGATTGGCACCGAGTGGAGCCAACCAACAGCCCTGGCACTTTGTCGCAGTGCATCGGCAAGAAGTCAAAGATCAGATTCGTAAAGCCGCGGAGCAAGAGGAGTACGAGTTTTATCACGGGAGAGCTCCGGACGAATGGCTCGACGCCTTGGCACCGATTGGGACCGACGAGCACAAGCCCTTTCTGTCGCGCGCCCCGTGGCTGATTGCGATCTTTGCGGAGTCCTTCGGAGTGCAGACGAATGAACCGCTCACTGGCAGGAAGAAGCAAAAGAACTACTACGTTTCAGAGTCTGTGGGCATTGCGACCGGAATGTTGATTGCCGCCTTGAATCACTGTGGCCTTGCAACGCTAACGCACACGCCGAGTCCCATGAAGTTCTTGAACTCGATTCTGAGGCGACCTAGCAACGAGCGGCCGTTCTTGTTGCTTGTGGTCGGATTCCCGGAGGAAACCTGCCAAGTTCCCAAGTTGACGAAAAAGCCGCTCGACGAATTTAGTTCGTTCATCGATTAGTGCGTCGCGTGAGCTAGCCGCCTGGAAAACCTACAAGGACATGCCACCATCGATCGTTAGGAGTTGTCCCGTCGTCATTTGTGAGCCGGTCGCCAGGAATAGGACGCCATCAGCGATGTCCTCTGGCGAGGATGGTTTCGGTATAGGTAACTGGGCCGTCATGTCCGCGAGGTCCCAATCGTTGTTGGCTTCGCGAATCCAGCGCGAGTCGATAGGGCCTGGCAAGACCGCGTTGACTCGAATGTCTGGTGCGAGAGCGATAGCCAGCGACTTCGTAAGTGTGTTCAACGCTCCTTTACTCGCAGCGTAGGCGATCGACGAACCGCGTCCGGTTGTGCCTGCAATGGAACTCACGTTGACCACAGAGCCGCAGCCATGTGCCTTCAGTAGTGGGGCGCAGTGCTTGGTACACAAGAATGGTCCCTTCGCATTGACTTGCATTAAGCTATCCCACTTCTCAGCGGTCAAGCTTGCTAGGTCATTGAGTTCGATGAAGAATGTCCGGGCAGCGTTGTTGACCAAGACGTCGAGCCTTCCAAACTCGGCTTCGATTTTCCGTACCATCTCTACGACTTCAGCTTCTTCTGAGACGTCGGCTTTTAGACACAGAGTGTTGGCTCCCAGCTCGGCGGCTGCTTGCGATGTCTCTCGTGCTTCTCGGTCGCTACGTGAGTAGTTCACGACGACATCGAAGCCCAATTTAGCGAACTGGAGAATACACGCTCGGCCGACACCGGTGCCGGAGCCAGTGACCAACACCACTGGACGTTCTTTAATTTCCGAAGTCGGTGAAGCTGTTTGGCCGGGGGAGGTTTGGGATAAGGACATTTTAAGTGTCTAGCAGGAGTTTGGAGGTTGGGCAGAATTCTACGTTGTTCTCCGCTTGGTAAGCAGTCCGCCGATGATGTGCCTTCTTAGAGCACTTGAAAGGCATGTACATTCTGCAGTGGGCGATGGGGCCTGAGAATTCCCCTTTTCGCAGCTAGTCGGGCTTTTCTTGCGAACACCTGAGTAACAAATAGCCAAGCCTTCCGCTTACTGAGAGGAAAGATTGTCCGATTGTTCGATCTGGGTTGTCCGCTTTCGGGACTCGGCGACAATCCAATAGATGAGTTCGATGCAAAAGAGCCAAGAAAGTCAGCCCAATGCAACTGTGTTGTCTTGGCAGGCTCATTGAGCGTCGAGTTCTACAAAAAATCAGCCCCGCTCTTACCGAGTGACTTACCCAAGGAGAGATGAAATGAGATCCATGAAAAAGATGATTGTTGCTGGTGCTTTGGCGATTACCGTGGCCGCGTCCCTGTCCTCAAGTGCCCAAGCTCAAGTATTTATCGGTCCTCCATTGATTGGACCGCGAGTCGTCGCACGGGCGATTGTTCCGCCCGTTCCGTTCGTTCGCCCAGTTGTACGACCTGTGGTCGCTGCATCGTACGCGGCACCACTCGTACATCCCTACGGTTATAGCGCCTATCGACCAAGCTATGTGGCTCCAGCGGTAGTGGCTCCCGTTGTGCGGACGGCTCCCGTTGTGCGAACGGCTCCCGTGGTCGTGACGACTCGCCTTCGACCTGCTTATGTTCCACTTCAGCCTGTTCGCAACGCGATCCGATTTGGACGATGGTAGAAGTCGTCTGCCTCCAAGGCAGCGTTTGAGAGCCTCGGAGTAAGCGTCGCATGGTGAGGACGCAAACGAGTCTCATGCGACGACTAGAACTCTAGATGAAAGCCACCCTTGCGGTGGCTTTCGTCGTTAAGGTCGTCTATTGCTTGGACTGCGGGCTAGGATCGTTGGGAACGAAGTCGGTAGTACTTCAAACCCGGTAGGAAGAAAGAAGCTCCGGCGACGAATCCAAAGATGAGGTGAGCGTATTCGGGCCAGATTGCCATTAGAAGCGAGGTTAGGATGAGAGCGATGGACGGAATATAGAACCACCCCGCCAGAATTCCTGCTTTGACGAAGAATACCATTGCACCGACAATCGCCAGGATTGGAGAGAGTGTTAGAGGTTCGAGTTTGAGTAGCCATTCGAGCGGTGTGAGGGCTGCGATGGCAAGGAGACTTGCCCCCCAGACGTGAGCAATTTGTCGTTCGACAAAAGTCACCGGGCCAAGACGACGGCGGAGTGCCCAAAAGACGCCCGCCCAAGTTCCAAGTCCAACCACCCACAGGGCGGAATAGCTTAGTCTCGATGACACACCTGACCACGTCATCCATTCCGTGGCAACGCACACGATCAAAAGGACGAGACTGTGCCACATCCACAGCAGTCCCCAGTTTTCTAGGACGGTTGCGTGGTGTGTTTCTCGGAACAGTCGGGCTACGATTTGTCCCATTGTGCCGCCGCGAGCTTTGATCGGCTCGTCGCGCAGGAAGCACTCTAGTTCGTCAGCCATGGCATCGGCGGACTCGTATCGCAGGTCGGGAGGTTTCTGGATCGTTCTTTGGACGATCATCTCCAAGTCGCGGTCAATGCTTGGTTCTATGAGACGCGGTGGCGGCGGATCATGCTCCAGAATTTGCATCGCCAACTGCATCGGGGAATCGGCAATGAATGGCGGTCGTCCAGTCAATAGGTGATATAGAACGGTACCGAGGCTGTAGACGTCAGATGGTGTGCCGACCATGTTCTTGTGGCCCGAGGCCTGCTCTGGCGACATGTAGCTAGGGGTCCCAATAACCGCGCCCGTCCGTGTCAAGCTGTCGGCCGAATCGGCGAATTTGGCCAAGCCAAAGTCCATAATGCGGACTTGATCTTTTTCATCGATCAGGATGTTCGAAGGCTTGATATCGCGGTGCAGAACTCCTTGCGAGTGTGCAAAACCGATGGCCCGACAGGCCTCGACCATTATTTTGGCTGCTTTGCGTTGCGGGAGAGGCCCGTTGCGCAGACACTCCGAAAGTGTGCTGCCAGCAATGAACTGCATACTGAAATACGGACTACCGTTAAACTCACCGACTTCGTAAACCGGCACGATGCCTGGGTGCTCGAGCCGGGCGTTGGCTTCAGCTTCGGCTAGAAAACGCTGGCGATTCTCGATCGTCTCGGGGCGACTTTCGCTAATCATCTTGATTGCGACAACGCGGCTGAGACTTTTCTGACTCGCTCGGTAGACAACCCCCATACCGCCGCGTCCGATAATCTCCTCTAGCACATAGTCGCCGAACGCGAACGGTAACGTGGTGACTGGCACGCTGGGTTTACCTGATTCCCCAGCTAGGTCGCTCAAAATGGAATGGCGTTCGGACGCACCTATGGCGTCCGTCACTAGTAGAGTGCCCCAGATCTCTTTGAGTTCTTCGCTGAATTCCGGGTGCTGGCGACAGACTTCGTCTAAGTGGACAGCTTCGCCGGCTTGAAGTTGGTCCGCAAACTGCGAAACAAGAACCGCCAACTTCTCCTCGCGCTGTTCTTCCGCCGAAGGTGATTTCACCTGATCAGCCATCTACCGAAGCCCCGTTGGTGCTGTTGTCGAGTTCGTCCAACTTTTTGCGAAGCTTCTTTAATGCGCGCAAGTAACGCATGCTGGCAGCTGGCTCTGTGAGATCGAGCGTTTGAGCGATTTCTTGATTACTCAGTTGTTCGTAGTGCCGCATCAGAATGATCTCTTTGTCGCGGTCGTCCAGCAATTGAATGGCGCCTTGAATGTGCAGAGCCATTTCCCGCTGCGTCGCTGCGGCGGCGGGCGTCAATTCTGGATCGCAGAGTTGCACAGCGAGTTCGATCGTCGATTGATCGACTGCTCCTTGGGCGACGAGCGGTTGCTCCCGATCGATGCTCCGCTTGGCCGAGACGCGGTGTCGCCGGTGGGCGTCAATAATTCGGTCTTTGGCAATCTGCCGTATCCACAGGTGAAACGCCATGACCGGATTCTGCAAATAATCCATCAAACGCCGGTTCGCCTCGACAAGTACATCCTGAACCACATCGCTCACATCGACTCGACGCATGATCTTTTGATCCAATCGCATACCGATCATGCGACGTAGCGAGTCGCGGTGCCGGTCCAGCAGACGCTCAACGGCATCGGAATCCCCTGCCTTGACACCGCTGAGCAGCTCCTGGGTTGCCTCTCCATCGGGCCAGATTGACTTGTTCATGGAATTCTCGAATTGGCGTGTAGTGAAGGACAATGGCAAGTGGATTGGAAGGGGCAGGCTTGAAATTTTGATTTCGGGCTGTGAGCCGTTGGACGCGTTGCAGTCAATTTCCTACGGGGCCTGGCTAACCGCAGTCAGGGGCATCTCGCGATGAGTGGTTAAAACAGAACAAGTTCGGAGGGCTGTGCTGAATTTCGGGCAATCGGCCAGACAACACAATGGCGAGATTGGGAGCGGGCGAAGAACCTTGCAGCGGCGATACTCCGTACCTATTGCCTATGCTCTATTCTACTGCCTTGCAAAGAGTTGGCCTGAAATATCGCGAAATGCTTTAAATTCGAGTGCATTGCCGCTGGGGTCGTACAAAAACATGGTGGCTTGCTCTCCGGGTTGTCCCTCAAAACGAATGTAGGGCTCAATGATGAATTCGACGCCTGCCTTTTGAAGTTTTTCTGCGAGCGATTTCCAGGTATCCATTTCGAGCACAACGCCAAAATGCGGTACCGGAACCGCCTTGCCGTCTACGGGGTTGGTTGTCGATTCCTGTTCCGCGTGAGGATAGTCTTCCGCCACATGACACACGACTTGGTGCCCGAAAAAGTCGAAATCGACCCATTGGGAATCGCTCCGTCCCTCGGGACATCCGAACAATTCGCCATAGAACTTACGGGACGAAGGCAGGTCTTTGACGCGGATTGCCAGGTGAAATGGGGGCATGCTATTGGCCTATCGTTTTCGAGTCGCGAGGACGTTTTGACTATGCATTCCAGGATTTGATGCTCACGCACGAATTCAGTGTCGTATTTGGACCATCATCCCGGAGAATTTTCAGAATTCAATTGCACCGCAGGTCCACCATCTCGTCAACGCTGTCAGGGGGACTAACCTGTGGGGTAGGACTGTCAGGTATTTCTTACTTTGTGCGATCAACGCGTGGCCCGAAACTGGTCACACGCGCTGTGCACAATGGAAGGTCTGATTGGGCGTCAGTCCTCGATCTATAGCTGTTGAATTGAGGAATGACTCGCAACATGGGATACAACTGATGAAACGAATGAATCGATTCCGAACTTCTACCATGCTCTGGCTGGGAGCAATTTTAGCGTTAATAAACTATGACGCGTTGCTGGCTCAATCGCAATCGACTCCCACGCCTCGAAGCACGGAACCGGATGTGGGCATCCGCTTTCAACCTTCTGAGACTGTCGCGTTGACGAACGTCACGTTGGATGATGGCGAAACGGCGGTTGACGGAGTAACCCTCATCCTGGAAGGCGAGCGGATCGTTGCCGTAGGTACCGAAGTCCAGATTCCGGCGGACGCCAAGATCGTCGACTGCGAAGGCGACTACGTGTACCCAGCTTTCGTGGACAGCCTGGTTGAATTTGAGGCGGGCGAAGTTCCGTCCAACAACGCGCACTGGAATTCGAACGTGCTAGCCCAGCGTTCAATGGCGGAGCTCATGACGCCAGACGAGGACCAGGTTAAGCAGCTGCGGAGCGCAGGCATTGGAACGATCGTCGTAGCGCCCTCGGATGGAATCATCAAGGGTTCGAGCTGTATTATGACCACTGGAGCTTCCGGCTTGGAAGAAGAGTTGTTGGTCGATTCGGCTTTTCAGCACATGCGGCTCTTCCCAACTCGGCGACGTGGAGGTGGGTATCCAAACAGCCCAATGGGTGCCGTAGCTTTGATCCGCCAGACACTTTCTGATGCCAATTGGTACGGCGAGGCGAAGCAGGCGGCGATCGCGCAGCCCGGGTTGTCCGCACCGAACTATGACGCAGCTCTCGAAGCGCTGCAGAGTGTCGTTGATGGAACGCAAACCGTTGTGATCGATGGGTCGAACGAATTGTATGCAATGCGGGCAGATCGCATGGCGCGAGAGTTTTCGTTGCAGCTAGTGATTCGGGGCTCTGGTCGCGAGTATCGACGTTTAGACGAAATGGTTGCGTCGGGCAGAACATTTATTCTCCCGCTGGATTTTCCTGATGCACCCGAGTTGGAGAGCGAAGAACAGGTTGCTGATGCGACGTTGCAAGAGCTCATGGAATGGAAACTAGCGCCCAGCAATCCTGCAACGTTGGCTGACGCGGGGATCGACTTTGTTTTCACCGCAGATGGGCTTGAGAAGCCAGCGGACCTGTTCAAAGCAGTACGGAAAGCAGTGGACGCAGGACTGTCACCGACAGACGCTCTCAGAGCTTTGACGTCAGCACCGGCTGAGTTGTTGGGGATCGATCGTGAAGTTGGTAGTATAAAACGCGGGAAGCTGGCGAATCTCATCCGGATGGATGGACCGTTGTTTGATAAGAAGAGTGAGCTTGTTTCGACTTTTGTTCGAGGTGAGTCCTTTGAGTTCAAAGCGGATGAAGAAAACGATCTAACCGGACTCTGGTCTCTCAAGCTGGAGAATCTTTGGGTTTTGGAAATGGAGCTTGAGGTTGGGGGGACGCTCAACAAGCCGTCTGCGGCGATCGGATTGGCCGGGGCTCTTTCGGACCGCGATGATGACTCGGATGACGGGGATAAAGAAGAAGACGAAAGCGAGTCGGAGGAAGCATCTGATTTCGCCGACTTCGAGAAGGTCAGTCGAACTGAATATAGCCTCACCGGTAGCTTCTCGGTTGCTGGATTGCTTGAGGACCTGGCTGGAACTGCTTTCTTCTCTGCGGCTAAGATTGATGGCGATTCGGGAGTCGAGCTCTTGGGCAACATTACTTGGCCCGACGGTTCACGTAGCAGCTTTGTCGCCAAGCCGATGAGCGTGGAAGACTCGGAAGATGAAGTCGCAGACGAAGAGGATGAAGAAGAGTCGGATGACGAGGAGGATGCAGGGGATTCTGCCGCTGCGGAGGCTGATAGTCAGTCCCTGGAAGTCGTTGTCAACTATCCGCTAGGAGCCTTCGGAGTCACAGCTTCGCCCGAACAGCCGGAGTGGTTGGTGTTCCGCAATGCTACGATCTGGACAAGCGCTGCGCAAGGCAAACTCGAGGATGCCGACCTATTGATTCACGCTGGCAAGGTACAAGCCGTTGGCGTTGATCTCGACGTGCCTGAGGGTTGCGAAGTTGTCGATGCAGAGGGCCTGCACATTTCGCCTGGCATCATCGACTGCCACACCCACATGGGCACCGATGGTGGTGTGAATGAGTCCGGGCAAGCCATCACGGCCGAGGTTCGCATTGGCGATTTTATCGATCCGAACGACATCACCATCTATCGGCACCTAGCCGGCGGGGTGACAGCAGCCAACGTCTTGCACGGGTCGGCAAATCCGATTGGGGGCCAGAACCAGGTCATCAAACTTCGTTGGGGAATGAACGACGAAGAGTTGAAAATGAAACAAGCTCCAGGCGGGATCAAATTTGCACTCGGCGAGAACGTCAAGCAGTCGAATCGCAGTCTTGAGAATCGAACTCGCTACCCGCAGACTCGGATGGGCGTCGAACAGATTATGCGGGACCGTTTCGAAGCGGCGAAATTGTATCGCAAGCAGTGGAGTAATTGGACGAACTCTCCTAGCGGCTTGCCTCCTCGCAAGGACTACGAGCTCGAGGCGATTGCGGAGATTCTTGAAGGCAACCGCTGGATTCACTGCCATAGCTACCGGCAAGATGAAATCCTGGCGTGCATGCGAGTGCTCGACGACTATGGCATCACGATTGGAAGTTTTCAGCATATCTTAGAGGGTTACAAAGTCGCGGATGCGATGGCCAAACACGGTGCCATGGGCTCTAGTTTCTCGGATTGGTGGGCTTACAAGTTTGAGGTCTACGACGCGATTCCGTTCAATGGAGCGCTCATGCACCAGGCGGGCATCGTCGTCTCATTCAATTCAGACGATCGAGAGCTCGCGAGGCACTTGAACCATGAAGCGGCCAAGGCGGTAAAGTATGGCGGTGTTTCTGAAACTGAGGCGCTGAAGTTTGTGACACTAAATCCAGCCAAACAACTGCGAATCGAGGAGTGGGTTGGATCGCTCGAACCTGGCAAGGATGCGGACATTGCGGTTTGGAACAAGTCGCCTTTGTCTACGATGTCCGCTTGCTTGCAGACATGGGTCGACGGCAGGAAGTACTTCGATCGTGAACAAGACGTGAAGGCTCAAGCCGAAGTAGAGGCTCTCAGAATGCAGCTCATTCAAGAAATAGTGGATGGGGGTGCGAAGACGGGCAGACGGAAAGACGACGATCCTTCGATGTGGTGGGCGAGACACGATGAGTTTTGCCATCATTTTGATGACGATCATCATGATGATCACGCTGATCACATGCACGAAATGGAGGGCGAAGATCATGAATAGCGATAAACTGTTTTCACCTGCCGTTCAGAAAAATAGGCCCTTCGGATTTATAAAGTCGCGTGATATGAAAATCAGAAACTCTAAGACAACTCAAAGGGTGCTGGGATCGCAGGGCGTCTTCGCGAGCCAGTCACCTTCGGGTAACAGCCGCGTGACTCGGATCTGTTCGTTGGCTCTTGCTTTCGTTTGTCTCTGCTGGTGTCCACCGGCCGAGGCGCACGATCAGATCCCGGGCAAGCCGCAGTCGCAGCCGATTGCCATCGTTGGAGCAACCATTCACCCGATCGTGGGAGATGCGATCGAGGGTGGCGTCCTTCTATTCGAAAAAGGCAAGATCACTGCGATTGGCGAAAACGTTGAACTCCCTGGTGATTGTCGGGTGATCGATGCTGAGGGAAAGCACCTGTATCCGAGCATCGTTGAGGCATACTCGGATACCGGGTTAGTCGAGATCAACTCCGTGAGAGCTACGATTGATTCACGCGAGATCGGGGAGTTCAATCCCAACATCCGCGCCGTTACTGCTTTCAATCCGGATAGCGAGATCATACCTGTGAACCGTGCCAACGGCGTTCTGCTATCGGTGACGGCGCCGAGCGGGGGAGCCATCTCGGGGCGTTCGTCCATGATGATGTTGGACGGTTGGACCTGGGAGGACATGACGTTGCAGGCCGATGTCGGGATGCACTTGAGTTGGAGCAGTCGAGATGAGGCTTTAGAGTCGCTCGAGAAGTTCGTGGAGCAGGCGAAGCGATACGGCAAGTTACACACCGCGACGGATCTGCGTTTGGAAGCCATGCAACCCGTGTTGCGTGGCGAGATGCCGGTCATCGCGTCTACACGATCCGCGGAAGATATTCGGATGTGCGTTGCTTTTGCGAAACGGCATGGACTGAAGCTCATCCTGCTCGGGGGCAACGGTACGGACGCGTGTGCGGAACTGCTTAAGGAACTTGACATTCCAGTGATCATTTCCGGGGTCTACCGCAATCCCGGGCGCCGACATGCTGCCTACGATGGCCCCTATGCCTTGCCTTCGAAGCTAGAGGAAGAGGGAGTCAGTTTTTGTATCTCGGCTGGCGGCCGCTTCGGTGCAACGGGTGTACGGAACTTGCCCTACCACGCAGCTACGGCGGTGGCGTACGGTCTGGACGAAGCTTCAGCATTGGAAGCCATTACTCTCGCACCTGCCCGCATTCTTGGTCTGGACGATCGAGTGGGGAGTCTTCAAGTTGGACTGGACGCGACACTGTTCATCGCTGACGGAGATATCCTAGAAACTCCGACGCATGTCACCCAGGCATTCGTGCAAGGTCGAGAGGTCGACTTGGACAATAAGCACTCACAACTCTATCGCAAGTATTTGGCTAAGCAGGAGAAGACATCCTCGTCGGCCTCAGACAAAGGGCTTTAGCTCAGACAAAGGGCTTTAGGCGACGCGGGCGCGCCACAACGAACGTCGAGGCGGACTGGCTAAGACAGACGTTTGGGGGTGAAGATCAAATGGTTGAGCTCCCGAACTTTGGGGGCTCAATCACTTACTATTGCGGTTCGGATCCCTCTGCAGCTTCAGGCTTGGGATCGGCCGCGTCTGTTGAGGCCGGTTGAGCTGCCCTGTTAGAATTATCTCGCGGTACCAAGCCAGCTTGTAGCAGCGGGCGCACCGTCGTCACCGCCTCATAGCCCCAGATGGCCGCAACGAGAAACGCTACGACAGTTGCCACCAGGCCAATGTTGAATGCTAGTCCGTTGATGCCGAGCAGCGTGAATCCGACGACAAGGCCGATCAATGCGATACTCGATTTAAGGGCCAGTCCACTGACATGGCGTTGGCGAGTACTCTTGTGAATTGCTGTTCGTGCCGATGAATTTGCAAGTTCACGCATAGCAGCTAGGCTCTTGGCCCGTTCCGGCGACTGAGCGCGACGGGCAGGCATTTCAATATCCGGGGCACGAGCGGCCGCCGGCGGCGGCCCGGCGTTCGTAGAGGCTTCGCCAGTTGGACTTGCGGTCGCGAAGGATGCCAGGTCAGAGCTGCTCGGAGGGGCGTTCTGACTTTCGGCTGATTTCAGGGTTTCGTTGGCAGTGGAAGTTGGAGCGGGTACAGACGCTGTAGGTGCTGGTTCGTTTCCAGGTACTTCGACTTCATCTTCGGGAACACCACGCATGCGAGCGAGCAGTTTCTTCATGTAGTCTTCAACACTCGTATCCTCTTCCTCCCCTCCGGCGGTCGCGGGTTGCGGAGCCGTGGTGTCAACTTCCGGAAGTGGTGTCTGAGCGGGTGCGAACTCGGGTTCTGCAGACTCGTAAACTTGTGGCTCGCTCGCCGCAAACGGCTCGGGTTCGACCTTTGGGTCGCTTACAGAATTCGTCTCAGAGACGGGCTCACCCTCTGCTAACTGTTCAAGCCGGTCTTTCAGAAAGTTTTCAGCCGTTGGGAACTCTTCTTCATCGCTCTCTTGGACCTGCCGTTCTTCGACTTGTTCAGCCGCGGCAACCGCCTCGGCTTCGATGGGAGATTTGCTGGTCAAGCCAAAGAACTCCTCTGCTTCATTCGCAGGCGTCACCTCCTCAGCAGATTCGGCATTTATACCCGTAGTGTCGGTGGCTTCTTGGATGGAATTATTTTGCTCGCCGTGAGAGAGCTCACTGATACTCCCTCCGTTCAGATCCTTAGATTCTGTCCACCAATTGGGTAGGTCACCCGCTTCTTGCGATGCGACTGGTGCGGAATCTTGGCCTGAAGCGAAATCGAAACCAGCTTTATCTGGATTGCTATTATCTGCTGAAGGTGCGATCGACGGAGCCACTGCGGAGGCCAACAATCCCGCCGTCGGGAACTCGTCTTCGTCTATGTTTAGGGCAGCTTCAGTGCCCTCGCCGACTGGAGTGCTGGTGAAGCCATCTTTTGTGTCGGAGTTTTCGGATGGTGTCGAGTCAAGAAGAGCGTCATCGGCATCTATGTCCGCTAGGCGGTTGATTTCCGAAGTCGGTGTAGCGTCTGAGGAAGTTGGCGTTTCCAAGTCTGCGGCCGAGTTGGCGACGTCGGCTGAGCTGTCTAGGTTTCCTGGATCGCCGAAGTCTGCAGCAGCGGGCTCAAACGACTCGTCGCTCTCCGTATTGAAATCGGAATCGAAGCTAGCGTTGAAGTCTGGTGCGTTTTCCGAAGCCGATGGGAAATCGAATTCGCTGGCTTCGAACGACTCTGGAGCCTTCGATTCTGCGGCAAAATTGTCTTCGTTTGCTGTGGGGAATTCTACGCCCGAGACTTGCTCATTCGAAACTGCTTCGTTCGCAATAAGAGCAGACTGCTCGAAATCTGGATTTGTCGACGCCGATTCGAAAGCACCGAGCGGTTCGGCATCCGCTTGAGCTGTATCTACTACATGAGCAACGGAGGCATCGTCGGCTTCGATCCCGTCCTTGACTGAATCTTGGGCAGTACGAGCGTGACCTGGATTCACAAAGTCGGCGGCGCGCCCCTCGATGATCGGGTCGGGGATGCCGAGTTCTTGTAGATCATCGTTGTGAGCTGGCTCGGTGGCTTCCACCAGTGCATTTCTGAGTTCGCCCTCTGTAACTGTCGGACGGCTCGGTCCAAAATCCACAACAGTCAGACTGTCGACGTCGATGCTCGGGTCGTCGTGTGGCTTCTCGGAGACTGCTGCGAGAGCGTTGCGAAGTTCGCCTTCGGAGAAGTTCGTTCGACTTGCATCGTTTTGGGCTCGATTCTCGATGAACAGGTTCGGTGCTCGCGAGTCGGTGGTGGACAGGGCTTCGACGGAAGTCCTTAGCTGCTGGAATTGTTCTTCGATGCTGCCCTGCCAAGCGGAGAAATCCTCCCGGGAGGGGACATCGGCTACCGGCCGCGTCTCTTGGGCCATCAGTGACTCAAAGTTCTCCTGAGTGGTCCGCGCTATCGTGTCGACGGCGTCACGAAGGGAGGTGACTTCGGCTTGCAGCCCTTCACGCCACTGCTGTTGCTCTTGCTGAGCGTTGGCTTGTCTATCTTCGAGGTTGTTGATAGCGCTCGAGACAGAGACCATGCCATCTTGTAACTGTTGGATGGCCTGCGTTTGTTCCTCGGTCTCACGCGAGAAGTTGGTAGCGTCGTACTCGGAGGGCTTGGCTTCGATGGGAGTCGATACCAGTTGCTCGATGGCAGACAGTTGATTGTTTAGGTCGCTTATCCGCTCTTCGATCGTCTCCATCGTGGCGGATTGCTTGGCGGTAAATTGATGGAACTCGGACTCCAGTTGCGGATTGCGCCCGGCATTGGCAATCTGCGCCGCATTCTCAAACTCAGCATTGGCTATTGAGTTCGCTGAACTTGCTTGCTGCTGTTGCAACAGTTCTCGTTGCTCGGCAGCTTCTGCTCGGAGATCTGCGAGTGGTTGCAGTACGTTTTGTAATTGGCACTCAAGCGGCAACATCGCCTCTTGCACCAGTTCTGCAATCATTTTCTTGGAAGGCAGGCCAGTCGCGGTACTCGACGTTGGAGGTTGCGAAAGAGACGCATCGTTTTCAGAGTCCCCAGTTAAATTTCTGGGTTGGATTGCAAAGGGTCTAGCCAACGTGAATTTCAGACGCTGACGCGCCGCCTCACGGTCGGTTTCCACTGGGGGGCGTCCTTGCATTGTCAACTCAAATCGAGCGTCGGCGATTTCAAAGTGGTTTTCTTCGCCTGAAAGTAGAACCTCGTTGATCGGAACGCCGTCACGGGTCAATCTCGGCGCCAAGCCGCGCACGTAGGATTGGCGTGCCCCAACAACAATGAGGGCATGGTAGGGCGCGATTCCGGGCGCGTCGTAAACGACTTCACAGCCGCTGGCACTCCCCAGTGTGCAACGGCTGGTTTGAAGAAGCCATTGTTGGGCGACTTCACCTTGAGCATCGCGTAGAATAAGCCGCGCGGTTGCGGGCGAAGGTTCTTGGAAACCCGTCACGAAAGTTGATGAGGCGGCCCCAATCTGATTCTGTGTGTCCGTAGACATAACGGGCAAAACTCCACTTTAATGCCATGCTGGCAGCATCGGTTGACGTACGCGTATTCCGCTTTATCGGCCTATCGACAACGGCGCGAATTAAATTCGATATTCATGGAGTGAACGGAATAATTGAACCGAGCAGAAAGCGGTCCTACAGGGTGGGGCGATTAATCGGTTGAAGTGGCAAGTCCATGCGACGATTTCAGAAAAAGATTAAAGTCTCACTAATGGTCGAACGTCGGCCATTTGGAGTAAGAGGATGTTGATCCAATGAGTCTCAAATCCGAGTGCCTTGATTTCGACCACGACGCAACGTTGCCTGACTCCGTTGCGCGGTGGACGGAACAGGCGACTGTGTTTATTCGCAGGTTCTGGGATTCGCGTTCGGATCGGCAGCACGTGCACTACGTCGAAAGCGACTTTGAGTTTCTTGCGAGAGCCATGCGAGCAGTTCTCAACCAGGATCGAGTATCGACCGGCAAGCTGTTTATGGAGTGGGGTTGTAGCTTTGCCGTGAACGCTGGCAACGCGGCTCACCTCGGTTGGGAAGCATGGGGGATCGAGTCGGTTGAGTTCTTGGTGGCAGCCGCAAAGAAACTCCACTCAGAACATGCAAGTCCAGTTCAGGTGGTGCATGGGAACTTTCTCCCACCAGGCGCTGAGTCGTTCGCTTTAGAAGAAGATCCAGTCGTCGCGCGAGCTTGCGAATTACCGAGTGCCTACGAATCCGCTAATCTGACTCTGAGGGATTTCGATTTAATTCTGGCTTACCCTTGGCCGGGTGAAGAGCACTTCCTCAAAGCCGTCTTTGATGGCTGTGCGAATGTCGGTAGTCATTTGTTGCTCTATCGGGGCCCGTTTCACGTCGAATTATTCCGGAAGACGCGTTGAGCGCATGCTGGCAGTAAAGTGGACGTTTCGCTTCGGCTGAGTCCGTCACAACTGCCACACCGTATGAGGTCGTTCTATCGTCCTGTGGCTTGCGTCTGAAGAGGATAGAGCTTGCCGGAACTAGCGTCGGTGAGCTGTCCCGCGTTGAAGATCAATTCTCGCGGTCCGAATTCGACTTTCGAACGTTTGTCAGTGAAACGGGTGCCATCGGGAATTGACATTGAAGGCAACGTGAACACCTCTGGGGCGATCGCAGGGTTGGCTTGAAATTCCGAGTACTCGACGCTCAAACTTCGAACGACGCCGTGTGCGGCACCCGTATCAGGATTCGCGCTACTCCAGCTATTGGAGAAACGCGTCACGTAATGAACATCTTGGTTTTGCGACCATTCAAGAAGGTAATCGCGAAATGGATGCAGCTCACCTGTACGGTAGGAACTGACTCTGCGCAAATCGTAGCCAAAATCGTCACAGACGAAGAACTTCATCCGATAACGGTTCTTTTGCATCAGTCCGACGAATCCGCCTTTTTGCAGTTCGGTGATGGAGAGAGCCCGGGAGTCGAGTCCTTCCAAGCTAAGCGCTTGGGTCCACAATTGAACTGGATCTTCAAACGGAAAACCCGCGTTGCGCAAAACCGTCATTTTCGAAAAGCCGAAGTAGATGGTGCCTTGACTGTTGCCGTCTTTCTCCGTGGTCACAGAGACTAGATGTGAGCCGTTGTAGACAATGACTTGCTCAGACCTCGAGCTTGGTTTCCACTTTTCAAAATTCTCGTCGGGCGTTTGGGAATTTTGGAACTGTTCTGTTAAGAGTTGGGCGTAAACCAGATGAACGCGGAACTTTGGTGCATCGTAAAAAACTTGAATATCCGCATCGACCAGTACCGTGATTGGACCACCGTCTTCGATGGTATGCCGGACTTTGCCGGTCGCATAAGCGGTCTTCAGCCCAACTGCGTTGCTATCCCTTGCCTGCTTCGCCTCCTCGATGAGCCATACTTGGCGTTCACGCTCG
>JBGCCZ010000199.1:0-26728 GCA_045105035.1 Pirellulaceae bacterium | reverse complement strand
CGAAAAAAGCTATTTGCTCGATCGAACAACTTCAGTAAACCGAACTTTTCGAAGCAACTTGGATTCGAATTTCGGTTAACCGAGATTGCGAATTTGGATTCAACAGCAGCAACTTGGAAGTCTCAAACAAGGCACTTCATGAAACGGAATTCGGCGAAGGCCAGGGACGGCAAGAGGTCACGGAGCCGCAAATCACGACCAGCCCTGAAGAACGAGCCAAGTCCTGAGGAAGCTAGCTGGGCCTACCCGTCGCGGCGGCTCCTGCCTGCATTCTTGAGTGCCATACTGCTGTGGATGAGCTTCCCTCCCGTTGGCTTGAGCGTTCTCGCTTGGATTGCCCCCGTGGGCTGGCTCTACGTCATCGAAGACCGGCGTGAGCTCAAGAAAAGGGACTATTTCCATCTGTGGTTGACCGGCTGCGTTTTCTGGCTGGCAACCCTTCAGGGCATCCGCTTAGCGTTCTGGCCGCTGTACTTTGGATGGATTACGATCTCGTTGTACCTGGCCGTTTACACACCGCTGTTCGTGGGTTGGGCGCGGGGCTTACGTCATTCCGGTTTCCCGCTGTGGGTTGCCGCGCCCGTAGCCTGGGTTGCACTTGAATTCACACGCAGCTACATGCTGACTGGTTATTGCGCCAACATGCTTGGGCACACGCAAGCTCTCAATTCGGTCGTCATCCAAATCGCAGACCAAGTAGGCGTTTATGGAATTAGCTGGACCATGCTGGCAGTCTGCGCAACCGTGTTTGAACTCGGCAGGTTCTTCCTTGATAGACGAAAGTCGGTTAGTTCCGCACTGAGCACCGAATCGCCCCCCGAAGAAAACGCGATCGAGGGAGCTGCCGAGCCTACGGCAGCATCGGCTGGCCGATTCCCCGCATGGGCACTCGGATTCGCAACGATCTCACTCGGCACAACGCTTGGCTATGGAGTCTTTCGCCTACGCCAAGCAGATGAGCTTTATCGAACACGCGAGCCCTTACTTTCCTGTTTGCTAGTCCAGGAAAACACTCCCACGATGTTTGACTCTACACAAGAAGATCTCGTCGAAGCTTGGAAGCGATACCGCACACTGACGGTACAGACGCTCAGTGAACTGCAGAAGAGCAAGGAAGGAAAAGTCGATTTAGTCGTGTGGCCAGAATCGACGTTCACAGCAGGAGAACCCTGGTTCGAACCCACGTTACCGAATGAGCTGCCAGCAGATTTTGCAGGTGCCGACCGCACTTTCGTAAAGAACCGAGTCGCGGCATTTGCGGAAAACTTCCGCATCAAATCGCGTCTCGCTCTGGGGCTATCCCCGGGCGAACAGGCTACAGACTCAACGCCACTTTTACTTGCCGGCGGCGATACGATCAGGATCACCGAAGGCGGTCAACAACACTTCAATTCGGCATTCTTGATCGACGAACAGGGCGAGCCAATTGAACGGTACGACAAAATGCACTTGGTGATGTTCGGCGAGTACATCCCGCTGGGAAGTCTACTAGGTTGGCTCCGAGCGATCTTTCCACTCAGCGCAGTTCCAGGCGATGGCCCCAAGTCCTTTGAGGTCGCAGGTACACAAGTCTCGCCCAACATCTGCTTTGAATCCATGATGCCACGCGTCATTCAGAGCCAGATTGCGACGCTCACTTCGGCCGGCGAGTCGCCTGAGGTGCTAGTCAACATATCCAATGACAGCTGGTTTCGCGGTTCTGCCATTCTCGATCACCATCTCGCCTGCACGATCCTCTGCGCGGTAGAGAACAGACGGCCAATCCTGACTGCTGCCAACACTGGCCTTAGTGCAGAAGTCGATGGCTGTGGACGTGTGGTGCAAGTCACCCAGCGATTCGCTGCCGAGACTCTATTGGCTTCCCCGAAGACGGATGGGCGTGGAGGCGTTGTTCAGTCGCTCGGCTATCCGTTAGCCTGGATTTCCTTCAGCCTGGCACTAATCTTCAACTGCATTGGCTGGTTTAGATCAAAAAAAGCATTGAGCTAGCCCCCCCAACCGGCGGTCAGCGGAGATTCTAGAGCCGTGAGCATGCACATGGAATAAGCGGTTTACACGACCAGTGCCAGTCATAACCCCGTCAAATGGCTATGCGCTGCTTCCAACTGGTTCGATTTTCCTGTTCCGTGTGGGAGGGAGAGCAAAAATTTGACGGTGTCCGGCACCGCAAATACACTACGTGTTGACCCTCGGAACCGCGCCGCGTTGCCAGGCTTGCCCTTTGGGTCGAAGGACTTTTCTCGGATCGTCACTCACACTTTTCTTCTTGGATCCCAACATGGCTGTTCGCGACAGGAATCTATTCGCATGGCAGGCGTATGTAATCACGATGTCGATCGTCTCGGTCGTATTGCTTGCTGTAATGTTCTTCCTGTGGAGGAGCTACAGCGACCTCAGCACTCGACTGACTGACGCCGAAACGGCTCGGCAGAATGCGACGACTGAGTTCCAAACGAGTGACAAACGTGTGGATCGGCTGCTCTCAATGATGGGCTACAGCGACTTTACAGAAGCTGACCTTCAGCAAATGGCTGAAGAGTTCAAGGCAGACGCAAAGCTTGGGCAAGTGGAAGTGGACTTTGCCGAAGCGATGAAGCTCTTCCCACCCAATCAGCCGGCGAATGAGAAAAACCTGATCGGTCTACCGAAGTTCTTAATCGATACAGTTCGTATCCGAAATGGACAAATCGACAGTGCTCGCGAACGCGAAACACAACTGCAGGGAGAACTTGCAGCCACTGTTGACCGCGAAACGAAAGCTCGCGAGGACGCGGTCAACAAGCAAAAGGCGGCCGAGGCTGATCTTGCCAAAGCGCGACAGGATCACCAAACGGAAAGAACTCGTATAAATTCGGAGAAGGACGAAGCGGTCGCGATGTACAGAAAATACAAAGCGAGCGTTGACCAAAAGCTGGCGAAACTCGAATCAGACAACAATGGTCTGACGCGAAAGGTCACCACACTTGAAGAGACCATCAAAGTCAAGAACGACATTATTAATCAATTCCGCGAACCGGACTTTGCGGCACCTCAGGGGAGCGTAGTCCGAGTCGCGAACGGCGGAACACGTCTATGGATCAACCTTGGCAGTGCAGACGGACTGCGGCAAGGCGTTCCTTTCTCAGTCATCGACGAGAATGAAGTCAACATCAGCAAAGCTGTACCAAAGGCGAAAGTAGTCGTCATCCGAGTTGTCGATAAGCACCTTGCCTATGCCGAGCTGACCCAACAGATCAACTTCAAGAACCCAGTCGTCCCCGGCGATAAAATTTACTCGCCAGCCTGGCGCCCCGGCCGCAAAGTTGGCTTCGCCTTGGTCGGCAAGATGGACATGAACGGCGACCGCAAGGACGATATCGACCAGGTCAAGGAACTGATCAGGTTGAGCGGTGGAGTCATTGACGCCGCGATGGACGCCAATACACAACAAAGCGGGAAGATGACACCAAGCACTTCATTCCTAGTCCTGGGAACGGATCTTACGCTGCCGGAGAATGCCAACGCTGATTTACGGGCCCAACAGCAAGCCAAACTTGGGGACTACTCAGCCTTCATTGCAGAAGCTCGTCAAAACGGAATTATTCAAATCTCGCTCGACAAACTGATGGGATACCTGAAAACGGAGGGCTCCGATCGTGCAATTCCGCTGGGCAGTCGAATTCAAGGTAAGGACTTCGGTGCTAAGGCACAAAACTCCCCCCCTGTGAGTCGAGGAAAGGTAAGCGATCTATACACCCCCCGAAAGCAGCCGTAATTTCGCACGTATTTGTTGACTTATCGGCAGCTCCCATTTACATTCGGGCTGAACACTACAAAGATCCCAAAAACCCCAGAATACCCAAAGCCCGCTCAGTAGACATCTTGAGGTCCTCAATGTTACGCAAATTAGCTCTATCTTTACTTCTTGGCGGAGTCGCGCTTCCTTCTTTCGCGCAGGAAGCAGCAACGCTCCTTCCGCCTGCCGCCTCTGAAAATCCAGAGATGATTAATCAGCTGCACCAACGCGAATGGGTGCGTCTAGATGCAAGCGGCAGCGTTCTTGGTTCAGTCAAAGTTGTTGCCGAGCCAGGCAAGACCGAAGCACGTGTTGGGGCTCGCGTTCTTCTTTCGAAGGACGGTAAGGTTCTGATGGAGACCAAGACGGAAGTTGATGGTTCTTTCAAGTTCGAAGGCATCAAGCCCGACACATATGCGATTCAAGTACTTGGCGATTTGACGCGTGCCGCGTACGCATTGCACGTTCTACCTCACAGTACTGACCACCTGGGCTCTGAGCTTGAGGTTTTCGCTTCGATCATCCCCGCTGCGAGAGCAAGCGAGCTGGTTGGCACGAATTTATCTCCAGAGTGGGGCGAGCAAGCCCAAGACGTTTACTACCGAGTTCACAAGCAAGATCCAATTGCTAACGAGCGTCGCTTCAACGACTCACACCAAGTTGTGCTGCGTGATGGCGATTTGATTGGCCGCGTATCGCGACCAGGTTGGACTTTCGCCGAGCAAGACTTGAGTGGAACGATCGCTCAAATCGTCCAAGAAGGCGAAGTGGTTGGTCAGGCTCCTGTGATGAAGGACGGCTACTTTACGGTAAAAAACCTTTCTCCTGGCGTTTATGACCTGTTTGTATCCGGAGACGATGGGTTCGCTGTATTGGCTTTCGAGGCTGTCACAGCGATTGAGCGAACAGCGGGCCTTGCGGGCGACAACTCACGCTTTGTTTCTGCCAACCTTGGAATCTCGGCGGATTGCCTCTGCTGTGAGATGATCCAACAACCTGAAGTTGCATGCTGCGAAGTTATCGTCGAGGAAATCATTCCTTGCGACACCTGTGGGGTAGATCCTTGCGGATGTGGCGGTGAAGTAATCGTTGATGGACTTTCCCCGGTCGCAGGCGGCGGCTTCGCCGGCCCTGGAGGTTTCTACGGCGGCGGAGGTGGCTTCGGCGGTGGAGGCGGATTTGGCGGAGGAGGAGGCGGCGGCTTTGGTGGTATCGGAGGCCTTGCAGGTCTAGCTGGCCTAGCAGTTGGCATCACAGCGCTCGCTGACGACGATGACGGATTCAACTTGAATCAAGCATCGCCAATCGTACCTTAGTAGGCAGCGTTGTTTAGAAATACAATCTGCATTTGAACACGAAGAAGCCCGCCTCATGGTGGGCTTCTTTCTTGCGCTGAGGCCGCAACAACTCCCCAGCCCGCACAACAGTGTTGCCTACCGCCTACTTTCCCGGTTTCAGCCTCGCACGTTCATGGCCAGACCCTGCTCCGTCCAGTCCAATCTGAGGGCATGTTGCCTGTTATTAGACGATCGGTCCAAGCAGTGAATCGTTAAGCTTGGACGGTTCGCGTTCGCCTCCCTAACACGCCTACTGACAGCACTCACTCGCCGAAGTCGACCGCGTGCTGAAGTCGCCTTTTCGCGACTTGCCAGTCCTTTTCGCGACTTGCCAGTCCATTACGGTATAGGGTGAAAGCAACGAAGCGACTGCCGAAGAAAATTGCTCGGCATGCAGCCAGTTTTAGGTAGGTCAGAACCAACGCGTTTGGCGAGCGATGAATGCTCTCAGTTGTGAGCGTTGAATTCCTCGGGTATCTTCGGTCTGAATTAAATAGTTTGTTGGCGGAGAAGGAAGACAGAATGATTGCGGAAATGGTAGCCAGTGAAGAAGCGGCGGCGAAGGCAAAAGAAGTACTCAACGCGCACACGCACGAAATGGTTCAGTGGCACTTTCACGAGAGCACAGGATCGCCTTTTTGGCTGGAGAAGAAGGCCAGCCTTGGGTTCGATCCGCTAACTGAAGTCAAGGAGTTTGAAGACCTGCGAAAGTTCCCCCTCTTCGAGGATGATTGGTTGCGAGGTGGTCCAGTGAGACGCTGGGTTCCGAAGGGCCTGGACGGAAAACCCACCTATGTGTTTGAAACCGGCGGAACCACGGGCATTCCGAAGAGCCGAGTCGTCGTTGATGACTTCCGAATCGACTACGAAATGTTCAGCGACACACTTCCAGATGAGTACTTTCCTAAGGGTGCTAACTGGTTGATGCTTGGCCCTTCCGGTCCTCGCCGTCTGCGACTCGCGGTTGAGCACCTCTGCCAGCACCGAGGTGGGATCTCTTTCTGTATCGACCTTGATCCACGCTGGGTGGTCAAGCTCATTAAGAAGGGTTGGATGGATCACCTCGAAGAGTACAAAAAACACTGCATCGATCAGGCGATCACCGTCCTCACAGCCGGGCATGATATTAAGTGCATGTTCACGACTCCAAAACTCCTGGAGTCGCTGGCTTACGGACTTGCCGAAAAAGGCACGAGCATCCAAGAAGTGGGGATCACCGGCATTTTCTCCGGTGGAACAGAATTCACCCCAGAGTGGACGCGATTCTGTGTCGAAGAACTTTTGGGCGGTCCAACGGAAGAGAGCGGCGTCTACATGACCCCCACCTACGGCAACACATTAATGGGTCTCGCATGCAGCCGGCCTGTCACCGCCGAAGAACAGTTCAAGATCGCTTATTACGCACCTCAGCCACGCGCCGTCGTCGAAGTTGTCGATTTCGAAGACCACACACAAGTAGTTCCTTATGACGAGACCGGCCGAGTCAAGCTCTACACGATGACGAAGGAATTCTTCGTGCCAGGATTTCTGGAGCGGGATGAGGGTGAGCGAGAGAAACCCTACACCGCCTACCCTTGGGATGGAGTCAGCGGAGTTCGTCCGTACCATGCCATCGCTTCACAAACGACGGTCGGCGTCTACTAAACTGCAGGGCAACTCGCGGGCGAAGCCTCGTGTTACCGCTCTGACCAACTCTCCACCCGCTCCCCACGGCGCCTCTCAAGAAAAAAAGAAAAACGGAGACTCATCATGCTAGAACTACCAGCTCTACGTTGGGGCAAGCCCTATACGTCTCTCGAAAAGCAAGAAGTTACTCACTTCCTAAGCGGTGAGCCAATTGCGAATATATCGAAGGTAAACGGTGGTATGCTCCAGATGGACATGAAGCATGCTCCCCGAGCACGCTCGGTCCTGCGCGACATCCCAGCCTCGGAGCTGCTTGAAAAGTGCTCGAAGGCGGCTGAGCTGTTTGAGAACGCTGAATTGCCAATGGGTAACGGCACCCAAACTGTGGATGATTTCATCCACCAACAGTCGGCTAGCACGGGTCTTCCGGAGCACATGTGCCAGAGCAACATGAAGAAGAATTCTTTTGTGCTCGCCAACATGAAGCAGATTTTAGACGCATTGACTCGAGGTTTGGACCTTGAGATCTTCGGTCGTGGTTACGGCGAAGAAGGCCGCGGTGTAACGGTTAGTTACCAAGTTCAAGCTCCAGTATTGGGTGCGGTACTGCCGAACAACTCCCCCGGAGTGCACACGCTTTGGCTGCCCGCCATTCCGCTGCAAATTGGTTTGTTACTTAAACCAGGCAGTCAAGAACCTTGGACGCCGTACCGCATGGTTTCAGCATTCATCGAAGCCGGCGTCCCAGCGGAAGCGTTCGCGTTGTACCCGGGCGGCCACGATGTGGGTGGGACCCTCCTGACTCGCTGCCAGAGAGCGATGGTGTTCGGTTCCGCGCAGACCGTTGAACAGTATGAAGGGAATCCTCGTGTCCAAGCCCATGGCCCTGGGTTTTCAAAGATCCTGCTCGGTGATGACATCGTCGATCACTGGGAAGACTACTTGGATCTGATGGTGGAAAGCGTCTTCTCCAACAGCGGACGCAGTTGCATCAACTGCTCTGGGATTTGGGCATCTCGACATACGGAAGAGATTGCCAAAGCCCTCGCTGAGAGACTTGGCAAAGAAGACGTCCTGCCTCCAGATGATCCGAATGCAGGGCTCGCCGCGTTCACCAACGCACAAATGGCGACTGGCACCTACGCGATGGTTCAGCAGGATTTACAGGAATCGGGCGTTCAGGATATGACCGAAGGGTTTGGAGATCGGCTTATCGAAAAAGAACGGTGCGCTTACCTACGCCCAATGATTGTTCACGCCGATAGTCCCGAACGCGGAGTCGCTTCGAAGGAATACATGTTCCCATTCGTGAGTGTCGTCCAGTGTCCCCAGAAGGACATGGTCAAAAAGATCGGCCCGACACTTGTAGGAACCGCACTCACTTCCGATCCTGAATTCGTCATGGATTTGACTGAAAGCACGTCGATTGATCGGCTCAACATCGGGCCTGTTCCGACGAATCGCTTGAACTGGTTGCAGCCTCACGAGGGCAATCTAACCGAGTTCCTTTATCGGAACCGCGCGTACCAGCTAGCCAAACTTCCCTCCTCCGTCTCTGCGTAGCAAGCTGACTAACAACGGGCATGTAAGAAATCCAGTCGATTCCTGAGCGTGCGTCGAACGACCTACAGTCGACCGCTTCGCGACAGGATCAGTCCAACCGCCAACCTGCTGCCCTATCGCGAAAACCGAGGGAGCAGCCGACGGCCATTGGCCTCTCGCGTACGCGTGATCCTGGAGCCATTCTAATTGGTCGGGCTGCACCTCTAGATCCCACCTGTACCTGATACAGCTAGCATCCGCGGTCTAGGTCGTAATTCCCCGTCTGCCTGTGTTCACATGGGCTGTCGCTTGCGTAAAGAAACGCCGAAATGGCCTTTCCGCGGCATCAAAAAGAGACTCCGACTCATTTCGACCGCAGTATCTCAAGTAACTGCGAAAGGAAGTCTCTTCAGACTATGCGAATTGCGCGACTTCTCGCTCTTGTAGGGAACTTACCTGCAGTCAGAGCATCCAACGGTCTACATGCAATCGCGTGAACTGCTTGCTGGCAGAGAGATGAGGCCTGGGACACGCCGTTTTGGACCAGCCGGAACAACTGGAAAGCATAGGCAAAACAGGCGACCCACCCCCCTGCAGAATTTGCAACCAAATGGGCCCCAACTATAATCGACACTCCCAAAATCTGGGTCGATACGCTTGTCTTCCGCTCGTTTTTGGTCCGCACTCGCTCCTCAATAAGCGGCTCACGCACATCAAATTGCGCGGCCAATCGAACGTGTGTACCGTTCGGCACCCCAATATTCGGGGGTGAATTGTAAGCACACCTGCAACGCTAAGGGCTGGTTAATGACCAAACCTAAGTTCATTTCTGCCAACTCCCGCAACCGCTCCAACACTGCTCGGCTTTCGTCGAGGGCCGAGGCTAAGCGACGGTTGCGTGGTCTCTTGTTGGAGACTCTCGAAGATCGCCGTTTGCTTACGGTTGGGCCGCAACTCATCGGAGTTCAGCCCAACAATAGCGACTTGCTGGTCGATGGTTCCGTACGGAATTCCTCGCCGCAGGAGCTGACTTTCCGGTTCGATGACTCACAGGTCATTCATCCAGAGTCGCTCGATGGCATTCGCATCACTCGAGCCGGTGGTGACGGGAGCTTCGAACAGCGTACTGCTGCCAGCGATTTTGGCACAGCAGGCGAAGTCGAAATTCGATTTACGGCCAAGGACCCTGAAGCCACCCTGACGGTCGAGGTCAGCACGGAAGATCTCGGGACGGACGCTGCGCCCCAAGTGGCGCTGAGCGGAACAGTGGTTTCGGTCGTGTTGAACAACAACTTGGCGACGCCAACAACGGCCAATGGGCTTGTTGACGTCATCAATGCGTCTACAGAACTCCTCCCTGTTATCGAAGCATCGATCTCGGCAGGCTTTGGTGACGCTGCAATTGGCGCTACAGATCCCCAATCCTATTCACCGCTCACCTTATCCAGTGATGGTGATGTTCTCCTCCAACCAGGTATCTCACTTGTAGGCGATGCGCCCGACGACAACGAGGTCGTAGTTCGATTTGCAGATCCACTTCCCAACGATAAGTACCGAATTGAAATTTTTGGTTACGACGATGACGTCCAGGGAGTCGTTGGCCTTCGGGGCACCGACGATACAGGAGCACCGGGTGATTTCTTCCAGCCGACAGACCCCAATACTCGCCAGGACACGATCGACTTCAATTTGGACTTAGGTCCTAAGGTCACTTCAGTCGTTCCTCAACCGGTGGTCCGCGCTGCAGATGGTTCTCTCCGCCAGGAACGCGATACGATCCTGGTTTACTTTGACGACAATAAACTGCTGGTCGAGAACGATGCAGCTGGCAACCCGACGGCTCAGTCCGCAGAGAACCCTGCGTTCTACCAACTGATCTTTACCGACGATACGGTTCGTAACACCGACGATCTTTACTTCTTCCCTTCCGTAGTCGACTACAACGCGTCCTCCAATACGGCGACGCTCAAGTTCACTCAGGACATCGATAGCCTTCCAGGCATCAACGCAGGGCCGCGTACGTTCCGCCTGCGAGTTGGTACGCGTGAGAGCGCGCCCATCGCACCGGTCGTGAGCGACGCCGCAGCGACGACGATCACGGACATGAACACCGGCGGCGCGGTGAACTTCCGCTTCACCGCCCGCGAGCTAGGCGAGTCAGGCAACGGTATTGAGATCGTTGTCATCAATTCTGGCAGCGGTGATCCACCCGAAATCACTGCCGCAGGCAAGGTCATTACCGTCGACCTAGGAAGCGATACGGTGACTGCGGCCGAGTTACTCACTGCACTTCAGAACGCTTCCGCATCCTCGAGCCTGGTTTCGGTTTCACTGGAGCCCGGCAGTAATCCAAGCGTCGTGCTAGATGCCCCTATTAACTATTCGCCAATTCAAGTTACCGGCCTAGGGAGTTCGTTTGACACTGCGGGAGACCTTGGTGTCATCGGTTCCGATGTAGTCGAGCAAACGAGTCTACTCATCTCGTCCGAGATTGACCCGGTCCACTTTGAAGCGGATCTACCAGGAGCGAGCGACGATCAGGGACATCGTGAACTCCCGTCTGGAGCAGGCGGCAGCTTCGAGCAGCACATCAACGATCTGTTCGGTGCGGACAGCGTTGCTGGAATCACCACCATCTACTACAACTTCCAGACCATTTACGGGTCGGACACTTCCGGTAATCCACTGGTTAATGCGATCACTGCAAAGCAGCAAGATCGAGCCCGCGAAGTCATGCAGATTTGGGCAGACCAAGTCGGCGTGCAGTTCATCGAGACGCCAAGCCAAGGTATCACGATTGCTACTGGTTCATTCGGAGCCTTGCAGGGCTCGAGCCCTGATATTGTGATAGAGAACAGCATCTCCACCGGAGTGCGCATCGACCCAGCGTTTGAGAGCAGTCTTCTGATACTCGAGTCCGAGCGTCAGTGGGGTGACAACTACGGCGAAGACTGGTTCCGTGCGTCTCTGACCGGCGTCGGCATGCTCCTTGGCCTGGAACGAGCTCAAGATCTTCCCACCGGAACTCTGATGCGGCTCAGTACTGGCTTCATCAATTCAGGGAACTCGAACGCCAATCCGGCTGACGAACCTGTATTCCCGGGCACCTACGATGTGCTACATGGCCAGCACATATTCCGTCCGGACAGCAACGACATTGATTTGTATCGATTCCAAGTGGACTTGGGAGACGATAGCAGCGTTGGGCTCTTTGTAGCTGAAACTTTTGCGGAACGACTGACAAACAGCAGTTCGCTAGACTCACTGCTGCACCTTTACAAGCAGCAACAGGCTTTTGCGGAAAGCAATTTCGCAGCCGGTTCAGGACTCAACGTTCGCTTTGATGCGACCGCTCCTGGGCGACTAGGAAACAACCTGCAAGTTTTCGTTACGCAGAGTGATCGCGGTCCGAGCGCTCCAGTGCTTGTCAATGTCTTTGACAACTTGATCACGCTGGACATGAACTCGAACAGCAGCACTCCGACAACTGCTCAGGAGTTGATCGACGCAGTCAACGCAGATCCAGCAGCTGCTGCGATTGTGACGGCGTCGCTGGAGGGCGGTGACGGTACAACGACGATCGGCGAGCGTGAGATCACATTCAGTCCGATCGTGCTTCAGGATGGTGACGTTGAGTTAATATCCAGAAACGATGATTACTTCAGCGAAGACTCACGCATCGAATTGGCCCTCAACTCTGGTACCTATTTCATTGGCGTTAGCGCAAGTGGCAATGACAGCTACGACCCGGTGATCGAGAACACCGGATTCGGCGGCACAACTCAGGGTAGCTACGACCTGCGTGTCACATTCCGTGGACAAGTCGACACGAGCGGTGCGATTCGCAACATCGAAGGTGGGTTCGTAGGCGATGAGGCAGTCGTCTTTGATGGTGACGGAGACAATTCTCCAGGTGGCACATACAACTTCTGGTTCCAAACACGCCCATTGAATCGAGCTTTGAACTTCACATCCGGCGGCTCGGCTGCCATGGATGGTCAAATTGTCGAACTCGTTGGAGCGAACGGTGTCCTGCGTCGGTTCGAATTTACGACAACTGGATTTGTGGGCATTGGCAACATTCCGGTCAACTTCGCTCTAGGTGCTACTCCGGGCGCGGTCGCTAGTGCGCTCGCGGCACAGATTTCCAGCCGAGGTGAACTTGGAATCAGTGCTACTGCAAACGGGGCAGAAATCATCCTCGCAGGTGATCGTTCCGTTTCGCTGACTCCAGGATTGACCAACATTGCAGTCGAAGGAAAGACGATCTTCGTCGACAAATCGGCTGGCCCAAACGCCGACGGCTCACTGGATCGCCCCTTTAATAACATCTCTGGCGATGGCGTACCCAATGCATTTGACGCGGCCCAACCAGGCGACATCGTGCGGATTGTGGGCAACGGTGGCGCGGACGATGACATCACTACCGTAGATGACAATTTTGCCTACGAAGTCGGATTCAGCTTGATTAACGGTGCTCCGCTCAGCGATGGCAGTGCACTGGAGGTTCCACAAGGCGTGACGACGATGGTTGACGCAGGAGCGATCATCAAATTCCGTCGCTCGAGAATCGCCGTCGGCAGTTCGAGCTTGGGAGTCGATCGAAGCGATAGTGCGCTTCAAGTTCTCGGTACGCCGTTCCTTACGGATACCGCTGGCTCCTACATCTACGCGGCTGACGGGGACCGGATTCCTGGGAGCGTTTTCCTCACTTCCTGGCTAGACGAGTCCATTGGTGAGGACACGTACGCTCCACTAACGACTCCTGCGATCGGTGACTGGGGCGGTATCGTCTACCAAAACGACGTAGACGCCAGTGCTGGACGACGAAACCTGGAAGACGAGGGCGTCTTCCTGCAGTATGTGAACCACGCCGACATCCGCTTTGGTGGCGGCGGGAATGTCGTCATCGACTCAGTGCAACAGGTTGTTAACCCGATTCAAATCCTCGATGTCCGCCCGACAATTACCTATAACAGCATCAGCAACAGCGCTGATGCTGCGATGAGTGCGGCACCGAATAGTTTTGAAGAAACCAGCTTCCACGAGCCTCGCTACCAACGCAGCGGACTATTCACCAGCGACTACTCCCGAATCGGTCCAGAAATCCACCACAACTCGTTGGTGAACAATTCACTAGACGGAATCTTCATCAAAGTAAACACACTCGCTGGCCAAGCCGTCGAGCCTTTATCTGTTCCAGCTCGATTCAATGATGTCGACATCACTCACATCGTTTCCGAGAACATCATTGTCGACGGAACGCCTGGCGGAGCTTTGTTGGACGATACTCGTCCACTGGCAAATTTAATTTCCCTCCAACCTGGTGTTGGCGGGGAGATCTTCCCTGGCACATACAACTATAAAATCGCATTCGTGGATGAGTTCGGCTATGAATCTCCACCATCAGATGCAAGCGAGAGTCTAATTCTCGTTCCAGGTGAAACCAGTGTTCAACTGCTCGGACTTCCTCTAGCAGCTGGAGACTTTGTGGGTCGACGGTTGTATCGCAGTAGTGGGATTGGTGCGGGCCAGTACACGCTGGTAGCAGAGCTAGATGCACTCTCATCGAGCTTCCTCGATACGGGGATGGACGCAGGCGGAGTATTGGAACGTGATCGAGCCGATGCAAGCGGTGTCGCGCTGACGGAGCTAGCTGCATCGGGCTCTCTCGACGGGACCTTTAACTACCGTTTCGTGATGGTGAATGCGGCGGGTAGCGAAGGCCTTGCTTCTGATCCTACAGACGACTTGATGGTGAACGCCGGCGCTAGCATATCCCTGGCTAACCTGCCGAATCTCCAAGTTGGTGCAGTGAGCGTCAACGTGTACCGCAGCACTGCAAGCGGTTCTGGACCGTATTCGCTGGTGGGTTCGTACGGCTCTGGCGACGCCACTTTCGTTGACAATGGCACTGGACTTGGAACGCCACTTTCCCCCTTTACCGAAGGAACGTTGCGGCCACGGCTGGACGCTAGTCTCGTAATCGATCCGGGTACCGTCCTGAAGCTCGAGGGCTCTCGAATCGAGTTGGAGCCCGGTACCAACCTGTTGGCTGAAGGCACCGACGGGGCTCCGATTATCTTCACAAGTAAGCTGGACGACCGCTTCGGCGGCAGTGGTTCGTTTGACACCAACGGCGATGACGCCGGCACAACCCCTCAGCCTCGCGACTGGGGCGGTATCTATGCTGCAATCGGTTCGTCCGTCAGTCTGGATCATGCAACGATTGCCTACGCGGGTGGTGTGACGAAAATTGAAGGTTCGTTCAAAGCCTTCAGCCCAATCGAGTTGCAGCAAGCCGACGCTCGAATCACCAATTCAACTTTCGAATTCAACGAAGACGGAATCGGTGGGCAAGGTCCCCTTAATCGTCTAGGAAGATTGAATAACGAAGGCGCCACGATTTTTGTTCGTGGAAGTCAGCCGATCTTGGCGGGTAACACCTTCCTGAACAACGAAGGTAGCGTGATCAACATCGACGCCAACAGCCTTACCGCTGACTTGGTCGGCGATCTCGGGCGGTCCACCGGTCTGATCAATCGGATCGACACTTTAGACCACAACCGCGGTCCACTCATCCGTGACAATCGGATGGATAACAACGAGATCAATGGGCTAGAAATCCGCGGCGACGAGCTGACCGTCGAGAGCGTCTGGGACGACACGGACATCGTTCATGTACTCTTCGAGAACGTTCTTGTGTCCAATCTTCACCACGAAGGCGGATTACGCCTTCAGAGTTCGCCCAGCGAATCGCTCGTGGTGAAACTTTTGGGATACGGCTCAAACTTTAATCTCGATGGCGGCACGGGCTTGACGGCCACGGGTTTCCACACGAACGCCGAAGACCGCGTTGGCGGCACGATCGAGATTCTAGGGCAACCTGGATTCCCCGTCGTGATGACCAGTTACCACGATGATACGGTAGGTGCTGGTCTCAAACCTGACGGTTCACAGTTGACGGATACGAACAACAACGGGATTGCCTCGATCCCCCGTCCATCCGATTGGCGTAGCGTTCTGTTGGATCAGTATTCCAACGATCGCAACGTGGCGACGGTTCTTGAGATCGAATCGCCAACGGCCATCGCACCTGGGTTCAACAGCACGTCGAACACGGCACAACTCCTCGGCAACCTTGCTGGGGACGCATCCAATAGCGATGAGAACTTGCGACTTGGATTTGTCGTGCAAGGAGTCCTCTCGGAACCTGCAGACGTTGATGTCTACAGCTTCACCGCTGAAGCAGGTACAGAGATTTGGATCGACGTCGACGATACGACCCAGAGCTTGGACATGATGGTCGAGTTGCTCAATGCGAGCGGCGACCTGCTAGCGCGAAGTGACAATTCGAATACCGAAACCACTAATCCGGGATTAATCACACGCACTTCGGCCATTGAACCGAGTCTGGTTAATCCGCTTAACCAGCAACAAGGCACATTCCGACTGAACGCGGATGGTAGCTTCAAGGAAGACGGTTCGATCAACCCACGCGACGCTGGGTTGAGAGTCTTGCTTCCAGGTGCTGCTGGAGCACGCACGACTTTCTACTTCCGAGTCCGCAGTGCAAGCACCAATCCGGAGGACTTTAACGCCGGACTCACAAGCGGTTCTTACGAAGTACAGGTTCGGACGCGAGCCGAACAAGAGCACCCAGGCTCGACCGTGCAGTATGCTGACATTCGCTATGCCACCAACGGAATCCACTTGCAGGGCCTTCCGGGACGCTCACCGTTGCTCGGTGAAGCCCAAGAAGACGAGTCCTCCGACACGCTTGGTTTCTATGCCAACAACGACGTCAATAGTGCATTTAATGCTGAAAACTTCCTCGGTACTCCTGGAGCTCGCGATCAGTACGTTGGGAACATCTTGGACAGTGACCGAGCGACGATCAGCATCGGTGGAGAGCTTTCCTCCGCGGGCGATTTGGACTTTTACCGGTTTGATTTGAATTACGTCGATCAGGCAGTCGGTTCAAATGACGGGGTGCCTGTCGTATTTGATTTGGATTACGCCGATGGTCTGAACCGAGCTGATACAAACTTGTCTGTTTTCGAAGTGAACACCGTATTCGGAACGTCGAGCTACCGACTCGTTCTCTTTGCCGAAGACAGCAACATTGCTGACGATATTCGCGGCCCTCTATCTCTGACCGACATTTCAGACTTCAGTCGTGGGTCAGTAGGTCCGAAGGATCCGTACATCGGCGCAGTCGACCTTCCCGAAGGAACGTATGCAGTCGCCGTGACACCGTCGGGGCGGATCCCAGCGGCTCTTAGCTCAGGTGGCACGCGACGGCAGCCGATCTACAGCGTCTTAAACGAAAACCCAGGTCTGGTCGAAGACGACGATGTCTCAACGAGTGTGTTCTCGTTGGCCGGATACACTAGTGCAGACCTACCGAAGCTGTATTTCGATTCGACGGCTTCGGCAACTTCGACCGATGTTCTCGCAGTGGACACCGACGGCAACGAGACGCTGCTTGCTACGGTCGGAGGTAACGCAGGACAATCGATTCTTGACCTCTCGGACGTCGCCGGTGAAGCAGAGCTGAACATTGTGTTCCGCAATACGGTTGCTGGTAACATCCGCACGATCTCCGATTTGTCTATCGGTTTTGCCGAGCGTGGTGAACGCGTTCTCAATGCTCCTGCAACACCAGCCTTCCAAGGCCGAGCGGTTGCGAGCAGCAGTATTCAAACTGGCGAGTACCAACTCGAAATTCGCCAAGCGACAGATTCGATCACAGACACGAACGATCGAGCGAGTGACTCAATCTCTCTCATCGCCCCCGCGGGATCGGATCTTGTCGACGGAGACACTTTCACTCTGACCGACGCGGGCAATGAAGTCGTCTTTGAATTCAACATTTCGGGCTCCGTCGTCCCAGGGAATGTCGCGGTCAATATTGCTGCTGATGCGACAGCCAGTGAAGTCGCAACGGCAATTCGCGATGCGATCAACGATCCTGGCGTACAGTCGCGACTGGCAGTCACGGCAGCTGGCGCGGGTGGAACCGAAACCGGTCCTCTAACAGATGCGCGTGTCCACCTCTTCGGTCGCGCATCGGGTTCTTTTGGAAAAGTTGGAGTACAGTTCCACGCCGGCTTCAGTGATCAGAACACGAATCGTGACCAAGGTCAGGTCATCGTACAAAACAACTTCATTCGCCACTCGCGGGATTACGGTATCTGGACCGAACCAGGGCAACGTCAACTCGATTCCCGCGATCTAATTGCCAACATCGAACCCTCGTTTTTGGGGGGGCCTTCCGAGTCTGATGATGTCATGTCCAATCGTCCGGCAACAGGGAACACTGCGCCTGGTGCAGTCCGCAATCTCCTTGAACTGAACAACAGCATCATTGGTGGCTTTAATCCTGGTGTCATCATTCAGAACAACGTGCTAGAGAGTGGCGGACTCGGCGGCGTGCATGTCGCAGGTGACAATCCGATCTGGATGATCAGTCCCGCATTCTTGCCTGGCTTCCGAGACAATATTGAAACGCAGGGTGACCACAGTACCGGTAGTAGCACGAACCCAATCGATCACTTCGGTACTTTCATCGATGACAGTGACTACCTGGTCATCGATGGCTTGCGCAATCGGGTTCAATTTGAGTTTGAGGATCTAGCTGGCGCCGGCACCGGCGGTCCAACTTGGGGCAGTGGAGTTGTCGGCGGTAACGGGTGGGATGACACGAGCGTCCCGGTTTATTACCGCGAAGATGGCGGTGGACAGTACTTACGTTTACCCGGCACGACCCCTGGTTACAGCGCTCTCGAAGTCGTTCAATCCATCCGTGATTCCGTTCACGGAAGTATCTTAACGACGAACGGAACAACACAGACAGTCAAGGCCACTGTCAGTGCTTCTTTCCTTCCCCAAAACAGCAATATCGGCCCCGGACCAAATCCCGGCTACATCAATTACTTTAACCGTCCGGCTGTCTACCTTGAGGGCGTCTCCAATGTGACTTGGGCGGACAACAACGGTCCGAACTTTAACCCGTTTGACATTCGTAGAGTCGATGCGGCAGAGACTCCGCAGAGCTTCGCACGCGTAATCAACAATACCGTTTATGGCAATGACGGACGCGCCAGTCTGGACGGTCCGGGAGCAACAGCCAGCGAGCCAAACGACATTCTGGACGACGCTACCGAAACATGGCAGGGCACAGCCCACAACCCGCAATCGTTCACCGAATCGGGAACGATCACTTCTGGTGACGTCGATCTCTATCAATTCAAGCTAGATGTCGGCGAGCGAGTCCAAATTGATATCGACACCGACACAGCCGCTTCGAACCTAGATAGCATCCTGCAAATTTTCGATGCGACTGGGGTGGCTCAAACTCTAGTAAACTCGAATGGTGTCACGGGTATTGTCATCGACAATGACATTGCTCCTGGTGAAACGGCGAGCCTCGATCCATACATCGACTTCACCGCTACCGAGGCAGGTGTCTACTATGTTGCCGTTAGCGCGAATGGAAACGATTCTTTCGATCCTCTTTCTTTCGCTGGCCGTCAGTCCACCGCCACCGTTGGTGCTTATGATCTCAACCTGATGGTGATGCACCCACAGAACTTCACCATTACAGTCGAAGACCCTAGCCAGTACGCGGCCGGCAGCCAATTTACAATCTATCAAGTTGCGGATTTGCCCAACGGCAACAATTTCCGCACATTTGAATTTGTAGGCGGAAACGTTCCTGCCAGTTCTCCGGATATCGTTCCGATCCACATCAACTATGCGACCTACCGTGCCCCAGACGTTGCACGTGCAATTGCCGCAGCGATTACGGCGAGTGACCTGAACAACTTCCAGCAATTGAGCAATGGTAACTTTGCTGACGCCAGTCCGTTGGAGCAAGTCACCGGTGTAGCGCTTGGAGGTGCCTCTGGTGTCGAAGCGGGGCTGACTCTATTCCCACGCCGTGCAGATGGTCTCCTTCCAACGCACTCCAGTGCCGGTATCGGGCACGACCGCATTGCATCGACATCACTCAGTAACACTTCCGACGCCCGTGGTACAACGGAACGTTTCGTTGTGGTTGAAAACGCAGCTTGGATTGACGGCAATGGCGTCATTTTGGTCGACCCTGACTTGAATGAAGACCACAACTTGGACCAGCTGCTACCGGAAACTGGGATTCTTGTTTCCAACGGAGCGAGCCCAACACTGCTGAACAATGTGTTCGTCAACGTTCAAACACCGATTGTGAACGAAGAGGCACGAGAGTTTGCGAATGGTCGACCTGCTCCATTCGGCACAAACATCAACGTGCATCCGAAACCCGGTCAAGTGATCGTGGGTGGCTCGGTTTACCAGTTCGCTGAACCTACGGAAGCCGACAATCGACTTGGTTTTGGAATTGAGAACGGCCCAGCAAACCTCCCTAACACAGGTTTGGACTTCAACTTCACCTTAGGTGCAGATCAAAAAGTCTTTGTGAACCCGCAAGCCAGTCAGTTCTTGCCAGCAGAGGGTTCTCGCATCATCGACAGCAGCCTGGATTCACTCGAAGAGCGTGAAGAGTTCAGCACAGTGAAGCAAGCCGTCGGAATTGCAGTTTCGCCGGTCCTCGCTCCAGCAAGAGATGCTACGGGGCAGTTGCGAATCGATGATCCATCCGTGGCCCCGCCAAATGGTCAAGGAGCCAATGTCTTTAAGGACCGTGGAGCTCTCGACCGAGCGGACTTCGTGGGACCATCCGCAGAAGCCGTCCGACCACTAGACAATGACTCGCGTGGAGTCGACCAAGACGGAGCGATTTCCATCATTGAACTCGCTAGCGGAATCTACCCGGAGTTCCGAGTTCAACTAGTCGACGGTTTCGAAGTTTCCGATCCGTTCCCTGGCATCGGAATCGACGACTCCACTGTCGTTGGACCCGGCAGCGGTCTCCGCCAGCCCGGTTCGGCAGTGACACTCTTCGAGAATGGCAATCTGCTGACAGAAGGTATCGATTACCGCTTCACCTACAACACCACAACCAACGAGCTGATTTTCACTCCCCTCGCTGGGGTTTGGAGAAACGGGGCCGTGTATGAGATTGCGATCAACAATAAAGATCGCTTTGTCGTCATCGCACCTGCTGGAGACCAACTATCTGACGGTGATTCGTTCACGATTACGGACAGTGTTGGCGGGGTAGTGTACTTCGAACTCGACAGCGGCTTCCAACTGCAAGTACCTCAAGGACTCTCTCTAGAAATCCCACTTGCAGGCGGTGCTGCGGGTGGAGTTGCCGATGGTGACCGCTTCTCCATCACCGTAGAGGGTGTTACGACGACATTCGAGTTCGATCGCAACAGCAATTCTTTGCCGGGCAATATTCCGATCTCGTTTGAATACGGTGACAGCCAGCAGCAAATCGCAAACGCGGTCTTTTCCGCGATTCAAGCAACCGGGATCGCAGTGACGCCGCGGACATTGTCTCCCGGTGAGATCTTCGTTGGCTCTCCTGCGGGCACGCTACTAGATACGAACTTCTCCACGATCGATCAACCAGCTACGACAGCGGCATTCAAGATACCTGATCTTGGGCCACGTCCAGGCGGAATCGTTGATGGCCAAGTCTTCACGGTGAGTGATGGTCGCCGCACGGTGAGTTTCGAATATGACAATGATGGTGCGGTCACCGCTGGCAATGAAGCTGTCGATTTCTCCTCGGCACTCGTCGCAGAAGATCTAGCTACAATCACGCAAGATGCGCTGAACAACAGCGTGTTAAACCTGTCCGCGACTCTCGTTTCGCCGACGACGGTTCACCTCGGATTGAGTGCGAACGGTTCTGCTAGTTCGGGCACCTCCGGACTATCGCTACTGGGCGTCTCACGGTCAGTAAGCGACGGCGATACATTCACGATCACGACCCTCGCAGGTTCGGCCACTTTCGAGTTCAACTCGGACGCGGACATAACGGCGGGTAACATCGCGATACCGGCCACACTCACGGATACCGAAGACGAAATTGGAGCTAGAGTTTCTGATGCGATAGCCAACGCTGGCCTGGGTCTTAACCCATCCCATGTGGGTGGCGGGAATGTAGCGATCGGTGGTACCGTCGACGACCAAGTCGATGTTACAGGCTCACCAACTCTGGCACTCTCCGGCGAGCCAGGCGTTCAAACCGGTACTCGCTTGGCAATTCTCGGGCCTTTGCTCTTGAATTCTCCGCTACGAGGCGCTGCTGACATCATCGAAGATTCGGCCTTCACAATTACTGCCAACGGGCAGTCAAGAGTGTTTGAGTTTGACTCAAATTTCTCGGGCGCGTCGCAACCGGGCAACGTGGTTATCTCCTACACGGCCCTGAGTACTCAAGAAGACATTGCGACCGCGATCGTCAATGCCATCAACACGTCGGGCTTGGGAATTGCCGTTTCCAACCAGGGTGGCGGCGTCATCAGCCTGGGAGCCCTACAGTCGAGTCAGTTGAATCTGGGCAACACAGGCCTGACTACTGGTCGTGGTGTTGTGAGCGATGGGGAAACCTTCACGATCAGCAACGACACGACTACGGTCACTTTCGAATTTGAGAACGCAGATCAAGGCAATGGTTTCAACCTCGGCAACGTACCTATCCTGTACAGCAGCGCGAGCACTGCAGAGACACTTGCAGAGAGCATGCGAGCAGCCATTGAGGGCACAACTCTCGGCCTTAGTCCGTCGACCTTACCCGGAGGCATTCTGGCGCTGAATGATACACCGCAGTTTGTCACTGACACTACCGCTGCTCCGACTCTGCTGAAGTCCGGCGTTCCTGGTGGAGCCAACGCGGTCCAGTTCATCCGCGATGTCAGCTTCACTGGCGAAGACATGAAGCGCTCCATCATTGATGCAATCAACAGTGCATCCAACACGAACTTGATCGGCAAAGACCGAGGCGGAAGCACGCTGTTCGTTGAAAATGCAGTGTTCATCAGCCCCGAATTGGATTCTTTCTTCCTTCGCGGCGTATCGGACCTAGCAGGAAATCTGTTGCGACCAAATCGCATCAACAATGAGACCCAATTCACGATACTGATGCCCGGAATCGCACTCGACTATGGCGATGCACCAGACCCGTTCACTACGACGTCGGGTCGCTATCCGACCGACCGCGTCAATGACGGGGCACGGCATGTGGTAAGCGAAACGGCTCTACTTGGTACCACCATTACGGCTGAGGCAGATGGGCAACCAACGCCTGCAGCCGATGGCGATGCGGATGACGGTGTAGCTTTTGGTGCAACACTTGGTGTTGCTGGCATTTTCAATCGAAACATCTTCACATCGATCGATGTCACGCTTTCCAGCCCAGGCTTTGTCGACGCCTGGATCGACTTCAATGCGGACGGGGACTGGGACGATCCAGGCGAACAGATTCTGGAATCGGCTCGGTTCACCGCGATCGATCTGTCGCAGCAGTTCTCGGTCACCGTACCGGCTACCGCGCCAGTCCCAGGATCAGCGACGACCACGTTCGCTCGTTTCCGAAGTAGCTCAGCCGGGGGACTTATTCCAACAGGTCTGGCGAACGACGGCGAGGTCGAGGACTATGCAGTTACCATCGTGCCAGGCTTCCCGCCCGTCGCGGTCGATGACAACTACACCTTGAATGAGGATTCGTCACTAACGACCACGGATGCCGACGGTAACGGTACACCTAGCTTTACCATCGACGATGGTGTCGCTGCGAACGATGAAGATGCAGACAGCTCTAATCTGCAAGTGGTCGTAATCGATCCACCGCAGAACGCAGCATCCTTCTCCATCAACGATGATGGAACGTTCACTTATGCCCCCAATCCGAACTTCAACGGGACGGACACGTTCACTTATCGAGTCAATGATGGCACCCTTGAGTCGGTGAATTTGGGTACCGTAACAATCACGGTTGCCGAAGTTAATGATTCGCCTGTCGCCCAAGACGACGCCCTCACAATCGACGAAGACGAAGTACTCGACATCGCCGCGACGGAACTAACGAGCAACGATGCCCCGGCTTCCGACAATAGTGAAGATGATCAAGAGCTCATCATCACCGCAGTCGATTCTGTGTCCACACAGGGTGGAACAGTAACGCTCGAGCAGGGCCGAGTCATCTACACTCCACCCACGAACTTTAGTGGGACGGATACGTTTGTTTACACGGTTACAGATAATGGAACCACGGGTGGCGTCGCTGCCCCACTGAGCACCAGTGCGACCGTGACAATTACGGTCGAAGACAAGAATGACGCGCCGATTGCTGGCGGTGACTCACTGATCACAGCGGAAGACACCACTGGTACTATCGCAATTTCAACTCTTCTCGCCAACGACTCGCCAGGCCCTGCTGACGAAGCTGGCCAAACAGTTGTGTTCAAGTCAGTGGATCCAACGAGCACCAACGGTGGCAACATCGTCGTTGACGGCGACAACATCGTTTACACTCCACCTGCGGACTTTGTTGGTACCGACACGTTTGTCTACACCATCGAAGACAATGGAACGAGCGGCGGAGTGCCAGATCCTGCGGAAGGGCAGGGGACCGTGACTGTCACCGTGACGCCAATCAACGATGACCCACGTGTCCAATCGGCGTTTGGCGAAGTCACGATGCTAGAAGACGACCCTACTCGCGTCATCGATCTTTCGAGTGTCTTTTTCGACCCCGATGTAGCCACCAACGGCGATCAGCTGACGTATACGATCGTCTCTAACAACAATGCGACTTTGGTAACGCCGACTGTCAACGGAAGTCAGCTTGAGCTTCAGCTGTTTGCCGATCAGAACGGTGAGGCGATCATCGAAGTTCGCGCCACCGACTTGGCAGGTGCTTCGATAACGGACACGTTGACTCTTACGGTAACGCCAGTCAACGATGCACCGCGTTTATCCGAAGCACTTCCAGACCTCAGCGTCAATGAAGACGGTAACAACCCATCACTGGACTTGTCACCTCAATACTTCTTCGATCCAGATGTCGATTTGAATGGCGACACCCTGACGTTCACCGTCATTAGTAACAGCAACCCAATTTTGGTCACCCCTATCATCAACGGCGATGTGCTCTCACTAAGCCTAAACCCTAATCAATCAGGGACAGCGGTTGTCAGCGTTCGAGCAGTCGATGGCAGTGGTCAAGAGATAACCGACACGTTCAACTTGGTTGTCAACCCGATCGACGATCCCCCTGTAACGACTGAGGACAGTTACTCTGTCGCTCGTGGGGAAACGCTGATCACAACCGACCCGCAAGGTTTAATTGGCGGCCCAGAGGACGACGGCGTCTTGGCCAATGACAGCGACCCAGAAGGCGGCAACCTGGCAGCCGTACTGGTTAGCGGTCCATCGTTCGCTTCCACCTTTGCACTCAACGCCAACGGTACCTTCACCTACGGGCACGATTTCGCGGAAGGGCAAGTCACCGACACGTTCACCTATCGTGCATCCGATGGAAATGGTCAAAGCGTCGAAACGACGGTAACGATTACGATCGGAGATCCACCACCGCCTCCGCATCAGAATCCTGTCGAGAACCTCGATGTGAACGCGGATGGTTTCGTGACTCCGATTGATGCCCTGCTCGTCGTGAACTTCCTGAACACGAATACGGGCGATGGCTCAGTCGCAAACCTGCCACCACCGCCTCCATTCCGTGACACGAATGGTGATAACTTCATCACGGCCATCGATGCTCTGCTAGTGATCAACGCACTCAACAACCAGAGCGGCGGAGGCGGCGGTGAAGGCGAAGCCTTTGTCGACTACGCAGGTGCGTTCCCAGTCGAGGGCATCGCGGGCAATCCAATCGAAGTTGGCCGCGTCTCGGACAACGAGCGAATCGGAATGCGAATCGCGGAGCGTGGTGAGATGGTATACGGTCCCGCTCGTCAATTGGAAAACGAAGTCTTCGGTTCCGACCAGAGCCTCATGGTAGACACCAGTTGGTTTGAGGGCGAGGACGACGGAGAACAACCGATCGATGCAGCTCTCGAGAGCTTGCTGAACGAGGACCTGCTGTAGAAGCGAGTCCACCATCCTTTCGGCTCCAGGCTGGTTCAGTCGGGAGTCCTGCAGATCCATCCTACGAAAACGCGAATGTACGGAAAACAACTTAAGGCAATACATGGAATATCGCCTTCGCAATTTTGACTCAAACTCACTCGCGGCACGAGGCATCCCCTCAGTGCCGTAGGTGCGTTTATGGTTTACATTTCAAGTTCGATAATTAACTCATCTAGAGATAATCCAGAAGGTAAGTCGAATGGCTAGCCATTTTCCTCAGCGTCAAGTTTCCAGCTTGTATGAAAAGTCGCTCCGTCGTAATCGGTTGCGTCGAATCCTATTGGAGAAACTTGATCGTCGCGAACTCTTGGCCGCAGACGTCGGTGCCGGCATTTTCGCGGGCGGGACAAGTCAGGAGTATATCGATGCATTTGACTGGGCCCTAGCAGGCGGCGGCAATGACAACGGTGGAGGGAGCGGCAGCGGCGACTTCAACGTGGGTGCAACGCGCTGGTCGAACCCAGTGGGCGGCCCAAGCCTAAACAACGGTGACCCGGCAGAGATCACCTGGAGTATCGTGCCCGATGGAACGACCGATACGGCGAACAACTCCTCCACAAACCTAGTTGCCTTTATGGACGGTATTTACGGGGGAGGCAGCGGCCCCGTGGAGCAGCGGCCCTGGTTTAACATCTTCGAACGTGCTTACGATCGCTGGAGTGAAGTCTCCGGCATTACCTTCGTTTACGAGCCATTCGATGACGGAGCCCCGATGGGCCAGGGCAATCGAGGCGTCGAGGGAGTCCGAGGAGACGTCCGAATCGGTGGTCGCCCGATTGACGGAAACTTCGGTGTACTCGCCTTCAACTACTTCCCGAACGGCGGAGGCAATGCAGGTTTCGACGGGGACATGATCATTGATACCAATGACGCTTGGTATCTACAGAATGCGGACTCTGCAACCGGCGAAAACCGAGGCCTCTTCAATGTCCTGATGCACGAGGCAGGCCACGGCGTTGGATTAGGGCACAGTATTCCATTGGATAGCACGAAGCTGATGGAGCCAGCAGTCACCTTCGCGTTCCTGGGTGCTCAGCATGACGACATTCTCGGTACGCACCAACTCTATGGTGACAACGCGGAGCCCAACGACACTGTGGCTCAAGCTGTCGATCTCGGCCAACTTTCGAATGGTCGGCAAACCATCTCGGGCAATTCGATTGATCGCCCCGGTGACGACGATTGGTACCAGTTTAGTGCGCCTTCGTCGGGCCGAATCTCGCTGACGCTCGAGCCAATCGGCTTCACCTATGAGATTGGAAACCAGTTTGGAACGACGGCAACTGTAAACACACTGGTCACTCAAGACCTAAGCCTCGAGCTAATTTCCGGTGGCTCGGTCATCGCCCAGGCAAGTGCGACCAATGCCGGTGAGAATGAAGAGATCATCGACTTTGAC
>JBGCCZ010000198.1:0-6289 GCA_045105035.1 Pirellulaceae bacterium | reverse complement strand
GCTCTACATGTTTTCGTAGAAGCTCGACAAAATTGAGGTCATGACACGCGTGGTACGTGCGGCGTCCTCGCCGGTGCTGGGGCAATGCCCGTGGCTATTCAATTCGTCGACGATGCTTTGAATCATGGGTTGTTGAACGTGTTCGGGAAATGGGTGGTGTTGTTCTGTCAACGCACCCGAGGCGTCACGGATTCGGATGGGAGCGTCATTGAATACTGAGCACTCAATCTGTCCTTGTGAGCCACTGAGCACGAGCCGGTCAATGGGCTGGCTGCCGGTGAAGCACCACGAGCCGCAGCCGATGATGCCGGACTTGAAACGAAATTGCGCGACTACGTTGTCTTCCGCAGGGTAGGCCTCTCCGCGATTGGTTGCACTGCCATGGGCTTCATCGATGGGGCCGAACAAAAAGTCGAGCAAGTCGAACGTATGAGAGCCTAGGTCAACAAACTTTCCTCCTCCAGCGATTTCTGGAAGGACTCGCCAAGGGAGATTCTCAGGATCGGTTTCCATGAGTGGCATTTGGCATTCACGAAGCACTGAGTCAATTCGCCCAATGGCCTGGCTTTGAACGAGCGCCTTCAGTGCTTCGAATTTCGCCAACTTTCTACGGTAGTGAGCGACCCAAAGTGGGACTCCGGCATTTCGGCAGGCCAGGATCATTTCCTCGCACTCAGCCGCGTTCAGTCCCATTGGTTTCTCAACGTAGACGGGCTTACAAGCGGCTGCGGCAAGCAGAGTGTATTCCTGATGAACGTGAGGTGGAGTCGCGATGTACACAGCATCCACGTCAGGATCGTGAACAAGCTTCGATGCATCTGTGTACCACTTGCGCACTCCGTGTCGTTTTGCATAGTCTTCGGCTTTCACGCTGTCGCGGCGCATGACGGCCACGAGCTCAGAGTTCTCGGCTTTGCGAAATGCTGGCCCACTTTTAACTTCAGTCACGTTGCCGACTCCGATGATGCCCCAGCGAATCGTCTTCATTAGTCGGCCTTCTTGGTTGGCGGCTGCCCGGAACGATGCAAGTTAAGTAGCACGAAAAAGTTCGAGCACTTTTAGAAGACGCGAGAAATCTTGGTTTTGCAGAATGAGATCTGCATGATGCCGCGCCTTGGAAATTGTGGACTCGAAAAAGGGTTGCACCGTCTCACGCCACTGTGACTCGACAGATTCGCGAGATCGTCCGCGAGTTTTCTGGTCGCGTTCAAAGCGGCGGCTCAGGCGAGTATCGGTGTCGACTTCGATAAACACGCTTAGATCTAGCCGCGATCTGATTTCTTCCACTGCCAGGAGCATAATTCCATCAAGGAAGATGAGCGGCTCGGCAGCTACAGTTTGAGTTGCCGACGATCGCGTATGCTTTTGAAAGTCGTAGACTGGGGCAGCGATGTCCGTTGAAGACTTGAGTGCATCGAGATGGGAAACGAAAAGCGAAATGTCGACGGCTTCGAGGCTGTCGTAGTTCATTTCGGTACGCTGCTCGATCGGGATATCGCTCTGATCTTTGTAATAGTCATCCATTGCCAAAATGGATGTGTTCACAGCTACGGAAGTCTGCAGCCCGCGAATGAGAGTTGATTTGCCCGCGCCGCTGCCACCGCTAATACCAATTAATAGAGGCTTCATGGTCGTCTCGGGCTTCTCAAGAGCAGAGCCCCTTCGCCGCGTTGGCGGGCTAGACCCGGCTGCAAAGCGAATGAGCGCGTGGGCGTTGGAGCAAATGACGGAACGAAAAACGGCGACCGAATGAGGCCGCCGTTCTTAATTTTATGACAATTCTGTGACCCGCACACGAGTCACGACGCTCTAGTTGCTTCCGGTAGCGCCTTCGATTGCGTCCTTGGCTGCATCGGCGCCGGTGTCAACCGCGCCTTTCACGGTGTCCTTGGCGGCGTCGGGAACCATTTCGTCTGCCTTTTCCTTGGCCGTATCGGCTGCTGAATCGACGGCATCAGTGGCTGTTTCCGCCATGCTACCTGCTGCGTCGCCAGCTGCTCCGCAACCGCTCAGAGCGAAGGGAACCAAAGCGAGAACCATACTTAGTGCAAACTTGCGAAGCATCTCAAAAATCCTGTTTACTGCTGTGAATTGGTAAAAATCTGACGGCGTTTTGCCCTGCGGATTAATAGATACCCTCACCTGGCCGTTTATTCCACCGCTACCACTCTTTTCAACACGGAATTTACTCACCTCGCGGAAAACCGACTGTTCAAGCGTGTTCTAGGGGCTCGCCAGTGGAGTCGAATCCGCACTTGCGACCGGTTGTTGGCTTTCGGCCTTTTCTAGGCAGCGAGCAATTTGTCGCACCGCCTGCTTGAGCCGGCTCTCATTTTCAACAAGAGCCATCCGCAGGTAGCCCTCGCCAGCCGGCCCAAATCCGCTGCCCGGACTTACCGCCACATCGCCCTCTTCGAGAAGCATCATGCCAAAGTCCATTGTGTTCATGCGTTCTAGCCACTTGTCGGGGACTTTGGCCCACACGAACATCCCTGCCTTTGGAGGATCAACGTCCCAGCCGATACGGCGTAGTCCATCGACCAAGACATCACGTCGACTCTGGTAAATTTCCGACTGCTTTTCGACGGCGGCTTCGGTGTCTCGAAGCGCTACGATTGCCGCGATTTGAATGGCCTGAAACATGCCATAGTCGTAATAGCCCTTAATTGTGGCCAAGCCACGCACCATGTCTTTGTTGCCCGCACAGAAGCCGACCCGCCAGCCAGCCATGTTGTAGCCCTTGCTCATCGTCGTAAACTCAACACCTACGTCGATCGCGCCCGGCGACGCTAGAAAACTCGGTGGTACGTATCCATCGAAGGCGACATCGGAATACGCAAAGTCGCTGATGACCATGAATCCATATCGCTTGGCCAAGCGGACGACTTCCGTAAAGAAGTCTTGTTCCACGGTTACCGTCGAAGGATTGTGTGGGTAATTCAGAATCAGCAGTTTGGGTCGCGGATAGAAGTGCTGGCAAGTGTACGCAATGTTGGACAGGAACTTGTCGCTGTCGGCCACATCCAACGCGACCACATTTCCGGCGGCCAGGATCACGCCGTACATGTGGACTGGAAAGTAGGGTGCAGGAATCATGGCCGTGTCGCCTTGGCCCATCAGCGCCAGGCACATATGACTGAAGCCCTCTTTACTCCCCAGGCAGACGATAGCCTCCGAGTCCGGGTCAACGCGCACTCCGTACTTTCGAAAATACTTACTGGCGAGCTCGCGACGCAGATTCTGGAGTCCATTCGACTTGCTGTAGCCGTGATTGCGATCATCAAACGTCGCTTCGGCCATCTTCTCCATGACGATCTTTTCAGGAGGATCGGAGGGATTGCCCATGCCGAGATCGATAACGTCGTTGCCAGCTCGGCGCTTTTCGTAAAGAGTGTTGTTGATCTTTCCAAACAAGTACGGCGGCAACCTGTGAACTCTGGACGCGTAGTCAACGCGGAACGGTGGAGCACTCTCAGGGGTGGCTTGCGGCGATGGCGACGATTCTTCAGACATAATGTTGAGCCAAAGGGAGGTTGGTGGCCGAGGAGTTATCGGTTCACGACAAATGGCCGATTCCGCAATCGAAGTTCCAATGACCTTATTCTGGGACGTCGAGCCAGCTTGCGGAAGACTCCGTTCACGAAAAAACCGACACTCTGTGAAGTAGTGTCGGTTCGCGGTATTCTGCAGTTAGCAGGCAAACGCCGCTGTCGGCTAGTCAGCCCTCGTTTGGTGAGTCGCCGAGCGATTGCCGTGCCGGTCTCTGGTTTTGGGCTAGCGGTTTACAGCCGGGGTGACTCGCGACGCTCCGTCTTGACGACCTGAGGCGGTGACAACTTTGCCAGCTTGGGTTTCACCTTCGAGGAAGTTGTCGATCTGCGATTCTTCTAGCAGTCGCTCCAAGTAGCGGCTCATTTGAAAGCGAAGTTTCTGCTCACGAATTTCGCGTGTTAGCTCTTCGCGGACCGCCTCAAAGTCCTCGATGAGTGGCTTTGTTTCGCCTTGTTTATAGAGAATCGCGTACTGCTTGCCCCAGGCGACCACGGCTGAAATTTTGCCGGGCAGCAGGGAGAAGGCTTCCTCTTCGAGCTGAGGTCGTCCACTGTGGCGACGGATGGCTGGAATCTTGCCAAAGTTGCTGCGTGAAACAGGTTCGACGGAGAATTGACCAGCAAGTTCGCCAAACGCGTCCTCACCGCCTTGTTCGACGGCTTCGCGTGCTTTGCGAAACACGTCTTGAGCGGCCCTTTGGCTACTTAAGATGATGGCGAGTACTTCAGCTTTGGGGCCATAGTTGTTCTCAAAGCCTTTCTGCAGATCTTCCGGTGTAATGACGACGCTGTCTTCCACCAGTTTCTTCAGTGCAACGCTTGGCCAAACCGCATCGGAAACATAGAGCTCGATTGTGGCTCCTTCCTCTTGTTGAACGCTCTTGAGCCAGCCGTCCATGTCCGCTTGACCATCCGGGCGAATGTAGCCAGCGGCTTCAGCAGCTCGTGCGATTTCCGCATCGATGTCCGCCTGTTCGACTTTCTTGCCACTATTCTGCAAAGCTCCCTTCAGGAGCAAACGACTGATCTCGCCTCGCAGAATCTCGCGCCCGTGGCGGGCTGTGCACTCTGCTGCTAGCAGCGTGAGTGGAACTGGCCGGCGGTTGATGTAGCCCGCGACGCCTGAATACTTCTTCTCGTACTCCGCATTGCCGAGGATCGTGACGACTTCGCTGGTCTTCTGCAACTCAGCAAAGATTGAATCTGCTGCGGCTCCGAGTCTCTGGTCGCGAATCCGCTCGCTGATACCTGAGCGGATCATGGGGAGTGCTTGGGGGTTTGGTGGCGAGCCAGGAACATGCCTCACGCATTGCAACATAATGTGCATCTCGCCGACTTGGAAAACGGGCGAGATTTCGTTTGGTTGGAGTTGGAAAGCGATGTTTTCCAACTGGTCTGGTTCAGGGTTGTGGCGGATTTGCGGGAGTAGGCCTTCAACGGAAGCGCTCGCAGGGTCTTCACTGTGTTCTTTGGCGAGTCGGCGAAAAGTCTCTGGCGCAACCGTCGCAGCCTGGTGAATTTGCTCCGCCTTGGTTTGAGAGGAGACCGCGATCATGCGAACCAATACCCGAGGACCGTACTCGCCTTGGATGATTTGCTCGACTTCCTCGGGTGTTACATTAATCTTGTCTGCGGCAAGTGCTCGCAAAGCCAGCATGGGCCAAACAATTTCGCTAGCGTATTGCTCGGGCGTAATGTCGCGCTCATCTTCAAGCGCGTCCAGGAACAATTTCGTTGTCAGGCCGACCTTATTAGCGACACGGGCAATCTCATCGTTCACATCCTTTTGCGTGATGCGAATCCCTTTGGCCTCGCAGGCTTGGATGATCAAGTGCTTGTTCATCAGGTTGTCCAGAACCACCGTTCCGTAGCGCTTCATGCACTCCTTTGCCAGCATGTCCCGGCTGACCGTTTGGCCGTTTACCAGGGCGACGACCGGAGGGAACTTCTCCATCGGATCGGCGCTATTTGCCGCAGCCGCTTCTTGCGCGAACGCAAGCCCGCCGCTCGCGGCCCATCCGCAAAGTGCCGAGAGAGCTAGACTTAGATGAAGCGTTAGCCGAAACACCTGCGAGTTCAACGTAAACATGGGTGGTTCCTCCTGAACCAATGAGCTCTTTTCGCGTCGAAATTCACCTTCCCTCTCCGAGCCAGCAGCGAGGATTGAAGGGAAGCTCGGGCGCTCACGCCCGGGTAGGGTTCTCGGGGACTTTATACTTTGGCGCACTGTCCCTCTGAGCCAGTATGTGAATGCTAGGAGATTCCGTCGCTCGCGAACAAGACGAGTTATTGCAGGCAAAGCGGTCGAGACCATGATTGACGTCGTTTAGACGCCATTTGGTAACGCAGTGGCAACTACAAGCGGCCTATCTCGGAGTCTTGCGGATCTCGACTGAGGAGCTGGAGGTACTTCGGGCAGAGGTTGGGCGTTCGCGTCGGGTGGACTCTCGTTTCAGGTTCAAGCGGCCTTTGAGATGTGAACCCATTAGACCTGAGCTTGCCCCAAGCGTCCAAACGAAGGGGAATCCGATGTCCGGCGGCATCCAAACTGTGGCCAGCACGACTGACGCCGCAAATAGAGTTGCCCCCAAGCACCCTGCCAGACTGCCAATGCTACGTCCGCGATATCGATTCGCGATGAAGAAAAATTGCCACAGCGACAATAGGATCGCGAGCGCGAAAAATCCTGCTCCCAAGTAGCCGAAACGCAGCGTCAGCAAGATGTACGTGTTATCAAT
>JBGCCZ010000197.1:0-4462 GCA_045105035.1 Pirellulaceae bacterium | reverse complement strand
TGAAGGCGGCTGCTACCAGGCTTGGAGGTATTCTTCTGGCGAAAGCGAGTCCGTGGAAAGATCTTCCAGCATGGGTAGAAGTTCTTCGATTGAACGCCCGCTGAACTTATTGATTTGCTGCCCCCGCGAAATGCGGCAGATCCATCGACTTCCTGTCTGTTGAAATTCTAGGCTTCGACTCGGCTCACGAACGGCGACCTTAGTTGCACCTTCGTTTGACGCACTGCGCTGAATGCGAACGATCTCGAATTCCTGACTCAGCTCCTGCGTCTTGGAAGGGGCGAACGGAAAGAGCGGCTGCGAGTCGGAAGTAAGAACTCCGAACTGTTGGTAGTAGTCGAACGCGTCCGGGGCTTTGAGCATCAGTTCAATGAGATCCCACGCTCGGAAAACATCGAAGTCTTCGTCGCCCTTCTTCTTAATGGCGACTGCGAATTCTTCTCCCGCTCTTACGCGGATGCGAAACTCCGTTCCCTCGGTGTCCTTGCCCCAAACTTCGTGCGTTTCCAAGGTTTTTGACGGCGGTGTATTTGAGGCTACCGCGGCGGCCGTTCCTCCGGATTCAAACGCGGGTTCTGCCGCTGCAGCGTTCGCGATTCGTGTCGTTTCGCCCGAATCGAAATACGCCTTCGAGCCCCACCAGGCTGCAGCGATCGTCAAGCAAATTGCCAGGCCTGTGGCGGCGATCTTTCGGATTGCCAGAGACCGAACCGAGGCTGAATGCGTTGCTTTGCTTCGTTGCGGTGGAGCGTTGGCAGGCTGCGGGGCGTACGAGAAATCCAAAGCGGGTTCGCCCTGCTCGTTATGGATCGCAACGCTGGCGAGTTTACCTAAGTCGGCTCCTTGGCAGATGGGAGTCACAAGCTCAATGACTTGCTTCGCATCCGAAACTCTCTCGTTCCAATTCGGTTTCAGCATCCGTTTTAAGACTTGCAGCACTTCGTTGGGTACCCCGAGTTCCAAGGGTTCGATGGCATTGTCAATCAAGCGGCTTTCATCAACTGCGGTGAACTCCATGCTACCCATCATCACCTCGCGCCAGTTCGGAGGCTGCGCGGTGAGCAACTGGAAGAGTGTGCAACCCAGGCTGTAGATGTCCGCCGCAGGTCCAGCGTTCTGGCTATTCGAAGCTTGCTCGGGTGCTAGATAGGGTAGCGAGCCGAGTAGACGACCGGAGACTTCACCTTCGGAGTATTGGGGTAGGCGTGCGAGTCCTAGGTCGAGGATCTGGATACGCCCCGTCGTCGAGAGCATCAGATTGGAGGGCTTGATATCCCGATGGACTCTTCCCTTCGAGTGAATGTAGGCCAGGCCTCGCGCGGATTGTCGGACGACTTCGGCTGCATCGAATGGATTGAGGGGACCATGTTCTTTCAGGAGTTCGGAAACACTGATCCCCTCGATGTAGTCCATCGCCAAGTATTGTCGTCCCTTGTCCTCGCCAGCGTCGAGGGCACGGACAATGTTCGGGTGGTCCAAGTCACCGATGGCCTCCATTTCCGATTTGAAGCGACTGTCTGCTACGCTCGCATTTGCCAGATGGGACGAGATGAACTTTAGTGCGACGCGGCGCTTCAAACGCGTATGCATGGCCAGAAAGACTGTGCCCATTCCTCCCCAGCCAATACGACGGATGATTTCGTAGTCGCGGACTAGGGTTCCCGGTTCGAGTGACTCAGGCAAGCTCCCAGTGGCTTGGCTTCCGAAAGACTGGGAACGTTCGATCATGCGTTGGTAAGCACTTTCCGAATCGGCAACTTCGGAGGGGGGATCGGCTGCCGCGGTGTTGTTCGCGCCAAGTGGCTTGGCAGAATCGGAACTGACGCAAATTTCTGAGGAGTCGCGAAGAGAGCTAATCAAGTGGTCGGTGAGCCGATCCCATTGGATGGCTTTATCCCGGCAAGTGTTGCAATTCTCAACGTGTTCCAAAATGCGATCTGCTTGGTCCTCGGAAAGCCGCCCACCGACGGCTGCGTGATAGTCGTCGACGCTCGGGCAAGGTTGAAGTGCATTTGAGGAGAGATTCATTTCGCGTTGATCCAGAATCGTTTGGCCAAATTGTAGACTCTTAGATCTGATGGAAGGTCCGGAGGATTTTCGCATTAAAGGCTGTTATCATAGAGAGTGGATCCGACGGCCTGCAATCGAAGACATGCTCCGGCGGGTACGGTTGATCGCAAGGTGCGGATTCATCTCTGCATCGGTGAATTCTCCTTTCACTGAGCTGCTGGCGGCGGCTTGGAGCAACTTCATGGTACACAACGAGAAGCAAGGAGATGTCGATTCGATTTCGACGACCCTGCTCGGAGGCGTCAAGCTGAATGACGGCGAAGCTTGGACGCGTCTCGTTCTTCTCTATGGTCCTTTGGTATTCAGTTGGTGCCGTCGCGCCGGATTGCAGTCTGAAGATGCTGCGGATGTTGGCCAAGAGGTGTTCCGCGGCGTTGCCGGTGCGATCGGTGATTTTCGACGTGCTCGTCCGGCCGATTCGTTCGTCGCCTGGCTGCGCGTCATTACACGTAACAAGATTGCCGACTTTCAAAGAGCTGCTGGGCGTCGGCCTCTTGCCGTTGGCGGATCGAATTTCATGCAGTCGATTGAAGCGGTACTGCCTTCGGGCGAGCAGAAACTTGGGGCCGGAGATAATTCTGCTGCGGTGGATGCACCTGCGAAAGAGATTGAGGCTGGTTCTTTCGATGAGCTACAGGCCTCAACCTTGGGCACTGAAGTTCAACAGGTGTACCGCCGCGCGATGGAGTTGATTCGCGCAGAGTTTCGGGAGAAGACTTGGCAAGCCTTCTGGGAAACGACTGTTCTAGAGCGGCCTACGGCTGAAGTAGCAGAGAGTCTTGCGATGTCGAATGTGGCAGTTCGAAAGGCAAAATCGCGGGTCTTGCGGCGGTTGAGAGAGGAGTTTGGGGATGCCGAGGGCTAGTCGTAGACAGGGGGATTCGTCGAAATGTCACACCGCAACGTTACATTGGGGAGATTCGGAATTGGCGCCGCGATAAGCGTAGCGGCAGCTTGGTGATTCTTGATGAGCTTGGCTTGGGTGATGAGACGAATGAAAAGTTGCGGAAAGCTAGCGGAGTTCGATCGTCGGCGGAGGCTCCAAACGCAGGAGCGACCTGGTGGCGAAACAGGTATTCGCGGTCTTGGCGGTTTTAGATTGGCACTGCGGCGAACACGTTTGGCTGCGAAGGCGGTAGTTCTATGCGTCGCATTCTGCGCGGAAGTAGCGACTTCCTCGCTTGCCCTGGCCCAGGAGGGTAAGCTCAGTCCGCGGACGAAGCAATTGCTTGAGGCGAGTTTGATGCCAGCCTACGCTCGGGGGGACTCGTTGGGCGTTTTGAGGGCGGTTTCGCCGATGATCTCTCGCATGGATGAACAGGGATTTGCGAGCATCAACGAGTACTTGGAGGCAGAGGGGGTACCTGCTCTAGACCAATTGTTGCTGGATTCACGCATTGGACTCATCAGCCAAAACCTGTTCTCAGAGTTGCCGGCACCTGCCGCGCAAGAAGCGGTACTTTTGGTTCCAGCCATCAAGAAACGCATCGAGTCAGTCAAGTCGGCTTACGAAGAGAATCCGGTGGTCGCCGGAACGGTTGGAGACAGGATTGAAGACCTGGACGACTATGAAGATGTTTTTTGGGATCTCCATGTACTGAAGAATCAAATTCAAAACAGCAAGTACTTGGCGGCTTACGCTGACTCTCTGCTTGAGGGGCAATTCGCGAAGGAAGACATGGAAAGAGCGATGGCGAGTGCGGGACTAGAGCCGTCGAAGGAGCTTCAGGAGCTTGATCGCCTTTATCGAGAGATCGACGAACAACGCCACGTTCTGCGACTTGATCGGTTGAACGCAGCCGAGGAGGTACTGAAGAACTCGATCGATATTCGCGAACGTTTCTTGGCGGCATTCTGTTTGGATATCGACGGCGAACAGCTGAAGCAGTTTTTTGCAAAGGAGTCGCCCGCGCTCATTGGCCAGCTCAGGATACCTGGGCTTGGAAGAGAGGTGAGTGATCAAGTTGGTCGAATGCGGGAGTTGGCCGGTGATCTCGTTCTGAAGAGCCGATTGTTGTACACAGGTTTGCACTGGTGGATGCGTGGGAGGTACGGTCGCGGCACGGATGGTCTGGGGCTGTTGAAGAGTCAGCTAGCGTTGGTTTCTCCCGCGGCTCAATTCGGGTTATTCATGCCGATCGAAACGCCACTACCTACAGCCGTAACGCGTCTTGGTGAGTCGATTCCAGAGTATCCGCGACGTCATCATCTAATTTGGATGCACGAATATCGCCAAGCAGGAATCGAACGCTCTGGATCCAAGACCCGGAATTCCAATACGTCTATGACTCCCCAGCAGCGTACCGAACTGTCTCATTTTTACTGAGGCCGCAACGAGATCATTAGGGGAGTTTCCTCTACCGAGACCACAGAGATTGTTCGGAGTACGATT
>JBGCCZ010000196.1:0-5679 GCA_045105035.1 Pirellulaceae bacterium | reverse complement strand
GCAGGTGACGCAAGGCGGGCCTGGCAGCATCAAGTGCACGATCGACGCCCTAGTGCCGCTCTACACCTCGATGTTTGGCTGTTCCCAACTGGCCAGCATGGGCCGAATTCACTGCGAAGATCCCGCCCAGGTCGCCGCCGCCGATCTTGCCTTTTCCGGCCCCGCTCCCTGGACTGCGGAAACCTTCTAAGCCAGCCGCGAGCGGATCTGCCGAGGTGACTCCGGCTTCGACACGGTTGGCTCAGCTGCGTAAATGCAGCTTCTGTTGGGGCGGCAATTGCCGCAGAAGTTGTGTTCAAGCAGCTGTAACCGGCAGTGTTCTGCGGGCTTTCGGTTGGCTTTGCGGGTTACGCGGGAGGGGGAATGGGTTGGGTTTGTTGCAACTACTCATTTATGCAGTTATAACGGGAGATGCCCTGACACTCATTAGAACCACTTTTATGGGAAGTACACATCAGATGAAGAGATGGACATCAGTCTTGGCAATGGCAGTTTGCAGTCTAGCGTTTACCCAAAATACCCAAGCTGGCGAGCCAAACCTTGCGGCAATGGGGCTCGGCTCGATGCAAACAATGACTCACACGCAGGCAAAGGCAGTTCGCGGTCAAACGCGTCGGGTTGTACCACTAACGACCGTGACTGTCTTCGGTAGCACTTTCGATTCTCGCTCAGCCGGAATTGGAGTGATTGGTGGCGGATTCATTGGTAACGGCTTTATCGGTGGCGGAGCGTTCGGTTTGACCCAATCGCAAGCCACCTCAGGTTTCCAAGCTACAGGCGTAAGTTCCGCGACTGGCTGGTCCGTATCCCAAGCGAGTTTGTTCAACGGTTCCTTCGCGAGCGCATCTGCATTCGCATTCTAAGGACCTGAAACCGAAGATAGTGACTTTTTAGGTCGGAGAAGTTCCTCAAGGAATCTGGGCCGCTAAAAGGACGAAAGAATCAGAGGCGATACCTGGCGCATTTGGCGGTTTCAGGTGTCGCCTATTTTTCTGCGCTGAGTGACCGCACCGTTTGCTCATCAGCTCAATTTCTTCCGGCCGACGGTGTCAGAGTCCGACGTACAACTTGGTTGTTGAGTCGCGCTTGCAGAATTTCTTCAGTTCGAAGTCCAAGCCGGGAGACGGCGGAGGAGGTTTTTTCTGGCAACGTAATAACGAACACAGCATTGCCGATCCACTTTCGAGCAAATTCATGCTCGCACATACGAATGTTGCCCAAGAAAGGGTCCGCAAGATAAACCCAACCGAAGGCCGAACCGCGATAGACGACAAAGTGGCTGAGGTCGGCCTCGACTTGTAGAGTGACAATAACCGGGACCTTGCTCTCTCTAAGTTTTCCAACGCCGTCTAGTTTTCCAACAGCAGCGTCGTAACCCATGCGATCCGCTACGACTTTCATATCGGCCATGGTCAGACCATTTTCTATCCGATCCTTCAACGCTGCTGGTCGCAAGGATCGTTCGAACGCTTTGAGGACATCCAGCTCGGTAACGTCTTTGCCCCAGTAGTAACGCAAGACGGTTGCCATCGAGGCTGCGCCGCATGAATAGTCACGTTGTTGCATGACCACGTTGGCAAACTTGATTTCATTCCACGTCAGCACTTGGCGACCAAATGAACGATCCCCGTCCCTCACGGGTGGTTTGTGCGTTTGACTAGCTGCGTCACTCGCGAGTAATGCAACGATAAGCAGTGCATAGTATTTCATGGGAGACGACCCTGAACGCATTCCTAGCAGCTTCAGCTGCGGCGAATTGGTGACTTTACTTTGAAATGCAGAATACAGTTGCATGAAATGTCCCGGTGCATCTGCCGGTGATGCTTAATAGGTCCATACGACACCCAGGCTGGCGTCAGGAGCTCGATCGGTCAAACCAAATTGAACAAATGGTTCAACGATATTGCAGTTCTTCGCGACTGTTGCTGCCAATCTCAACGCGATGATGTCGGCGTTGGAGCCTGCCACCAAGTTTGAGTTCAGGCGTGATTCGAAAATGTACGAGCCCGTGACTGTGCTACTTAAAGTGACTCGCTCATTCACTCCGAACCCAGTACCGAAGGTGTAGGTAATGGCATCACCGAGTTCGACGTTAACTCCATTGTGCGTGTCTTCAGTGAAGAAACGATAGCCTGCTCCCCAGAACACAACGAGAGGATCGTAGGCTTTCACCATCAAAACGTCGGTGGAAAAACTCCAGGCTCCAATGCCAGTGCCCGCGTCGGAGATCAACAAGGGGTTTCTAGGATTGCCAGTCGGGGCGGTGACGTCAAAAGAAGTGATGACCGCAGGTGAGCAAGACGTTTCAGCAAACAATAGAAAATTCACTCCCGATCGCAGATCACCCAAGCCGCCGGTATCATTCCGAAAAAGTGAGCCTCCGCTGTCAGCGGATTCTACGGTTTGCCAACCGACGGTTGTCGAGCCGAACCACTGAAGTCTATCGCTCAAGCCGGCTCGGAAACCAATCAATGAATCTAGGTTTCTTATTTGGAACTGGCGGTCCGCAAGAATCGATCCACCCAATAAAACAGGAGTCGTCAATTCGTTGGTAGTGTAGCTCAGTCCAAAATCCCACTGCCACTGACCTCGACGAAGCAGGGGGGTCAGCGTTCGAAGGAACGCGCGGGTCGTATCGGTCCGTTGTTCGCCGTATTCCTGTTCGCGTGCAACTTTGTCTTCCGCCTCGGCTTCGTCGTACTCAGCTTGCGTCGTGTAATCATCGTCCTGTTCGGCAGCCTGGGCTGACTCGTCCGCGTCGCTGGGCGACTGCTGCGTTGATGTAGGCACCTTGCTGTTCGCCGTAGGAAGACTGTGGGCCGAGACGAGCCCTTGCACCTCTCGTACAGAAGAACCAATCTCGAAAGATGGAGCGGTTCCGATGCTCGCTATCGACGGTCCGGTTTGTTGGGCAAAGGCCGCGCAGTTCAGCCAAGCGGTGGTCGTCGGACAATAGAAGGAGAGGAAGATAAACCCAACCAGGTGTGTACACCGACCGCGCGGTGCGAGTGTAATGCATTCCATTGCAGACTCCATTTGCTTTCCGTAGCACTATTTGGCTCGTCGCCGCGTCAGTCCATCCTGGAGTAAGATCGCGATCGAGGGTTGCTTTCCGTTTCGGACCTCGACGCGCCCAAGAATTGGAGTAATTTCCGCTGCTGGAGAAAGTGAAGAATCACTATAAATTTCCCAAGTGTTACTGATTTCGCTTCGCAAGTACTAGCTTGGCAAACTTAGCGGGTTGCGTAGAAATTCTTGCTGCGGAGATTGCGGCCAGTACTAATAGTAGATCTCCTGCGTCTTCTACTACTCATGAGGGTTACACCTATGGGTGGATCGCTGGCGGCTTCAGGGAGATTACGCAATAAAGGTCTTGGTGTTTTCCGAAAGAATATGTGCTCGCGTCCAAGGATTGGTACGCGGATTGGAAACTCAACAAGACGCCCGCCGTCGCGAGCTAGTGTCTCGACTTGGACGGGTGTTGTTGCATGATACGGAGATCAAGCAATGCAGATCAAACGAAGGTCTTTACTTAGAGCCGCCATCGCACTGATCGGAGCATCGCTATGTTCTCCGGTTGTCGCCGAGCAAAAACTCAACTGGTTCTCCCCCCGAGCCAACTCAGATGGTTCTTGGTTCTTCAATGTGGAATCAGTGTTCTTGTCCGCCGATCGGGATGCGGGGATCAATTCTTTTGCTTTGAACGATGGTGGTGGTGTCACTTATGGTCCGATCACGCAAACACTTGGCTCCGAAGAATTCACGGGTTCGCCGAGGGTCTCAATTGGCCGTCTGTCAGCTTCTGGTTGGGGAGTCCAATTGAACTGGTGGGAGTTTACGTCAGGGAATTCCATCGGATTCGCGGGACTGCCTGCGACCGCCATCACAACGCCCGATTTAGGGATCTATGCCGAAACCGCGCGAACTCGCGCTTATGCACTAGATCTTGAACTGCTGAAGCGGTTTTGCTTCCAGAACAGCACAGTCCTTGTGAATGCTGGGATCCGGCAGGGGCGAATCAATCACCTTGACTCGGCGACTGCGATTGGATTCACTGATGAAGGAGATTTTCACACGTTGAACGCGAGGTCCGAAGTTGGCTTTGAGGGTACGGGATTCACATATGGGATGCAGGCACAGCGCAATACGGCTGGTCCTGTCTCACTTTTCGCGAGTGGTCGTCTGAGTCACTTATTCGGTCAAAATGAGGCTTCGGCTAGCACTAGCGCGATGGGCAGTGGCCCAAGCGGATTCACGAATGCAGCAAGCGCAGCCGTTTCGGAATTAGATGAAAGCCTCTTTATCGCTGAAACCCAGTTTGGTGCCATCTGGCAACGCCAGTTGAAGAGCACGGGAGGGCGTATGTTCGCGAAAATCGGTTTCGAATTCCAGTATTGGAATTCGCCAGATCTTCCCGCAACGTCAGCGAACTTTGCCAGCTTTGCCGGGAGTCGTACCGATGTGGCTTCGACGGCGAATGATCTCCAAACTCGCTTCCTGGGACTTGTTCTGGGGGCTGGCTACGCTTGGTAGTTTCCCTGGATGCCCGGATTCTAATGAACGTGAAGTTTGAATCTTGTTTCCATTTCGTAGCGTGCGGCAACTCGCGAGCTTCAGTGATCCATTTGAACGCTTAGGAGTGCCGAACAGCGGACAACGCGATCGTCAATAAGTTTTGGCGTTCGCGTTCTCGCCGTTTTGGGCCCGAGCCACATTGCTGCTTCCGAGACATTGCAAGATTCTCTCGATGGGACGACTCGCACTCGAAATGATGACGGTTACAGTGGCCAAACTGTGCGGCAGCGCCCGATTTCGTTTAGAATGTGAGCAATGGCCGGGAGGCCTATCCTCGTTGACATCCCACCTACTTGCAGTGCCTCAGTGTGCCTAGGCTGATTGGCCGCAACGTCGTAGCACTCCGCTGGAATTCTGATGACCGTGTACCAATTCAGTTCACTGGCCGAGCCGCGAACTAAGGTTCGATTTTCAATACTGACTTCCATTAGCGCTTTCGTTTTCTGGGCGACTGCGGCAATCTCGCAAGATGGTAACGCTTCGGAGCCCATTGATTTCGATTCAGGCATTGCGCAAATTTTCAAGGCGCACTGTACGGAATGCCACAGTGCGGATGACGACAATGGCAGCTTGCGACTGGACGCCTCCGTTGCTTTGTCGGCGGAAACGGATTCAGGGAAGTCTGCAATCGTCGCGGGAGAGCCAGATGCAAGTGAGCTTCTGCGGCGAGTCCTCTCTGAAGATGACGATATTCGCATGCCACCGGACGGCGAGCGTTTAACGTCGGAGCAAATTGAGATTCTCAGGGCTTGGATTCAAGAAGGCGCGGTCTGGCCTGATTCGGGAATGACCGGTGCCGAAAAAGAGAACCAGGAAGTGCCCGGAAGTAACCATTGGTCATTTAAACCAGTTGTAAATCCTGATTTGCCAGTGGTCCGAGAGTCCGGTTGGGCGCGTTCGCCTATCGACTACTTCGTGCAAGCCCAGCGAGAGTCGGCGGGACTATCGGTTGCCAGTGATGCCTCGCCGCAGCATTTAGTTCGCCGCGTCTCGTACGCTCTGACTGGCTTGCCGCCAGCGGCAGATCGCGTGGTCGAGTTCGAACATCAAGTCGCCGAGGCAGGAGATTTGTCTGGAGCGTTAGAGGGACTCGTGGATGAATTG
>JBGCCZ010000195.1:0-10486 GCA_045105035.1 Pirellulaceae bacterium | reverse complement strand
TCGACAACGGCTTTGGTTTTGTCTTCTGGTAGAGGAGGTAGCAAGCTACTTCTTCTTCGCAGCCTTCTTCTTAGCTACCTTCTTCTTGGCAACCTTCTTCTTAGCTACCTTTTTCTTGGCAACCTTCTTCTTAGCTACCTTTTTCTTGGCAACCTTTTTCTTAGCTACCTTCTTCTTAGCAACCTTTTTCTTGGCTACTTTTTTCTTAGCAACCTTTTTCTTTGGTGCTGCTTTCTTCTTCTTGGCCACGTTTTCTCCTCCGATAAAACGGAAACCTAAAGCTAAGACGGCCAGAACGACAACAGCCACATGTTAACGTTCAGTCTTAACTTCGAATCAAGAAAATTCCCATTCCGACCCTGCAGCTATTGCTACGAAAAGATCAAGAAGAGAATTACCTACGTCCTTACGTTGACAGTTGTAGGGAGTTGTTCGGATGATGCAACATGATTTCTACAAGATTTGCACATATTTCTGACATTTTTTCAACTTAGATAAACCTTTGAATGCGAAAGCACCAAAGTCTAACTTTTTAAGTCGAAGTTGATCGGTTGTGAAACATCGGAATCAACGGACCAACATCCCGAGCTTTGCCGCGTGCTTGTGATGGTCTCGCAGGTCAGTAGCCGCCGCCACCGTGTTGCAACGCTTGCCAATTGCTCGCCGCAAACATCAGAAACATGAGACCCGCAAACGTGCGTCCTGAACTCATGAAGAAGAGTCCGATCAAGGCACCCGTTGCGATGGACACAACGTGTGCTGCATAGTTCGGACGTTGTACGTTGAACATGTGCAGCGCGCTTTGCATGATGCGTCCGCCGTCTAACGGAAGTATCGGCGCGAGGTTGAGTAGAGCCCAAAAAACGCTGGGGTAAAGCAGTGCATCGAGAATCGCGTAAGTCGTTACCGAGGTTAAAGGTTCCCCTTCAATTCGGAAGAACACAATGTCCATCGGGACGCGTAACGCGATACCAATCAGGATGACCACGCCGGCCAACAAGAGCTGCAGTCCTGGACCTGCGGCCGACACGATTAGATTTTCTTTTGGTCCTAGTCGGCGTTGTCGAGCTGCGTTCCATGAACCAAATGAACTTGGGATCGCTAAACCACCGAAGTGATAGAGAACGATGTGCGAATCCGTATTGAAGTAACGAAACGCGAGGCTGTGCCCCAACTCGTGGACCAAAATGGAGACGAAAACGGCTGCCACCCAGATCAACAATAGGACGGGAGCACCAGGCGACTCGATTCCCAACTCTCCCACGCCAGCAAAGCTGTTGCTCCAGTTGTAGCCGAGAAGCGCGGCTGCGATCCAGAACCCCCAGTGAACTCGAACGCGAAAACCGAAGAAGTCGAAATTCAGGTCGTAGTCACTTGGGGACGGCTCTTGAAGCATGGAGTCTGCCTTGGAAACTGGCGCGGTAGGTGTTTGGGGTTCGACAATCGTTGGTGGACGAGTTGGACGTCAACGACTCAATTCGATCGCAGGCGAAAAGCTGCGGTAGCACAAATGCGTATGGCGCAGAAACGTCCTGAGACGCGTTAATCATCGTGGATCTTCCGTGCGGCTGCAATTAGAGCTTCGCCGCCGCCGGTCCACAATTCCTTTGCCAGTTCGCTGCCTAGATGCTCAAAATTCTCGCACGCGTCAGAGCGAACGCCTTCGACGACTTGGCGGCCATCTGTAGAGAGAACGCGTGCCTCGAGTTTTAACTCCTCCCCGACCAAGGTCGCTCGCGCTGCTACGGGTGCCATGCAGCCGGCCGATAAATGCCGCAATAAGGAACGCTCGGCCATGGCCGTTTGATGGCTGACCGAATGGTCGAGTGCCTTCAATGCTTGCGTAGCCTGTTCGTCTGCTTCCCGACATTCCAAGCCCAGCGCGCCTTGGCCAATGGCAGGCAAGATACGATCCTGCGGTAGTTCTTCGCTGACGTGCGAGTAGAGCTTCAGTCGTTGGAGTCCGGCTGCGGCGAGGATAATTGCGTCGTATTTGCCCTCTTCGAGCTTACGAATCCGAGAGTCCACGTTGCCTCGGATGTCGACAATGTCAATATCGGGCCGCCAGGCCAGCAGCTGTGCGCCGCGACGGCTACTGCCCGTCCCAACGCGAGATCCTGCCGGCAAATCCTTGAACCTCGCATGGTTCCCGCTGATCAGACAATCCAAAGTCGATTCGCGCTCAGGCACGGCGGCGATCACCAGCCCTGGAATCGGTTCGGTCGGTAAGTCTTTAAGACTGTGCACCGCCACGTCGACTCGATCGTCGAGCAGCGCGTTCTGAATTTCCTTCGTGAAGATGCCCTGACCGCCAACTTCGCGCAACGAGGCAGTCGAAGTGTCCCCCTGAGTCGAGATCTGCACGATCTCCACTGAGTGCCCACGTTTCACGAGCTGCGATTCAACCCATTCGGCCTGCCACATGGCAAGCTGGCTACTGCGAGTCCCAATTCTCAGCGTTCGATCTGACAAATCAACGGACCTTGAATACAAGAGTGCCTGAGTAAAAGAGTGCTAGGTTCGAGCATCGCGTGGCAAACGAATCTAAACGCATGCAAAGTTGCGATGCCATGCGTTCACCGCGGCCGCGAAGCAAAAACTGCCGAATATCAAAGCAGTCGATTATCAAAGCCGTTGTTTGTAGCGTCTGCTGTAAGTCACGGCTGCTGGGAGTTGGCCGCTGGGGCCTCAATCTGAACCAGCTCCCGTTTCCGTCGCAATTGCCCGCAGGCTGCATCGATGCCGTCGCCTTTTCGTTGTCGGAACATCACGTTGATGCCGCCTTCGACCAAGATATCACGAAATTCGTGCACCGAGTTGGCTGAGGGCGTCTTAAAAGGCAAGCCGGCAACGGCATTGTAGGGAATGACGTTTAACATGCTCACGCGACCCCGCAGCAGTTTGGCAAGTTGCTTGGCTAGGGAAGGACTGTCGTTGATACCAGCTAGCAGCACATATTCGAAGGTCAGTCGCCGTCCGGTCGCATCAAAGTAGCGGTCGGCGGATGCCAGAATATCTTGAATGCCAATCTTCGCGTTGACCGGCACCAATTGATCTCTGAGCGCATCGTTGGGCGCGTGAAGACTGATTGCCAATTGGAACGGCGTCGAGTGCTTGGCCAGTTGATCGATCGCTTTCGGCAGACCGACTGTGCTGATCGTGATCCTCCGCGGGCTGATTCCTAAGCCTTTGGGAGACTTTGCAACTTCCAGAGCCGCCACAACTCCATCCAGATTCGCGAGCGGTTCTCCCATGCCCATCATGACAATGTGACTGAGCCGCTCGTCTGCAGGGAGTAGCCGTTGCAGTAAGAGCATCTGTTCGAGGATTTCGCCGCAAGACAGATTGCGATCCACACCATCTAAGCCGCTCGCGCAGAAAACGCATCCCATTGCACAGCCGACTTGGCTGCTGACGCAAATCGAACGTCGGCCGCCGTCTCTTAGTAGTACGCATTCGACGCGCCCCTTGTCGGCCAAGTCCAACAAGAACTTTTCCGTTCCATCATCGGCAACTTGATGCTCCTTCACGCTCGATGACCAAAGCCGAAACTCGGATTCCAATTCGCTCCTCAGCGTCTTCGGAAGATCCGACATGTCATCAAAACTGGTTGCACGGCGTTCGTAAATCCACCCAAGAATTTGGCCGAGGCGAAATTTGGGATGTCCTTTTTCCTTGAGCCAAAATGCAAGCTCACCAGAATCCCAATCCAGCAGGTGCGGCCTGGCATCTGCTAGGGATTCGTTCGTTTCGGCTTCGTTGCTGCTAGCGGCTGAGGCGGGAGTGAGCATGTTGGTCTTGGAGTCGTTGAATTTTCAATGAACTGTGGGCTAAACACGAAACATCCACGTCCCAACCCACCACACAGGGCTACGTCCAGCTATTCTCATGGAACCAATGCTGACCGCCCAAAAACAATTGTCGCAGGAGGAGTGCCTACCTGGAAGTCAAACCTGGAGTTATCTGCCCGCCGACCGGTGTCAATGAAGGATTCCAAGTCTTGAATAGGCTAATTGCGACTGGCCGAGGCGATCAGTTACCGCGATCGGTTACCCGGTTTAGAACGACTGTGAGCTGCGGACTTTTGAAGGAGCTATCGAGAGCTTTCCAGCCGTTTTCTCCGCGACTCCCATACCGCAGGGCAAACGTCTATTCCTCTACGACTCAAGATCCCTCTACGAATCAGCATCGCTAAGAGGTCGGGATTCTCGTTGAGTGAATAGGCATGGGATGGCTTTAGTTACCGGGTAGGACGGACTTCAATTGACTATCGAGCCGATTGGGCCTGCTGCGGTCATGCACGCAACGCATCGATCGGATGCTTACAATGCATTGGATCGATGGTTGGCAGTGCCAGATACTATACTTGAGACTTGAGCCGATCCAGAGACATTACACCCGTGGTTTGATTTCGAGGCGGCAAATCTTACAGACAATCAGAAGTACAGACGCGGCCTTCGTTTCCACAGACGGAGTGTTGCCGAGTTTTATCCCTCCCCTCTCAGTAAAGGAATGGTCATGCGTAGTCTTAGGAGGCGAAGCATTATTGCGGTCGCCAGCGGAGTTGCGATGCTTGTCTCGACTGCCGGCAGCGTTGCCGTCGCGCAGGAAAAGTCAGTGCCCACATCGACCAGCAACGAAATGAAGTGCCCGGTCATGTCCAGTGTGCCGGCAGAGAATCGTCACACCGCGGCTGGCGTGTACTCGAACAGTGATTGGTGGCCGAATCAACTGAACCTGCAGATCCTCCATCAGAACTCTGCGAAGAGCAATCCGATGGGAGCTGATTTCAACTACGCCGAAGCGTTCGAGTCGCTCGATCTGGCAGAAGTGAAAAAGGATGTCGTCAAAGTGCTGACCACTTCGCAAGAGTGGTGGCCGGCTGACTGGGGACACTACGGCCCATTCATGATTCGACTCGCCTGGCACAGCGCCGGAACCTATCGAGTTGGCGATGGTCGTGGCGGAGCTTCGGATGGAACGATTCGTTTCGCGCCTCTGAACAGCTGGCCAGACAACGGCAACTTGGACAAAGCTCGACGATTGCTTTGGCCAGTGAAGCAGAAGTACGGAAGCAAGCTCTCTTGGGCAGATCTAATCGTACTGTCTGGCAACTGCGCTCTTGAGTCGATGGGATTTGAAACGTTTGGCTTTGCTGGTGGTCGCGCAGACGTTTGGGAGCCTCAAACGGATATCTATTGGGGGCCGGAAAGCGAATGGCTCGGTGACAAGCGCTACACGGGCGATCGCGAATTGGACAATCCACTCGCGGCAGTCCAAATGGGACTGATCTACGTCAACCCACAAGGTCCAAACGGCAAGCCAGATCCGCTCGCAGCAGCGATCGACATTCGTGAGACCTTTGCTCGGATGGCAATGAACGACGAAGAGACCGTCGCGCTTATCGCTGGCGGACACACGTTTGGGAAAGCTCACGGTGCTTCGGATCCAGGTCAGTACGTCGGTCCAGAGCCTGAAGGTGCATCGATCGAAGAAATGGGCCTCGGCTGGAAGAACACTTATAAGAGCGGCCGTGGTGGAGACACCATTACCAGTGGTTTGGAAGGTGCCTGGACGACGACTCCAACGGAGTGGTCCAATGGCTACTTCGAGAACTTGTTCGGCTACGACTGGAAGCTCACCAAGAGCCCCGCTGGTGCATGGCAGTGGACTCCGGAAGACGAATCAGCTCAAGGCACAGTGCCCGACGCGCACGACCCCAACAAAGCACACGCTCCAATGATGTTTACCACGGACGTGGCACTCCGCATGGATCCTGCTTACGGCGAGATCTCGAAGCGTTTCTACGAGAACCCAGAGGAGTTCCAACTCGCGTTCGCGAAGGCTTGGTACAAGCTCACGCACCGCGACATGGGCCCAGTTTCCAGATTGTTGGGACCCGAAGTCGCCGAAGCTCAACTCTGGCAAGATCCTGTTCCAGCGATGGACTACAAGATGATCGGAGCTGACGACATCGTTGCTTTGAAGGGCAAGATCCGTACGGCTGGACTATCGATTTCCGATCTCGTCTCGACGGCGTGGGCTTCTGCATCGACTTATCGCGACACAGATAAACGTGGTGGTGCCAACGGTGGTCGTCTGCGGCTTGCTCCTCAAAAGGATTGGGCAGTCAACCGTCCTGAGGTGCTCGCTCGAGTGTTGCCCGCGTTGACAAAAATCCAGTCCGAGTTCAACGGCTCGAGTACCGATGGCAAGCAGGTTTCGATCGCGGATTTGATTGTCCTCGGTGGTTGCACCGGCGTTGAAGCTGCCGCGTATCGAGCTGGTTACAAGGTAGAAGTTCCTTTCATTCCGGGGCGCACCGACGCGACTCAGGAAATGACCGACGTCGAAGCCTTTGCAGTGCTTGAGCCGGTTTCCGATGGCTTCCGCAACTTCCAAGCTCGCGAGATCGATCGCCCGGGCGAAGAGCTGTTGGTGGATCGAGCTCAGCGTTTGAGTTTGACCGCGCCAGAGATGACCGTGCTTGTAGGCGGTCTTCGCGTCTTGGGTGCGAACGCCGGCAGTGGTCCACTTGCGGATCTCGGTGTGTTGACTGACAAGCCGGAAACGTTAACCAACGAGTTCTTCGTGAACATCATGGATTTGAGCACGGAGTGGAGCAAGTCGCCGGTCTGCGATCACTACTTCGAAGGTAAAGACCGTGAGTCTGGCGAAGTGAAGTGGACGGCTTCGCGAGTCGACTTGGTGTTCGGCTCCAACTCGCAACTACGAGCGATCGCTGAAGCCTACGCTTGCGAAGACTCGAAGGAGAAGTTCGTCGCCGATTTCGTGGCCGCTTGGAACAAGGTTATGAATCTTGACCGATTCGACTTGGCACCCGAGCAACGCAATGGTCCCGACAGCGTCGCGTTAAGCCGCCGCTAAGTTTGGTTCGTGGTTGTCAGACACTCTCTGGCCTGGGCAATGAATTGCCGGCCGTAGAGTAGCGGATACTAGAATCTCCAAAGCACATCTGAGAAATCAGGTGTGCTTTTTTCGTATACTGCTGGCAAGAAGTTGGCAAGAAACAATTCTTGGGCCCACAACTCTGCGTCGTCCCTAGCTCGTTCGGTGTTGTGGATTTGCTGTGACTATTTTGGAATTCGCAAAGAGAAATCGGCTGGAGACGATCATCCAACTTCAATGCCACGCCGCAGGTCTCGCCTTTTCTGTTGAGCTACCTGATCACTATTGCGTTTGGAGATTCAAGGATGCCAATGGAACTGGAAGCGACTAGTTTTGAGGAACCACCGGGACTAGAGGTTCAGCCGTCTCGGCGCATTTGGCCACTGCTGGTGGTTTGCGTGGGAACGGGACTTGCCAACTTAGGGTTGCTGCCTCTCACTGCGTGGATTGAGTACTTGAGGCTGCTTCCGCTGCAGACCGCACTGATGATGTTTGTTTTTGGCATAGTCAGTGGGCAAGCTTGCTTGGTGGTCTTGTTTGCAGGTCTTCTCTCACGCAATTGGCTCTTGGGATTTAGCTTTGCGACGCTCGTTGGCATGCTCTGCCTCGCCTGTTTGTTGGGTGGTCAAATGTTTTGGCTGTCGGCGTTTATCGGTGGGATTGAACCGAGCAGTCTTTGGGCCGTGCTGTGTGTGCCACTAGGACTGATCGCCAGCGCTGTGCCTTGCTTCGTGCTGCGTTACTTTTGGGGCATGCATTTGACGCGTTGCGTGCGCGACTCGCCACGCAGTGCTCGAAACGTCGAAGATATATTCCTGACGATGGTTGTTGTCGGGGCTGCGCTATTTTTGGCGCGAGTGCCGCAGGTCGCCTGGGAATCGCGAGTCGGTCAGTACTGGCTCGCGGTGGCGAGTGTGGCGTCGTTTATCGTCATCCTTTCGCTGTGTATCGTATTACCCTGCGCGCTCATTGCGTTTTCAAAGAGACGTTTGCGTGTTCGCTTGCTTTTACAAGCAGCATTTACGGTTGGGGCATTCTATGTTGCTTCCGTTCTTGCAGGAGGTGTTTTTCAGCCTCAAGTTTCAGAGTGGTGGTTGGTTGGATTGTCTTTTGGGGTGGTACCGTGTGCCATTTTTTTTGTTGGAACTGCGGTTCTTCGCCAATACGGATTCCGCCTGGCTCGATTCGCACCAGCCATTGAACCAAACTCTGGGGCGAAACTCGATTTGGACACAGGGAAATCGCGGTCGCAAATGGCAGAGGGGCCATTCGGCGACTCGAATGGTGAAGCCGTACCAAGTTCCACGTCTGCAAACGGAAAACGTTGGGAGATGCGATTTGCGACGGCTTGTATTTTGCTCCTAGCTGTTGGCGGAAGCATTGCGACAGCATTTGTTGAATCAAGTCGAAAGGCTGCGGACAAGCAGTTGCTTACACTTGGAACACAACTGTCCGAAGGCGGAACTGAACTTGCGTTCCGTGAACGCGAGGCTTGGCGACTCCAACTTGGCCCGGAGGCAAGTGAAGAAGATTTGGCCAAGTTAGATTTGCCTTACTTGCAGATTCTAGACCTGAGTGGATCCAAGGTGACCGATGGCATCATTGAATTACTCCCCCGCTACTCGAAGCTTCGGCATCTTGATCTGTCGGATACTGCGATCACCGCGAGAACATTGAATGCAGTGCTCGATGAGCTTCCCAACTTGCAGCGACTTTCGTTGGCGGGAACGAATCTCAAGCCAGCCGAAGTCGCGGATGCGATTCAAAGCATGTTGGGCGTTTTGCGGGCCGATGGATACGCCAGAGTGAGGTCGCTGGATTTGAGTCGCATGCCAGGGTGGGGCTTCGAAGACTTGAAGAGACTTCAACTATACAAAGTCCAAGAGCTCGGTTTGGGAGGCTACGGTCTTGACGATAAACAGGTGCAAGAACTGCTTTGCGACCCAGACGGTGAATTGAGTGTTTTTGCGATGGATCTGAGCGATAACAACTTGAATGGGAGCTTCGCAGAGTGCCTTGGCTTTCCGAGCCTCAATGAGATTTCAATTCGTCTGACTTTGGATGGTAATCCGATTGACGATGTGTACTTTGCCAAAGCGTTGTTCAAAGCAAGGGGCAAAGCCACACCGGGTGGCATACAGTTGAATAAGCTTAGTCTCGGTGACACGGAGCTCACCGACAACATCATGGTATCGCTGGGAGGCTTTTCCGTTGCCGAGTTGGTCCTGGGGGCAGGGAAGATCAGCGAAAAAGCAGTGAACCTAAAAAGCATTCCGAAAGTGCGACTCAATGCGTTGCAGTTTACGGGGGTAGATCTCTTGCGGAATTTGATCGGTACGAACATCCAATTACTGGATCTCAGTTATTCTGGGGCGACCAAAGAGACGGCAAAACAACTAGCAAGCATGTTCGTGACCAGTCTCGACCTTTCACACACTCAGATAGGCGATGAGTCCCTACCCTTCCTCATAAACGCTGGAGTGAGTATCAATCTGAGCCATACGAAAGTCACGGCGGATGGTTTGATCAGCAGTCCCTTGTCGAATTGGGAGCAAGTGATCGTTGCCTTCGGACAATTTACGGATGAGGAGGTCTCGCGGATTTCGAAAGTCATCAACCTCGATGTAGGTGGCATTTCGCCTCTTGATTGAGAAGCCTTTTACTAGTTTCCGTATTCTGGAAGCGACATAGACAAACGGTCAAGATCGAGCTTACATTGTCACCAGTGAATTTCGCATTTTCACTCGGAGCATGTTGCTCGAAAGTAGCTCTCTTTTCTGGCGCATCGCCGCTCGCATCTTGGCATAGCAATGACGGAACCGAAAAAGCACCGCTATCCCTGGCTGTTCCGTGGAATTCTCAGCGAACCATTCTTGGTGGTGATTATCACGATCAACGCCGTCGCACTCTTTCTAGATGCGTTTCCGACTATCAACGCACGGTATGGAGATTATCTGGAAGCGCTCGACTTCGCGTGCATCATCTTCTTCACGCTGGAAGCACTTCTAAAGATCGTGTTTCGGGGATTCGACGACTATTGGGCCAACCACTGGAACAAGTTTGATTTTCTGATCGTGATTCTTTGCATCCCGATCATCGTGAACTTCATCTTTCCGATGGATACCAAGCCGTTCGCGATCGTCACTCTATTGCGTCTCGGACGCTTCTTACGCTTCATGCGGCTCATGCGATTCGTGCCGAACGCAGACCATATTTGGCAAGGCATCGGTCGAGCTTTGCGTGCGTCGGTCAGCATCTTCTTGGTGCTGTTGACTTTGAACTTAATCTTGGCGGTTGGCGCGACGATGCTTTTTGGTGATCTCGATGATCCTGCCCCGGAGTACTTTGGCGATCCGCTCATTTCTCTTTACACGATGTTCAAAGTATTCACTGTAGAAGGCTGGTACGAAGTTCCGGACGCGTTCGCAGAGGCGAACATGGATGCAGGTACCGTTGCCATGGTTCGCGCCTTCTTTGTCTTCTCTGTCTTGGTCGGCGGCATTCTCGGTCTCTCGCTTGCCAACGCAGTATTCGTCGACGAGATGACCGTCGACAACAATCGGGAACTGGAGCAACT
>JBGCCZ010000194.1:0-7164 GCA_045105035.1 Pirellulaceae bacterium | reverse complement strand
GTAGCGAGTCCGTGACAAGCGTTTGTCGCCCTCCGCATCCAGCTTGCGATGTTCGCCGCGTCGAACCTTGTCGACCGCTTCGGTGGCAAGCTTCATGACATGAAAACGATCGTGAACGATCTTCGTTTCGGCCAGTGGAATGCTCGCCTTGGCGGCCTTCACGTACGCAGCGCTCATGTCCATCGCGATTGCTTCAACGCCATCACGCTGAGCCTGCGAAAGCTGTGAAAAACAAGCGTTTCCGGCTTCGGTGTCGTTGCCATCGGAGATCGCTTCGACCGTGCTGCGGTCCAAGTCGTAGATCAGCGTGATGTAGTTCTGTCCCTTGCGAAAGGCTTTCTCGTCGATCCCGATTCGTGGCATGACCGTGTCCGTTTTTCGAGCTTTGCCACGGGCGACTGCCTTCTTCAAAATGTGCCAGGTTTCGTCCCAACTGGTTCGCAAAATGCCTGCCGTCCCCTGAACGGTCTGCGTTGCCAACAAGACGTCGATGGCGAACCGCTCAAAGAACACTGTGAAGCGGCTGTTCTTCTCAGCCCAGGGCAAGTTCACTTGCTTGACGCCGTGCTCGGGGCACTTCACACGTGGTGGTTTCGCATGGAGGATCGTGCGGTGCTGCATCGTGTCGAGGTGACGCCAGCGTCGCTCCGAGACGTGGTCGTAGCAGGCAAGTTGGCGGTCGCATTCGGGGCAGCAAAACCTCTCGCCCTCAGCGTGCTCGACATGGACATTAAGCCGGCCAGCTTCGAGATCAAGCTTCGCGTCAGCAACTGTCCAGGGCGACCGCAGCCCAAGGATCTGCTGAAAATACTTCGGTGTGGTACATGGGGATTCTCCTTGGCGGAGAATCTTGACCCACCCACAGAGTTCCCAGATGGACCAAAAACTCTCGCCTTTGAAGCCTACCTAACCGCATCGGTGTCCCGCACCGATGACGATTCGCGATGAGTTGACGAACGAGCGGATTGTCCATCTTCCGCGAGTTTGAATGCTGCCTAACCCCCAGAGGTGCCGCAGGCAGCCAAGCAATCTCCCTTTCACGCTTTTGCGTTCTCAAACCTCTCATCTGCTATGGTTAGGCGGTGATATTCTTGAGCAAATATTTCCGAAGGTTCAAATATGCTTTTCCGTTACGCCATCTTTATGGCATGTCTGTTAGCGGCCCTACACCATATAAATGCATTCGCGCAGGATCAGGTTGTGACGAAGCCCGAGCGGTGGTGCAACAGGTGCTTGAGCGTCACTTTCCCCCACTCTTCTTTGGCCGTGGCGTTCAACGAATTTCCGAGCCACTTGGTGATCGGGGCATTAAGATTCAACCGCCCGTCATCAATCAAGCAGTTCACAATGATTCCCGTGAACATCTTGGACTGCGATGCGATCTGGAACAGTGAGTTTCCATCGACTTGGCCATCTCGACCAAGCTCCCTGACACCAAACCCTTCGGTGAACAGAACCAGGCCATCGCGCACGACACCAACGGAAGCGGACGGAATGTTGTTCTGCCGCATCCGTTCCTGAACGGTCATTTTGGCCCAAACCGTGAACTCATCGTCAACGTGGGTTTGTGCGCTGGCCGGAGACGGCAAAAGCCAAACAAGAAAGAGAAAGCAAAGCGAAATCGGTCGCTTCAGATTGGATGAACAAGCCAAGGCGGGGTCTCCAGGTTGTGCCAAAACTCAGCGAGTTGATGCACTTTACCCAACTCGCGACACGAGCCTCTCTGCTAACACGCTGGCATCTTATTCGAAATCCTGGAAATTCTTCCGCTTTGTTGCCCGGCTCATTCGCAACGATGCGCCATCTCTGCTTTTCGATGTTCTGCTCGATTCTATGAAATACCGAACAAGAATTCGTTCGCGGCCCAGAGGTAGGTTGTAAGACAAATCCCGGATAATGAGAGGTCCAACATGCGACAAAGAGTTTGGAATTGGTTCGCCGCAATAGGAATGGCCACGTGCCTGATTCCCAGCCAGGCAACTGAACTACGGGCCGCTGGCCATACTGTTGTCGACAAACGCGTAAGTGACTATGTCGACGCGCTAATGCAACGGCATTCGGTTGTTGGCGCCGCCGTCGCGATTGTTCATAAGGGCAAAGTAATCCACCGGTCGTTTCACGGCCTTGCGGACCGCGCGACCAAAGTGCCTGTCGGTGAAAAGACGCTGTTTCGAATCTTCTCCATGACAAAGATCGTCGTTGCCACTGCAGTTATGAAGCTGATTGAAGACAAGAAACTCTCGCTCGAAACAAAGGTCGGCGAAATCCTTGTCGAACTCCCGAGCGCATGGCAGGACGTTCGCATCAAGCACCTGTTGTCTCATTCGTCAGGGTTGCCAGAGATTCAAAGGCATTTCCGTCTGCCAGAATCCGAGGCGCGAGCCAACGTCTACAAAGAACCAGTCATGTCGCCACCTGGACAGCGGTTTCAATACAACCAAACCAACTACTGGCTTCTCCAGCGAGTGATTCAACAGGTTTCCGGTGCGAAGTTCCGCGAGTACATCTTTCGCAGTCAGTTCGGTTCCCAAAGACCTTCTGTGGTGTTTTGTGGAAACTTCTACGCCGACATTCCTGATCGTTCGCAAAGCTACTTTCCGGACGCCGTGCTGCCGGAACAAAAATACGATTACCTCGACGCCGGTAACGGTCTTAATGTCACCCTTGATGAACTTGTCGCCTGGAACTTGCGATTGGATCGGCACGGCTTGCTTTCGCCCACGACAAAACAGCTCATGTGGGGAAAGTTTGACTACCGCCTGCCGGCTGATTTTGGACTTGGGTGGCGTCGGGTTGAGCAAGATGACGGAACGTCCGTCGGATTCTCGGGATCCGGCGTTACGGTCCTGCGAAAGTTCCCTCGACGAGATCTTACAGTCGTGTTCCTGGGCAACGGGTTCCAAACGCGAATTCCGCTGTCGCAAGTCGTAGCTGACCTCGCTGCGCTGGTACGATCGTCCCGGCAGCCGCAGCCCGAATCAAGGGACGACAATGCAGCCGAAAGTAAGAAGAAAAGAAATTGACATCAAAGCCACACGGGCCAGCGTGGCTCAGCCAACTTGCGATTGTGCGCGACGAGGCGACCGAAGCATGCAAATTCGGTATCGGTCGTTCACAGAATCAAATCACCTGGTTCTGGTCCGCGCTGAACAGCCTCTGATCTCATCGTCGTTCAGTAGTTGCATCCGCGTATTTGTATTAATTCGCGGAAACTGAATGAGAACTCAGCCCGAGGCAAGAGAGTACTTCCAAGTTCGTTCCTCTTAACCGCACAGGAGTATGCTAATGCCGCTGCCAGTCTGGAATTCTCTCCTTCTCATCCCCCTTGCCGTCCTCTTGACAGATTCAGTCTTCGCTCAGAGTCCGAAAAGATCCGAATCGATGGGGCCAACTGCCGAAGCTGTGGTGTCAGGCGGTGTCACTGAGGCTGACACGCAGGAACCGAGAGCTCCTGCGGCCGATGCTGATTACACGTCCGCTTTTGACAAAATGTTGGCGGACTATTTCCCTGCCGATGGTCCCGGCGTGGTTGCGTTGGTTGCCAAAGACGGCAAGGTGCTTTACCACAGAGCGTTTGGGCTGGCGAACATGGAATTTGGCGTTCCGATGCCGGTTGACGCCAGGTTTTGTATCGGCTCAATCACAAAGTCTCTGACTGCGACGGGCATACTTCGCTTGCAGGAACAAGGCAGGCTCTCAATCGAAGATCCGATTACAAAGTACCTGCCAGATTATCCTGCACATGGCAAGCGGGTGAGGATCAAGCACTTGCTGTCTCATACGTCCGGCGTCCACAACTACAACAATTTTGATGAGCCACACCCGCCGGGCTACTTTACGACTGAGTACTCGAACGAAGAATTCATCGGGCTGTTTAAAGACATTCCCCTGGATTTCGAACCCGGAACCAGGTACGAGTATTCGAACTCGGGCTACTCGCTGCTTGGCTCAATTATCGAACGTGTCTCAGAGAAGTCTTTCGATAGTTTCCTTCAGGACGAATTCTGCAGGCCGCTTGGTCTGCGGTCTCTTTCTCTCATCGAGCCTCGACTGGTCGTCCCTGGCCGGACGACAAGCTACTTTGCAACCGGCAGCAATTTTCTGACGCCGCCAGCCGAAAGCAGGACGTTTACGCGGGCAAAGGGAGGCGGAATTGAGACGACGGCAATCGATCTCTTCCGATGGTGTGACGCACTGGTCTCCGGTCGAATACTCCGGAAGGAAACACTGGCCAGTGCGACCAGGCCATTCGTGCTGGCAGATGGAAGCCAGGGCCGGACTGGATACGGATGGTTTGTAGGTGACTTTGCCGGCTCAAAACTGATTGCTCACGATGGATTGACTCCTGGATATAGCAGCAGCCTCACGGTATTCCCCAAGGAACGAATCGTTGCGCTCATCCTATCGAACTGCAATTGGTACGCTGCTCCACGAGGCCGCCAACTCCCAGGGCTGCCCCACCGTATGGCAGCGACCATTCTTGGAAAACCGTACGATCCACTGGAGCCTGTGACCGCAAGTGATGCCAAAGGGGTCCCGGGAATTTATCAGGACAAAGACGGGCTTCGGATCACGATTACACGCGATCAGGGAAGGTTATTCATGCGAAATGCGACCGGGCGGCGGCGTCCGTTGGCGCGATTGGAAAACGGCCTCTATTACGCCGAGAATTCCTATCAGACTCTGCGTTTTGAATCGGATGGAGCAGCACGGGCAAGCGTCATCGTCAGCGGACGTTCTCGGGGGGAGTACAAGAAGACGGCTGACAAACTGCCGGCAGTTTCGTTGGCGCAGACAGTCCTGAATTTAGTCAACTCCGACGGCTTGGCAGCGGGACTCGCGTTTCTTCAGCAGCATCAGAAGTCTGACAAGTACTACCTCGATGGACGCGAGTTTCAACGTCTCGCCGTGCGAGTCTACGAAAGCGGCAACTCCGATGCCGCGTTGGAGCTCTGGCGAAGAAGCACGAAGTTATTCCCGAACCAGACCTCAGGAGTGTACCTGGCATTTGCCCGAACCTTGGAAGTGGGCTTACGCGAAGGGCGAGAGGTTCTTGCCGAGCTTGCAAAGAAAGAAAATGGTCTTCGAGAGACTGATGTCAATACATTGGGCTACGCATTTCTGCGCCGAGGAGACACAAAAGCGGCCATTGCGTTTTTCGAAGCAAACGTCGCTGCGTTTCCCGACTCATGGAACGTCTACGACAGTTTGGCAGAAGCTTACCTGGCCGATGGTCAGACTGAAAAATCGCGAGCACATTATCGGCGTGCCGTGATTCTAAACCCGGAGCACTGGGACGGGATTATTGCGCTACGTGAACTGGAGGAATGAAGGAAGCTAGCTCCCTGCGGGTCAGTCTGTCTATCGAACACTCCCTGCAGGACGGAAGAAACGCAGTGTCAGACATCACCATTCTTCCCTCAACCCCTCGCTTCAAGCAGCAATGAAGACCCTGGAATTAACTGATTCGAGCACTCTTTTCGAAAGCGGGCGATCGGCACGATTCATTGGCCGGCACGTTCGATTCGGAAGCCAAACGCGCTTCGAAAAATCTTTATTGGCGTGGCCCACATTTTAGACGGTCGGCCACCGGTTACTCACGTAGTGGACCCAGTGTCTAGCGATCAATTCATGTCCCTGAGGAAGCGGGTGCACGCCGTCCCAAATCCAATGTTTTGCGGGAGCGATTTCCAGCGCCTCGTCAAAGATCCGTTGCGTTGGAACCAGTACTGCGCCGTAGTCTTTCGCCAGCTTGGTAACTACCTCGCCAAGTTGATCCGTCGCTTGGCGGCGTGAAAGCCAAGCTTTTTCTTCGATTAGCTTGCCAGAACGCAGAACAAAGGGAGAAAGCAACACGACTTTTAGATCAGGGTTCGCTTCAAGACTGGAATCCAGAACGTACCGGTAGTCGGATTCAAATGCTTCTGGCGCAACGCGGCGTCCAACGTCATTGGTTCCGATCAAGATGCTTAGCATATCGGGTTTCATTTCGATCGCGTCTTTTTGCCAACGCTTACGCAAGTCCCCGACAGTGTGACCACTCATTCCGCGGTTATAGAAATCAATCTCTGCATCGGCAAGTTCGATCCCTAGCCGAGCGGCAAGCAGATAGACATAGCTGTGGCCTAAATAGTGATTGCGGTCTTTCTGATTCCGCCCCCATTTCATGTCCGTAATCGAGTCGCCTTGGAAAAGGAGGCGACTCCCCTTTTTGAAGGCTGGTAGTGGATATTGATATCCAATGTTTACGTTTGAATCCGCTCTCAAATTATCTGCTTGCACTGCACCACACAATGCAGCTGTGCCACCAGATGCGATCGTACTCGCAAGAAAGTTTCGTCGATGGGATATCATTTTTGTATTCCTTGAGATTGTTCAATCGACTTCTTCTAACACACTATCGGTTGCGCCCACCCAACGATTTCGTGAATGTCGTCGGAATGAAGCTTCGGAACTTGGCCTTGGTCGATTCCAATTCTGGTTGACTGGCTTTGTTGTTGAATTCGTGCGGGTCCTTTGAGTAATCGTAGAGTTTTTCCGATCCGTCGGAATAGCGAATGTATCGCCACTGGCCGCTTTGCAAGGAAAACATGTTATCATCATACGTTGTGATGGCCGGATGCTTCCAATCGGCAGTTGGCTCAGCCAGTAGGGGTGAGATGTCTCTACCATCAAGCTGATGCGATGTTTTTGGCAGGCCGCAGACGCTGCTTAACGTTGGGTAGAGGTCAATAAGCCCCACGGTCGCACCGGTTATCAAACCGGCGTTCTTACCTGCGCCGTAGAAGTTGTGACCGTTGACTTGCAGCGGGTTGTTGCCCATCTGAGTTGGTTCTTTTGGTGCAGACCGTTTCTTGGCCTTCGTAGCGCCGCTGAGCTCGCGATCGAGCGTTGCTGCCAGTTCCATTTCAGCCGGTGCGAATTCGATTCTCCCGGCGAGATTCGTCTGCTGCTTGGGATCAGTGAGCATATAGTACAACTCAGTAGAACTGTCGCTATATCGTGTGAAGCGACTCGTCGGCTTGCGCATCGAGTGGTTACCTTCCTTGTAAGTCATCAGAACTGCATCATGAATTTCGGCGGCATTGGCCGATTGAAGCAAGGGCGACAGATCCGCGCCAACGATATCATCCGGTATGCGGACGTCTGCGAGTGAGCAAATGG
>JBGCCZ010000193.1:0-7037 GCA_045105035.1 Pirellulaceae bacterium | reverse complement strand
GAACTCACAGCCGAAGACCCGTTGTCGCTACCGTCGGAAGACATCGCCCCGACTGCGTTTCGGCCTGTGCTCTATCCCTGGTTACTGCATTGGTTGGTTCAAGCCGGCCGCGTTGACGGAGCGGCCGTTGTTGCCCTTCATTTGTTGCTAGGGCTCGCCAGCGTAGTGCTCACGTTTGCAATCGCTGAGCGGTTAGGAGTCGTGGGATGGATACCAGCGCTGGCGGTTGCCTGTGATCCGCTCCTTTTAAGGGCGAGTCAGCGACTGATGACGGAGTCACTGGCGACTGTGCTTATTCTGGGCGGCTGGTATTTGCTTCTGAGGCTGATACCAGACCGGCAGGCCGCGGAACGTTTGCGGCCGCAGTGGTGGCTGGGACTCGTGGTCGGCGCATTGATGGGAGCCGGAGTGTTAGCCAGGCCGACCCTTGCGCCCTGGGCGGCGCTCTGTGGTTTGTGGGTACTTGCGGTTGGAGCGCTTCGTCGAAGTCACCTTCAGCCCTCGCATCGGTCTCTTCGTTGGCCAAGAAACTGGACTGTCATTGCGAGTTATTTTATTGGTCTCTCGATCGTGGTTGGCGGATGGACGATGCGGAATCAAAGCATGCTTGGACGGCCGATTTGGGCAACGACCCATGGCGGTTACACGCTGCTGTTGGCGAATAACCCGATGCTCTATCAGCACTTTCGAGAACGTGGTCCGGATCGCAACTGGGACGCAGTGCCCTTTCATCAAGCCTGGAATTCTCGGTGGGAAGCTGAGGCGGAAACGGAATTGTCGCCTTTCTGGTCAGAAAAGCAGACAAGCGATGTCGAACCATCCATTACGCCCGTAAGAGGGTTGGGGAGATCGCAGCGTGAGATAAATGACAATGAATTTGCTTACGAAGCTGCTTGGGCGACGATCAACGAATCTCTGCTGGATTTTGTAGGGTCATGTGTCTATCGCGTGGGATGGTTTTGGGCATTTTGGCCAGCAGAACCTATGCATCTGGCGATCCGTACTGCAATTGGAGCCTGGTACATGCTGGCTTTCTTATTGGCAGTCGTAGGGGTTTGGCGGCTTGTGAGGAGGGGCGGTGAGGCGAGTTTTCGCCTTGATGTTCGTCGGTGGCTTCCGGGTCTTTTGCTGTTAATTTCTCTTACGTGCATTCACGGCGTATACTGGTCTAACATGAGGATGCGTGCTCCTCTCATGCCAGTGATTTACTTAGTGGGTGCGATTTCAATTCAGGCTTGGACTGTTGCAAGATTCAGGAATCATTCAGGTACCGAAGGACGAGAGCTGGGACGTCCCCGTTCCTGAAGTGCCGCGCGATTCGGTTGAGAGCCAGCCTGGTTCAAGTGTCGATTCTCCTGCCACAGAGTCTTCGCCGCGTCGCATGAAACGCCGGCGTTCGCGTTCTGGATCTACTGAGAGTAGATCGGGTACCAACGCTTCTCGAGAAGTACGTGGTCAACGTCTGGAAAGCTCTAGCCCGCGCCGCCGACGAAGACGTTCAGAGGGGGAGTTTGATCCGGAACGATTTACCGGAAAGCACACTTGGAAGTCGCGACTTGGAGACATTGGCTACTTCTGTACACAGCAATTTAGCGAGCTCAAGTCGTTGCTGCGACACACGAAACGTCTGAGCCAAGAAATGCTCAACGAAGTGATGTCGAAGCTCCGGAAATAGGACTTTGCTGTAGCAGTTTTAGCTTCTTGAGTGCCCAGTTGCGGGATTCAATAACCGAGTGCCGCACCGTCTTTGCGGGCTTCGGTGGCGCCTTCGAGGATGCCTCTTTCCCAGTCGATGAGGATGGCTTGGTAGCCGCCAAAAGACCCGCCGGTTCCAGTTCGATGCCCCTTGGCTTGAAGGGCTTTGACGGTGGCGTCAGGGATTCCAGATTCAAGCAGAGCGGTCCCACCGGCTTCTTCCTCGGGAACGCCCGCAGGCGTCGCGCTTCCATTGTGACGAATACGCGCCGCGTCACCAGCCATCTGAATATTCATGCCGAAGTCGATCCAATTCATCAGAACTTGGGCGTGTCCTTGCGGTTGCATATCGCCGCCCATCACGCCAAACACCAGAACCGGTTTTTCATCCTTGGTGACCATAGCAGGAATGATCGTGTGAAAGGGCCGCTTGCCTGGCTCAAGTCGGTTCAAGTGATCGTCTTCTAGGCTGAACAACGCTCCACGATTCTGCAGGGCAAACCCGACATTGCCTGGAACAAGCTGACTGCCAAAACCGTAATAGTTGCTTTGGATCAGGGAGCAACAATTGCGATCGCCGTCGACAACGCACAAATAGATCGTGTCGCCATTGACCAGCTTGGGGTCTCCAGCCGGAACTCCGACGAGTGCTTTTTCTGGATTAAAAAGCTTTGCCCGCTCGGCTGCGTACTCTTTCGAAATCAATGATTGAAGCGGAACATCGGCCATCTGCATGTCGGCGTAGAACTTGGCGCGGTCCGCGAAAGCGAGTTTCTTGGACTCGATGAACAAGTGGGCCAACTCGGGTGAGCCCCATCCCATCAATTTCACATCATGGGGTTCCATCAAGTTGAGAATCTGCAGCGCTGCGATGCCTTGGCCATTCGGAGGCAGTTCCCATAAGTCGTAGCCGCGGTAGTTCGTGCTGACCGGCTCAACCCACTCATTCTCGTGTGCTTGCAGATCGGAAAGTCGCAGAAAACTGTCTTCAGTTGCTTGTGAGTATCGATCAATCTCCTTCGCAATCGCGCCGTTGTAAAAAGCGTCTGAGCCTTGGGATGCGATGAGGCGATACGTTGCGGCAAGGTTCGGGTTCTTAAAGATATCGCCCGCGAGTGGAGCTTTCCCATCGATCAGAAATGTAGCCGCGGCGTCCTCGGTTGCTGCGAGCCGTTTCTCGGCTGCTTTCCAGTAGCCAGAGATGACGGGTGCAACCGGGAATCCGGCTTCCGCTAGTTCAATGGCGGGTTCAAACAGGTCGCTCCAGGGGAGTTTGCCGTATTTCTTGTGCAGGTCTTCCCAGCCTTTGACGCAGCCGGGCACAGACCAAGCCATGGAGCCGAAAGTGGGAATGACGTCATGTCCGCGTTTGGTGAATTCGTCCACTGAAATCGAAGCTGGTGATCGTCCACTGGCATTCAATCCAGTTAGTTCCTGGCTATCGGCGGACCAGCAGATCGAGAAAAGATCACCGCCGATACCGCAGCTCATTGGTTCGACGACTCCAAGAACTGCGTTGGCTGCGATCGCTGCGTCGACGGCGGACCCGCCGGCTTTAAGGATCTCAATCGCGGCTTGGGTGGAACGCAGGTCACTTGTCGCTGCCATGCCATTGGTTGCATAGGTCACACTACGCGACTGCTTGGGATATCCGGGTCGATCGTAGGTTCCCACTTCGTTCAACTCGGTTTCCTCCTGAGCACTAAGGTTGGGTGTTTCAGTGAACAGCCCAATGCAAAGCACCAGTAGTGCTGCGGAATGAATCACTCGCCAGAGCCTGGTCTTATTGCTTGACTTGGAATTTGTTTTGGAGTGCCGATTGGTGGTGTCTTGTTGCTGACGGTTCTGCATTGCATCAGTTCCATGTTTCATGTGCGCGACGATTCAATCCCATTCCAAATTCGACCGTCATGATAGTCGAAACTCGGTGCCGGGAACCCGTCGTGGGTGAGTCAAAAACCTGGTAAGCCTGTTCGGATGGACCTGCTAAAGTCCTCGCGACCCGCCTGAAGGGCCCGTTGGTTGATCTGGCTTTGGCTTTTCAGTGTTTCAAATGGTCGATCGCTCGCAAGTAGTCCTCTGTCGTACAGCATGCGGTCGAACTGCCCGTTGATGAGCATCCGCCAGTCCCAAGGAGTCTTCTCTCGACGGTTGGAGAAGATCTCGGTTGTGCAATTGCTGGTGATCACGTTGTACCACTTCGGATGATCGGCAATTCGATTCGTTGCTGCGATGTATTCGCTGAGAAGCTGCTGTGCAAACGCGGGACTGACCTGTAGTCGATACAAATAGCAGTCCACCGTGTTGTGGTAGACGACTCGCCGAAGGATGGCGTCGCGTTCAGTGCTAACGACATACATCAATTCATGCTGACGATAGAGACTCGGTAAGACCGCGTACTCTTCGCCTTCTCGATAACGGACCTCGATCGAAAAGCACAAGTGTCTTTGGTTTTCGAATTCGAAAATCGCCATCGGGTGGCAGATCCACTGGGAACCCCAAAACACAATTAATGCGTCTACGGCAGTGACTTGGTCGGAGGGAAACTCGGCGACCTCATAGCGAACGTCGCTTTTGCCGGTCCCGCTGTATTCCGAATTGCGAAGATTCTTGACGACAAGCGAACGGCCCGGCGGGTCCTCGACCAAGGTCAGTTGCGGGAGCCTGGCAAAGTCTGGATCCCAATTGCCTTCGTGAGAGGGCTGTTGGCGAAACCACCAAAGCAAAAAGCAGGCTAGGGCGGTGCTGATCGCTGTGATACTGAATGCAACCGACGGCGAGCCGAAAAGCAACACTCCGACACTGGCGATCCAGAGGCCAACCAGTAGAGAGCGATGGCCAAGCCGTTTTCCTACATCGAAGTAGATCGCTCCGGTCATCCAGCCGGCCACGCCAAGAATCCAGAGATAGCCAGCGACTAAAAGCACGAAAGCGATGATCCAAGAGTTGGCGAGGATTGATGGGAGTTGGCTTGGGATGGAGGTCTCTGCGGGAGCGAGTTCCCCAACATCGATGCTCGGCAGCGTTCAATCGGGCTTTTGTATCTCATTTTGAGATAAATGTCTCAAAACGGACCATGAAAATATGATTTTTATTCGCTGTCCGCTTTCTGTCCTGAATCGCAATCTTTTTTTCGGAAGCAAGTAACACTTGGCTGAAACCTTCGCTTTCAGTGTTGGCAGGCCAGTTCAGCGGTGAATTGGCACGCGGTTCGCAACACAACTTATTCAGACTCGCCGACTTTCGTTGGCTTCAGTGAGGGAGAATGAATCATGAAAAATCTAAAATCAATCGCATTCGCACTTTCGGCTTTGATCCTGGCACCAGCGATCGCTACCGCTCAAAACGCGGTTACTGTTCCAATTAACAACTGGAGCTACCAGCGTCACTCGAGCACGGCGACCGAAGGCTACCTACGAGGTTCGGCCGCGGTGATCCAAGCTGCAGGACAGAAGAACTACCTGGACTCTGTTGCTGCGGTCAATCACCAAGAAGCGACCAAGCGTCGGATTGAGAATAGCTCTCGCTACGTCAAAACCTACTTCGAAAACAAAGAGATCAATCGCCAGTACCGCGAGAAGTACGCGCCCGTTCCACCTAGCAAGGAGCGTTGGGCTCGAATCCTGGAATCGTCGTTGCCAGAGCGATTGACTGCTGAACAGTTTGATCACGCTAGCGGCAAATTAGTTTGGCCACACATTCTGCGAACGGACGAGTATGCGGTTTTCAGAAATCGGATCGATGACTTGGTCGCGAGTCGAACTCCCGACAACAGCGGCAACGGCAGCCCTGCTCAGCGTGAGCTAAAGGAGCTGATCGACGGCCTGCGAGTACTGCTGCGATCGAACTCGGACGACTACACGACATCCCAGTTCGCCTCGGCGACTTGGTTCCTGCGTTCTCTTGATTACGAAGCGAAGTTGCCGCTGACGGGCCACGCTGCTGCAGCTTCTTAGGAGAGTGTTGAAACCTTGAAGAGTCAAACTTGGCCAAGGCTAAGCAGCCAACTGAGAGCCTCGGACACTGCACATTTGAAGGAAAACGAAAGACGGTTGGTGGTTACGTAGTCATTTCTTTTTTTCCTCACCGCAACTTGAAACAACTGCGTCTCCCCACCAGGGCGTCTTCTTCTTCGGAAGGAGGCGCCTTTTTTCGTACGATGATTCCAGGGAGTGATTGCGGGGTTTCTGCACTGGCTGGCATGCTAAAGTATGTTCGATCAGCGGCGATGCATTGTTCGTTGGCTGGGAAATGAACTGAGCACTCTGCCATGAATTTTGTTCCAACTCCAACCCGGCGAAAACGATGGATTCGGAAGCCAGCTACACCTGTGACTCGTGCGGCGAAGATATTGTGATACCCGTCGATCTCTCGGCTGGATCTCAACAAGACTATGTGGAGGATTGTCCTGTGTGCTGCAATCCGAATCTGATCCACGTCGATATTGACCCGAGCGGCGAAGTTCGAGCCTGGGGGGAGGCTGAACAGGATCCTGACTGAATGTTGTTCGGGTGCACTCCGAGCTCGGCGCACGAAAAAAGCCGCAGACATGGGCTGCGGCTTTTCAATGTATTTGTTGAAGTGGAGAAGAATTACTTCTCGTCTTCCTTCTTCACCTTCTTTTTCTTTTTCAAGCTCACTTTGACGACGCGAGTCTTGGGGATTCCCAGAACGGGATCGCCTTCCTTCCAGCGGTCTAGCTCTTTGAGCCGCTTAAGGCGCTCAACGCGGGTCAGGACATTGCGAGTCTTGATGGCACCGCCAGAGACTCGAAGGCTTTTGTCGAGAGTCATCTCAGCACTCCAATATCGACTTATTCAGTGTTATTTTGTTGTTTTTCGCTCATCTGGCTGCGACGCAACAGCGCATCTAACCTGCAGCCAAGTCCCGAAGTGTATCGGCGTTTCCGAATCAGAACAACGGCTAATTTCCAGGGTTTTGATGGGTCTAGTCAGCGAAATTCGTCAATCTGCCCCTGTTTCGGGCTCCCCAGCACCTGGACTAGGTAAATCCCAGCGCCAAATACCGGCTTTAGCGTCATCCGCAGAGGGATCCGGTATCTCGTTGGGTGTTTCTCCGGCTGTGCGCGGCGCAAAGCCCCAGAGAACAGCCCCTGAGTCGTTCACTAGGTAACCGAAGGGCTTACCGCCGATGGGCTTCAATTTGTCGAGCTTCGGTAGAAGCGGTTCCTTCTCAACCAGCTCCGCCAGACTAGCTGGAACTTGTCCATCCCTGCGCTCTGCCAGACGAACTCCAATCGCCAATGCAGCTAGCCGGTGTTTCATGGGGCTCTCAACAAAGCTGTCCGCAATCGAACTGTAGCCAACCGCGAACATTCCCAT
>JBGCCZ010000192.1:0-32294 GCA_045105035.1 Pirellulaceae bacterium | reverse complement strand
GCGGCATGTCCCTTCTTCTCTTGCTTCTCAATCAACGGATCGCGAATCTGTCGATTCCACTTTTCCCAGACGTCACCGCCGTGGTGCCGCATGACCTGCGTCGCGTAGTAGCTGTAGTAGAGATCGTTTAACTTAGGCCCGGTTTCTCCAAGGTAAGCGATGCCTTCTTGCAGCCCTGGATGCTCCTTGGGATAGCCTAAGTACATGCGACAGAGCAATCCAACGGCAGTCGTCGCACTGCGTTTTTTTGCCGAAGCCTGGGTGTAGCCGTAGTACGCGCCCTGGTTCGTGCTCACGAAATCGAGGAACTGGTCCGTTTTCTGTAAGCTCGCATAAGGCACCGAAAGGCTGCCCATCTTGCCACTCTTGAGAGCCATCAAGCACCAGCCGACAACAGACGTGTCGCCAGGACTGCCGGGAGAGTAACGCCAGCCGCCAACTTGAGAGTTCTGGCCTTTGATTAGATAGTTCAATGCAAGCTGTGCCGGCTGAACAAGGTCGGGGTCCTGAGTCATCGCGTAAGCTTCACAGATCGCAATCGCCGCCAAACCGTGCGAGTACATCCGACCTCCGGGCTCGTGCCAGGATCCAGTTGGCATGTCAACGGCCCGCGTGACCTTCAAGTTGTTGATCAGGAACTCCAGCCCGCGGTAGACCTGCCGTTTGTACTGCCCCTCCAAGTGCGTTTGGCCGGCTCCTAGGAACGGCAGCAGCGCCATCGCCGTCGCCCCATTTCTTGCTAATGCCATCTCGCCCGAGTCCGAGCAGCTCCCTCGGCAAACGAGCTCGTGCTGGAAAGTCCACCCGCCATCGCGTGCTTGGTGCGCCGCGAGCCACTTCAGAGCAAGTGCGACGGATTCTTCACTGGCCGCCGTTCCGCCATACCGCTCCAGCAACTCCGACCGGCTCGCACCTGAGCGACTATTCAGCGAAGCGGAAAGCCCGCCGAGAGAGGAACTAGATAGCAACGACGAAGGGATAACGCTCTCCGTGAGAGAGTTGTTGGCGACGTTGATCGACTCAGTGAATTGCATCGTCGGCGCGGTGATCTCGGAAAACTCCAGCGTATCGGTCGTCTCCGACGTTTGCATTTCAACAGGCTGATCAAGTGCGTCGGATTGTTCTAAGGTTGGACCGGCAAGGTCGAATTGCTCCAGCGAAGCCTCCGTGGTGGAAGCGCTGGCCTGCAAGATACTGATCACGTTCCGGACTGGATCGAGTGTGACCAGTGCCAGCGCGACAACGAGAACTAAATGCACCAAAAGACTGACCAACCAACTCGGCACAGCCGCCAACAAGAAACGCCGCCCCTTCGTGGACTCAAGAATCTCCAGTCGTTCCTCTTCGCTCAAAGGCTCCGCAGTTTCGGAATGCCCCTCCAAATCTAACGGGCCTAACAGTACAGGCGCTGGGTTCGAAACTCCAGCCGCCGGGGTTGGGACAGGCTTCGCGACCACCAAGGTAGGATCGAGCAAGATTGGCTCGGCCTCGTCGCTCGCGGACGTTAGAAGAGACCTATTCGCCGCCTGCTGCGCCGCAGCGCGGGAAGTATTTTGCGAGTCCAAAGCGGCATGCTGTGGCCGAGTCGCCGGATCCGCGGGTTTCTTGGCTTCAGCTTTCGCATTGGCGTGGCGAGACGTCGAGCCTGTGGATGGCGTTCCCCCGCTCATCCCGGTCGTTCGCTGAGGCTGGCCCTGTTTTTCCATGCGCGACATGTTCAATCTGCCAACGTCGATGATGATTCCGAGAAACACCGAACGCTGATGTTAGAGATCTTCGCTTCGAAAAAATGTACGACTACGTTATCCCAAGACACAACCGACCAGTCAGGTACTTTTTACCGGCCTGGATACGGCATGCTTGCCATCTGTCGCTGGTGATCTAGGTGAAAAGTCTTTGGTCGATCACACGTTCGAAAAGGTTAATGGTCTTTTAGGGAGCGTTGACATGGTTCCAATGTACTCTTGTTGTTCCCTGAAGAGAATTACTCGAATGGCGGTGTGTGTTGAATTGTACGCGTCCGGAGAGTCCAAACTTCACGGTTGTCCCCCATGGTTGGTAGGGCAAAAGTCGAGTCTAGACGCTCGAGTAGGGTCATGCGGAAGAAAACGGTTATCGGTGCCACCCAATCCGCCCAGTGGCAATCTGGGAGGCCCTCGCAATCCAGGAAGACCATAAGGGGTCACTAAAGGAACTTCTGGCAGCCTGGTGATCCTAGGCAATCGGAACGGAGGGCAGATCTGGTGTCCCAACCATCGTAACTCTGCCAACTTCAGCCGTCGCCGATGACGTATCTCCCTCCAAGGCCCACTTCCTCCCCAGCCGAGGTGTAGTAGGAAACGATTTGAAGTCGATAAGCACACGAAATGCGACTTTTCGCTACCTATCTGAACTGGTACCTTTATCAGCTTGAATTGAGGCAAAAGGGTAAGTCCGCAATGAGAATGTAGCTGAGCAGTCAGCCACCATAGGCCTTACCACCCAAAATAACTAACTCTGGAGAAAAGCAATGTCAAAGCCACACCGTAAGGTCAAGAAGGCGAATCATGGAGCACGCCCGGCCAATGCCAAGGGACGCAAGGCGAAGCGTAAAAAGGTTCGCACCTAAACCACTTGGAATCCAACGCGTTTCGCACTTTGCGTAATTTGGATTGATCCTGCACCTATCCAGCAAGCCGGCCAACCGCGGGGCTTGCTCAAGCCATCGCAGCTGTCGGGTAGGTACATAGCCACAAACGCCGGCCGGAGCTTTTCTTTTGGCAGTTCGCGACCTGATTCTCGACCCATCAACGCTTGACCTTGATAACGTCATTGCGAACCAGGAAGAGATCCGAAAGTACAATCCGCAGCGGTTCGAGATGGAGCAGCTGACAGCGATTGTCTACGAGAACGTAGAAACTCACGTTTGCGCAGGGTACAAAGACCTTACGAACGAAGAGTTCTGGGTTCGAGGCCATATGCCCAACATGCCCCTCATGCCCGGGGTCGTGATGCTCGAAGCTGCCGCCCAGATGTGCAGCTACTTTTCTCAAAAGTACGACTTGCTCGGCGCCGCCATGGTCGGCTTCGGCGGGTTGGAAGACGTTCGCTTCCGTGATCCAGTGATCCCCGGTGATCGACTTGTCCTGGTGTGCGGCATGACAAAGCTGAGGCGTGGTCGAATCGTAGTCACTCGCTTCCAGGGCTTTGTTCGCAATTCAGTTGCCGTCGAAGGCGTTTTGAAGGGCATTCCCATCCCCGTGGATGTCTTGAATTCACAACTGTCGAAATCCAATAACGACAGCTCGCCCGCAGACCAACCCGACGGCTAGACACGACATATCCGAATTGCTCTAGAATTGTCGTAGTTAGATTTCCCTGGGTCCCGAACGGAGTTTGCCTCCGCCAACGGTCGAACGCAGTTTGAGCCCCGTCAAAAGTCGCCTCGGATCCGCTGATATTTGCGAGGCTTCGTCGGATTGGGCCCATCGACCTGGCACCGCAAAGGGCGAACCGAATTTACTTTTCGATCGAGTAAGAGCGTTTCGCATGGGCTTTCTCGAATTCCCTTTTCTACAGAGCAGCCGCCTTGCCCGACGACTCTAAAACTGTGCTGCTGGTTGCCAATCCCAAGTCAGGGGCAACGGAAAGCGGTGCTAGAGTCCGCGCTTTACAAGAGGCGATTCAGGCGCGGGGACACGTTTGCGAACTCGTCCACGACTTGGAAAGCGTAGCGCCAAAGTCTGAACAGCTTCAAAGCCAAGGACTGCTAAAAGCCGTTATTGCCGCGGGTGGGGACGGTACGGCAGACGCACTGGCGAATCGGATCTCCGAAAAGATCCCTCTGCTGATGTTTCCGCTCGGCACAGAGAACTTACTGGCTAGGCACTTCGGATTGAAAGCAGATATCGAAGCAACCTGCTCCACTCTCGATGAAGGTCGGAAGATCCAGATCGATGCAGGCTCGGCGAACGGCCAGAAGTTCTTAGTCATGACCAGCTGCGGCTTCGATGCCGAGGTCGTGAGACAAATGCACAAGATTCGCAAGGGCCATATCAACCGCTGGTCGTACACTCGGCCAATCTTGACCGCCCTAAAGAAGTATCGGTTTCCCGCGCTGAACATTGAGCTGGATTCCGAGACCAAAATGAAGCTAACCGACGAACCGCGGCAAGCTTCTCTCCCTGTTTCGGCACCAACGACACTGAACGCGGCGTGGATCTTCGTATTTAACTTACCTATGTATGCGGCAAACCTCGACTTCTGTCCTCAGGCGGATCCTGCGGACGGAAAATTAGATGTCTGTACGTTTCGCGCCGGCGGAGTGCTCCGAGGGCTGGGGTATTTCACACGCTTGTTTCTGAGACGTCATCAAAGCATGACTGATTTCCATCACCAGCTGGCAGAGCGGATTCAAATTCACTCAGGTGCGACGTCGCCGTCCAGTTCCCCGGGTACCACTGGGCAGAATGCTGAAGAAGTGGAAAATGGAATCGCGTTCCAAATCGACGGAGATCCTGGCGGTACACTACCGCTAGACATTCAAGTCTTGCCCAATCATCTCTCTCTGCTCATTCCGCGTGCTTAGTCCTGGTGCGTCCCGTACGGAAGGCATTTCGTTAAGAGTATTTCGTTTAGAGCATTTTGTTTTGGACGGCGTTTCTGTTGAGTCCGAAACCTTTCGCGTCACTTGAAGGAGCAATGGATGGACCCAGTATCGATCGCTAATCTGACTTGCGGAGCGGAGAACGAACTTCTCATCATCGCAGGTCCCTGCGTGCTCGAGTCCCGCGACTTGACCCTGACCATCGCTGAGCGGCTGAAGGAAGAGTCGGAAGCATTGGAACTACCTCTCGTCTTCAAGGCTTCGTTCGATAAGGCCAACCGCACTAGCTCTGGCGCCTTTCGAGGGCTCGGCATTGACGAAGGGCTCAAGATTTTGGACGAAGTGAATCGGACGCTCGAGCTCCCGACCACGACGGATATTCACCTGCCAGAGCACGCCGCCCCGGTAGCCGAAGTCTGCGACGTGCTTCAGATCCCAGCGTTTCTCGCTCGACAAACCGACCTTCTACTCGCGGCTGCAGCTACCAATTGCCCAGTCAATGTGAAGAAGGGGCAATTCATGGCCCCCTTGGATATGAAGTACGTTGTCGAGAAGCTGCAAAGCGGCGGAGCCAACGGAGTGATGCTCTGCGAGCGAGGTACGTTTTTCGGATACGGGCGACTAGTCAATGACATGCAGTCGCTGCCGATCATGCGATCCTTGGGGGTGCCCGTTGTTTTCGACGCCACGCACTCAGTGCAGCAGCCAGGTGGATTAGGGGGAGCGACGGGCGGAAACCGTGAAATGGTATGGCCTTTGGCGAGAGCCGCGGTGGCCGTCGGTGTCGACGCAGTCTTTCTTGAAACCCACCCTGAGCCGGACCAATCCCCAAGCGATGGCCCGAACATGGTGCCTTTGGATAGCGTACAGACACTGTTAAAGCAGCTAAAATCTGTTCACCATCTAACGCGTGGCTGGTAACCGGCGATTGGGTCGCCCCCGGCCGTCGAAAGCCTAAATTGCCAGACTTGCATCGCTGTTCGCAAGCCACACTCTCTCACCACTGCTAAGTTCAATGTCGAATCGACTCAAACTACTCTGCGGCCTGATGCTAGTCCTGCTGGCCGGATTGGTGATCCCATTTCTGACGTCGCGCAGCGGGCGAAACCAATCGACGATTATCTCGCAGCAGCTCGCCGAGTCGAAAGCGACGAAGGACAGCGTCCGAAACGCCATGCGCTATCTGCAGCGAATGACGCCACTCAATCGTGCGCAGACGGCTAAAGAAGTCCAATTGGAACTCAACACTTGGATGAAAGATGCAGACCTGACTCAGGCCAAGTACAGTCCCTCCAAGTTGCTCGATCCGCTGCCTGCCGACATGCTCGAGTTTGTTGGCTGTCAGTCCCCCATCAGTCTGCAGTTCTCGCAATGGGATATCGACTACTTGTTCGAGCGGCGCATGATGGACAAGCTCTCGAACTGGATCGTACAGGCGCCGCTACGCGACAACTTTATTGCATCCGTTCTGGAGAAGAAGACCAAGAAGCTATCGCCTGAAGACGCATTGCGACTCGGAGAAGCTTACAAGCTGTTCGACTGGGTCATGCGAAACGTAGCGTTAGAATCGGAACTGGCGGGCGTCGAACAGAAGGCTGCCGATCCAAGTGGCGAGATCGTCGACAATGGATTCGGCTATGGCTACCTCCCTTGGGAGACGCTCCTCTTTTCGTTTGGTGACTTCATTGAAAAAGGCCGAGTCTTCACGTCTTTGGCCGCACAGCGCGACATCGCTACCGCTTGGATCTCAGACAACGGAATCATTTGGGCCATCGCCGTTCTAGTTGGCGACGAAGTCTATGTTTTCGAACCGAAGCTTGGCCTTCCAATTCTAGAGCCGGACGAAGTCCGCCTAGCGACGCTAAAGGAAGCCAGAGAAAATCCTCGAGTGCTCCGTCGACTCGATTTGCCAGGTCAAAAAGACTACGCCTTCAATCCTGGCGACCTGAAAAGCATCGAACTGTTGATCGACTTGCCTCCAACCGCCGCAAGCGCGCGGATGAAGTTGTTGGAGCAGAACTTGCTCAGCGACGAACGGATGAACGTCTACTTTGATATTGATGCCATCGCTGCGCAACTCAGCGCGGCCGTGCCCGACGCAACGGTCAAGCTTTGGCAAGTCCCCGTGCAAGCTCAGGTACACGCCGCCGGTGTCCGAGATCAACTTCGAACCGTCTCCGATTTCACGGTGAAGTACATGACCAAGCATGGCGTGTGGATGATGGACAACCCCGCAGCCAACGGAAGAATGAATCACTTGCTCGGCGTTTTCGAAAGCGAAGTTGCCAAGCAAGGTGCTTTGTCGCAGTATATGGAGTGCCGCTTCGATGAAGAGTCGCTGCGTCAATTGCTCTATGATCCAACCGTTCAGCGTGAGTTGGGCGTCCCTCGTATGCCAGGCGAAGAGAAGGAGCGTTTCGATCAAAGGTTACTCCAAGCCCAGTTTGTTTTTCGTAAAGCGAAAGTCGACTCGGCTTTTCTAATGGCTCAATTGCATTTTGACCGCGGTAATTACTCCGCAGCAGAAAACTGGTTTCGCAAACGAGTCATCGACAATCAGAATCCACTGGCAGAGCAGTGGAATGCAATTTCGCGTTACTCACTCGCCCGCATCTATCAGGAGCAGGAAGACCTGGAAAAGTTGACAGAGCAACTGAGGTACGAACCGAGCACCATGGAAGCCGGCAATCGTCTCCGCCTCCGCTACCTGAGAAATTTCCTCGAAAGCGACGAAGCCTCCGATTCGCCCCAAGACTCGTAGTCATCGAACATGGCTAAAGGCGATTCACCAGGCCCGAAGACGGGGAAAGCGTGTTCGGTCCCTTCGCCCCGGAACCAGTACTGCAAGAAGAAACCAGCACCGATCAAACCGAAGTAGGGCCGATCCGTTTTTCAAGCTACACAAAGTAGCTCGGATCTTCGAGCCGTGGATTTATTACGTTCCCCCTGGTACAGCCGCGGGACTATGTAGCCCGAACGGAAACTCTGACTTGCCCTGCAAACCGAAGCCGACGACTTTACGCTCTGCTTCAGAGAGTTATTATCCCGTGGGGCACAAGTTCGAAGAACCGCGTTTGGACCTTGGTCGCAGCGGCACGGAACTAACATGGAAGCTCAACTCGATTCGAAGCTTCGGATACTGCTCGCGGCGAGCGCACCGCTATGCTTCCCCGCCAGTACGGGAGCAGGGATTACCGGCCGAGCGTTCATTGAAAATCTCTTTGGCTCTGACTATTCGATGGTGTTGGCATTGATTGTCGCGTGGCCCTTCCTGTGTTTTGCAATGCTTTCAGGAACAGCCTTCTTCGTGGTGACCGTCTCCAGTTACCCGTTGAGCCCCAAATGGTACCTCGGCGGACTTCTAGTGGCGGGGCTTGTCGGAGTGCTCTGTCATCGCCAACCGACTTTCTAGCTCCCACACAGCCGCCAGGTTGAGCGGGCGAGTTGGACCGAGATGCCCCAAACGCAATGGAAGGTTCGGATTGGGTTCTGGGATTAGACGTTCTCGAAAGAAACCGCTCCGATCTGCAGAGTTGTTCTTGGCGGATGCTGCACGCTGTGGAGTTCCCCTGACTTCGGCCGACGGTCGAGTTTATGGCGTGCAAGTGTACCCGGTGCAAGCGAGATCCGATTGTGTAGCGCGCAAAAAACGCCGCTGGTTTTAAGCAGCGGCGTTTTAGTCTGATGGCTGGCTAGGTGTATCTCCGGTAGAGCCAGAGAGTCTTTGGAGGCTCTAGAATCCTCCGCCACCGCCTCCACCTGCTTTAGCGGCCGCACCGGCTGCTTGCAAGATTCCTTCGTCGATCGACAGGCGATAGACGCCGCCACGACGAATGAGACGTGAAGTCACTTCTACTTTGTCGTAGCCAGAAAACTCGGAGAGCTTGCCGATCATGTTATCCAGAATCGGATTCGGTGCGATAGTTTGAGCGTATCGCAAAATGCTCTCCATTTTCATAACGCCTTCGAACGGAGTAACTTCCTTTTCCGATGATCCGCTCAGCTTGTCAATCGCTTGCTTGACCATCGCGTCTCCGGTTGGATCCAGTCCCAACACGTAGCCCTTTTCACTCGTTCCGACGGTAACCGTAATTTTGTCTCCAAAGACACGCTTCGCGGCTGGATCCGCGATCTTCGCCTCGCTTGTGATGCGGTGAAGTGTTACGCCCTTGTAGGTCTCGTAGTCGAATTCGAAAGTTGGTGCGTTCGGTGCGTCCGGCAGCTTGGCCGCCGCCTTCTTGAATTCGGCTGCGAGTGCGTTGCCGTCTGAGATGTAACCACCGACGAGAAGGCGTAGAGTTTCATCCGCGACGCTTACGCTTCCGGCACCATCAAACTTGCCTTCGTCGATCGTGTCTTCCATGATCTTCGTAAGACCAGACAAGAGTTCGCCAACCAACTCGCGAGCTTCTTCGGGCATATCCGCTTGTTCAAGCTGAGTTTCGACTTGCGATATCGAATTCCGGAAGTTGCTTTTCGCCGTTGGTCGATCCGATTCCGCAATCATCGACGTGAATCGGAACATGGCAGACGCTGCAGGTAGCATAAATTCAGTATAGGCCGAGGTAACTCCCTGGGCTGCGTCCGCTTGTTGAGCAAGCAGTGAACCTTCGACGAACTGAACGCCGCCATCAAAGTAAGTGCGCTGAGCGCCCGACTCGACTGCCCAACCGAGAAACAGCTGATCCAAGTCGGTGACCAATTGCTCAAGCTGCTCCATGGAGGCGTTACCCATTTCTTCGGCAGCAGCTCGCTCCTCATCCGTCTGCCCAGCTTGTTGCGCCATGCTGCGTTCGAAACCAAGTCGGATTTGCTCCATAGCTTGGTCTTTCATTTCAGCCGGTACATTTTTCGCATTCAATCGGAAAGCGAAGTCATAGTTTTTGGGTAGCGATCCCAACGCGGCCGATGGGTCTGCGGGCGTGTCGCCTAGGGCTTCTTCACTCTGAGCGACGAACATCCAGTCTCCCGAGTCTTTGGCGTAGATGACTTGTCCACCGGTATCGATTTCATAAAGCCCGTCACCGAGATCGTCCGGCTCGATGCCAATAGCAGCCAAAGCGCCAAAGAAGAGCTTGATATCCGTCATGGGAACGAAGATCGTTGCGCTTGGAATTTCGCCATCCATGGTGATGGTGGCCCCAAGCGGCTTCGTTCGGTCCATTCCCTGGGTGTATTGATTCGCCATGATGCTGACGAAGCCGCCCATCTCAGGCACTCCGCTCGCGCGAAGCAAATACGAAGTGTCTTTCAGCACCCGGTCGAGAGGAGCAATTGAAACAACTGCGACATCTTTCGATTGCTGGGCGTGCAGCACTCGGCCAAGCTGCGGAGATACAAGAGAGAAGGCAGCTCCGAGTGCAAATGTTGCAGCGACCTTGAAACGGGGAAGACGCATAAATCGCTCCTGAGAAAATTTGAGCATTGAAACTGACTTAAAAGTAGCAAGCAGCCGTTTGGGCTACTTTGGTTAGACGGGAACTTCTTGGAAAGCTGATAGTGTCGATTGTCGTTGAACTTGAAGGATCTCTTGTCTCTTTAGTTGGCGATCAAGAGAGAGCAGATTTCGCCAGTACTTCTACGGATCAAATCCGGTTCCATAACTGGATTTCCAAAACTCTATGGCGGAGGCCACGCCTGCGAACAACTTTGACAAGCCTGCGGTCGGTAAACCGCATCTCACTACAGTCCCACGTACGTCACGCGCGAACAAGTGAGTTCATTATCAAGGCTAGTATTGCAGTTTGTTCTGGCGCAGTTTTCCCCAATTTTGGTTCATTTTTCCCAAATTGCGGAGATTCGGTCCCATGCCATTCGATCAGCTTACCGTTGGCCGAAATAGTGAACAGGTGAGGTGTCGCTCGGAGTCCGGCTCAAAAAAACTCGGACGCCCCAAGTTGACGGCGGTAGTTGGTTGTGCTGGTGCTTTTCGGTGAATAAGCCGTAATGTTGGCTCAGAATCCCAGCCTGGGGCAAAATTCCGGCTCAAAACTCCAACAACGCAGGCCCCACGAGAACCGAATCTGGAGCACATGCAACCAGAAAGGGAGGATCAATTGGAATCAGGCGGTTCCAGGAGAACCCACAGACCATCCTCTGAACTTAGAGCACTGGCTGGGCAAAGAGAGTGCCAGCAGCCATAGAATTATCTCTCGCGAAACGTGATTCGCCCCTTCGTCAGATCATACGGAGACAACTCGACGCGCACTTTGTCGCCGGGCACGATCCGAATGAAGTTCTTGCGCATTCGTCCTGCGACGTGAGCGAGCACTTCAGATCCTGTCTCTAGTTGCACTTTAAAGCGAGTATTCGCCAGAGCCTGAGTCACCGTGCCTTCAACTTCGAAGGCTTCTTCTTTTTTTACCATGCGAGTCCCTGTGGAGAACGAAAATCGAGTTAGACTTGGGGCCGAAATCCCCTTTCCACCAACATTTATAAGTCATGCCCCCAGCAAACGTCACCCCAAACTCTCTGGTCCGTACGACGAGAATGGAGCCCGTTCATGGAGAAGTTGGGGACTCCGGATTCGTTTTTTTGGTCTGCCAGCAGGGCGTCGAGTCCACTTTGAAGGCACAGTTCGTCCAACCTGAAACGGACTTTCGACTTGCATTTTCAAGGCCCGGCCTGCTGACCTTCAAGACTTCCCCCAGGAAGCGAGTCGAATTTAGCAGTGAGGGGAACGCCCCTCCGGAGCAGTCGATGCAATGGGCGGTACCAGCTGGACTGCTAGTCCGACAGTCTGGTGTGGCCCTGGGACAGTTGTCAGGCGACCAGGCAGGCGAGCTTGTAAAACAGGCCCTTGAAATTGCCGGCGACGACTGGGATGCCGTTCATGTCTTTTCTCGCGACCGAGAGCTTCCTGGCTCCAATGGCTTCGAACCTGGAATCGGCGAACTAGAGGAAGCTGTACTGAAATTGTTCGGAGAGCAGCTTCCGAAGGCCGATTGCTCCGGACAGCCCGCCGCACAAGAAGCTCGCGTGTTGGACGTGATATTGGTCGCTCCCAATCAGTGGCTCGTCGGCTATCACACCGCTTCGGCAACCGAGCTGCAGTGGCCCGGAGGTTCTTTCCCGTTCTCCAAGCCTGCCCCGATGGTTAGCAGGGCCTACTTGAAGATCGCCGAGGCGCTTGCGTGGAGCCAATTCCCTGCGAAGCCAGGCGATCGATTCTTGGAAATTGGTTCAGCCCCCGGAGGTGCTAGCCAACGGTTGCTGGATTTAGGTTTCCAAGTCACCGGTGTGGATCCTGCGGAGATGGACCCTGCACTACTGGCACACCCGAGATTCGATCACTGGCGTAATAAGTCGTCGGCCATCAAGCGGAAACGTTATTCTGGGTTTCGATGGTTAGCCGCAGATGCCAACGTGGCGCCGAGTTATACGTTGGATGCCGTTGAGGACATCGTGACCTACTCGAGTAGCCGGTTCGAAGGACTCGTGCTGACGATGAAGTTAACTAACTTCGAATTGGTCGACCGCTTCGAAGAATACGCATCGCGAGTCAAAGAGTGGGGATTTTCTAGTGTCCGTGCAAGGCAGTTGTCTTTCAATCGCCGAGAGTGCTGCATGATTGCGACTCGATAGATCAGCCGACAGTCGCTCTCCATGCGTGCGGCTCTCGAGCGGCAGAGTTCGTTGGAATTCGCCGGCTACCGCGTCGACAGTCAATGTTCCAGGCTGCCTCTGCTCTAAACGCTGTCTAATCGGCACAACCTAAAAAAGCGGCAGAGTTTCCCACGCGGATTCTATCCATCCCAAGCGTGCTCACGACCGAGTCTCATTTGATACCACAAGCTTACTGATGCACGGGTACCTCCAGAGCGGGGCCGAACCAGTCGAAGTTTGAGGGTTACGATGAATTCACTTGCACGCGAACAACTGCTGCGTCTCTACCGAGGCGTCACCGGTCCGATTCGCAGCAGAATTCAACAAGGGCTGCACCAAAGCCGGACCATGCCGACGCCGGTTTTGTTTTACCATCGCGTGGCCGATCAACATCCCAACGGCTGGACGATAAGTCGTGGAGATTTCGCTCGGCATCTCGACTACTTGCAAGAACACTTCGAAGTGGTCGACTTAGCCGAGGTCCAACGCCGTACGGAATTAGGGAGTCAGCGGCCGGCGGTCGCCATTACTTTCGATGATGGCTATGGCGAAAACGCTGAGTTTGCGATTCCCGAGCTAGTCCGGCGTGGCCTTCCGGCGACATACTTCGTGGCAACAGACTTCGTCAACGAACAGAAGCCTTTTCCGCACGATGTCGAAGCAGGGCTTCCTCTACGGCCGAATACCGTCGACGAGCTTCGAGAATTCGCTGAGGCCGGAATTGAAATCGGGGCTCATACTCGCAGCCATTGTAACGTGGGTAAGTTGACGACGACTGAATCGATCGAGTTTGAAATTCTCGGCGGCGCTCGGCAGCTTTCGGAATGGCTCGGCAATGAGATCCGCTTCTTTGCGTTTCCCTACGGCTTACCTGAGTGCATGTCTCAGGCAGCCGTCAGCGTGCTCGAAGAGAATGCGTTCCGCGGTTTCTGCAGTGCCTACGGAGCTTTGAACTGGCCTTCGAATCACGCAGACTCTCGCGTTGAGGGGAGAGCCTTTCACATTCGTCGTATTCACGCAGATCCGGGAATAGAGCGATTGAAGAACTGGCTCACGCTCGATCCCAGGAAGTTGCACGATAAGCACGCACTGCCTTTCGACGAGAGCTTTCGACACCTCACGCCTACCGACTCGGAAATCGAACCAACCAGCGCTGCGGTTCCCGTATTGGTTTAGAGACCTCTGAGACGCAAGCGAAACGGCGAACTGCGGATTGAGAGCAACTCGGTTGCCAACAACCCCCTTTTGCCAACGCGTTCTTCTCAATGCGAGGTTTGAAAGCGGGCTTGTTTCAGCCTTCCAAATCACCCTCGTATCCGAGTTCCCAGTGCAGGCACGACCAAGACAGCAAGAACCGACGTCTTTTTCCTTTCATTCGCTTGCTACTCTCCGCTTTGAAAGACACCTCCATGAAAAGAAACGAGCAATTGCTTTCCCTCGGGCTCGATCTTGCTAGGCGACGTGAGGCTCTTCTAGCGGCTCTCCAAGGCGACATCGCCTCGCTTGAGCGATTGACCGAGCTCCATGGCGAGCCAGCCGAGCAGGCACTGGATTCAAACAACGAAACCGTGGCTAGTCGACTGGCGGAAGTCGAGTCGGAAGAATTGGAAAGAGTTTGCGACGCGATGTCTCGTTTCGAATCGGGAATCTATGGCGATTGTGAAGGTTGCAATACTCCGATACCGCTGGCCCGCCTCGAGGCGTTACCGTACGCCACCCTGTGTATTGGCTGCCAAGTAAAGTTGGAAGAATCCGGCTGTAAGGACTGGTCCGCACTCGCCGACCATGCATAAGATGCAAGTTGAACTGAACGAGTGATGGCGAGTTTGAGCTTCAAATAATCAGGATCCGAATGACCGGACGAGTGTGAAGAACTCCACCCACCGGTATGGGTAGACTGACGGGCGCATGCGACCGCCGTCTATCGCTATCATTGCTTTGCTACCATTTTCGTTTTGACGTGTCTCGGCTGGACTGCCGATTCCACATCTCGCGTCGATGTAATAGTGCGGGTCGGATTCCGCATGCGACGCCCGTGGTAATCACTGGCCAACTGAGGTGAACATGTTGACCAAATGGAAGTCGCTCCTAGGGCGTTCGCGCCAGAGATTCGGGATCGCACTTGCGTTCGGACTACTGGGCTCCCCGCTGTACTCCAATCATGCAGCTGCCCAAGTTACAGTCCGACCGGAAGTCCCCAACTATCAGAGTCGTTTCGGAGATGGAACGACCAGGCAGAAGCCGGTCTCCCGTGGAACACGTGGCGTGGCTTCGACCAACACTCGCCGCAGCTTCGATGCTCCCATTGCGGAAGCCTCGAACCGAGAGTACGAATTTGCGGAGCTGCAGCGCGAAGCCGATGCACTGGAGCGACACTACAGCCTGATTCGACGCATTGTCCGTTTCACCAGTCCCAGCATCGTACATATCGAAGCGACCAAAGCAGCAGATCCTGGACAAGGGTTTGCCAGCAGCAAAGTCGAAGAGGCTGGAGCGGGCATCATCATCAGCATCCGCGATCAAGCTTATGTGCTCACGAATCGCCACGTCATCTACCCAGCCGATTTGCGATCCATTCGCCTAGAGCTCAACAACGGCCAGGTCCTCAGTCCCTCCAAAGTATGGACCGACCCGACTACGGATGTAGCTTTGATCCGAGTTGAAAATTCGGGGTTGGTTCCAGCTGTGATTGGCGACAGCGATCGGTTGGACGTTGGCGACTTCGTTGTCGCAGTCGGTAGCCCATTTGGACTGAGCCATTCCGTCACCTACGGGATTATCAGCGCCAAAGGCCGTCGGAATTTGGAACTGGGCTCTCGAGAGATCGAGATCCAAGACTTCTTCCAAACCGATGCAGCGATCAATCCTGGCAACAGCGGCGGTCCACTGATCAACTTGCGTGGCGAAATTGTGGGTATCAACACGGCCATCGCCAGTAATTCGGGAGGCAACGAGGGCATCGGCTTTTCGATTCCCATCAATATGGCCGTTCTAGTCGCCGACAAACTGGTTCGCCAAGGACAGTTGTCGAGATCGTTCCTCGGAGTCGATTTAGATTTCGAATTCGACATCTACAAAGCTCGGCGGCTCGGCTTGAATTCCAATGATGGAGCGCTCGTTAAATCCATCCACCCTGGCTCGCCAGCCGCTACCGCCGGCTTTCAGCTAGGTGACGTCATCGTCGAATTCAATGGTGTTCGCATCGAAAACGACGGTCACTTAGTCAAACAAGTTGGCTTGACCCCTGTTGGGTCGAACGTCTCAGTCATCATCTACCGCGACGGGCGAGCAAGGCGACTGAGCACTGTTCTTCAGTCGAATCCGTTTTAGGTTTCGATTACGCAAAATGGGGTTCGGAGCACCCTTGGGGCGAATGTCAATCCGAAGCACGAGCCCCAACGCGGCTGGCCTGACCAGCGGCCGCAACCATAAGTTGAACACGGCGTCGTCCCGGCACCGTTTCGCGATTTTCTCCGCGAGGTCGAACGTCGTGCGACAGAACTCGAGCTTTGCCAACAAAATAGTTGCCATAGTCGGCGACCTCTAAGTTGTAGGTCGGGAGGCGAAGATCGGGTTGGACCCGCAACACGACACTCGGTTGTTGCGCACCGTGCAGGATGTCCCCCGACCCAAGTTCTTTGGCTTTTCGCCATCCCTTACCAGAGACCCAGAAGAGGTGACCGATGGTGCACGTGATTTCGTCACCGTCTGTTATCACGCGCACAGTGGTCTCTGGGTTCCGTGTGGTGGCTCGCAAAATCGGCTTCCACGCTAGTTTGCCAGTTTTCAGATCACGACTAAGTACAAGATCGCCAGCGACGACCGACTCGATGGGCTTTTCACCACGTTGAGTGACCACCGGCGTTCCCGCTACGAAGCACTCGCACGTCTCTGGGTTGAAGGAGGGAGTCAAGTACGAAACCGTCGAGGCTTCTTGGCGTAGGCGTTCCGGCTTGGACTTCTGATAGTCCGCATCGTTGTAGCGGTCCCACCATTGCCAAAGAGCCTTTGGAGATGCGTCGAAAGCTTCCTCGGTAGTCGCCGAGATGAGCGTGAGTACCCTCTCGTTACGTTGCTGAATACTCTCGTTGTCGCGGAGCATTCGTGACGCTCTCGCACGGGATTCCGCAGCGGCTCCCGCGCGAATGTTTTGCTCCGCCCGATTGCGTAGTATGGCTTGCGCTTGCCAGTTGAGCAGGCCATTTATCAACGGTGGACCAGTAGATCTAACCGCAACCCGTGCGACCGATCGGTCGACAACGAGGTAATCCAAGCGATCCATCTTCTCCTTGGCAAACGCTTGCCTATATCCCTGCAACTCGCCACGGTTATCAAACACTGGCATGACCATCATTTGAACGGGCGACTCTAGCAAAGCCAACAATTGCGGAACGTAGTCATAGTAAGATCGGCCTTCAAGATTCTTCGCCGCTAATGCTCGAATCGCAGCATTCGAATGAAAGACGCCGAACCGTGCTAAGGACTGAGAGGCGTCGACGGAGTCGATCGTTCCCAGCCACTCAACCGCTAACTCTGCTTCCAACACGTTTCCTTGACCGAGGAGTTGCTCGACGCAGGGCACTGCGTTCGGATCTACAATCTGCATCAGCGTTTCCTGAGCCTGCATTCGGGATTTCGCGAGCAAAGACCGAATTTCCCCAACCTTAGGAGCGAAGGCTTTTAGGGACTCCAAAGTAAACTCCGTCCTCAGTGCCAACTCCTGAATTTGCTCGGGACTTATCCACTCCCCCCGAACAAGCTGATAGCCGAGCGCCTGACGCGCAGCGGCGTTATCTGGCTCCAGCTCGATGACTCGCGCTAGGTGCGAACGACATCGACGCCATAGTTTCTTGTCCTGACACCAGCGCGCCATGATGATGTGATTGGCGACATCGTCCGAAAGACTCGACCTCCGCTGTTCATACTCATCGAGCAACGCGTTGGACTGAGCTTCGGCAATGCTAGAGTTGATACCCTGCCATTCTCCGTTGTCTTCCATTTGGCCTTGATACGATTTCGCTTCCGCCGAGCCACTTGCTTGATTCAGCAGCCGTTGCCGGAGTAAAAAGTCGCCAGCGCTTTCGGCTTCTAAGGCCTCGAGCACCGCAGAGTACTCTGAGGTCTCGCTGTTCCCTGAGTCATCAGGCGAGTCCGCAAACGCGAAGTTGCACGGAGCCGTTTGGAGCATGAAATGGAGCGTGAAAGAAAGTGCCATCACTTTCAACGCCGTGAACTTGGAGCCGGCAACGATTGGCACGCGTCGTGGTCGCAACCCGTAGAAACACATGGAAACCTCCAATAGCACTTGGGCAAGATAGCCACTGTGCTTTCCAACAGAAGAGAAGAAGAGACACATCAACTCATTGCATTTGATCAAAACCGAAGAACCGAGTCAACAAAATCCCGGACTTTATACTCTATGATTGCAGACGACTTTCCCTATCTTCCCCAATCGTAGGCCGAGCCGTTAGCGACTAAAATCAGGTTTTGCGTTCTCTGAACTCCTAACGTTGAGAATTTGGCAGTGTCTATTCAGCAGTTCTTCTACCGGCGGCCGCAATTTCGATTCCTTGCTTGCCTACTTTCGGTAGCGTGCCTGGCCACATCTTCCGTCTTCAGCCAAGACGAAGAGTACCCCGTACCGGAGGAAGCAACTCGCCGAGATGGCGTGCCTGAGGGAGAAGTTGTTGGACCCTTCGAATTGAAGAGCGAAGTTTACCCAGGTACGGTTCGCAACTACTGGGTGTATGTTCCGGCTCAGTACGATGCCGAAAAACCAGCTTGCACGCTGATCGTTCAAGACGGGCTGAACCGCGCCAAAGGCTGGCGTTTACCGACCGTTTGCGACAACCTGATCCATACCAAGGAAATGCCGGTTACCGTAGGCATCTTTATCGACCCGGGCGTTGTGCCGGTAGCTCAGGCTGAGGCGCAACCGCGATTTAACCGTAGCCTAGAGTACGACGCGTTAGGAGACCGCTACGCGCGGTTTCTACTCAGCGAAGTGCTCCCCGAAGTCGGAAAGTCGTACAACTTGAGTGATGATCCGAATGATCGGGCTCTCGCTGGGGCCAGCTCTGGAGGCATCTGCGCGTTCAATGCCGCTTGGGAGCGTCCCGACGCTTTTCGGCGAGTGATCAGCACAATTGGCACCTATGTCGGGCTGCGCGGGGCGAACCAATTATCTGCACTTGTACGCAAGGTTGAACCGAAGCCGATCCGAGTGTTCTTACAGGACGGCAGTTCTGACCTGAACATCTACGCAGGCGATTGGTGGACGGCAAATCAAGACATGCTTTCGGCCCTCGAATGGGCTGGGTACGACGTTCACCACGTTTGGGGAGAAGGCGGGCACAACGGCAAGCACTCGGCAGCGATTATGCCAGAGGCACTGAAGTGGATTTGGCGCGAGTACCCCGAGCCGATCCAAGCGGCCCCAAACGCCTCGGGGAATCGTCGAGTCGACTTGCTGCCCGAAGGCGCGGAGTGGACTGAGATCAGTTCAGGGCACGAGTTCGCCGAGTCTCCAGCCAGCAACGCGGGTGGAGAGCTCTTCTTCAGTGATTCCCAAGCCGGTCGAATCTACCGACTCGGCGAAGATGGCAAGACTCGCATTTTTGCCAATCAAACCGGTAGTATTCGCTCACTGAGCTTCAGTCCTGATGGCCAGCTCTACGCCATCAAGGATGGCAACCAGATCGTAAGATTCGGGACCGACGGCAAATCGACAACGGTTCTGGAGGGAGTCCAAGCAAGCGCCTTAGTCACCCTTCCAAAAGGGTTCTACTTCTATGACGCGAAGGTCTCTGCCATCGTTTGGTCGGACTATCAAAACGCCCAAGGCACGACTGGCGTCGCACTCCCCGTGGATAGAGCTGTAAGCTCGATCTGCCCAACTTCAGATCACGCGTTTCTGCACCTCCTGGGAAGTGGGCAGTCTGTGGACCACGTGTTGCGTGGCGACGGAGAGAAATTGCTTCACCGCCAATCGTACGGCTACTTGGAAATGCCCTACATGTCAGGCAATAGCCGGGCGACAGGCACTTGTATCGACCAAGAGAGTCGCTTGTTCGTTGCCAGTCCCATTGGGATTCAAGTTCTCGATCAGTTGGGTCGGGTGAACTTCATCATCAAGCCGCCGTCGCGTGAACCGCTAACCGGAATCAGTTTTGCAGGCGGTGCTAAAGATCAACTCTTCGTCACGACTCCGAAGAGCGTCTACCGACGCCAAATAAAAACCCGCGGAGCAACCAGCTTCGGACCTGCGATAAAGCCGCCCAAACCCAGGCTGTAGCAAGTTGCGATTCTCATGAACCCCGGCATGAACTCCGATCGTCCACAAATCGTCGCTGTTGCGTCGCCCAAAGCATCAACGTCGCTCGATGAGCCGGCTTCGAATGCGCGGAACAACGCTGAATCGAACTTTTCCGATATGCGAAAATTTCGAATCGTCCACCTGATGTGGATGAGTCTCTCGATCGCTGTCGGTGCGGCTATCTACCGGTGGTACCCGAACATCGGCGTAGGAATGCTCGTACTGGCATCAGTCTTCTGGCTCGGATGCGGATTGCTTCTCGTTTCGGACACGATCGATTCACGCACCATTGAGGACCGCGGACTGGTTTCGCAAACGCTCAACGCGTTCGGCGCAACCATGGTCGCTTTTTCCGTCGGTGTGGGACTCGCATTGTCTTTGTTCTGCATTTTTATTGGTATCGCTTACCTACCTTCTCTGTGGCATAAACTCGCCAACTAACTCCTCTTTAGCACCCAAACTATCATGCAGACCGCCCCTCATTTGAGCTGGAAAGTATGTGCTAAAAGTTAATCTTTCGACGACTCTCATCGAATGGATGGACAACTATTGTGGAAACCCGTACTATTCTCGAACCAGGGCGAATGATGTCAAAAGCGTCCCGCTTTTGACTCCAAGAACAGAAACGAACCAAGGGCCGAACCGAACCGCAGAACGAAGGCGTAAGCGTTCTCCGCTTCTAACAGGGTTCAGCTCCAAGTAAGTGGGTCCGACACAAACACTCGTTCGTTTGTGAGGCAGTCCGCAGGGCTGGATCGGATGCTTTCAAACTACCTCTCACTCAATTTGGCATTCGACCTGAAGTTAATTCAAATGGACGGCCTCTCTGACGCGACGGGACTCGGGCGTATTTCGTTCGTTGGATGAGGCCGTCCTCTTTCTCCTTTGTGATGACCTATCCGAGACTCTGAATTTCAGTAGATCTTCGAGCCTTTAACTGGGTTTTCGCCTGCTGCGAGTTAGGGATCGCGGGATTTTGCAGACCGTCTCTATGCAATCGCTTTCTCAAGTGCATCGCTAGGCCGTTTTCGAGGGCCGATCCACTAGCAATATTGGAACTCGAATCACGAAGTTGCTTGACTTGCTTCAACTCCGATGTGGCAATCGGCACCAAAGTTGGGATATAGTGGAGGGGTCGAGTCCCTTCACTCCAGGTATTGCCAATGTCTAAGCTCTCTGCAACTCGAGCGGATTTGCTGCCGTTCCGAGCACCCAGTCTAAGAAATCTCGTTTTCGGATTCGCAATTTGGCTCGTCGTATCGCCCATTGTGCCCTTTGCGCTCTATGCGCCCCAGGCGATTGGGGGTGAACCCAAGGGTGCTCTCATCGGCTTCGCCTCACAACGCACTTGGTCGAACGACTCAGGTGCTTTCAAGATTCCCGCCAAGCTCTCGTTTGCGGACGAGAAGACGGTGAAACTCGCAAAACCTGATGGACGGACCGTCACGGTTCCACTCGAGAAGCTGAGCGAGTCAGATCAACTCTTCGTCCGTGGATTCCTCCAAGCCGAGGCCGCGTTGAAGATGACTCCCCAAGGCGAGACAGCTGCCAATCCTTTCGCGGGAGGCGAACCGACGGAAGCCGGGGGTGGTTCAGCGACCTTGGGTGGCGGATCGCCTTCCAGCGGTCTTCCAAGAGCGAATCAGTCCGGAGGCATCGCAGAGATCCCCAAACGCGAAGTTGTCTCTAAGGGCATCCGACCAATTTCCATTTCGCCAGGGCGTGAGTTTTGGGAGGTCGAGAAACTCGTCGGCTTTCCTAGTGTGGACTTTCAGGAAATCGTGATTCCAACGGACGTAGCCAAGCCTTTCTTCGCTGCATTCCGTATGCAAGCTGCTGGACGCGCTGGCAACGTGGTGATGAACTCGTACCAAGAGAAACGCGGAAACCGCCAAGCCTTCGGAAAACTTGCTGTGGTTAACTCCACAACCGGCGACGCCACACCAACGCTTGATCTCGACGCGCCTTGGAAGCTGCTGGCCGTGTCTCCCGACGGAAAGCGGATCGCAGCGGTTCGCATCACGGGCTTCGACAAAGGCAACGATGTCGCCCTGTTCCGAATCGTAGGGAACAGCATCGTGCCCGAGTATCAGTTTACGGCGGGTGGCGGCTCCTGGGATGAACTTCATTTCGTGGCATTTCTGCCAAAGAATCGTTTGATGACGATCAGTCAAAAACACAACTTGACCATCTGGGAACTACCTGAGGGTGACAGCAGACTCGGTCCTCGTGCGCGGTTCCGCGGCACCTCCGGTGGAAAACTCTGGGCAGAACTCTCACCGGCAGGCGATGTCCTGGCGATGATTGCGGGTAAGTCGATCGCGTTTGTCGAGACTGAAGCCTTCAAGCTCAAAGGCTACATTCCCAGGAATGAAGAGGCCAACCATATGGCATTCTCTCCAGATGGCATGACACTGGCTGCCTACCATCCATTTTCCATCACGGTCTACTCGATGGAAACAGGCAAAGAGATCCAAACGTTTGCAGTCTCGGAAAGTTCACCGAATACCAAAATCCACTGGCTCGGCGAGCATCTACTCGTTGGCGAAGTACTCTACGACGCGAAACGCGGCGTCCCACTTTGGACCTACACCGCTGGAAAAGCGGCCAAGTGCACGTTGGGCAGCTTCCTGTTCTGTGGATTCGGCGGTGACAAGGAAAGCACTCTGACGGTTTACCGAGTTCCACACGCCGAAGCGATGCGAGTCGCTGATGAGATTGATCCCGACAACATCTACTGTATCCAGCCAGGGGATTCCGTAGCCGTCGACTATGAGCTGCCTGGTGTCCCGCGAGACGTTCGTGATCAAATCGTCGCTAGCGTTGAAGCCAAGATCACGGAACTTGGCTGGCAAATCAGCAATGCGTCTAGCAACCAGATTCAAATCATGTTGGAAGAAGGCGAACGTGGGGAAGCAGAGTACTACACGAGTAGAGGATTCGGACCAAGGTTCTTCTCGCCGTTCTCGCGGCCTTCGGGGCCGTCTGAAAAAGTTTCCTATCGCCCGTGGAAGCACACCTTCACGATCCGTTCTGGCAAAGAGCAGGTCTATCACACCGTACTCAACCGAACCGCACCAGGAAATCTCACCACGAAAGACGGCGAGTCCACTCAGCAGGCGGTGAATCGCTACTGCAAACCTTACCCTGAGTATTTTAAGCGGCTCAAAATTCCGCCACACATCCTGAAGCCGGAATACCAAGGCGGATTAGGCAAGTCTCAAGTCACTGCCGCCGGCATGCGATAGTCGTTGCTTGGAAAGAGAGAGTCGATAGCTGAACCACTTGGTACATCGAAGTGTTTCGGCTCTGAAGTGTTTCGGCTCTGGCGAGTGCCCTAAGGCAACCGACTGTGGAATCCCCTTTTGTCCCCTTCGGTCCCCTTTTGCTTTAACACCAACCTTGGCTTTGGAGTCGGCAGGGACGAGTCATAGAAAAATGAATAGGGCACGATTCCGCGCGTTGTAAGATCGCCATCCTTGGCGAAAATGTGCGTCCGTGCAAGAACACGCGGAATCGTGTGAGCCCTAGTTCATTGAATACAACGTCGAAAGATCCGTAAGCGATAACCGCTCATCCATTGAGCCGGTTGAGCAGAGTGGCAATTGCAACCCAAAAAACGGTTACAACGCCGGAGGCTCTTGCGTGTCCCGTTTTTCTATGCTGCAACGCTAGCGACATCCAGAGCGACACTTTGAGGCTCGACAATGGCCTCGACGAACTCTTCGAAGATCCGAACATCAAGTGCACTTGCTGCTCCCGACTCCGGATGGAACTGAGTGCCGACAGCAAACCAGTCGATCATCTCCGACTCAATGGCTTCGACAACTCCGTCTTGGCACTTGGCCGTAACGCGAAATCCTTGGGCGACTTCATCGATTGCCATGTGGTGACGGCTCGTAACGCGGATCTCACCTTCCCCATAGACTCGGCCAATCAGAGAATCCGACTCAATTACCAAAGAGTGGCGATGCTGAGTGTCTTGGGCATCGCGGTGGGGCAGGGCGGTGGGGAGATCTTCAGGAATGTGCAAGAACAAATTGCCACCACACATGACGTTCAATAGCTGCATGCCGCTTCCAATCGCAAGCACTGGCATGCGTCGTTCGACAACTTCGTAAACCAATCTGCGATCGAAGTGCTCGCGTCGCGGATCCATTGTTTTGTTCGAAGGGTGCAGCATGAATCCATCGTTGCGTGGATCCAAGTCGGCGCCGCCAATTAGCATACAGCCATCGAGGTGGTCCAAGACCTGCCTCAGGCTTTCGTCGTCGGCCATCGGGGGAAGCAAGACCGGAATTCCGCCTGCATTCGCGATCGAATCAAAATAGCCAGCCGCAGCGTAGGTAAACGCAGGCTGATTATGGGCAGCGGGTCGGTAATCCGTGTTGATTCCAATGATCGGCTTCTTCATCTGAATATTCCTTAGTCAGATCAAAATTGACTCGACGAACTCGTTCGGTCATAACGCTACGCTATTCAGCACGCACTCCATGTGCTCGCATAAGCTCGAGATACTTCATCGAGGCTTGCCGTCCTTGCAAGTTCCAACCATCGTTTTGCATTTCGTTCCGTCGTCGACTGATGCGAAACAAAAGTGACTCAAGATCTTCTTGGGTCGCAGATTTAGGTTGGCTGATCGAAGTGAATGATGTTTCGCGTTTCCCTGCGAAATGCTTTTCTAGGTCAAAGTTCGAAAAGTTTGAGTACGGCAACCCTTGCCGCTTCAGTTACGAAGAAGATAACGGCACTTCATCGACGGTCAACGAAAAAACTAGATTTGGTACCAAAGTGGCGTTGGCACACAACATAGCGTGCTAGCATTACCCGCCTCATCCGAGAACCAAGTATTGACCCGCGTCTCTGCTCGAAACTGAGTCCGCGCCACCCCCTGAACAACACGAAATCTGCTGAGTAACCGCGCCGGTCCCTTTTCGCACGAAAGTCTTTTCCTTGCCCCCCGTGCGAGGACGTTAGTTCTAGCTACTCGGAAAAACGTTCGCGGAGTTGATAAAACAAAGCCCGTTTCTGTTCTGGCAACGAATAATCGAAGCCCAGTCCACGGAGGAAATTTTCCGAGGAACTGATTGCCATGACTTCCATTACCCCTTTGTCCTTGGCGAGTTTTACGCAGCGTTGCACGAGTTCTCCGCCTACGCCGGTATTCCGATAGGGCTCCGATACGGCTAGGCATTGAATTTCAGCCAGCTTTTTCGAATAGATCTCGACGGCACAAAACCCAATCAAGGCTTGGTTGTCACTGCGAACCGCGGAAAAACCCGTGGGCATCAGAGCCGCGATCTCGTCCGAGTCACGCTCCAAAAGAAGTCGTAACTTCACGTAGGGCCTGAGTAGCTCCACGATCGCATCCACATCCTTCGAGGTCGCCGGACGAATGCTCGTCAGACTCATACTCGCGTCACTCGCGCGAGGCTCCGAAGCCCCTCCCGCTGACTCACTACCAGAATTTCCCAATACTTGTTCCTTCTGCTTACCGACAGATATTGTGATTAATCGATGCTGCACGTGCCCACAATCCACGTTCTACAGATGGGAGCCGCGTTAGCCGTCGAGCGAGGGGTCGACCGCGAACATCCGAAATAAACGCTCGTAGGTGTAAACTCCTTTTTGCACCTGAGAAAGCTCAATAAACTCGTCCGAACGATGCGCTTGTTCGATGCTGCCAGGGCCGAGGATCACTACATCTTGCAAGTCTTGAAAACAGCAAGCATCCGTGGCATAGCAAACGCATTCCGCATCTCTTTGTCCAAGCAACGCAAGCATTGACTGAACTGAGTCGCGATCTGGCTTCGTTTCAACGGGTGGCATGGGGCGCATCAAATCGAACTCGAGCCCGATGTCTAGAGCTGCCTGCTCCATCTCCGCAATCAGAGCTCGCCAGGGAGCTGTGGGTACCGGTCGCAGAAACACGTGACAGAGTGCTTGGCCAACAGTAATGTTGGACATGCTTGGAGTATTCTCGACAACCACGTTCATGGACATGTGTGCCGGAGAGAACCTATCGTCTTGGAACTCCGGCTCGCTGCGCAGTCGCTCGTCGAACTCCTTCAGGCGATTCAGGTAGGGAAGCAACTTCCAATTCGCGTTGTCGCCTTCTTCCGTACTACTATGAGCCGCAACCCCCTTCGCCTTCACAGTGAAGTGACAACCACCTTTGTGAGCTGCCACTAATTGCAATTCAGTCGGCTCCCCAACGATTCCGATCCCTTGGCGTTCCACCATTTCACGGTAGAAGTCCGAAGTGGACGCGATCTCTTCGGCTCCTCGCATACCGCATTCTTCGTCGCCCGTCACGAAGAAGTAAATCGGAGCAGTTTGATCCGCAACTGCGATACGGCTGATCGCGCTCATCGCAACCGCCGCAGAGCCCTTCATGTCGCACGTCCCGCGTCCCCACATACGATCGTCGGCAATGACTGCTTCGAAGGCCCCACCGTGAGGGCAATTCCACCCCTCAACCGAAACGACATCGTTGTGGCAAAAGTAGCCGACTCCGGACAAAGTTGACGTCGGGCGGCTTCCCTGTCTACGCGCCTCAAGCCCCACTTTCGGCGTGCCATTCAGATCCGAGTACTCGAATTCTCGGACCTCGAAACCAAGCGAATCGAGCCGCCGAGCCATCAAACTCGTGACCTCTCGATTGGACTCGAAAGTCACCGACGGACAACGAACAAACTCCTGAATTAGCTCGATTGCATCCAAAGCGAAGATTTTCCTTTTCAATTCTGTCGGACAGCCGATTCTTGCTTCCACGAAATTCAGCCTGCCGCCCCCTCCTCCCAACGTTCTTGGGCACAGTTAGAGAGTGGCTCACCGCTGCAAGTGGACCAATTTTACATGCTTTTGTTGAATTCGCCGCCCACTACAGAGCCCTATATTCTTTTGGCTTGTTTCAACTCCTGCTATGCTGACGCCATGAATAAGAGAAGAGTTCGGGCAAAGTAATTTCGAACCGCATTTTTGGCGTCCTGAGCCAATATCGGTAACGCGAGAAGCTTGGCTCGCAACACGTCCTACGCGTAGACGAGCAGTCTTCTGCGTACCGGAGTCAGAAACTCTTTCGCAAGTCGGCAGGCCAGCTCCTGCCCCCTTTCCCCACAACCTTTATAGCGCAGATTTCGAGCCGAATTGCTCCGTGCCTCGTCCCGGTTCGAAGGACCAATGGAACAAGTTCATGATTGACGTCGATCCCCGTTCTGTACTTGCACTCATCCTAGGTGGCGGTCGTGGAACACGGTTGTTCCCGCTGACAAAGTATCGGTCGAAGCCCGCTGTTCCGCTGGCTGGAAAGTATCGGCTGATCGATATTCCGATCTCCAACTGCATCAATAGCAACATCAACAAGATGTTTGTACTGACTCAGTTCCTATCCAACTCTTTGCACACGCACATTCGGCAGACGTATCGCTTTGATGCCTACAGCGGTGGATTCGTCGACCTCTTGGCCGCGCAGCAAACGATGGACGACGGCACCGACTGGTATGAGGGGACCGCCGACGCTGTTCGTAAGAACCTGCGACACCTCGATCAAAAAGGAATTGAGCACGTTCTGATCCTATCGGGGGACCAACTTTACCGGATGGACTACCGCTCAATGCTCCAAACCCACGTCCGCAATAAAGCGGACGTTACGATTGCCGCTATTCCTGTCGAGAGATCTGAGGCAAGTTCTCTGGGGGTAATGCGTTGTGACGATGACGGTCGAGTCACAGGCTTTCTGGAGAAGCCCCAGACGGAAGAAGAGTTGGATATGGTCAAGATGGATCCCGCCTGGATCGACTCACGCGGAGTCGAATCCAAGGGTCGAAATTGTCTGGCCAGCATGGGGCTATACATCTTCAATCGTGATCTGTTGTTTGAGATTCTCGAAAAAACCAATTACGAGGACTTCGGCAAAGAAGTTTTCCCGGCCGCCATTCGAACGCGGAATGTCCAAGTTCACTTGTTCGACGACTATTGGGAAGACATCGGAACGATCAAGGCCTTCTACGATGCAAATTTGCAACTCGCTCAGCCTCAACCGCCGTTTGACCTTGTCTCTCCAGCTGCCCCCGTGTTCACTCGTGCTCGCTTCCTACCACCAACGATCATCGAGGGAGCAACTGTGGAAGGTAGCCTGATCGCAGAGGGTTGTCGCATCGGTAGCGGATCCGTGATCGAGAATAGCGTCATCGGTCACCGATGCCTGATCGGCGAAAACGTAACGATCAAAAACAGCATTGTTATGGGTGCAGACTACTTTGACACCGAAGACGAAGTGGACACCTTCGTCCAGCACGGTGAGCCACCGGTCGGCATCGGTTCGGGCAGTCGAATTATCAATGCGATCTTGGATAAGAATTGCCAAGTCGGTGAGAACTGTCGTGTCGAGAACATCAAAAATGTTGAAGAGAGCGACGACTTCTATCCGTGCTACATTCGCGATTCCATTCCCATCATCGTGAAGGGCGGAATGCTGGTCGACAACTGGTCGCTGTAGGCTTAGTCCACGATTGGAGGACTTGCCGCAAACCATAAATCCTCTCCAACACGCTTTGCTCAGTCGCCGAGCGTCGCATTCACTCCGAGGATCCCATTCGCCTTTTCAATCCAGGCAGAAATGTTCGTTTCCGGTCCTAGGCTACCCAACTGCTCGCCTTCTGGCGAAAGGAAGACGAAGTACGGGATACCCTGTAAACCATGCTTTTTGAAAACATCCCGCCAAACTGGGTTCCCTCTATTAGCCTGATATCCTTTCCCGACTTGGATATCGAGTAGTACGACGTTTTCCACCGACCACGCCAGAAACTCGGGCTTGGAGATAATGTTTCTAAACTGAGCGTTGCAAGGCGGACACCAGGGACGTCCGTTGATCTCCAACAGGATTGGTTTAGCGGACTCTTTGGCTCTTGCACTGGCTTCATCCAAATTTTGGTACCAAAAGAGCTTTGGATGAGAGAGACTCTCGAGTGGTTTAACAGAACTTACCGCATAGAGATCTGCTACTTCCGCAGCGTTCTCCTCTTCGTTTTGGTCTTCTCCCCCAGAGCTGCGTTCTCTCGCAGTCTGCGTATCGAATAACTGATCGATACGCAGCGTTGCACTGTCTCCCTGCCACAACTTCTTCAGATAATCTACCTCGACGAACTTCGAGATGTCCCCCTCGGCGAAGACATAGAGCTTGCCCTCACTTGGCGAGATGATGTTGGTGTACTTGGTCGCAAACTCCCCTTCGGATTTCCCGGAAGCCATCGCCTTGGCCAACTTTGCAATGCTGAAGCCCGCTTCGCCACTGCCCAAGTTTGCCAACCGAGAGTCGACCGCACTCTTTCCTACACCACAAGATTGAAATGCGTCGGTGTTCTTCTCCAATATCAACTTGCCGTTTTTCCACTGAACCAATACCGAATTCCCCTTCGCATCGGCAACTAATGTGACTCCACCATCGAGATATCTCTCATTGTAGGTTTGGTAGAATTCGATTGCCTCATCGACGTCGCGACAGGTTCGCAACAATTCTTCGCTTAGGTTTCCGGAATAGTCTTTCTTGTTCGAGTCCGACTTCCAACCTCGCGTCCCACCACCGGCAACCCAATCGAAGCAAAGGCCGTGCTCATTCACGCCGCCTTGCGCCCAATTGTTCTGCATCCCAAAGTACACCCAACCATAGTGCTCGCCTTCTGCCGGAAAGAAGCGAATCTCGTGGATAGGATCGCGCCAGTCCTCGTTGTTGCAAAAGTAGGTATGCCCATCAAATACGAATTTGAGAATCGTACAACTCCGCGCATCCTGACCGAGCATCGCACAGACCAATAGAGCTGCTAAGCAAGACCGAAAAAGCATTGTTGGCTTGTCCTTGAGTTGAGCGTCTTCGTCTAACCAAATCATGGTTGCAGATGGCCAAAGCTACTTAAAAAGCACATGCTAGGATTCTCCGTCCTAAGCTCGTTGAGCTTTCCTCTGACCGGCTGAGTTATCTGTTGCAAACGCCTCAGATCTATCCGTTACGTATTTCGGAGCGACCCTAGTTCAACAAGCTCTCTCACCCGAACTCAGATTCTTGCCTGCAATCTTGGTTTTTCCACGAAAAAGGCTACGGGCCAGGCTTTTGAAGTTCAGTTGAATAAGTTCGTTGAATTTCTCAAATTCGTAGCGTAAAGATCCTCCGCTTAGGCAGAGAGTCCAGTAGCAGGATTTTCGCTCGAACCGTCGGCCGTCGAGCAACTGCACCGCGGGCGATTGACTGCACCGCGTTTGATGTATTCCACTCTATGCCAGTGAGACCCAAATGATGCGTACTGATTCGGAAATGCAATCCTTGGCAAACGACCTGCCAAGTCGAAGACTCAATGCTGCCGATCGCCCAAACTACCAACTTGCCTTTGCAATCTCAGGAGCGGTGCTCGCTGCCTTTTATGCAGGTACGTTTTGGCGTTCAGCAGAATTCCCAGTAAGTCAGAGCTTCTCAACAAGTGAATTCAGAAGCAACAATTCGAATCGCGGATTGGCACGCTTGCTGACGCCCGGCGGATGGGCAAGTGATTCCGTACTACCCGTCTCGTTCGTCAACTTTCAGGAAGACGATGATTCACCGTCGAGTGATGCAGCGAAAGACTCAAGCGAACAAGAGAGCGCGGAAGAAGCAGAAGATGGCGACTGCGAATGCAGCGAAGAATGTGAAGATTGCAAAGACGATTTTGTCCTTGGACTCAATGCACTAGAGGAAGAGGAGTACGAAGCCGCGATCGAACTGTTTGCCAAAGCAGCGGAAGACGATGACCGCGGTGGAGCAGCTCAATACAACATTGCCTGCAGCTATGCATTGATGGAAAAACCGTCGGAGGCGCTGCCTTGGCTCGATAAGGCTCTGGCTTCCGGATTCATCGACGTGAGGCACTACCTGCAGGACGATGATCTCGCCAGCCTCAAGGACGACGTGCGATTCGAAAAGTTCATTGTGCGTGTCAACAAGGCTGCCTTGCTGGAGGAGAAAGTTTCGAAAGCTGTCGACTTGCGGCAACGAGATCGTCTCGAAGAAGCTTGCGTTCTACTCGAGGAAGTTTTGGAGGAGAAGCCGGAGCACGAGTACGCTGCCTTGGAATACGGCCTCGCCTTGCACTTGGACGGCAAGCTCGACAAAGCGTTGAAATGGCATCGCCGTGCGGCAAAATCCAAGCAGTATGCGGACTACGGAAACTACAACATCGCTTGTTACCATGCCTTGAATGGCGACGTGGAAACAGCCTGCGACTTCCTTGAAACCGCGATCGAACTCGGCATGAAGGACTACATCCACATGAAACAAGATTCCGACCTAGACTCGCTCCGCGAAGAAGATCGCTTCGGAGCGATGATGGAGGAGTTAAAGGAAGAGCACGAGGAGAATATGAGCGAGCGGATCCGGGCGATGCTCAACATTCGCGGCGACTCGAAAGGCATTAGCCTATAGCACATCGGCATCAGCTTTTAGCACATCGGCATCAGCTTTTAGCACTTCGGTCGAACGACCTAAAACGTCAATCGACAACATCTGCCCTTCCGTGAGTCGACGTCCGCGCACTCGCAGGACTCGGTTCACGGTGGGGCAAATTGTACTAGCCGCGTGTATCAACCACTCGCAGCAACGCTCTACTTGAGCCGTTCGGCGTCCCAATCCTCCATGGCGGAATCAACCGCGCGCGCAGTCGGAGCCGTAGCTTCATCGACTCGCAAACTCTCCGAATCGCTCGATTCAAACCCAACGTCTTCACTTAGATAGACGTCGGACCGATCACCGCCGAGATTGTAGCGCGTCGATTCGCGTTGGTCGACGCCTGCGTTTACACGACTGCCGACGCCCCCAGCCTGCGATGAACGGCGTCCTTCGGAACCGGCGTCTTCCTCTGTTGGAAATCCGCCTGCAAAGTCGAATGCTCCACGCCCAGAGCCCGGCAGTCCAACGCTGGGAACGCTAGAGTCTTGGTTAGCGAACTCGACTGTGCCACCCTGGTTCTCGCCACTGGAATTCTTCGAGTAGCTCTCTCCGGAACTATCTCCTTCATCTCCCTTTCCGCCACCCCCGCTGCTATCGCCTCCGACTTTGTCATCACCTCCGCTAGAACCATCACCGGCATTGTGGTTACGACCTCGACCACCGGTCAGTGCATTCACAAAACCGCCGATGTCGGCGTTCGTAAAACTACCTGTCCAGTTAAAATCCAGAAGGATATTTGGGTCGGCATCTGGAAAATCACTCGCGTATTGAGTGCGGTTGGTGAGCGCTAACAAGAAGGGCCCAATGTCGGTATTGGCCAGACGTCCGTCGCGATTGGCATCGCCCAAAACCGGAAAGACATCGAGCAAGCTGCCAAAGTCCACTGTTGGCAGCGTGTCATCGTCCTGGTGATCGAAAATCTGATCGGCAATCGCCGACTCATCACTTGTGTCCCACCAATTCCGCGTCAAATCAATGGTCGCACTTGCTTCGCCCACTGCACGTATCCCGTTCTCCGCGACTCTGGACAAATCGTTGTAGAACAGGTCGATTTCCGCTCCGCTGTGAATCTCAAACACATGCGAATCGGCGAACTCGGAAAATCGAATTGCGACACTAGATCCTTCCATCGCCTGCAAGTCTGCGTCCAGGATGAGATCGGTGCCACGGAATCCGCCGTTCACCTGGACCACGCCCTCAGTCAAGTCGACGATATCCAATTCGACTTCGCCGGTCGGATGTACCATCAAGCCGGTGGCCAACAATGCTCTTTCCGCCTCAAGTCTCGCTGCTTGTTCGGACGTTCCAACTTCGAT
>JBGCCZ010000191.1:0-20225 GCA_045105035.1 Pirellulaceae bacterium | reverse complement strand
GTCGATGCTGAATCGTAGGCTTGTCGTTCCGAGCGATAGACAGTCTGAAGCACGCTCCATTCTTGCGAGAAGTGCTGTGCTCGACTTCTTGGGGAAGCGTACGTTCACTAAATCAGAAGCGGTGCTAAGACTGGCGTAGAGGAACGCCCGCGATTGCGAATTGTGGACGGCGAGGTTTGCGGCGGAGGAGCGCCGGCCGAAGACGTGTTGGGACTCAAGCTGGAAGTTCGTCGTACTGCGCTGCGTTCCGGGTGTGAGGCCGCGCTAGCTCACGTCGGCTAACGACCGTGAAAGCCCTAAACGGACTGTCTTGCTCTGTGAAGCCAAGCAATTTCACTGCGGACTGAGCAGCCGACTAAGTGGGGATGGATCGTCTCCTCTGCCAGTCCAGATGGAATCTAAGGATGCCTCAGGGTTTTGAGTATGATTGACCGTGCGCTTTTGGTAGTTGGTAACGAAGTTGGCGCGGGAATCGGCCAATTCGTAGGGGCTAAACAACCGCAGATACTTGACCAAGGCGAATTCTGGCAACAAGAATGAGGGAATTCGTAAGTGACTGGAGTACCGGGTATGGTGACGAAACGACTGATCGCGATGGGGGTAGGTCTTCTCCTCACTGTTCTCTTGGTTCAGGTTGGCCGAGCTGATGAGAGGGCCCGAGGACGTAGGATTGCAACTGGCAGCAGGCCTTCCTCCAGCTACTCGAACTCCTGGGCGCTGATCATAGGCATCAACTATCAGGATCGTTTGTTTACACAAACGAAGGATAAATTTGCCCTGCCGCCATTGAAAAATGCGGAAGAGGATGCCAACGCAATCTATCAACTGCTAGTAGAACACTACGGCTATCGGGAAGAGTCGGCAGAAAGCGATGGCAATATTGTCAAGCTAGTCGGTAAGGAAGCCACGGATGATGCGATCAACCGTGAGATCGGCCGGCTGATCGATTCTCAACGCGTTGGTGCCGATGACAGCGTGTTGGTGTTCTTTGCTGGCCACGGTTTCAAACTGAATGAGGGGAAGCGAGATCGAGCTGCAATTCTGCCGTATGACGTCTCTTTGTCGGGTGGGCAGCCCATTGATAATTATCTGCGTTTACAAAGTGATGTCTTTGAGAAGCTATCCACCAGCCGCGCAAAGCACAAGTTGGTCATTCTTGACAGTTGCTATTCGGGCGAGATTCTCAAGTCGGGATTTCATCCTCCAACAGAGAGGGATGATCGCAGTACTCTAGAGCGCTTTGATTTCCCTGTTTTCGAGGCCATTGCTTCTTGCCGGGCTTACCAGGTCGCGTCCGACGGCAGCAGTATTAACTCGCCGTTTACGAGTTCATTAAAGAAAGCGTTGGAGACGCTTCCTGCACGAGAGTCCTATACAAACGGGCTTTGGACGAGCCGCTTGTTCTCGTACTTGCATCCCGAAATGAAAGGCAGAACCAATGGCCAGGAACCGCAGTTCGGAATTTTGGAAGGCGATGGCGAGTTCCGGTTTTTTCCGGATACCGACGCAGAGAGCCTGAGCTATTTCGAGAAAAATCAGCCGAAGCTTAGCACTTACAAACTTCTCCAGGCGTCGGTGACCAGTACTGAAGGAGCGTGGTGGTTCGAAGAGATGCCGTGGTTCGTACCCGGTCTGCGGAAGGCAATACTTGACAGTGTTTCAGGCGAGAGATCGTCGGCTTCCGCCTTCATTAAACGCGACGAATTGAAGCGACTTGCGAGAGGAATTATTTCTGACGCCGAACGAAAAGCTTCCGATGACGGGGCGTTGCAAACTGATGCGACGGGCCAATTCAACTCGCACAAACTGTTTCAGCTCAGATGCAAGCATGCGAACCTGCTGTTGCAGTCCGAGGGAACGAATCAGTTTTCCACGGCGCTCGAGAAGATTGCGAATGAACTAGAGAATCAAGAGCATTTGGAGCCAGTCGATATTCATTTCGCGGCTGTGCTTAAGTCTGAACTAAACGACCCACGGGCGAATATCGAATTTGAGCGCGCCATCAACGCCTACTGTGGCAGCAAAGGTCTTGAAGCATCGGAGCTATTGTCCGATGTCGATCGCGCCATGTTGGCAATCTGCTTGGCTGATTTTGGCCAACACTTGTATTCGACGAAACTGTATGAAGAATCGGCGGAGAGGTTTCGCATTGCCGATCGAACGTTCGGCATAAACGCACCTGCCGCTTTTCGCATTTTTGTACTCTGCCGCGAGGCGGAAGCTTGGATGAAGCTGAATCGCTGGGTGGAAGCCAATGAGCAACTGGATCTAGCTAGAAATGTTGCCGAGGTCTTTGACGCAGAACACCTTTTGACGGCACATGTCTACCGGCGCTTGGCCTGGAGCCGAATGGTCCAATGGAAAATCGAAAACGCCGAACATTGGTTTGTAAAGTCAAATCGGGTTCTCTCGAGTGTGTTTGATCGCGAAACGAGTACCAGCGCCCTGGCAGCTGATGAGGCTCCGACGTTGCAGCCTAAGACAGAAGTGCTTACCTCGGAGCGGGCCGGTAAAGATTCGAGGTTTCGTATTGATGAATCGTTCAGCACTTGGGAAAGCTATGATGCCAAGATTGCTTTCTTGCATAACCTGCATGGTTTGGCCATGGTGCAACGGTTCAAGGGCAACACTAATTTTTCAGCGGAAAAGTATCGCTGGCTAGCGAGGCAAGTGGAGTCGGCGCTGACGCATCTTCGTTCGATTGCGTCCAAGGTCGAGGGGGATGCGGAACACAAATTATACGATCGTTTGGTGAATACTCTGGAGAGGCTCGGCGATTGCAACCTTTTCGGGGATCCAAAGCATCGAGACTTAACAGAGGCAGCGGACGATTATCGGCGAGCATTGAGTCGATGTCACCGCATGACGCTTCGCGACCGAGACAGTACCCGGGCAAATTTGTTATTCAAGCAAGCTTTGGCTCTAGCCCTCCCCTCCCCCATTCAAGATACGAAGCTCGCCTTGGCCACCTGCCAAGCAGCCGATCAAATCCATTCGAGACTATATGAAGTGTCGCAAGGCCTTAGCGATCAAGATTCGCATTCAGGGACCGGTAAACCTGCAGCCACAGGCATGGCCTTGGCTCTGGGAGAATTGACAACCAAAACGGTCAGCCTAGTGCATGTCAGCCAGCAACGTGAATCCGCTAGCGTTGAAGAACTAAAGACAGTGATAGCAGGTTTGCGCGCTGCGATTTTTCACTTCCGCAATGAGAACGGCCCCAACTTTCATCGTGACCAGTTAGAGATATGTTTGCTCGCGTCCAAAGTGCTTTTGGACCACGGTTGCATTGAAGATCGGTTCAACACGTACGAAGATGCGGAGTTATTGCTCAGTCTCTGCCGCACGGCACTAGCACCCTTTCAGGTCGAAGAGTACGAGAGCGAAGCCGAGGGGTATTTCGGTGAAATTAGAGGCTACCTGAGGCCCTACTATGACACAGTCGCAAGAAATAAAATCCGCATTGCCGGTGACGCGCCAAGCCATGTCAAGGATCTTTTTGAGATCCAGCGTGAGGCTACCCAAGGTCGTGTGTATATGAAACCATCCGAGATCCGCCCAACCTTGGCGATCTACATTTTAGATGATTCCTGTTTACTACTGTTAGACCTGCCCGGCGGTCCAAGCCGGTCGTACACGTTGTCAGACGATTTCGATTCAGCGGAGATTCAACAAGCGATCTATGCGAATCCACCGCGACTGGATTTGCCACGAGAGGTAAAGCGAGCGATGAGCCAATGGCGTGACGCGTTGGTAAGGGAAACGCCAGTAATACCCGAGATGCTTGTGGAATGCCTCTGGGAAGATCTGGCCCCTGCGAATGAGATTTTGCCGACAGAAAGCAATGTTGGACAGCAGATTCGCGCCAAGCCAGCGGTCGGTCAATTCCCATTCAGACTGCCGGAAGGCTTCAAGCTACGGTAGCCGCTGACACTTGGTGCACCCATTGGCCGTGGCACGCTCGATGTGCTTCAGCGATGCTCGCTTTCAAATATGAACCAATGCATGAAGCCCCAGCCCCGTAGCGTCGTCGAATGGCACTTCGGTCGTTGATAATGATGGGCTGCAGCCAGCAGGGATGGAGCAAAGCAGAGGCACGCATCGACGATTTTGGTTCATATAGAAAACGAAGAGAGCACAGACGTGTTGAAGCAGAAAGAATGTTCTAGGAGTTTCTGAGTAAGAATTGGCTTTGGTATTTTATGGGAGCACCCTGCCCGTTCGAGCATCGACGCGGTGTAGCAGAGGTTCTTCATTCGTAGGACTTTGCCCGGACTTGAGCGAGACTAACCAATAGGGGGCGTTGGGCACATTAGCAGCCACCATGGCGCGACGGATCTCGGGATCACGCACTCCGTTTTGACTGTAAAGTTGAGCGTGGAATTCCTGCTCTCGACGGATTCTCTCGGTGTCGAAAAAGACGGCCGAACACTTTGTGCCCGGCCGAATATTGCCAAGATGTTCGATGACGATCATGATCGCTGCTTTTTGGTCGATCTCTTGCACGACTACCCCGCTGCTTCTTGGTGCTTGAAGCTGTCTTATTGTCATCATGGGGAGTTCGAACGCAACTGAATCCGCGACTCGTTCGGGGGGAAGGTGTCACAGGTAGTTTGGAGGCTTCGGATTCCTCATCGTCCTGCCATTTGCCTTGGCAGTACCTATCCCGCAGGTGTGAAGGGTCGAGAGTGAAGAACGGTGCGGTGGGTTAGTGCTCCACTTCGGCCAGTGGATGTATGCGTCTAAGATGGCTCTTTGCTTTCCGCCGTTGGTTCGAGTTTTCTTGCCAAAGAGGCGAACCTCTCAACGATGTTTGAATCGTTGAAAGTTAACATGCGGTAGGGGAATGGTATTTCAATTCCAGCATCGTCGAGTGCTCGCTTGATTGCGGCCTTGACCTCGTCACGGCTTCGCCGAACATTGGCGGGCTTAGATCCGGTCCACGAAGCGACTTCGCAATCGGTGATCCATCCCGCTTTTCCGGCCGCGTCAAAGATTTTTGTCAGCCGCTCGCGGATCGCTGAGTCCGTAGACAGGTTGTACACCGCGACGGCAGCGGCGTTGGTAGGCTCACTGATGTCTCGGACGTTTTGAGCAAACGACTGCGCTGTAAACGCGATCGAGAGTAGTGAAAATGGTAAGGTTCGAATAAGCAGTCTTGGTTGGGCTGATGTGGGTTGCCTCGCTGGTCCAAGCCATTGGATGACGCGTTCGTTGGCTGACTCATTGCACGTTCTTTGCAATTCCGCGAAGCATTACGGGGAATACAAAGCCGTGAAATGGTAGGACGGCGTACCAGTAGGCAAGTCCAAGTAGCCCTCGGGGCCGGAACCTTGCTGTCATGACGACTTTGGTAGCTTCCGGCGTTTCTTCCGACAGTTGGAAATCGAGTTCGGCGACACCTGGCAGTTTCATTTCAGCTCTCAGGGTCAGTCGATTGTTCGGCACTAGATTGGTAACGCGCCAAAAATCCACGGCTTCTCCAAAGTGCAGGTCGCGCGGATGCCGACGGCCTCTTCTTAGGCCCGGCCCGCCGATGGCTTGATCCATCCAACCGCGCAAGTGCCACAGAAACCCGGCGCCCCAATACCCTTTCGCCCCACCAATCGATCGAATCTCGGCGAAGGTTGTTTCAATCGAGCTTGGTGCGACGATTTCGTTGCGATCGGTGAACGTGGTTCCTCCGGCCCAGTTGGGATCCCCTGGAAGTTCGCCAGCGGTTGCCCAGCGTGTTTCGATATCACCGCTTAGCGTCTTACCGAGTGCCGCTTTGATTGCGGTTTCAATGCCCAAGCACTCGCCTGGCATCAGTTGGATCGCGTCGTCATTTCGGCAGACCGTCCGGTTTTTTAATCCCTCCGCCAAAGGCCTCGCGATGCTGTTACTGACCGGAGTTACTAGGCCGATCCACATGCTGCTTAGGTTGGGCGTTAGCAGAGGTACAGGGAAGATAATCCTGCGTCGAAGCTTAAGCTCCTGAGCCATGATTTGCATAATTTCGCGAAACGTCATGACGTCAGCGCCACCGATGTCGAGCGTTTCCCCGGTCGTTTCGTCGACGTCCAAACAGTCGACTAGGTAGCGCAATACATCACGGATAGCGATCGGCTGAGTTTCGGTTTTGACCCACTTCGGCGTGATCATGATCGGCAGACGTTCAACCAGATACCTAAGCGTTTCGAACGAGGCGGAGCCTGAGCCGATAATCATGGCTGCACGAAAAACCGTCGTCGGAACGCTACCTGCCTGCAGGATCTCTCCCACTTCGTGCCTGCTGTTGAGATGTGCTGACAGATCGGCCCCCATCTCGCCGAGTCCACCTAAGTAGATGATTCTCCGACAATCAGAAGCCGCAGCAGCAGTGCGGAAGCTAGTTGCCAACTCGCGGTCGCGTCTCGCATACTCGCCCTTGGCTGACTTCATCGAGTGGACGAGATAGTAGGCAAAGTCGACGTCGGTGAGCGCTTTTGCTGTTGCACTCGGATCTTCAAGCTCCCCCTGGACGACCCGTAAGCGCTCATTGTTAATCCATGAGAACTTTGTCAACTTCTCCGGACTTCGAACAAAGCATGTCACCAAATATCCTCTGTCGAGTAGACGCCTAATTAGTCGTCCACCCACATAGCCTGTGGCGCCACACACCAGCACGCGTCTTTCCCCGGCAGGGATTTCATTCATTTGTTGGGCATCCTGTAATTCACCCACCGCGAAACGCCTGTTGCGAGGCCGTAGGAAATGGCCGTATGATGACGTTCACAATCCGTGCGAACACGTCAGAACGCAGCCTTGCTGATTGTAGGCCGCCCGTCTAGACCACAGAGCAAAGTTTTGCAATCCGTTGTCGCTTAGGATGTAGATTCGAACCTTGAGAGGTGGCGGGTGTGTAGAAGTCGTTGAGTCTCTCTGAGGGGGTGTGAGCTTTATCGGAAGGCGGCTCCTCAACCACAGGCCGCTGCAGAAACGACCGATCACGAACGAACTCGATCCATGCCATGAATTGCCGTCGTTCGGAGTTCACATTGAGGCTGTAGCGGGAATCACGGCGATAGCACTCCGCGCGTCTGATGCCGGGGACGCGCTTGTTTGGGATACATTCTGAGATTTCCACGCCGCAAAGCGACCCACTGCAGAATGGGCGCGGTTCGCGGCGAAGAGGTTCTCTACAACTCTCCACGCCCTCGGGGAAGTTATCGGCAATTGTGCGGCCTGTGAGTAGGCAACAGCGTGACTGCGCCTTCAAATGTGTTGCAGCCGAGTTCGCAGGCCGTCATTGGGTACATACGCCGTCTTCCTGGGCAGCTAAGATAGTTGAGGAGCGAGTCATGCTAGCTTCTTCCGGCACAGATGAAACTCCGCCGATGGAAGTCGCTTTTAGGATCGGCCCGGGGGGATCCAACGCGCTCACGGAATTTCTGGCTTCACCTATTCTGCCAGGCTAGGGTATGCCCGTCGGTGCTTGCGTTCACGGGATTGTTGACGATGCAGATTCGATTCGTTATTTCATTCGCTTTAGCATTGGTGCAATTTCATGCAGCTTTAGGTCTTGGTCAGGTACCAGCTTCGGTCTCTGGGTTCACCAAAGATCACTGCGTCAGCTGCCATAGCGGGGATGAACCGGATGGCGGTTTGAATCTTGAAGCGCTCGGTTTTAATTTGGCGAACGAAGAGACGTCGCGGCGATGGGTCTTGGTTCACGACAGAATCGCTGCGGGGGAGATGCCGCCGGCGGATGAGGGAAGACCGGACGCAAAGCAGTCTGCTGCGTTCTTGAAACGTGTCGCAGAGAACCTTGTGAAGGCCGAGACGCAACGCAACGACGTCGTGCTGCGTCGGCTGAATCGCCACGAGTATCAAAACACCGTGCGTGACTTGTTTCGAACGGATGTGATTGTGCACGGCCTACCCGAAGATTCTTCGACCGACGGCTTCGATACCGTTGGTGAAGGACTGGCGGTTTCCGCTGAAGCCATGGCAGCCTACCTGGAAGCCGCTGATCAGGTTCTCGATGCTGTGCTCGGCCCAGCGAAAAAACCAAAGTCCATTCGCCATGAGACCAATCTGTTGAAGCAGGTGGACTGGAAGGGGAACCCAGTCGATCAGCAATTCGGCAAAATGTTCCGCGAGACGGATGACGGTCTCGTCATTTTTCAGTCTGGCTACTGCCCCACCAATCTAGTGAACTTCGCGCGGCTGCGTCCTCCGGCGGGAACCTATCGTGGCACGTTAAAGGTGCGAGCGGTTCAAACGAACAAACCAGTGACTCTCCGCATCTACGGCGGCGACACCATCGTGAATCGTCGTGAGCAGCACCTTGTTGGATACTACGACGTTCCACCGGGCGATTGGACGACGATCGAATTCACGGATCGGTTCGTCGAAGCTGGCGGGACGTTCCTGCCCAAGTGCTACGGGACTCGCGACACACGCAAAAATGCAGACACGTATCCGGAACCCGGAATCGAGATCGGCGATATCGTCATTGAAGGCCCGATCGAGCCATGGCCACCGGTTAGTCGAACGCGGTTGTTGTTAAACGTCGACTTAAAATCCGCCACCGTGGATGACGCAGAGAGAATCCTTAACGAGATCCTGCCGCGGGCGTTTCGGCGACCGACTGAAGCTTCGGAGGTCGGCAGCTATCTGAAACTGTTCGTTGCCGCGACGGAAGACGGTCGTTCCTTCGAATCAGCGTTACGCGTCAGTCTCAAAGCGATTCTCTGCGCGCCCGATTTTTTGTTTTTGAGTGAACGGGGCAGCGAGCAGATTGATCCGCACGCGTTGGCTTGTCGGCTGTCGTACTTTCTGTGGAGCTCAATGCCAGACGAAGAACTTCGTTCGCTTGCAGAAACTGGTTCGCTAAAAAAACCGGACATTCTGCGGACTCAAGTAGAACGGATGCTGAAATCGGATCGCGCGGCCGAGTTCACGAAGAACTTCACTGGTCAGTGGCTCGACTTGCGCGAGATCAACTTTACTGAACCTGATGCGAATCTGTATCCGGAATTCGATGAGCTCCTACGCATCTCAATGGTCAAGGAAACTCAAACATTCTTTCGGGAGATCCTTGATAACGACCTGAGTCTGGTGAACTTTGTCGATTCTGATTTTACGTTTCTCAACGGTCGACTCGCGAAACACTACGGTATCGATGGAGTGGAAGGACAGAAGTTTCGCAGGGTGCCTCTTCCTCCTCAAAGTCAGCGTGGCGGTCTGTTGACGCAGGCGAGCATTCTGAAGGTTACAGCGAACGGTACTTACACTTCTCCGGTACTTCGCGGGACGTGGATTCTTGAGAAGATCCTTGGGCAACCCACATCACCACCGCCAGACAACGTCGGCTCGGTGGAACCGGACATCCGCGGTGCAACAACGATTCGCGAGCAACTGGCGAAACACCGTAACATCGAATCGTGTGCGGCCTGTCATCAGAAGATTGACCCGCCGGGATTTGCATTGGAGTGCTTCGACCCGATCGGCGGATTCAGAAACGAGTATCGAACGATGGCTCAAAGCGGCAAGCACTCAGGTTTGAAGCAGGCCCCGTTCACTTACACTTGGGTGAAATATCGTATCGGTCAGCCGGTCGATGCAACGGCGCAAATGCCGGACGGAACGCCAATCAAGAATGTCCGCAACTTTCGAAGTATCCTTGCTGGGAATCCTGATCAATTGGCGAGGAACCTCTCTTCAAAACTGATGACTTACGCGCTGGGGCGTAAAATGGGGTTTTCCGACCGAGCTGAGATCGAAACGATTGTGAAGAAAAATCGCCAACAAGAGTATGGGTTCCGTTCGCTCGTGCATGCCATCGTTCAGAGTCCAGCGTTTCAACAGCCGTAGATCGCAGACCGGTTTGCATTGAGTCGCTTGTACAACGGCAATTCCATCGCAATTCCATCGCAGTTCCAACGCAGGGAGTTCATTATGCCTCAGTTCGATCGCAGAACCGTCCTTCGCGGCGCGGGGGTGGCCCTTGCGTTGCCGCTGCTGGAATCAATGGCATCGGCAAAGCAGGTCGGTGATCCAGCAAAACGTCGCATTGTCGCGATCAACATTGGTCTGGGGCTTCATGCTCCGAACATGATTCCGAAGCAAGCCGGCCGCGACTACGAGTTGCCAACGTACCTGAAGATCCTAGAAGACTATCGAGATCAGTTCACGGTCATCTCAGGCGCGTCGCATCCGGAAGTGGGCGGAGGCCATTCTTCTTACAAGTCGTATCTGACTTGCGCGGCTCACCCAAATAGTGCGGGGTTTCGCAACACAATTTCGATCGACCAACTGGCCGCCGCCAAGCTTGGTAGTGAAACACGATTTGCATCGCTGTCGCTAAGTAGCTCCGGGCCTGGCCTTTCATGGTCACGAAGCGGAGTTGAGATCCCAACCCAGACCAGACCTTCGTTCGTCTTTAAGAAGCTGTTTCTTGCCGGAAAGGCGACGGAACAGAAGCGGCAGATGCAACGTCTGCAGGACGGTCAAAGTGTTTTGGATGTTGTGATGGAGAAGACCGGACGGCTTCAGAAAAAGCTGACGGGACGTGATCGGGAGAAGCTCGACCAGTACTTTGAAGCGGTTCGTGAAGCGGAGCGTCGTCTGGCAAAAGCTGAGGCGTGGGAACAAAAACCGAAACCAACGGTAATCGAGAAACCACCCCGCGATGAATTGGACAGCAAGAAGATTATCGAACGCATGCGGTTAATGTACGACGTGATGCATTTGGCTTTGGAGACCGATTCAACTCGCTTTGCAACCTACAACATTGCTGGAATGAACGCCGTTCCGGTCATTCCCGGCGTGGACATCGACTACCACAACTTGTCGCATCATGGACAAGACCCTGCCAAGATTGCTCAACTGACCATCGTTGAATCTGCTCTTTTTCAGGAGTTCAATCGGTTCCTGAGGAAGCTCAGTGAAAGCCCCGAATCGGACGGTTCGCTACTCGATTCGACCATGGTGCTATTCGGTTCGAACCTCGGCAACGCGAGCAGCCATGACACGAAGAACATGCCAATGCTTCTCGCTGGCGGTGGATTCCAGCATGGACAACACCTAGCGTTCGATCGCAGCAACAACTATCCGCTACCGAAACTGTTCGTATCGATGCTGCAACAACTCGGAATCGAGACCGATACGTTTGGCAGCGGCAGCGGAACAATGACGGGGCTCGGGTAACTGCACGACTGTCGAAGGAGCGCCTACGCTATTTGAATCGTCCGCTCCGAAAATTCCATGCACGCTTAAAGAAGTTGTGAGTCGATATCGCTAGAGAATCAGTGGGTGCAAATCGGGAACCGATTTTGCAAAACGGAATCAGGGGCAACCAGTCTTTCTCACGCGTTATTCGTTAGGGCAAAACGAGGTCATTTAACCAAGATCGTCAGATTGCCCTTCATGCCTGGGAGTAGTTTGTTTTCGCTGTTTTGAACTTCGACCCAAACATCGAAAGTCTGTTCGGTGAAGCGAATTTCAGGGCTGACGAAGACTACTTTTGCAGGGAAGGCTTGCCGTCCGTCCTCCGCTTGAACCACGAACTCAGCGTCCGCTCCGTTGTGCAGCTTGAATGCGAACTTACGATTGACGTTCGCAATGACGCGTAGACGTTTAGTCGAGATGATTCGAACCACAGGTTTTGCGATTCCAACTGCTTCGCCGGGCTGGATTTGAACGTCGACTACAACTCCGTCCAACGGCGAGCGGATGGTTCTCCGGTCCAACTCAATCTCAGCCAGCGTCTTTTCGGCATTGCGTAGCCGAGCTGTCACGATCGCGACCTCTTGTTCGACCTGAGCCTGCTCAATAGACAGCTCGGATTGATCACGCTCTAGTCGAAGTTTATCGATTTCAGTTTCTGAGATGCTCTTTGCGTAAGTGCCGACGGCATTCAGGCTCTTTTGCAGGATCTTTCCGTTGAGAAGCAGCGTTTTTTGCGAATATCGAATGTTCACATCATTGTTGGCTTCAGCTTCAGCCGCCCGCCAAGCCATATTTCTGACGTCCGCTTTTCCTTCGTGGAGGTCGCTGTCTAGCTCGAGCAGCACGTCGCCAACGCCAACGTAAGTGCCCGGAATTGCCCGCACACTAGTCACGACGCCGGCATCCAGGGAAGCAACTTCTACGTCATCGATCAGTTGCAACGGAAGGTTTTGGGCTTCAATTGTCTGGGCGAGCGATAGGTGAGGCGCAACGCAGTAGAACACGCTTGCAATAGTTACAACCAGAATATTCTTCACGATAGATCGACTCCACTGAGACTTAGTCGACGAGCGACTGAATGAACGGGGAACGCCACTGGGCGGATCGCCGAATCTGCCAGGAAAGGACGCCTGCCCCGCTAGTAAGTCAGACTAATTGCTCGTCACTTAAGCCAAAACAATCGCGACGCGGTTTTAAAACGGACGCGTAAGCGGCAGTGATGGTAAGTCACGTATTGTGGATTCTGACGACCAGACGCATCGACGAGCTTAAAGGCCTACTGATCAATTGAATTAAGCCGCCTGCTGAAGGAGTCGATTCAACGGTTATGCAGTCTGTAATCCTGAACAGCCGTGTTTTACTAAGTTGCCAACGATGAAACTTGACACAGTTGTGATCATGATTCTCGCATTCGTCGCATTGGGAAGTGCTGGCTGTCGATCGAAGCCGTGGTCTCTGGGATCCTCCGTCGAAAACGGTCTCCCACTAGTGCAGCAGGCAAGCGTTCAGCAGGCAAGCGATGCTTCCGGCGGGGCCGACAATGTGACGTTGGCAAATACTGCCAGCGATGGTGAAGCCGCAGGCAAGTCCGAGCGTTCGATCGGGGGCCCTGCCATTCGATTGATCAGCGGGAATCTTTCAGAAGATGTTTTCCCTGCTTCGACCCAGGACGGGCAGATCAGCGAAGAACTTCCGATTCCCTCGGGGGCATTTCAAGAGCGAGCTGTTTCCGAGGGTGGCTTCCATGTACCGAACGTTGATCTCGGCGAACTTCCCACGGAATTCTCTGAGCTCTCGCTGCGGGAGGTCGTTGGACTCGCATTAACTGATCGCATGGTACTGCGGAGTCTATCGGGAACCGTGATTCGCAATCCAGATTTCGTGCTATCCAGTTTAGATCCCGATATTCAACGCTCTGATGCAAATTTTGGATTGGATGCAGCGGAGTCACAGTTCGACCCGGTGGTCAGCGGACGCAGCAGCTACGCAAACAACGACGACTTTTTTAATAATCCTTCGACGACTGGAAACGCGTCTGAAGTGCAGCAGGATTTGACGCAGTTGTCGCTTGGATTGGACAAAGTCAATCAGTTCGGAACGCGTTTCTCACTCAACCCCAGCATTCAGCACGACAGCAGCAACAACCCGAGCGTCTTTTTCCCTAGCGCTTGGGAAAGCGTCATGGAAGCGACGGTTCAGCAGCCTTTGATGCAGGGACGTGGACGGTTGTTCAATCGCGTCGCAGGACCCGATAGCCGACCGGGCTTTTTTGGAACGTCCGGAATTGAAATCAGCCGTATCGACAATGCAATCGAGTACAGCCGTTTCAAGCGGGGCCTTGAGGAGTACTTGCTGGAGCTCATCAATGCGTACTGGCAACTCGACTTGGCCTACGAGAACTACGAAACCATCCAAGCCGTACGCAACGCTAGTTTTGAAACTTGGCAAGTCGCAAAAGCGAAGTTCGATAATGGTTTGCCCGGTGGCGAGGCCGACCGCGAAGCACAGGCTCGAGCCCAATTTCTCCAATTTCAAATTCAACTCGACCAAGCGTTGAACGCCGTGCAGTCCGGCCAAAGCCCTGGCGTTTTGCAAGCCGAAGCCAACTTGCGGCGATTAATGAATCTGTCTGCTGCTGGTACTCCGCTGCTCCGCCCAACGGACGATCCAATGCGGACCCTACCTGGAACCGCTTGGGAGTCACTGATCGAGGAGACGCTTGCTCGTCGTCCTGAGCTTCAGCAACAGCGGCAGCGGGTCACGAAAGCTAATCTTTTGGCGGAGGCTGCAAAGAATTTCACCCTTCCTCGATTGGATGCGATTGCCACGTATCGGCTGTCAGGACTTGGGGATGACCTGATTGCCGATGGTGGAAAGTTCGCTGGCGCATTGAATGAGACGTTCGGCTCAAACTATTCCGAGATTGAAGTTGGGCTTACCTATCAAGCCCCCGTGGGACGCCGCTTAGCGCGGGCTGGGCTTCGAAACGCCAGGCTGCAGTCCACGCGGGAGAGGCTCGTGCTCGAAGAAATGCAACAGCAGATCATCCATGACCTGGCGACTTCGTACCGAGCTGCCACCCAGATCACGCGGAGCATTGAACTGGCGACGATGCGAAGAGACGCATCACGACAGGCCTTCTTGGCTCGTATGGCAGCTTACGAAGCGGATGCTGCCGGCCTCGAAGACTTGTTGGAGGCTCAGCGGCTCTATCTAGATGCAGAATTGTCACTTCAAAGTGCGTTTGCGGAACGTGAGCAAGCCGTCTACCGGCTGGAATCCGAGCAGGGAAGCTTGCTTGACGAGTTCACTATCGAGGTAACCCAATAGTTATTTATGAGACTAGCCCTTGTTGGTCTAGCCGTTCCTGGAATTCGGTCTGTTGCGAAAGAGGCGTATGTGCTTTCGTTGGCCTTCGCGGAATTTGAAGCACTCAGCGGAAGTTAATGAGGTTCTGCAGATAGCGAGCGGTGATGCTCCCGACAGTTGAGTAGCCCGCTTGAATTTTGGCACGCCCAAGAAAGCCGGAGGCCAATTCGGTTGCATTCACTCCATTCGATGAGGCCAATTCACAGTACACTTTGTACGAAGTGAATAGAGGTTTCTCGAGTCCGTCGGCTGAGGGATTGACTGCGACGGGGCCACCCGTCGATTGAGAAAGCTCGCGCGGGATTGAGGTCAGCTCTTCTTGGCTCACTTCCAAGACGGTCCCTTTGAGTCGCTTCCAGGGAGTCGATTCAAGCAACAAGTCCATCGATTGTCCCGACGCGACCAATTGAACGTCCGCTTCATCCACGACGACCGTCGTTTCGTAGCGTTCGAGGTTCGCGACCAAACAGAAAACGGTATTTGGCCTCAATTGAGCGCCAATGTTTTTCGGATCAAGCGGCGTTCCGTCCCACTTCTGCAGTTCATCCGGTGCGGCAGGTTTGCGAGGCACATTCTCACCGAGGATGACGGCTCCGTCTCGATCAGCCCGCAAGACAAGTTGCTCAAGCTCGAACTGTTTCAGCTCAATTAGCGCTGACAGGTTTCGGACTTCTACTTTGAGTTCCGCAATGAGTCTTTCTGAATCGATTAGTTGATTGCGGTTTAGCTCTAAGCCAGCCAGATCGCTTTTCGAAATCTTGAGTTTCCCTTTGAGACCGAGCAGTTCGAGTTCTAGGTCATGGTTCTCGAGGACCGCCAGCACTTCCCCTTTCTGGACAAGATCGCCGGGACGAAAATGGATCGCTTTCAGTTGTCCAGGAACAGTGACAGTCACAACTTGCGGATCATAGGGCCGGACTGTGGCATGTCCCATTACCGTATGTGGGAATGGAACGAAGCCGGTTGCGATACAGGCTAATAGCAAGAATGCGATCGTTCCTGCTAGACGCGGTTTACTCACTTCGCGGAATCTCCCTGGAGCGGACATGAACTTGATTGATTTGAACAGAGGAATGACGACCATTCCGGTCAACGAGATGCTGATCATTGTGTTCGCCAAAATGGATAGCCCATAAGGCTCAAGGATATCTCGCAAGAACCAAAAAATGACGATCATGATAAACCAGCGGTAGGCTGGCGACGCCACGCTATAGAGCAAGAACCAAAAGCGATTCTTGTTTGGCATGTGCCTGCTATTTGTTGGTTTTAGGCCGAGGCACAACTTACGCAGTTTCGATACTAGTGTCGTTTTCGCTTTTTGACTCAGGTTGGGAATCTCGAGGAAATCGGAGAGCATGTAGTACCCATCGTAACGCAAAAGTGGATTGGCATTGAAAACCAGCGTACTGACGGAACTCAAGAACATGATGTTAAAAGCGAGGTAGTGCACCCATCCGGGATTGGTATTCCACCAAATGAAGGTGCAGATGGCCGCCAAGCAAACTTCGACGTACATTCCAGCAGCCCCAATGGCAATTCGATGCCACCGGTTCGGTAGAATCCATGAGTCGGAGGTGTTGCAGTACATCGCTGGCGTAAAGACCAACAGCATGAAACCAATCTCATGACACTCGCCCCCAAAGTGTTTGCACATCAGGCCGTGCCCCAGTTCGTGCACGCTTTTTGTCACAATGAGAAGCGCGAACATCAAGCCAAGATTCTGTAGTCCAAAGAAAGCCTGGAATCCCGGAAGTCTTGAATAGAACTCTTCTAAGTTGGTCGCGACCAAGGTCAAAGCGCAAAAGCAGGTTGCTAGTGCAAGGCAGGTAAACCAACCTGAGAACATCCACTTCAATCTCAGATAGAGGAACGTGAGAAGGCGTTCAGGATCGAAGCCTGGGAACCTGGGCGAGATGAGGCTTGTCGCCAGAGTACCAGCGATCTTGCGGCGTCGTTCTTGACTACGTTCTTTCTGAAGCGAGATTGCTTGCCCTGGAGAATCAGACACTAGCAATCCCATCCGCTGCATTTGAATGATCAATTGTTGAATCGAATTTGTGCTAACTTTCTGCTCAGGAAATCTGCGTGAAAGAAGCTCTTTAAGCTGGCTGTAGCTAATGTTGTCACGTAGTGCTTCGAAGATCAAATATTCAGCCTGCTGTAGTCGATAGAACTTCATCGACACAGGATCTTTCACAACCCAACATTGATTGCTCTGCAGTATTACGTCCTGAACAATCAAATCAGGACGCGTGCGCATCTCGATCCATCGATCAGCGTTCACGTTGGTGGAAGGGTTACTAGCAATCATTAAGCATCAAGAGGATGACGTATGTCGTTGGGGTGGGCTGGACTTGGGATGACTCTGTTGCAACGTGGCTTAGATAAAAGCCGCATGTCAGCAGACGGAATTGCTACAGTACGCGAAAGAGAACTCGCTTTTGCATGAACTCCCATACGTCGTGCAACCAGAGATAACCGAGGCTCGATTGGCCGCAGTACACCTTCGCTACCACTGAGGAACGGACTTGATCGAAATCCATGTTGTTTCCGTCGCCTTCGATTGCAGCGAGAACCTTAATGACTTGTTGGCCATCGTCGCTTATGGAGACGGCATTGGCGATTTCGACGAGGTGGCCGTCGTAGCTTTTCGACGGATCGGCTGCCGACAGGAACGTGACCTTGAGCGCTTCTGTGTCTCGGTCGGCTAACGCTCGAGCGATATGGCCTTGTCGGCGAATTGGTAGATCTATTTCGATCATCCAGTCCCCCTGATGATCGGCGATTTCCAGCAGTCGAGCGCCGCTGTCCACAACGCGGTTGGCCAATTGTCGCTGTAGGTCCCAGGTGATCACTTGACCGTCCATGGGACTGTAGATCGATTGCTGCTCCGTGATCTTGTTCAGGATTTCGCTTTGAGCTTCAAGTGTTTCGATTTGCGTTTTGAGCGAGACGATTTTCTCTTCGATCTCCGCCGGAGTATTTTCCTGCGTCGGGCTGTAACGCTGGTCTTCGATACTAGTGAGGCGCTGGCGTGTTGTTTTGAGTTTGCTCTCGAGTTCTTCGACTCGAAACTCATGTTCCCGGCTGGATAGCTGAATCAGCTTTTCACCTTCCTGAACTCGATCACCGTGCTTTACCAAGACCTCTTTGATCTCGCCTTGTATGCTGCTGAAAACTGGTTTGTAGCTCGAAGGGATCAAGACACCGTCGGCCGAGACGTAGAACTGCACAGGCCAGAAGACGAGTGCAAGCACTAAAGCGCAGGCGATGGTTATCCCCAGCAGCAGATTCTTAAGGTACTTGGGTTGCCTCAAGAGATGGAGTTTGCCGAGGAACTTCCAGAGCGGGAACAAAAAGATTTGTCGATTGACGATTGCGTTTCCAAGACTGTTGGCAATATGTGGCAACAAGCGTTCGATGCGTGGCTGATCCACTTCTCGGTCTGTTCGCTCTTGAAATTTTTCGAAAACGATACCTCCGATCACCGGCTGTGTTGTTTGCGTCTCGTCAGAACTCTCCAACGGCTCGGCTGATTTTCGAATTGGAACGAGGGCTAAGCTTCTCGTTTGAGAAACCTGCACGTAATCCTCTAGGGCGACGCTAATCTTTGTGGGTAAATCTTCTGATTGTGGGTACCAGAATGCTTGCCCTGTTTTCAAGACTTTGATCGCGAGTTGCTCGAGTAAGCGTGTTGTATTGCTGCGGCGATTGACGGAAGCCTGTCCGCTGATAGCGATTAGTTGTTGTCGGCCGTTGCGTTCAATGAGTACGGAGACTCGGTCGTAGTCTAAAATTCGCCGAGTCTCATTCGCAATGTGGGCGGCCGCGAGGGGCAGTTCCACGCTTGAGTGAAGAAGTTGCACGTAGTTGTTAAACTCTTCGACTTGAATGTTGCCTGAAGTTGAAGCGGCCGTGTTTGCGGCTGCATCTTCCTGGCTCAGTAGGGGGTGCGATGCACTAATGAGCTGAAGCGTTTCGCGGAAACGTCGCTCTAACACAATCATCGCTGGTTTGTCTAAATGGTGGTCCTCCAAGACGACCTCAATCACGTAGCGACTGCCTAAATCAACTTTGCCGATGAGCAAGAGGTTCGCTTGTTCTGAGTCGTTCAGTTGCGTTTGCAAGAGGCTGGGTGATTGCCCTGCGAAAGCTTCCTGGAGAATCTGCTCGTGATCCTCGCGACGCATTTGAACCGATACGGGCGAGTCGCTTTGAGAGTGGGTTGCGACGACTTGAAACGCCTCATCGACGAGCCACAAAATTCCACCGTGGGCTCCGAAAGAGCAGACCATCTTTTCGAGAAAGTCCCTGGGCGTAATTTTTTCGTTTGCACCGGTTTTCGCGAGTAAGGAGGCGCGTTCCAGTGACTCGTGCGGATTCTGTAGATCGGATGATTGATTCACGATACAAGCGATCCCTGGGATGCAATACTTCGAAAATTGATACTGGCTTTACGTACTTAGTTTAATTCACAAACCCTGAGAATTTGCGAGCATGAGACAAGCTGCTTTGATTAAGCAAATTCGCGAACAGGTGGAACGATTGCAACGGATTTCCGAGGCGGAATTGAAGTCTGAGAGCCTGAATCTTAAGTACGAGGCTTTGGCGGGACGCTCCAGAAAACGCCTGCTCTGCGATGCTTTTGCTCTTGCGGTTGAAAGTTCTCGCAGGCAGTTGGGAATTGTCCACCACGATGTGCAGCTGCTATGCGGCATTGAGATGTCACGCGGGCGAATCGCGGAGATGAAAACCGGGGAAGGTAAGACTCTTACAGCCGGACTTTTGGCCTACCTCACGTCGCTCTATGGGCGTGGAATACACGTGGTCACGTTCAACGATTACCTCGCCAGACGAGATCGCGATACCCTCGCCCCAGTGTTCGAGGGCCTAGGGATTTCTTCAGGAGTGGTCTACGACGGCTTGCCGCCCGAAGAGCGCAGAGCCGCCTATCTGTGCGATATCACTTACGGATCTGCAAAGGAGTTTGGCTTCGACCTGCTCCGGGACCGGATGTCCGTGCGCGATACCGGGAGTGACCAGAATGGAGTGATGCGAGGAACGTTTTCCGCGCTGGTGGATGAAGCCGATAGCATCTTGATCGATGAAGCGCGTACGCCGTTGATCATTGGAATCCAGGATCCGGCCAAGCAGCGTGTGGTGGAACAGTGTTGCTTATGGGCCGCAAAGCATGCTGCTGAATTCGTCGAAGGGAAACACTTTCAATACGACCCCAAGCAACGGTCCATCAAGATGCTAAGCGATGGACAACGCTTGGTGCGGACATTGCCCGAGATCGCATCCACTGGGCAGTCGTCTCATCGCGAACTTTCGGACATGCTCACCAACGCCATCGTTGCCCGCCGCGACTATCAGCTTGATACGCAATACGCAATTCAGGATGGCAAGATCGTCATCATTGATGAACTGACCGGACGACCGGCACCGGATCGTCAATGGCAAAAAGGGATCCACCAGGCGATCGAAGCGAAAGAGGGATTGCGAGTAAGCGCTGTCAATCAACAGGCCGCCACGATCACCATTCAGACTCTGTTCGGCAAGTACGAACACATCTGTGGAATGACAGGAACCATCCACTCGTCGCGTAAAGAAATCCGCAAGATCTACCAAAAACGCGTCGTCCGAATTCCCACACACCG
>JBGCCZ010000190.1:0-25667 GCA_045105035.1 Pirellulaceae bacterium | reverse complement strand
ATTGGGACTATCGAATGAAATCTATGTCGACCACGAAGGCGTTTGTCACGAAGGCCCCGGCGTTCCACCCCAAATTCCAATCGACGTCTACGACAAAGACGACATCACCAAGATTGGCCATGTTGAAGCGATAAAAAAGGTAACCAAGCTTGCGCTCGAAGCAAAGAAACCGTAGGCGGCATCCCGTTCAGGCCTAGTTTACTGAGGACACTCACGTCCGCTTCGAGGTTACCGAGCCTAGGAGTGAATGACGATGGTCTTCATTTCGGTCATTTCTTCGATGGCGTATTTGGGACCTTCTTTGCCAAGCCCGCTGTCCTTGAGGCCACCATATGGCATGGAGTCAGTGCGCCACAGGGGCCCCCAGTTGATGTGGATGTTCCCACTGTGAACTTCGCGAGCAAAGCGTACTGCGGCATCAATATCTTGCGTGAACACTCCCGCACTCAGCCCAAATCGCGTATCGTTTGCCAGCCTGATGGCATCGTCGATGTCTTTGGCTGAACACACTGCTACCCCCGGACCGAACAGTTCCTCTTTGACCATCTTCATTTCGGGAGTGGCGTTGAGGACGAGTGAAGGTTGCATGAACGCTCCGTCGCGCTCGCCGCCGCAGGCAAGTTGGCCGCCAGCGCGGACGGCTTCCTGAATCCAGCTCTCGACGCGTTCCGCATCACTGCTGCGCACCATCGGCCCCAACTGGGTCCCGATTTGTAATTGATCCCCAGTGACGATGGATTCAATCTTGGGGATTAGCTTGTGCAGCAATTCCTCATGTACTTCTTGCGCAACGATCAGACGCTGCACCGAAATGCAAACTTGGCCCGCGTTGGTGAAACCGCCGACGACAGTCGCATCAACGACTTTGTCCAGGTCGGCGTCAGGGAGCACCACAAGCGGGCTGTTCGAACCCAATTCCATCGTGACTTTCTTGATTCCGGCCGCAGCGCAGATCTGCTCGCCAACTTCTTGACTGCCCGTGAAGCTGATTTTCCGCACGCGATGATCTCGGCACAGTGCATCACCGATCGACTTGCCGCTGCCTGTAATGCAATTGATCGCAAGGGGCGGCAGCCCGGCCTCCAGCAGTAGCTCAACGAGTTTGAGTGCGATTAGTGGAGTGTCGGTGGCCGGTTTGAGCACGACTGCGTTTCCGGCGGCGATGGCGGGGCCTACTTTATGACATACCAGGTTGAGCGGGAAATTAAATGGCGTGATGGCCGCGACGACCCCGCAGGGAACGCGCAGCGTGAAGCCGAGTTTGTTTTTGACACCCTGTCCACCGTCGAGCGGTAACACCTCGCCGCTCAGCCGCTTCGCCTCTTCCCCGCTGAGCTCGATTGTCTGCGCGGAACGCTGGATTTCGATGCGAGCTTCACCGATCGGCTTGCCTTCTTCGCTGCTCAGTAGGTGGGCAAGTTCATTGCGTCGTTCGAGCATCAAATCTGCGCAGCGGCGGAGGATCTTGAAACGCTCGTAGCCTGTTAGGGCGCCCATTTTCGTCGCACCTGTGGTCGCCGATTCGATCGCCCTTTCCACATCGACTTCGGTTGCCTTGGGGACAGTATCGATCACTTCGTCGTTCGCTGGATTCACTACCTCGATACGGTCGTCGCGCTCTTGCCATTCACCGGCCAGGAAGAATTTCACTTGAAAGTTCCTTGTGTACTCGTTTTCTTGGCAATCAAAACGCAGCGGAGAGTATCTGCTTCAGATCTTCTTGGGTTGCCGAGCGGGGCGATAGATCTAAGAGTCGTTGAAGCGCGGTCGCACTTTCCGCCAGTAGGTCGATGTCGTCCATACTTACACCGACTTCGGCGAGCGACGTTGGTAGACCTACCGCGCTTCGTAGTGATTCGACTTTACCTATGGCAGCTTCCGCAGCTTCTTCAACCGGCATGCGCTCCGCGTCTTGAACACCCAGTAACGCCGCGATCTTTGCAAGTCGTGATGTGCGGGTGGGCAGCCAATAACGCATAACGGAGGGTAGCACCAAAGCGTTTCCAATGCCGTGGCTGCATTTGTACTTGCCGCCAATTGGGTATTCGAGTGCGTGGCAGAGCGAGACGCCGCATGATGAAAAAGCCGCCCCAGCCAAGGTGGCCGCCAATGCCATTCCGCTACGAGCTGCCAAGCTTTGAGGCTTCTCTACAGCAGTTTGCAAGTTGTCCGCAATCAGGCTAATTGCCTTCTCCGCGTACATGTCTCCGAACGGATGATTGCCTTCGTACGGCAGTCCGTGATCAGGATCGTCTTCAAACGAGTAGAAGTTCGTGACCATGAATGCCTCGATCGCGTGCGTCAGCGCATCTAAGCCGCTTTCGGCAGTCACCTTGGGTGGGCACGTTATGGAGAGTCGTGGGTCTACGATGGCTGTTTCAGGACGAATGTGTTGACTAAGAATCGCTGACTTCTGTCCGCTGGATTCATTCAAAACGATGGCGGCATGTGAGACTTCGCTGCCAGTGCCGGCTGTGGTCGGTAAGCAGACGAGAGGAGCGATCGCGCCGGGTACTTGATCGAACCCAAAAAGTGCTTCGCAATCGCAATTGTGCTGATAGGCAGCCGCCGTTGCTTTGGCTAGATCCATATTGCTGCCACCGCCGACTGCGACGAACAAATCCGGCTTAAACTCGCGAGCTTGGTCGACGACTTGCTTCACCGTCCCAGTCGAAGGTTCAACGCATCCTTCAGTCGAAAGTATCCATTCCGCTGACGACTGGTTAAGGGTTGCTTCGACCGATTCGAGAACTCCATGTTCCTTCAGCGTCGCATCCGAGATCACGAACACGCGTTTCTTGGATTCACGGTTCGCAATGGCACTTAGCACTCGAGTCGCCCCGGAGCCGAATGTGAGTCGGCTACCGGAAAAGAAGTTCCAGTGTGTTCTCTTCAGTTTGTCGACCAATTTAGCTGGCTCCCCGATTTCGTCTGGCCTGTATTTTCAGGATTCTCCACAGCCTAGTATCTCGATACAGCCTTCGGAGGGTAGCCGGTTGGGGGCGGCGAACAGCGTTATCCATTCGAAGCGAGTTTCCATTCGCTTCTGCGTCGACTTCGAGACTCGATGAATCGCGTCAGGGCCAAGCGGATATCAGGGAAGTCTGGAACTGCGCCAAGAGCACTTTGTGCAATAAGGGGGACTTTATACGTTAAGAAGCACTCGGGGACGTTCCCATCCAGAACGGAGTTGCGAATAACCAGCCGACCGTTCCAGCGAACGCTCCCCATTGTGCCATAGATAGCTGACACATTCCGCCAAGGTATAGACAGCTTGAGATGACAATCAGCAGAATTGAAACGACCGAGAGAAGCCTACAAACATTCTTCATGATGATGCGTTTCTGTTAGGGCACTTAAACGTTGGTTACTTGCACGCTATTCTCGCAAACGCAGTCAGGATTTCGCTTCGGCCGATGTTCGCCTCTGCAAGACGCTGCTAAGTCCTAAGTAGAGAACTCCACACGCAATCCAACAGGGAATCACTGCGTACGCAGCGAAGAGGCCCTGAGCAAAGATCAAGTAAAGTCCGACTGCGACAGGAAGCAGCCAAGCGAGCAAAACGGAAGCATTAAATGAACTACCGCTCTGCGCGGCGTACTCTTCGCGTGCCCCCAAGCGTTGAATCAGGTAGAAGTCGGCAAAAATAACAGCGCCCATAGGCCCCAACACGGTCCCGTAGGTTCCCACAAAGTCGAGTAGTTTGGCGGACAAGTTGGGGAACGCCCCTGCAAGGGTTGCAATCGCGCCGGCAACTAACGTCATGACCTTCCTGGAACTGTTGGGCACCATTCCTTGAAATGCCAGCCCTGCTCGGTAGATCGTGGGATTTGCCGTTGTCCAACCAGCCACGATCACGCAGACGATACCTGCCCATCCGAGCGAATTGAAGGCAAGGAAGCCCGCGTTTGCGATCACCTTGCCATCAGTGCCGGTGATTGCCTGCGGCTGTAGTTTAATGAGCGCTGCGAGTAACAAGGCCGCGCAAATCCAGGCCATGTAGTGCCCAAGAAACATGCCAATAGCTGGCGCCCAGCCAGAGGAGGCGTTCTTGGCAAATCGGAAGATCGAGAGGTCGGCCATACCGAAGTGCATGGCTCCGTTACAGAGCCAAGCAAAAACTACAATTTGCCAAAAGTCGAACGACTGTTCACCGTTCTTGTCCTGCACGAATCGAATCGCGTCTTCCCAGTATTTGCCCTCCGTTAAACTCTGCCAAGTGTTGACCTCCATCTGTCCAAGAGCGACGATCCCGCAGGCGGCGAAGACGGCAATCATCCAGGGGGCGGCAATGTTGGAAAAGCGCGCCACGGTTGAATAGCCGGCTGCAGCGATGAATGCAATGACGATCCCAACCAGGGCTACCAAAGCGGTGAAGGAGGCGTTGCTAAGCCCGAATAGATTTTCGGGGACATCAAAGGAAATTCCGAATGGCACTCCCACTGCCGAGGCTGAGACAGTGACCATCGCCCCGGCCAGAAAGCAAAAAAGAAACCCGTTCACAAGGTTGTAGAGTTTGACTAGGTGGTGCCCTGCAATTCGCTCTAATTGATAGTAGAGAGTGAGGCGTTTTGCCATCGCGATGGGGACAACCAGAAATCTCCAGGTCAATACGGCAAGAATATTGCCGACGAGCAAACCTAGAATCAGGTCGGACATTCTAGCCCCCGCAGCCAAAAAGAGCGGGCCGATCATGAACTCGGTGCCAGCAGTGTGTTCTCCCGCGTACATGCCCCAGAATTTCCCACTTCCGAGAAGGGCCGATTCAGGCACTGGCTCGCGTTCAAATTCTCCGCCAGAACTTGAAGAGTTTTCGCTCATGGACATCCTCTGAAATTTTCCTGACCGGACGACACTGTTCCTGAGTGAATGACACGTAGATGTGCCGGTAGATTAGATTGGCGCGGGCCAGTATGGCAATGTGATAGAAGGCTAGACTCTGTCTGGGAGCCAATCAACTAGTGTTCGGGAAGGTAGGTGTGAGCATCGTCGCGGTGCGCTTGCACTAGCTGCTCGTACTCTCGTACTTTCGCTAGCCAATCGCTCCTGACGGGGACGCCAGACTGCAGGCAGTAGTAGTCCCAAACGGCACCCAGCGGCATCGTCTTCAACTCTTCCATCAAGGCGAGACGTCCTGTTAGATCACCTTCGGCTTCGAGTTGCTGCAGCTTTTCCGTCGGCTCAAGCAAAGCTGCTAGTAAAGCTTTGAGTGTATTGCGAGTTCCAATTACCCACGCCGCCACTCGGTTGATACTTGCATCAAAAAAGTCCAAACCGATATGGACGCGACTTAAGTAGTCTCCTCGGACGACTTCGTGCATGATGGCTTGAAGCTCGTCGTTGTAGGTAACCACATGATCACTATCCCAGCGGACTCCGCGGCTCACATGGAGAAGCAATTGAGAAACGTACTCTAGAGTGGAGGAAATCTTGTCCGAGATGGACTCGGTTGGGTGGAAATGCCCTGCATCGAGGCAAAGGGCTTTCGCGCGGGAGATCGCGTAGCCTAAATAGAATTCATGCGAACCGACGACATAGCTCTCGCTTCCGATTCCGAACAGCTTACATTCCACTGAGTCAATCAGTTGAGAGTCGGGCATCGACTGCTGAAAAATCGTGTCGAGCGACTCTATAAGCCGTTCACGAGGCGCTCGTCGGTCAGCGGGCGTATCTTTGTAACCATCGGGAACCCACGTGTTATGAACGGAGGGCGATCTCTGACGCCGACCGAACTCCGCGGCAATTTGCCTTGAGGCGATTCCATGATTGATCCAGAACTGCCGTATTCCCGGATCAGAATGGGACAGTGTAAAACCGTCTGCAGCATACGGGTGGGAAAAATAGCTAGGATTGAAATCCAAATCTACCTTCTGCTCGGCGGACCAATCCATCCAGCCTTGAAAGTGCTCGACTCCAATTTCATCGCGTTCGACGGGACCTGAAAACTCGCCGTATATTGCGTGCAGATTCAACCGGTGATTTCCCGGGATCAGCGAGTAGGCCAATTCGAGATCGCTTCGCAATTCTTCCGCGTTGCGAGCCCGACCTGGGTATTTGCCAGTGACTGCCAAGCCATTGCCGAGGCTCTCGTCAAAGCCTTCGAAGCCGTTTACATCGTCTCCTTGCCAACAGTGCATGGAAATCGCTACTTGACGCAACGCAGCTAACGCGGGATCGACGTCAACACCAACACTCCGATACGCCTCTCGTGCGAGCTCGAAAGCTTTTTCAACCATGCTGGCTACCTTTTGACGATAATCCGAAAGAGGCAGCAGGCTTAACCTGCGCCGAGGTTTCCTCTGCGAACGCTGGGAAATCCAAAAAAGAGTTTAGCTGATCTACGGGAGTCAAACCTGGACGTAAATGCCTTGCGCTAGCACAAAAGTGACGCACGGGTGGAATGTAAACAGGATTCTCGGAAGAGGGGGATTCACTTGAATCGGTGTGTGGGGAACGTCACTACTGTGGCTAGTTTAGGTGCTCATCAAAAAGTGAGGTGAATTCCTGGGTCAGCTCCACGTGACGAGAAGAGAGTTCCATGGCTTCTCCGGCGTCTTCGTCAAGGTTGAAGAGCATGACTGGCGTTCTCGCTCCGTAACGTACGGCTTTCCATTTTCCCTTTCGCGCCGCTTGATAAACATCTCCAACGACTCCCGAGTTCGGGTCGCCCACTTGTTTTCCAAATTCCCAATACAAGATTCTCTCAGGGAGCTGTTCAGGTTCGTCGTTGAGAAGCGGAGCGATGGATAGTCCGTTGGTAAGAACACGGGGTACCTGCAGGTGTGGTACCTGCGCTACTTCGGCGAGCGTCGGCAAAATGTCGGCGAAGGCAACGGCGGTTTCTTCCACGCGGCCGCGCGTTACTTTTGCGGGCCAAGAAACGATCATGGGGACGTGAATGCCTCCATCGAATAGGTCCCGCTTAATGCCGCGATACGGAAATGCGGCCTTAAAGAAATCGGGATCCGCTCCTCCTTCATCGTGCGGACCGTTGTCAGAAGTAAAGAATATTAGTGTATTCTCGGCCAGCCCACGCTGTTCAAGAGCACTGACAATTCGGCCAACATAGTGGTCAAGTGCAGTCACCATTCCGGCTAAAGTTGCATGGGGATGTTCGACCCTCTCAGGATAGTACCAAGCGTATTGGTCAGCTGGCTCCCCCTTAGACATTCCATAGTATGGAGCCTTCGGGAATTGCGCTCGGTAGGGCGCAACGAATCGCTCAGGCGCAGCAAGTTCCGCATGTGGAGATGAGTAGGCGAGTACGGCGAAGAATGGATTCTCTCGGTCCTTTTGTATGAACTGAATTGCCTCATCCGTAAACAGCTTCTGTGCGTACTCGCCTTTCTGCTGGTTTTCATTTTCACGAACGCGAATTCGCTTTCCGTCTCGCCACAGGAAATGCGGGTATTGCCGGTGCCCTTCCAAAATCGAGTACATTCCAAACCAAGTATCGAATCCCATCGCAAGAGGGTCGGTAACACCCATTTGAGAACCTATTGAGTACTTCCCAAACAAGGCGGTGTCGTAGCCAGCGTACTTAAGAACGTGCGCAAACGTTACGTCGATGTCTCTTAACTGTGCCTTGTTCGAATTGTCCGTCAAGAGACGACCATCGCGGCCTGTGAAAAGCGAAACTCTTGAAGGAGAACAAACCGTATTCCCAGAGTACGCCTGTGCGAATCGGATTCCCTTCGACGCGAGACGGTCAATATTTGGAGTGTTGATCGGGGTCTCGCCGTATGCTCCGACCTGATTGATACCCAAATCGTCGGTCAGAATGAAAATAATGTTCGGTGGTTCGCTAGCGCCGCATGTCGCGACAGAAAGAACGCCCGCGAATGTGACAATCCAGCCTGCTGCGGTGGTGCACAAACGAAGGGCCGTGAAGACAGTTTTATGGAGGGGGGCATGGGAAGGCGACAAACTTTGGTGCTCCAAGGGAAGGGATCGGAATGGGGCCAAAAAATGGAGGGGCAACTTTCGTGATTTTGCATTGTGGCTATCACGGACTACCCAATTTGCAAACGCCATGATTTGCGATAGCCCATCCTTGGATTCGTCCGTTCTTACAGTACTCATCGAATCGCTTTCGCACCCACACTTGCATTGGATTCGCATGATTCGATTGAGGTAGAGCGTTCCTTTATTGGAGAGCTATTTGACTCGCAGTTTGATGGATCCTTCATGTTCGCCAGCGAGAATCCAACGTGAATTGACCCTCTTGGCTTCTGCTGCCTCTCCGTTGAGGTACACCGATTGGCTGCTGTCTGGCGCTGGTAAGTCAAGCCTCGCTTTCACTCCGGCGGGGAGCTGGAATTCGAAGATCAATTCTGCGCCGTTCCTCCGCCACTCGACGTTCACACCACCCCGTGGTGTTGGTACTTGCCCTTTGGCGTGATCAAGATGGCCAATCGTTGGACGGATTCTTGCTACTCGCCAGCCTGGATCTTGCGGTTGGATGCCTAAAATGAATCGAGGGAAGAGGTTGGCTGGAGCGGCTCCCCAGGCGTGATTCCAGTCCAGGTTTGGCTTGTATTTGAGATCCCAGGCCTCCCAAGTAATGGTCGTCCCGCTTTGCAGCATGTGCTTCCAACTTCGGTCACCCTCGGCGGCGATCAGAGCCAGTGCCTCGGAGTCGCCACCATGTTCAAAGAGTGCTTCTAGCAGGTATTGCGACGCATAGACGCTGCAATCCATCTCTTTGCGTTTCAGCCAATCCACCACTCCGTCGATCCTTTCGGTTGGTACAAGCCCAAAAGCCAATGGAAACAAGAGGGAATGAATGCTGCTGTGCGGAGTGTCTAGTCCGTCGACATAGATTCCTCGCGTCGGATCAAACAACTTTTTTTGCATGGACTGGTTGGCGAGTTTAAATCGCGCTTGAAACAGTTGTGCTTCAGCTTTCTTGTCCAGTGCTCGGGCCATTTCCGCCATGCGGAGTAGGGCAACTTGATGGAAGGCGTTCACTACCGTGTTGACTTCCGTGAACACAAAGCCGTCACGTTCCTTTTTGGGCCAGTCAACGAGGTCATTGCGATTGCGGTCGTTTGCGTCGCTAGTAACCAGACCATCGTCTCGGCTGCGGTCGAGCAGCGTTTTTGTCTTGAGGTACTCATAGCGATGTTGCAGCCACTCTCGATCGCCGGAGTGCATCCACTCAGCGTAGGCCATCAGCACCATGTGCGGTGCCCACTCTGTAGGCCAAGTGCCGTTGTCCATGAGCCAATCGAATGTATTGCCTGCCATTTGGACGCGGTCGTCCGTGTAGTAATGGCTCAGTTGATTCAGATAGGCGTCGGCTTCGTAGGGAATTCGCTCGCGATCGCCGTCCACATAGATGCCTGCAAAAGTCGTTGCTTTGATGCTGTATTTGCAAAGCTCCCAGATGCGGTTTAGCGTTTCGTCGGAGCATTCAAACTTGCTGGCGTTGTCATTCCAAGTCTTCGAAAACGCGGCGCGGCGACGGACTAATTCGTAAGGAAAGTCCTCTTCCAATCCTTCGATTTCTACCCATCGGAATGGCATAATGGATCCCCAAGCTTGCGGCGTTCGCACGGCCGGTGGGTTAGCGTAGAGCAGGCCTGCTTGTTCGATGTTACGGGGATCGACCGGAGCGGGCACAACCCAGTTGCCGCGTTGTTGTCCAACACGAATCTGCGTAACCCCGTAGCGAATCGTTCCCCTTGGGGCTCGATCGATACGTCCATTCTCCAGACGCTCGCCAAAGTGCACGCTGGCGGTGCCTCGGCCCGCCTTGGGAACTGGCATGACGATGTTTCCGAAGGCCGCTTTGCCGAAGTCGACCAACGTGACTTTGTCACCAACACGTTTGACCGAGACGGGCTCTTGCTCTGTTAGAACGCAATGTTCTTCGGCCGGGATCTCCGGAAGTTCTTTAATGAACAAGTTTCGGAACCGATACGTTTGGCCCTTTTCGCCATGGTGCTGAATGCCGATGTGTCCAACCGCGTCCGTTGCATCCCGAAAACGAACCGTTTGAACTCCGTTCAGTTCGATGGTGATGAGGTCCTTGACGCAAGTGATGATGTATCGATTCCAGCCATTGCGACGCAGCGCCGCGCGGACTTGCGGTTTGGCAAAGTCGGCTTTCGATTCTTTTTCGTGTTGCAGAAATTGGTCCGTTGATCGACCTTTCGTGCTGGGCCAAATCCAACCTCGGCGGCTTTCATCATAAAATCCGCCTGACCAGCGGCGATCGGAGCCGTCGCATTCGGCCTGATATCCGTAGACTTTCTTCTTCGCCTGCTCATCCACGTGGCAGCGGAACATGACGCCGGAATTGGCTTCTCCTTCGGGTAGGTGTATCTCAACGCAGAGCCGAAAATCCGAAAAGCGTTTCCGAGTGACTAGGAAGAACTTCTTGTCAGCTTCCAATCGGATTTCTCCATCCACGACACGGGCTTCGCCGTGCGAGTAGGGATTCCACCAGCCAGTGAGGTTGCTGCCGTTGAAGAGTGGCGTATACCCGCGGTCCAGCAAAGCTTCGAACTCGGCTCGGCCGTCTTTCGAGAGCTGTGGAGTTGAAATTGCGGCATTGGCCACTTGCCAAGTTGGGTAGACCGCGGCTGGTTCCTGGCAAATTGAATGGGAGTGCCAAACGGAACAGAAGCCGAGGAAAGCGAATAGCGGGAGCAAGTTTCTCATAGAGGTATTGGTGGTAGTGGGCTGCGGGCAATGCGAGAGCGTAAGCCAACCAGGTAGCGGGCGAGTGGGGCCAAATCCTGGCAAGGCGGTTTGGGAGAAGTTGGCACCGAAGTTCGGAAGTTAGTCCGCTTCAAAGGGCAAATTAACTCTGCGTTTGGTGTCGCACCTTAAGTATTGTGCCGTTACTCGTACAAAAGTGCCGAGGCCAAACTCTCTTGGTAGGGAAGTCCCGGAATCCAATTTGCCTTGACTCCGAAGTCAGCGAGAAGTGCGTTCAGGGGCGCGGGCGAATGGCCAAAATTGGGGTATCCGGCCCTGTGCTACCGCCAGTCCAAGCCGAGAGTACCGTCGTGAATCTCGTGTAGCGAAGCGTTTGAAAGAGCCGATTTCGCGCGGAGACCCAGAGGCCAGATCGTTGAACTTTGGCACCTCCGCACGAGGCTTGACGCTAAGGGCGAGTTCACCTGGATTGCCCTTGCTGGGGAGTTGGCTCTTTTGGGTGGTATGCCGTCCTAGTGGCAGGCCGAGCCACCCAGTTGTGATTCTTTTGGTCGGTAAAGTTCCGCAGGCTGGCAATATGATGCTTGAGTAGGGCACAATAGTTAAGGTTTAGCAAACCGATCGCCAGTATTTTGAAGCGAGAATTTTCGGATTTATGCAATTCTCTCGGAGCGAAATCATGAAGAGCTATCGAAGAGCGGCTTTCACACTTGTGGAACTGCTCGTTGTCATTGCCATTATTGGGATCTTAGTTGGTCTCCTGTTGCCGGCGGTTCAGGCTGCCCGCGAGGCGGCTCGGCGAATGCAGTGCCAAAACAACTTGAAGCAAATGGGGCTGGCCCTGCACAATTATGCCAGCGCCTACAAGAAGTTTCCGGCGCGAAAGGGCGGGACGGGAGCACCGGGCTCAAATCGCCGCATGGGTAATGGGAATCGCCTGACCGGTTTCGTCGCGATGCTTCCGTATTGCGAACAGACCAACATGTGGAATCAGATTCAAGCCGGGGATGCTACTGCCTCGCCCCCAATCGCCCCGGGCGGTCCTGCAGCCTGGATCAACTGGATTGTTTGGCGACCTGCTCCTCAATACATGCGTTGCCCTTCGGATCCTGGTCCCCGACCCGGCCAACGAGAGATTAGCTACGGTATGAGTGTCGGTGACAGCATCCACAGAGCTCGCGACGATCGTGATCAGATTCGTGGACTGTTTGGAGCTCGTATCTACCGAACGTTCGGTCAGATTTCAGATGGCACAAGCAATACCATTGCTCTGGCCGAGTTGCTCAACAGTCGACCTATCGGATTCAACGGTCGAAACGGTCAGACAACTGGAGCACAACAAGTTCGCTACAACCAAGCTTACGTGAAGAATATTTCTGGGCTGCGTGCTTCACCTGCCATCTGCCTCCAGCAGATCGATGGTCAATACTTCCGCTCGGGGCTCACCTACTACGGCCGCCGAGGCGGAAATTGGATTGATGGTCAACCTTCCTATACCGGTGTCTCCACGGTAGTCGGGCCAAACGGGCCAGCTTGTGCAGAAGGCGGAAACTTCGGTGATCAACAGCACATCATGCTTCCACCTGCCAGCAATCACACTGGCGGAGTAAACGTTGCCATGTGTGATGGTTCGGTGCAATTCATCTCAGATAGCATTGATACCGGAGACCTGACCGTTGGTGTGGCGGGCCGCTTGAATGGGCCAAGTCCATACGGTGTCTGGGGCGCATTGGGAACAATCTCTGGCGGTGAAGTGGCGTCGCTCCCCCAGTAGGCATCTGATGCAGCTTAGTAATTACGCGACAATGTGATTCCGATGGGCTGCTAAGGCAAACAACGAACGTTGACTTCGAGGCTGGCTCAAGTATTCCTTGGGCCAGTCTCGTTTCCATTAAACCCACAGGGCGAAGGAATAAGATGATTCGAAATAAGAACAGGCGGCACTGCTTTGGTGCTGCGTTAGGGCTCGCGTTAATTGGTTTGTCAGGTTGTAGCGACGGGCCCACAAACCCGCCTACTTTTCAAGTAACGGGGAAAGTTACTTATAAGAACAAGCCAGTGGAAGGGGCTACCGTTGTCTTGGTCGCTCAAGAGAAAGGCGGCAAGGGCGCGGTCGGTAACACGGACGCCGAGGGGAACTACAGCGTGGGAACCTTCGAGAAGGCCGATGGAGCAGTTGTAGGCGGCTATCGTGTAAAAGTCTTCAAGTACGATATGGTCGCGGAGCCGCCCGCGGACGGCGATGATGTGATGAGCGAAGAAGAGGAAGAAGAGAACTACGGCGGTGTTGAAGACGAGGAAGAGTCGAAGAACTTGCTGCCTCTGAAGTACGAAGATGCATTCAAGTCAGGGTTTTCCGTTGAAGTAGTCGACAAGGCGGTTGTGCTTGATATGGACCTTTAGGAAACCGGCCTGGTCGATGGAGCTAGTCGCTCTGTTGCTGGACCATACCTGGCGATAACGAGTCTCGAAATCAGGTGTTTGGGCTGAGTGCTTCGCAGGCTTAGAAAACAGGATTGGTTCCACGAAGATGGATTTCCAGTGGTTGTGGAACGAAGGGATCCCCAGGAGCCCTTCGGACTGCATTGCCATGAGTTCTCTGAGATCGTCATCATCACTGGAGGGCGTGGGCTTCACATCACTGGCGAAGATAGCTACGAGCTTAGCGCCGGCGATACGTTTGTCATCGGGGGAGACCGCCCGCATGACTATCTGAACATGGAGCATTTGAGCTTGGTCAATATCCTGTTCGAGGCGCGTGACCTGCCTCTAACGCTCGGGGACTTGCAGTCGCTTCCTGGTTATCACGCATTGTTCACTTTGGAGCCAGCGTGGCGGAAGCGGCATCAGTTTACAAGCCGACTGCAGTTGAATCCTGCTGAGGTTGCCGAGTCACTTAGGATCGTCGAGGATCTCGAAGGCGAGCTCGATGACCGGAAGCCAGGTTTTGCAGTCATTGCTACCACTTTGATGCTGCAGTTGATCACGTTTCTCTCTCGCTGCTACAGCAGTTCGCTCAACCCTGAAAGCAAGAGCCTGCTTAGGGTGGCAGATGCCATCTCGCATATCGAGCGAAACTACTCTCAGCAAATTGCCCTAGATGACTTGGTAGAGATCGCAGGTATGTCGCGTCGGAACTTTATCCGTTCGTTCGAAAACACGATGGGCACATCTCCGATCAACTTTTTGATTGAACGCCGGCTGCGTGCGTCGAGCCGCCTCCTCCTGAGGAGCCAAAAAACGATTACCGAAATTGCGTTTGAGGTGGGCTTTTCGGATAGCAACTACTTCAGTCGGCAATTTAAGAGATCGTACGGACTGTCTCCGCGTGAGTACCGGAAGCAATTGCAGTAGGCAAGTTCGTCAGATGGGTTAGCGGGCTGCATCCGGCGAACAGGGAATTTGAAGTTGGCGAACCGCGCAGCGCTGCGTTACTTGTCGTCCGCTCGTGCTGCCTCGGGGCGTTGCTGACTCTCGATGGCTGGATCAGTACCAGCCTTGGGAGAGTGGTTTGATGACGAGTTCGGGGATGTGGACGGCTTTGGGCAGCGCGATGAGAGAAACGATGGCTTCGGCGACGTCTTCGGGTTGTAACATGCGTTGCTTGCGCTCATCGCTGACCGGCGCGGGGCGTTTCTCGAGGAGCGGTGTGTTCACTTCGCCGGGGTAGATGTTGGTAATTCTTATGCCGTCTTCAGCTACTTCGTTGGCAACACAGGTTCCGAGCGAAGTCATTGCAAACTTACTCGCCGAATAGGCGATGCCGCCCAACGCGATCGCTCGCTTCCCTGCCACTGAAGTCACGTTAAGAATCAGTCCTTCCTTGCGTTCTCGCATTTTCGGCAGTACTGCGTGCAAGCAGTTGTAGGCTCCAGTCGCATTCACGGCCAAGACTTGATCCCATTGCTCGGGCGACATCTCGGCCATGCTGCGGGTCTTGATGTTGATGCCGGCTGCATTCATGAACACATCAATGTGCCCGAGTGTTTCAGTCGCCCATTGGATGAAATTTTGAGTGCCGGACCGATCGGCGACATCAATCGTGTGTTTGTGAATGGGCAGCCCCGCGCTGGCTTCGTCCAGAACTTCCGCTCGCCGCCCACCGATAACGACTTCCGAACCTCGTTCGGCTAGTAGTCGTGCGGTCGCTTTACCCATTCCGGTGCCACCGCCAACGATGACAACACGAAGTCCTTGAAGCTCGGTCACTGTTAAGTCCTTTGGTATGCAGGCTAAAGAGTGTGAATAGCCGAAAAACATACGGGACCATCAATTTTGGGCATAGTACGGCAACCAGTACTGTTTCCCTGTCTTTGGGAGGATTGGGGGGGCCGAGGAGACAATTTCTAGACCTTGACGTAGACTTGACGAGGATGAATAATCAAGCATCCGGATGAACGGATGTTTTGGGAATCCCGGGAAATCTTGCTGTTTATAGCTCACAAGGCGTGAAGTTTGGCTGTTTCTGGTTCACTCGAGTGGTTGCAAACGCTTGCGGATACGACGCGAGTGCGACTTCTGCATTTGTTAGCTTCAGAAGAGCTGACGGTGTCGGAGCTCTGCACGACGTTGCAGATGCCTCAGAGCACGGTCAGCCGCCATTTGAAATTGCTGGCTGCCAACGGTTGGGTTGTGAACCGGAAGGATAGAACGAATCATCTTTACAGCATCCAGACGGATAGCTGGTGTGAATCGCGGGCGGGCCTTTGGTCCTGGGTTCAAACTCAGGCGGATACGCCTACCACGTCCCAGGATCGTGTTCGGCTGCAGCAGATTTTGGCACTGCGGTCTCGGAGTCAGGCGTTTTTTACGTCGACTGCAGAGCAATGGGATCGTCTAAGGGTAGAGTTGTTTGGCAAGCAAATTGATGCCTTCGCCCTCGCGCCAATGTTGGCGAGTGATCTGGTGGTTGCAGAGTTGGGTTGCGGATCAGCGCCGTTGTGTCAGCTTCTCGCGCCCTACGTCGAGAAGGCATATGCAGTGGATAGCTCGGATGCGATGTTAGCCACAGCAGCACTTCGACTGTGTCCTTCGAAGGGGGGGCAGCCACTGAACGGCAAGCTGGAGAAACACGAATCCGTCGAGTTGGTTCATGCGGAATTGACGGACACTACATTGCCAGACGCGAGTGTCGACATCGCTTGGTTAGCACTCGTGCTACCGTACATCAATGAGCCCGCGAGTACGTTAGCGGAAGCAAGACGGATACTGAAGAAGAACGGCAAGTTGATTCTCCTGGATCTCTTACCGCATGAACGCGCGACGTACCGGCAAGAACTTGGGCATTTGCGACTGGGAGTGGAAAAAGGAACTTTGGAAGAGTGGCTTGGGGCTGCGGATTTGCGGTTAGTGAATTACGAAGTTCTGCCACCGGATCCTGATGTTCGAGGACCGGGCTTATTCGCTGCGGTCGCTGGCAGCGCGGCTTAGACGCAGCAAGCGGGAATGGTTTAAGTACAAAGCGCTGAACGAATTGTCCCGCGACTTAGAAAACGAATTCGAAACAGATTTTTATTTCAGAAACGATAGGAGCTCTTTATGAGTACTGTTACCAAACCAGAGTCGAGCACGGCGGCTACTTCGGCCGAGCGTCTACCTTTTAAGGTCCGCGCCTTTGATCTTCTTGCAGAAGGTAAACGTGAAGCGGCCCAAGAGCTCGTAGACCTCGGTCGTAACGAGATCAATCTGGCTGAAGAGGAAATGCCTGGTCTGATGGCATTACGAGAGCAACACGCTGACCGCCAGCCTTTGGCGGGCGTGAAGATCATGGGTTCTCTGCACATGACTGTTCAGACTGCCGTATTGATCGAAACTTTGGCTGAGCTTGGTGCGAACGTTCGCTGGGTAAGTTGCAACATCTTCTCGACTCAGGATAGTGCTGCGGCTGCCGTTGTTGCGGGCAAGAGTGGGACGCTGGATGCTCCTCAGGGAACACCCGTTTGGGCTTGGAAGGGTGAAACGCTTCCAGAATATTGGTGGTGCACAAACGAAGCTCTCGTTTGGCCCGATGGAACCGGTCCTGACATGATCGTGGACGATGGTGGCGACGCAACCATGCTGATCCACAAGGGCGTAGAGTACGAAGCGGCTGGTGCTGTTCCAGCTTTCGACGCTGACAAGGAGCCGGAAGAATGGGGCGTAATCCTTGAGTTGCTCCGAGCCGAGTTGCCGAAGAACCCCGGTAAGTGGACGGCGATTGCCAAGGGCGTCCGCGGCGTCAGCGAAGAAACCACGACTGGCGTTCTTCGCTTGTACGAGATGGAAAAGGCTGGAACGCTCTTGTTCCCAGCCATCAATGTGAACGATGCGGTCACCAAGGCCAAGTTTGATAACGTGTACGGGTGCCGTCACTCGTTGATCGACGGACTCAACCGTGCCACCGACGTGATGATGGGTGGCAAAGTTGCGGTAGTTTGCGGTTTCGGCGATGTCGGCAAGGGCTGCTGCCAGTCGCTGCGAGGACAGGGGTGTCGAGTGATCGTTACCGAGATCGATCCGATTTGTGCTCTGCAAGCGGCGATGGAAGGCTACGAAGTCAAGCCACTCGAAGACGTCTTGGGAACGGCTGATATCTTTGTTACCACAACCGGTAACAAAGACATCATCACAGTCGAGCACATGAAGCAGATGAAGACCGGCGCGATCGTTGGGAACATTGGCCACTTCGATAATGAAATCGACATGGCTGGCATTTTGAAGCTCGAGGAAGCTGGCAAGGTTGAGCGGACCAACATCAAGCCTCAGTACGACCAATTCAAGTTTGCCGACACTGGGCGTAGCATCTTGGTTTTGGCTGAAGGCCGACTGCTGAATCTTGGCTGTGCGACTGGCCACCCAAGTTTTGTGATGAGCGCGAGCTTCACCAACCAGACTCTTGCCCAGCTCGAGTTGTGGGAGAAAAAGGATAGCGGCGAGTACGAGAACAAGGTCTACGTCTTGCCGAAGCGACTGGACGAGGAAGTTGCGAGATTGCACCTCGATAAGCTCGGTGTAAAGCTCAGCAAGCTGACTCAAGAGCAAGCCGACTACATCGGCGTGCCAGTCGAAGGTCCATTCAAGTCAGATCACTACCGCTACTAGGATGTGGGCTCAGCGGCAGCAGAGCGTTGTGCGTGAAGCCTGCCGATGACTTAGGCAACAATGAATTGACCCGCAGGCGTGTTCGCGTCTGCGGGTTTTCTTTTAAACGGCCACTTTTCTTCTTTGGGCGGAAGGCTCTTTCGTTCCGTATACTTAGAGGGGTGCACTGCAAGCTTCTATTGACTGCCACTCCGCCTTATTCCCTCTCTAGTCAGGCTTCTAGTTCAATGCTCAATCGGCCACTGCGATATGGCAAGCGGTTATGGTTTTCAGCGACGTTCATGTGGCCGCTGATCGCATTTTTCTCATGGGGAAACCTTGCGGCTTCCGCAGAAGAAATTGACTTTGAGTCACGGATTGCGCCGATTTTTGAAGAGAGCTGTGTCCATTGCCACGGCGAAGATGAGGCGGAGTCTGGGTTTCGGCTAGACCGCCGTGCTGCGATGCTCCAGGGGGGCGACACGGGGGTGGCTGCAATCGTGGCAGGCGAACCCGACGAAAGCTACCTATTAGAAGTCCTCAGGCATTCGGATCCCGATATTGCGATGCCCCCGGATGGTGAGCCGTTGTCGGACGCGAAGATTTTGCTCATTCGTCAATGGATTGAAGAGGGCGCGAACTGGCCGGGGCAGATGCCGGGTGAGTTGGAAGTGGACGATCCAGGACTCGACCACTGGGCATTTCAGCCTTCGGAGCGCCCGCCTGTGCCGGAAGCTGCGGAGCAACCGATTGATGCTTTTCTGTTGAACAGGCTTCAGGAAGCGGGGCTTGGTTTCTCACCAGCCGCTGCCCCGAGCGATTTGCTGCGGAGAGCGTCCATCGTGTTGACAGGCATCGCACCGACGTACGATGTGATTCAGCGATTCGAAAACGCATATGCGAACCACGGCGACGATGCTTACTTCGAGTACGTTGATCAACTGCTTGATTCTCCTGCATTCGGTGAAAGATGGGCGCAGCATTGGCTGGATGTGATTCGTTGGGCGGAAACGAATGGTTCTGAAGCCAACTTGTATCGCAAGAATGCTTGGGTGTATCGCGACTACGTAGTCGCAGCTTTCAACCAGGATTTGCCCTACGATGAATTCGTGCGAGAGCAAATCGCCGGTGACTCTCTTGGCGCTGGCGAAGCCACGGGTTTCTTGGTCGCGGGGCCGCATGTGCCGGCAGCTACGGTAGGGCGAGAGCCAAGTGCGATACGCCAGGCGCGGGCTGACCGCATGGACGAAGTGCTTCAGACCGTCGGTGCCTCGGTTCTTGGCCTCACCGTTGGCTGTGCAAGGTGCCACAATCACAAGTTTGATCCGCTAACGATTCGCGACTACTACTCCCTGACGGGCGTTTTTGCGGATGTTGAGTTTGGGAGTCGTACTCCAGAGCTGCCGGTCAATCACCCACTACGGAAACGCGGTGAATTGCAGCAAGTGGACATCACACTTGGTCGTGAAGCGTTGTTGGCATTTGGTGGATTCGAAGAGGACTGGGGCGCGTATCGCGAACTGCACTTCCGTCCAACGAAGACAAAAGCAATCCGAATTCAGTTCAAGATGCCGAAGGTCGGACTCGATGAAATTGAAGTCTTCGGGCCAGCCAGTGATCAAGACTTGGCGTCCGAGTCGGCAGGGGCAGTGGTGCGAGCTGACCCGCAGCAAGGTGTTGACGGCCGCTTCCCAGCAGAACGACTAATTGATCGTGAGTTCGGTACGATGATTTGGCGAGCCGCTTTCGACAAGGACTCCGAGAAAAGAGCTTGGGTGGAGATCGAGTTTGAAAAGGCGGTTGCCATCAACCGCCTGCGACTGAGCAATAACCGTGAGTACTACTACGACACAGACTATCTGACTCAAAAGCCAAATCTGCCCAAGTATGATTTTGAATTGCAAGTCTTGCGGGAGAATGGTCGCTGGCGACCTTGGTGCGGAACTTGGCAAGTGCGCAATAGACTGAATGAGCAAAACCCACAGCGGATTGCCATTCTTGCTAAACATCAAGCTGCGATTGACGTTGCCCTTGATGAAGGGCCACAACCGAGTTTCGTAGGACGCTTTATCGCGCCGGCTGAAACCAGAGTGCTCGTACGAGGAAGCCCAGAGAGTCCGCGCGACCTTGTCCCTCCCGCTGGACCTGAATTTCTGAACGGAGACTTGGGGCTGAATGGCGATACTGAGGGTGCGACCCGGCGTCTCGAGTTCGCGAATTGGTTGGTCACGCGAAACAATCCTTTGACGGCTCGCGTGATGGTCAATCGAATTTGGCATCACGTTTTCGGAACTGGGATCGTAGCAACAACGAGTGATTTTGGCATGGCAGGCGCCATGCCCAGCCATCCACGATTGTTGGACTGGCTCGCTACAGAATTCGTTGATCCAAGTGTGGCCGGCGATGGCAACATGCGGCCCTGGTCGATGAAACGCATGATTCGCATGATGGTGACATCCGAGGCGTTTCGTCAGTCAAGCCATCCGAGATCTGAGGCAATGCAAGCAGACTCGAGCTCTTCGCTCCTCTGGCGATTTCCCCCCAAGCGAAACGAAGCGGAAGTGATTCGAGATTCGATTCTCCAAGCTGCAGATCGACTAGATTCGACTTTGGGCGGCCCGAGTTTTCGCATCCACAATGTCAAGAAGACTTACGCACAGTGGGAAGTCACGGATAACTATGGCCCACAGACTTGGCGTCGGATGCTCTATCAAGAGCGAATGCGTCGCGTCGATGATCAAATCTTTACTGCCTTCGACTTTCCAGACTGCGGGCGTGTACGAGCAAAGCGTCCAGTCTCGACGACTCCCCTTCAGGCACTGAACTTGATGAACAGTCCTTTTGTGATGGAGCAGTCTGCAAGAATTGCCGAGCAGGTAGAGGCGGGAACGAGCAGCGATCAGGAGCGAGTTGAAAGCTGCTTTGAGGCAATCCTCGGCCGTCGCCCGAACGAAGGCGAGTTGCAAGACTGCTTGGCTGTCTACCAGGACGTTTCCCTGGCTGCCGTTTGTCGAGCTTTGATCAACTCCAATGAGTTCGCGTTTCTGCCGTAAATGCAAGCTGAACGTATTCGCCAGAATCAGTTACCGCAGTCTCAACGACTCAATCGCAGCCAACGTATCGAAGTGCAGGATCCCGGGCATGAATGAAGCAGAGAAGTTGTCGCTACTAGGTCGCGATTTGCTGGACCGACGAAGTTTTTTGAGCCGAGCCGGGCTTTCAACGACGGGAATAGCCCTAGCAAGTTTACTAAGTCGAGATGGCTTGCTTGCAGATGATTCCAAGACGGTCAGCGGCAAGACATCGATTCGTCCAAACGTCGATCCAAACCGCCCTTACCTGCCGCGTCCTTCACATTTTCAGTCGAAGGCAAAGCAAGTGCTGGTGATTTATTGCCCCGGGGCAGTAAGCCATATCGATACCTTCGATTACAAGCCCGACCTAACCAAATTTCACGGGGAGAAGCCGCCTGGAATGCCTGCGGTTACCTTCGAGGGGCCGAGCGGTAACATCGCTAAACCGTTCTGGGAATTCAAGCCGCGTGGCGAGACAGGCAAAATGGTCTCTGAACTCGTTCCGAATCTTGCGGAGTTGGTAGACGACTTTTGCTTCATGCACTCGTTGCATACGGAAACCAGTGCGCACCCACAGGGCGAGAACTTCATGAACACAGGGTTCACGATGGAGGGTTTTCCATCGTTTGGGTCCTGGGTTACGTACGCTTTGGGTACCGAGAATCAAGAGCTACCGGCCTTTGTCGCCATTAACGATCCACGTGGATTGGCGCGTAGTGGTAAGAACAACTTTGGAAACGGTTTTTTGCCGGCCGCTTTTCAGGGCACCGACTTCAACGCCAAGTATCCTCCCAACAATCTGCGACGGCCGGACAGTCTAACGCCGGCCGAAGACCGAAAGACTGTGGATTTGTTGCAGCGGTTGAACGCAAGGCACTTGCAGCATTTTCCAGGCGATGCCGACTTGGCAGGAAGGATCGCCAGCTACGAATTGGCTGGCCGAATGCAAGTATCCGTTCCTGAGGTAATGGATCTCTCCGGTGAAACGGGAGATACGTTGAAGGCCTACGGTGTCGAAGGTGGCAGTGAGTTGCGTGGCGAGTACGCGAAGAATTGTATCTTAGCGCGGCGATTGATCGAAAAAGGCGTCCGGGTTGTGCAGCTCTTCAATGGCAGCGATCCGGCTGGAGGAAACGGCATCACGAATTGGGATTCGCACTCCAATATTGCCGATACGCATGCCATGCAAGCCGAGATTATGGACCAGCCGACGGCGGCTTTGCTTGCGGATATGAAGCAACGCGGTTTGCTGGAGCAGACCCTGGTTGTCTGGGCGACTGAGTTTGGAAGAATGCCGTTTTTGCAATCCAACGGTACCGGGCGAGACCACAATCCAGGCGCATTCACCTGCTTCATGGCAGGTGCCGGAGTCAAAGCGGGTTTCAGCTACGGCGCAAGCGACGAATTTGGATTCAAAGCGGCCGTTGATCCGGCTAGCGTGTATGACTTCAATGCAACGATCCTGCACCTCATGGGACTCGACCATGAACGCCTGACCTTCTACCACAATGGGCTAGAACGTCGACTGACCAATGTGCACGGAGAAGTCATCCGCCCAATATTGGCTTGAGCATTACCCTGCGATCGTGGCTCGTCGTTGATTTCGTAGTCTGGGTCTACGCCGGCGAGATGGTTAAATCGACAACGTTGCCTTACGCCTGTTTGGTGAATTTCACACTCAAGAATTTCTCGATGACAGTTTGGTGAGTTGCACAATGGCTCGACCAAGCCTGCAGAGTTCGCTTTGACTCTTCGCCGCTTCCTGCAACTAACGCTGCAGGAAGCATAAGTTGGTCGGCAAGGTGTTCGCCGATCGGTGCTGAGCTGGCGATGTACTTCCGCATTTCGTTCGACGCAGAGCGGGCAATTCGCTCAGCTTTGATCCCAACCTGTCCAGACTCGCAGACGAGTTCGCTGCAATTGTCATATTCCACGCTGAGTAGAATCTCCACGCTGAGTAGAATCGCATTGCCGGGCCCACTACTGTCGACACTCTCGATCTGCGCGGCCTCTTCGGTCGTCGGCAGGCGCCGGCAAACAGTCTTTATCTCACGAGCAAGCAATGTTGCTGAACGCCATCGAGGAGAAGACGTTTTGGCCGGCCGGATCGGATCAGCCGACACGGAGCGAATTTCAGCTGCTGGGAGGGATAAACCGAAGTCTTGCCCTTGAAGTTCAAGCCGGTAGATTTCGATACGATCTGCTAGCGCGAATCAACCTTTCTGAATCGACCGCTCAGCGTCAGTCTTCGAGACCTTCACCGATGGTGCGAAGTAGGAATTGCTCGTACTTTCGCATGCGGCCGATGCGTTTAACGTCGCCGCCCAGACCGTGACCTCCGGTTGGGTCGAGGAACAGTTCGACGTTCGTCTCTTTGCCGGCTTTCAAGAGTGCTCGATAGACGGCAACTGTATCTTGGAACAACACGTTCGTGTCTTCCATGCCGTGCACGAGCAGCATTTGGCCTTTGAGGTTCTTTGCCAGGGGAATCAATGAGTACTTCTCTTGGTCCGGTGTGCCCTTGCGTGAGGGACCGATTGTGCCTGTTGTGTACCAAGAGTTGTAGTTTTCCCATTGCGTCGGTCCAGCGCCCGCCATGCCAACTTGGAAGACATCCGGTTCGGTGTACAAGCACATTTGCGTTTGAAAGCCGCCAAAGCTCCACCCGTAGATGGCGACGCGTTTGTCGTCGATGTTGAAGTTCTCTTGCATGTGCTTGACGCCATCGACCAAGTCCTCCACTTGCGGCTTGCCGACTTGCTCGTAGTTCGATTTTTCGAACAAGCCTCCGTACCCGGACTGTCCGCGTGGATCGACTACGATGCTCACATAGCCGTGCTTTTGAGCCATGTACATTTGGAAGAAGTAAGCATCAGAACTGTAGCTGCCGTCGGTCACACTGTGCCGACTGCCAAGCGGACCGCCGTAGACATAGATCAGCAGCGGATGCTTCTTCGACTTTTTCCAACCCTTGGGCTTGAACATCATGCCGGCGATCGAGTGCCCGTGGCGGTTCTCATACTCAAAGAACTCCGGCTTGATGTTGACCAGCTCTTTGGCTTCCTCGGAATGCGAATCCGTGACTTGTGTGAAGCTCTTTTTGCCATCCTGTGCAATCAACTCGGTAAGTTGACCGTAACGAACAAACGTGGCGATCAACCGTTTGCCGTCATTGCTGACTGCGACGCTCGAGTAAGTGCCATCTTCTTTGTTGAGTCGTTCGAGTTCGCCTGATTCCAGATCTAAAACGTAGACCATGCTGCGGGCGGCCGATTCCTTTGTTGCCGTCACGAACAAGTGTTGGTGATCGTCTGAGAACCGGATTGGGTAAACCTCGTAACGCCCGGATGTCAACTGTCGCACACTTTCGTAGAGCGGGTCCAATATGTGGACGTGACGGAAACCGCTTTGCTCACTCACGAAAACGATTTGTTGATTGTCGCCCGCGAAGTCCGGTGAAACCATCGAAGGCGTGTTGGGTCCACCATAGTGTTTGAACTGGTAAACCGTTTTGGCCATATGTTCGATCAACTCTGGTTCCACCGTGCGGCCGCCGCTCGGTCCGCGTCTGCCAGGAGTTCCGTCCTCTTCGTCCTTCTCTTTGGCTTCTTTCATTTCCTTCTGGAAGTCTGCGGCCCGTTTCTTCTCGGCCTTATCGATGCCTTCCTGCATTTCTTCTTCGGAAGGCCATTTGACCAAGCGGATTTGGACTTCTGAGTTCTCTTGGTCGAAGAAGCAGAAAGTGACTTGATTGTTGTCCAGTGACCAACGCGGCGTGCTGATAATGTCGCGTGGCTCGTCGATAGTCTCCTCGAAGACTTTCAGCAGAGTTGCTTCTTCTGTGTCGTCGGCGTCAAACTCAAACAAGTAGACGCGAACGGTCTGCGGTTTGACATCGTCGTCTGAAACAGTCCGAGGAACGGAATCCGACTTGGCGAAACGGTCACGGTAGCGAATGATATCGACGGTCCGTGCGCCGGAGCGGCTTCCCGAGCGGCTGATCAAGGCGATGCGTTTCCCGTCGTGGCTGAGTGTGTATTGACTGAGAGTCTCGCCGGAAGGAAGATTCGGAGTCAGTTGCTGAACCAAGTGTTCGCCAAATTGCATCTGAACGACAGCATCACTTCGTCGAACCGTGTAGCCGGATCCGTCGGGCAGGAATTGAACTTGGGATTCGCGTTCATCTGTTTTGGTCAATCGTTCAAGACTGGGCTTATCCAAGTCCTCGAGCAGGTAAATGTCGCCTTCCGAGTTGAGCAGCAATTGGTTTTCGGTAGGGTGCCAGCGAAAGGATGAAATGCCGGAGTAGGCTGGACGGTAATCGTCGTCAGCATCACTTTCGCTGACTGTGAGGTGCACTTCGCTGTCGACTTCGGAATCTTCGTCCGACTCTTTGGCGTCGTCGTCGGTCGGCTTCTTATCGTCGGCTTTGTGGTTCTTTTTGTGTTCTTGGATGCGGTCGTCGATCACGATCCGAGCGGATCGTTGAAACTCTGCCATCATCTCAATATCGGTGATTCGCCGAGCTTCCGATTTCTTGAAGTCGTAGATCCAAAGGTCGTTTCCGTGCCTTCGTTCTTCATGCGGTCGGTACAGATAGGCCGCGTATCGTCCGTCGTCCGAAAAATCGGGGCTGCGGGCAGACGGACCAAAGAGGCTCTTTGGCGGAAAGAGCTTCTCAAGCGTCAGCTCGTCCTTCGCTTCGGAATCGGGTTTGGCAGCGTGCAGCGGATTCGTGCTAGCTGGCACAAGTGCGGCCAGGGTAAAACCAAAGACCAAAAATGCGGCCAGTAGTGTGCGTCGGAAATTCATAGAGATGCTCTCACAGAGAACGCGGAATTCGATGGATTGGACTGTTGGAGGGGA
>JBGCCZ010000189.1:0-8362 GCA_045105035.1 Pirellulaceae bacterium | reverse complement strand
CCCAGCTACCCTAGTGAAGGCGCTCAGTCACCAATCGATGCGGTGGCGATTGCAGGCCCAGCGTCTACTGGTGGAAAAAGCAGATCAAGTCGATGCGTCGGCCGTTGAGCAGTTGCAGTCGCTGGTGGCTGAAGAAGCTCGCGATGGAGCTGGCTTGAATGTCGCCGCCATTCATGCTTTGCACACGTTGGCGGCCATTCAGAAGATCGACAGTGAGACAGTTTCCGTCGGACTCACGCATCCTTCGGCGGGCGTTCGACGCAACGCCATTGCCGTGTTGCCAAACAACTCGGCTGGCCTAGCATCGTTGATGCAACATCGGCAATTGTTCTCGGACTCTGATCCGCAAGTCAAACTGCAATCCGTATTGACGCTAGCAGACATGCCGTCTTCCTCGGAAGCTGCCGAGTTGGTGGTGGAGCTGATCGCGAAGAACAATGACCGCGTTCTTAGCGACGCTCTCACAGCAGCAGCCGCCGCGCACGCCGTTCCGTTCTTGCAGGCTGCTTCGCTGGCCAAAAACAGCAACTCATCAACGATGATCGCCATTGTCGCTCGCGTCGCCGAGCATGTCGGTCGCGGGAAACCCGATGCGGAATCGGTAGCTAATATCGTTGCCGCTCTCAGCAAGGCAGACGCCGGTCTCGCGACGGCGATTCTCGATGGAATGGTAGCTGGACTGCCCCGAGACATACGCTTCGATAACCAAGAGCTTGACGATTCCTTGGCCAAAGTCTTTGAATCCGTCGACGCGGCCACGCAAGTCAAACTGCTGCGACTGGCTTCCTTAGTCGGTAGCACCGTGTTGGACTCGAAAGCCGAGGCGATTATCGAGCGAATTTCCGAGCAGTTGCTTGACGAAGACTCCCAGGACGATGTTCGCATTGCAGCCGCCAGCGACTTGGTGGGCTTTCGAGCCACAGACGAAGCCGCCGTTGCCACCATTTTCGAAGCGATCACTCCGCAAGTGTCGCCCGAGCTGGCACGTGGCTTGATTTATAGCGTCCGCCGAAGCCAAGCAGTACGAGGTGGTGAGAAGATCCTCGAAGCCATGCCAACTTTGTCGCCAACGATCAAGACTTCGGCAATCGAAGCCCTGCTCGGCAAACCCGACTGGGCAGCGTCGCTGATCGATGCCGCTGCAGCGAAGGAGTTTGATCTTGATGAATTGTCGCTCGAACAGAAACAAGCTCTGCGAAGTCTCCCAGACGAAAAACTTCAAGCGCGAGCTTTGGAAGTCCTGGCCATGGGCGGAGGACTTCCGGATGCCGACCGCGATCGAGTGCTCCAAGCGTTAATGCCAATTACCAAACTGACCGGAAATCCAAGTGCGGGCAAGGCAGCGTTCAAGAAGGCGTGTGCAAACTGCCACCAGTATGGTGACCTCGGTCAAAAGGTCGGGCCGAACCTGACGGGGATGGCCGTGCACCCGAAAGAAGAACTGCTGACTCATATCATCGACCCTTCGCGGAGCGTCGAAGGCAACTATCGGATGTACAAAGTGCTGACGGTCGACGACTTAGTCTTCAGTGGAATGCTGGCGGGAGAGTCGAAGACAGCAGTCACGATCATCGACGCTCAGGCCAAATCGACTGACATCCTGCGTGAAGATATCGAGGAGTTGGTCGTCTCTCGCAAGAGCGTCATGCCAGAGGGTTTTGAACAGCAGCTTTCCGAAACAGAGCTGACGGACTTGCTGGAGTTCCTGACCGACACCGGTCCGTACGTGCCCTATCCTCTGGACAGTTATGCCACGGCGATCAGCACCAAAGGCATGTTCGGAAGTGGTGACAATGGTCCGGACCGAATGATTTTTGACAACTGGGAACCCAAGGTTTTCAATGGCATCCCCTTTGTACTTACCGACCCGGCAGGCAAGAGCACGCCGAACGTCATCCTGCTGAACGGACCGTTCGGAAGCCTGCCGCCTAAAATGCCCAAGCAAGTCGCTTTGCCATTGGGATCGCCGGTCAAAGCGATTCATATGCTGGGCGGAGTCGGCGGTTGGAACTTCCCCTACGATCGCAACAAAACGGTCTCGATGATCGTTCGGCTACGATACGCTGACGGGAAGTCCGAAGACCACGAGCTCCAAAACGGTGTTCACATCGCCGACTACATTCGCCGTGTCGATGTGCCGGAAAGCGATTTTGCCTTCGCGCTGGGCGACCAGCAACTGCGATATCTCGCAATCGAGCCGAAGCGTTCCGCCCCTATCGAGGCCGTCGAGTTGGTCAAAGGCTCCGACAACAGTGCTCCGATCATCATGGCTATCACGATCGAACGCCGAGCGGAGCAAAACCTAAAAGACGCGGTTGGCAAGCGATTCAAGATCGGTGTCGGCGTTGGACAACGCGTGCTTCAGAATGCAGAAGACGCAGCACTTATCGGCAAACACTTTCAGATCTTGACTCCCGAAAATTGCATGAAGCCGCAGGGGATCCATCCGCAAGAAGCCGAATGGAATTTTGGACCAAGCGATGCCTTCGCTGATTTCGCTCGCGAAAACAATCTAGAGATGGTTGGACACTGTCTAGTCTGGGCCAAGGACGACCGGACCGACGAGTGGATGATGACGGAGGCCGAAAAACCGGTCTCGCGCGAAAAAATACTTCAACGAATTGAGTCGCACGTCGCAACAGTGGTCAGTCGCTATGCCGACGTGGCCAGTCACTGGGATGTGGTCAACGAAGCCATAGGTGACAGTGACGAAGGCTTGCTTCGCGACTCCGTTTATTCGCGCACGGCTGGCATGGACTTTATCGTCACCGCATTCAAGACTGCCAGAGAAAACGATCCGGACGCGTTGCTGATCTACAATGACTACAACGGACACAAACCTGGCAAGCGGGAGAAGCTTCTCGAACTGCTGACCAAATTAAAGGAAGCCGGTGCACCCGTCGACGCCTACGGGATGCAAGGCCACTTTGAACTTGGCGACAACTCGCTATCCGAACTTCGCGACACGTTCGAAGCATTGAGGAAGCTTGGTATTCAAGTTGTGGTTTCGGAACTTGATATCGACGTGGTCAAACGAGGGCGTTGGTGGGCCGATGGAGGCAAGTATCGAAACGAACTGAAGACTTTCGATCCATACCGCGAAGGGATGCCACCGGAAATTGAAAAGCAAATGGTTGCGCAGTATGTCGAGTTGTTCAAACTGTTTCACGAATATCGCGACATCATTGCCCGAGTTTCGTTCTGGAATCTTCACGATGGCCAAAGTTGGCTGAACTACTTTCCATGGAATCGCGTCAACCATCCGCTGCTATTCGATCGCAGGCGCGAGACCAAAGCGGCTTTCGATGCCGTCTATGAATTGCTGATGAACCCACCGCCATCCGCAACCGATGCCGATCGTGCCGCCGTTGAGCGGAAGGATGCAAATTCCAGAGAGGCCCACAAACAATTCCGGGCGAAACCGACCTTCAGCGAACGCCTGGGCTCGACTGCAGAAGTGGATCTCGCTCCGCCTCCGACGGGCACCCCTGGTCTCTAAACCTCAAATAAGCACTCAGACGATCCCAATGAAGTCACTGCATAACCCAAGCAGGTCTCTCGCTTTCTTGCTGATGACCTTCGCAGCCTCGTCTGCCTCTGGCCAAACGAAGATTGTGATCGACCAGCGGAAGGCTGACGTCGTGATCGCGCCGGAGATCTATGGTCAATTCGCTGAGCATTTGGGCGGATGCATTTATGGTGGATTATGGGTTGGCCCCGAGTCGGAAATCCCCAACGAACGCGGCTACCGCAAGGACGTGCTTGAGGCGCTGAAGAAGCTTGATGTGCCTGTACTGCGTTGGCCTGGTGGTTGCTTTGCGGACGACTACCACTGGCGAGACGGCATCGGACCTCGGGAGAAGCGGCCTCGGACGCTAAACATTTATTGGGGAGGCGAAGAAACGAACGCCTTCGGAACTCACGAGTTTCTTGACCTCTGCGAGCTACTCGGCTGCGAAGCCTACGTCGCGGGCAATGTCGGTTCCGGGACTGTCGAAGAAATGCGTGAATGGGTCGAGTACATGACGAGCGACTCCGACAGCACACTCGCCCAGCTACGAAGACAGAACGGACGCGAAAAGCCCTGGCGAGTGAAGTACTTTGGCGTCGGAAATGAGAATTGGGGCTGCGGCGGCAACATGACGGCGGAGTACTACTCGAACTTGTACCGTCGATACGCGACCTACGTCCGCAACTTCAGCGGAAACAAAATCACCAAGGTGGCGAACGGGCCCAGCGGTCGTGATGTCCCGTTCATGGACACGTTGGTTCGCAACGCCTATGAACATGCCGACGCCTTCAGCATGCACTATTACGTGCTGCCCGCATCCGACTGGTCGAACAAAGGTCCAGCCTTGGGCTTCCCCGAGTCGCAGTGGTTTTCAGTTATGCAGCAGACCTATCAAGTTGAGGACTTGATCAAGGACTACATCGCGATTCTTGACGACGTCGATCCTGCCAAGACTCTCGGCCTATATGTCGACGAATGGGGTACGTGGTACGACAGAGCCGCCGATGCTCCAACCGCGCTCTACCAGCAAAACACAATCCGCGACGCTGTCTCTGCTGCGTTGTTCTTCCACGTCTTCCACGATCATGCCGACCGAGTCACGATGGGCAACATTGCTCAGGTTGTGAATGTACTGCAGGCGATGATCTTAACCCGTGACGAGCAAATGCTGCTGACTCCGACCTACCATGTGTTTGAAATGTTCAAACTGCATCAAGGCGGCAGACGCATCCCGCTTCGGTTCGAGAGCCCCGTGTACACGTGTAGCACTGCGGTCCAACCGTCGCAGACGCCGCCGGATAGTTTCAAAGCCGATGCTCCGCCCGAGCAGCCATGGAGCAACCAAGTCAACGCCATCTCGGCGTCTGCTTCAATCGGACAAGACGGCTCAGTCCACGTCTCGCTGGTGAACACTTCCCCGGAAAGTTCTTACCCAATCGAGCTTACGTTTCCAGGTAGAAGCTCCATTCAAGTGACAGGTAGAGTCCTCCGTGCCCAGCAGCTCGACGCACACAACACGTTCGAAGCACCGCAAGAAGTCACGCCCCAGCCACTCTCCGACTTGGAAGTCTCACTCACCGAAGTGCGTTTGACTCTGCCGCCAGCCAGCGTTTCGACATTCACCGTCCAATAAGTTAGGCGAACCATATCGATTACTGGACGTCGCGAATGCTCAGAAATCGATGGTTGCGTCGGGGCGCGAGCGGCGAAACGCTTCGACTTGTTCGTCATCGAGACTAAGAACTGCACCCTTCAAGTCGAACTCTCCAATGTTCATCATGCTTGCCAGAATCTCGAGTTCTTCCGGCGTGTCGACGGCCTCCGGAGAAAACACGACCAAGCGCCGAAGTTCTGGGAGCGATTCTTGAAGCGAATCAGCCTGCTCTTGAGAAATACCTTCCAGCAAACTCACGAATAATTCACCGCCGTTTTCAGGTTTGTCGCGAGCCACGATGCCTATACCGTAAATGATTTGGTTCGCACTTTCGATTCGGCTTGCTCCGGCGAATAGTACCCAACCGAAATATCCTGCGACAACGATCGCAGCAACCGTTGCGGCCTGGACGCCGCTCCGGATGCCCGACGCCAAAACGGATTTCGGCTTGAGATCTACCTGTGTCAACCGCCATCCCGCTCGACTGACCAAGTAGAAGCCCAACACTTGAAAGACCAGCTGCACACCTCCCCAAATTGCGACGCCACTCGTTTGCTGAAGCTTATCCACATAAACGAAAAAGAAAGACATTTGGTAGAAGGAGAATGTAATTTGCAGCAGGTGGAGCCCAAAGAATGCGGCGAATATCAATGCAGAAAAGACAAGAGCAAGTAGCTTTCTCCGCGCGGTGGGGTGTTCTGTCGGCGCTTGCGCAACCAGGGCCATAGCTCCTGTAGCCATGCCGAGAAGAATGATCGCCAAGTGGTTGCATAGAGACTTCCAAGAGATCAACTCCCGAAGATAGTCCTGCCAAGCCGTTGAATCCGAGAAACTGAATATGCCGCCCACAGTGATGCACAGCAGAGCGACAAGCATGGTCGACAACATCATTTCACGAATGCCGATCCCCGCTTTGGGAACAGCTCTCGCGTCGAGGGCTCTCCATTCCCATCCCTGAGATCGCAGTCCAATCGAGCCAAGTGCACTGCCGAAACCGATACACAGCAGTGCGGCCAGCAGGGCGACTGGATTGCCATTGGCCCCCAACATCATCAGTAGCACCAATGTCGCAACGGATTGGCAATGAATCGCAGCGCGTGTCACGAAACTGCGTCTACTAAAGACGAACCAACAGGAAAGTAAGGCGACCTGCGAGCTTGCCAACGCGAATAGCAATGCATCGGTGTCGTAGCGAGCAATGAGAAACGGTCGACAACGCAGCCAGCTCCAATCTCGAAACAGACGCGATGGTTCGAATAGGCCGCTTGTTGCGTTTCCGACGAAAAGTAGCGCATCCAAGATCAGAAAGCAAAGTAGCACGACGAGGTCGGGCCTTTTACCCACGAAAGCAGTGACCCGGCTGCGAAGACTAGGTGACGCCTCGTCTGGGCTTATCTGCCCGACAAAAGGGTTCGGACTGCGCGTGTTCGGGCTGGGATTCGCCGGTTCTGTGGGCACACTCATCGCTGGCTGTACTCTTCAATTATGCTGCTGGAGCGTGCACTGCCGCCGCACCCAACCGAGTTGAGCTAAGCAGAGTGCTGACTGCAGCGGATCGTTGTACTTGCCAAGCTCATGACAGTCTAGCCAACGCGCAGAATCCTTCCGAGAAAACGAATATCGAATAGGTTGCCGTGCTGACCGATGGTTGAAGAAGAGCGATGTTACGTCCAATACCGACGGTCGATCTTGTTGGTGGTTCGTGCAGCTTAGCTTTGAAGTGCACGTTGTTCGAGTGCATTCGGTCGAATGACTCATCCCTACCTAAATCGACTGGCTGGGCAGATTGCCGCTAGTGGCTTTCCATGAGTTGAAACACCATTGGCCGTAGTTCGGATGCGCGGCCAATGGAGAGTTTTGCGTTTTACGCTGTGCTCGCGGACGGCTCTGCGGTGACCGAGGCCGGACGACGCAGCGCGATGCGGGACGTGAGTACCACGACACCATACCAATTGCGAGGAGCACCAACGGAATGATAGGCTCGACATCGCATCTTTGACGAACAAGTGAGCCGCGGCCGCCAGATCGCATCCTAAAAGTATTTCGAAGTCGAGCCCAAGTCTCTCGTGCCCGTCACCAGCGCCGTTACTTGACGAGTTGAATCACAGCTTGCCACCGGTGATCGCTGGGGGCTTTTCTCCACCAAGGATCAGTTCCACAATTTCCGATTATCTAGCCGTGGAATCGTTGCAGACCGAACCATCGGCAAAAATCCTGATGGGGCAAACGAATACTCTGCGATTTACTTTCCGCTAGGCGACTCGCTCACTGGCTTGGCGTAGTTTTTAGCATCCGAACATACGTTCCCACGTGTTCATGTACAGAGACGTTCGTAAGAGCGCCAGAGATAAGCATGCAATTATCAGCCGAAGAGGCCGCTGATCTCGAGATGCTGCGAACCGGCGGTCAAGAAGCGCGCGGTGAGTTCTTCGAGCGATATCGTTCTCAATTGCAAAACATTGTTCGGTTTCGAATGGACCCACGCCTCAGACGTCGTGTTTCCGATTCCGACATCATTCAGCAAGCATCCCTGACCTACGTCAACGAAATTGAGCAGTATCTGTACGCCCCCAGTCTACCGCCTAAGGTTTGGTTGCGGAAACTGATGCGACGGGTGATTTGGAGAGTAAACCGTCACCACTTTGAAACGCAAGCCCGTGACCTGAGACGGGAACGCGACCTGGACACCAGGTCGCATGTGAACATTCAGCAATTATCTGCATCTCTGTCTTCTGCTGGAAAGAAGATGGATCGAAAACAATTGCAGAAACGAATGCGTGAACTTGTCGCGAAAATGCCCAAGCTTGAACGCGAAATCCTGACACTCGTGCACTTTGAGGAGCAGTCGATTCGTGAAGCGGCCTTGGAATTGGGGATCAACTACGAAGCGGCTAAGAAGCGGTACCTCCGCTCCCTCAAACGCATGAAAGTTGCTCACGAGGGAACCCTCCAGCACTACGTTCGCTAGAGTCACAATGAATACAGAGAATACAGACTGCGTCGACCCATCGTTTCTCTCCCTCGCAGATGAATATTTGCGTCGGCGAAGGGCCGAAGGCACCTATTCCTTAGTGCGTTTTGCGGACGAATTTCCTCATTTGCGCGAAACCATTCTGGAAGAATTTCCCGTGCTACTCGCCGCGGAATCTTTCAAAGAAGAATCGCTTGAGGCCAGCGTTTCGATTCCAAAAGCCCTT
>JBGCCZ010000188.1:0-15411 GCA_045105035.1 Pirellulaceae bacterium | reverse complement strand
GCACGCCTGAAGGCTAAGTGCGCTGCTCGCAAGAGCTGCTGCGACGTAGCACCTTCTTGCGGTTGCGAAATGGCTGCTCCATCTTGCGGTTGCGAGATGGCTGCTCCTAGCTGCGGATGTGGCTACTAAGCCAATCGGGCTTCGGCCCTTAGAAATCTGAAATCTGCTTTCGGCGGCACAGTCCAAGTGTCGCCGATTTTTTTTGCGCTGATCTCGTGCTACAGTCTACGTTGCGGACTACACCCGTCTCCAGTGTGCAATTGCGCAACGAAAGCAGAACCCACTATCGAAAAAGCGATGAAACATCTTGAACACTCGTTCGTGACGCACCTTGAATGCGGACTCTCAGGCGAACACTTCGACGCTCGAACGGTCCAAGGCCTTTCTTCGGTGGGTCGCCCCCTGTTAGTTCGATACGATCTGGAACGAATCCGCGAATCGTTAGACAAATCGGATTTATCGAAGCGCGAGCCCGAATTGTGGCGGTATCGTGAGTTCCTGCCCTACGAGAGTCCGTCGAACATTGTGCGGCTCGGCGAAATCATGACTCCACTGATCCCACTCGGGTCGGCTTTGGTCGGAGGTGGCTGCGTGCTCGTTAAAGACGAAGGACGTCTGCCGACCGGTTCTTTCAAAGCCCGCGGCTTGTGCATGGCTGTGACTTTGGCAAAGGAACTCGGCATCACGAAGATTGCCATGCCTACGAACGGCAACGCTGGCGCCGCGTTGGCAGCCTACTGCGCGCAAGCTGGCATCGAGTCGTTTGTCTTTTGCCCGGAAGATACCCCTGATATCAACGTGCGCGAGATCGCTGCTCAAGGCGCGAAAGTTTGGAAGGTGAATGGCCTGATTAACGATTGCGGGAAAATTGTCGGCGGGGGCAAAGAGGCGATGGGTTGGTTCGATCTCTCGACACTCAAAGAGCCGTATCGGATCGAAGGCAAGAAGACGATGGGGCTTGAGCTAGCCGAGCAGCTGGGGTGGAAGTTGCCCGATTGCATCTTCTATCCGACGGGTGGCGGCACTGGTTTGATTGGCATGTGGAAGGCTTTTCAAGAACTCCAGAGCATTGGATGGATCAGCGGTCCCCTGCCCCGGATGGTTGCCGTGCAGGCAACGGGTTGTGCGCCGATTGTGAAGGCATTCGACGAGGGCACACCGCATGCGGAGCTGTGGAGGGATGCACATACGGTAGCGGCGGGGATTCGAGTTCCGGTGGCGGTTGGAGACTTCTTGATTCTCAATGCAGTTCGAGAGAGCGGAGGCTTCGCGACCGCTGTCGAAGATGACGCGATCATCAAGGCTCAGCTCGAGTGTGCCACGCAGGATGGTTTGTTGCTCTGCCCAGAAGGCGCTGCCACTTTAGCGGCCTACCAGCAAGAACTCGAATCAGGCCGAGTCAAGAAGTCGGACAAGGTCGTGCTCTTTAACTGTGCTACCGGACTGAAATATCCGCTGCCCCGTGCCGACTCAGCCCTCGACTGTAGCAAACCCATCGACTACGAAGTTCTCAGGAATTTTTCCGTCTGATGGTGGCAGTTGCGGGCGAGCCAGTCCACAGACTGGAATCTGCCACTGCTCCCACCGGCGATAGGAAATCTGCTCCTACCGGCGATTGGAAATCGCGGAGGGCGCAAATGGGGTGAGTCAATTTAGTGGGGGAGTATGGTGCCGATGCAGGGGTGGATTCTGAGGGTCGCAACACTCGCCGAGCAGCGAAAACTGCGACTGGAGGGTAGATTTGCCAGTTCGCGGGCACAGATGGGGGCCAAAGTATTCAAATCGATGGGTTGGCAGAGTAGACTTAAGGCAAAGGTCTGGGCAATCTGGGCGGATCCCCGGGCCTAAGCTCCGTCCTCAGCACTCATCTTCCATCGGATCGCGGGTAACTTCATGTCAACTACAGCCGTGCGTCCCCTCTCGGGCCTGTCCCTTGCTGTCGTCTTGTCGGCTTGCTGTGGGGCAATTTTGCCGACCGCGCATGCTCAGTTCCCCGTTTCCAAAGGCAGGAAGCTCGCACCGGCTGCTATCGAAACGATCGAGCCGGCGGCAGAGTGGGATGAGACCGCTCTAGGGCCGGTCGATTTGCCGTTGGTCGCGGCCAATCCCGATCTTGCTTGGGATCCCAGTTTCGCTCCATCAAGCGATACTTTGCTAGAGAAGTCGAAGAAAGTCGTCTTTCGCAACGATATCTACTGCTTGCAGTTCTCGTTTAAGCCAGTTCGAATGATCCAGATGGACGGTGAGAACATCTGGTACATGCTCTTCCGTGTTCGCTATAAGGGCGGCGACCTCCGACCGGTTCCCGGCGTGAAGTCGGCCTATGGTAAACCGAAGGCGGTCTCGGCTGAGTGGGTGAGATTCATGCCCACCTTCCGACTTGATTCGCTGAATTTGGGGCAAGTCTACATGGACGCTGTTGTGCCCGGAGCAGTTGAGGCAATTGCGGCTCGCGAGCGAGTCGGAAGTCGCGTCTACAACACAGTCGAGCTCCAGCGTGCCAAAATTAAGGTCTCGACGGAGACGGAGGACAACGCCGTCTGGGGTGTGGCGACATGGCGGAACGTCGACCCACGGATCGACTTCTTCACTGTTGACGTACGCGGTCTGACAAATGCTCAGAAATTGGTGAACAAGGCTGGCAAGATCGACTATCTCCAGAAATCCCTGATCCTGCATTTCTCTCGTCCTGGCGACACGATCAACGAGCTCTCGGACCGCATTCGGTACGGCATTCCAGCAGTCCAGGATCCAGCTCGGCTGAAGTACGTTCTACAGCAGTATGGGCAGACCGAACGCCTTGATTACTTCTGGGACTATCGGTAAAATCTGGGGCTCAGAGGCGAAGAACGGAATCGGGTCTCGCCATGTCATGGTGGGCTCACGCAAGTGAGTTTCGCAGGACAAATCCATTCTTCTGTCGATCCATTGGCTTACGATTGCCGATGAGCAGTGATACGCTGGGCCTATGTTTGGGCACTATTTAGCGTTTTTCTGCGTTAGAAATAGTCATTTGTACAATTGAATCAAGATTAGGCGACAACGATGGCGCACAAAAAGGGACAGGGTTCGACCAGGAACGGTCGCGACTCGAATGCACAGCGACGTGGAGTAAAACTCTTCGGAGGCCAGGCTGCGAAGTCAGGTTCCATCATCATTCGTCAGGTGGGAACGAAGTTCAGGCCTGGAAAGAACGTGGGTATGGGCAACGATTACACCCTATTCGCACTGACTGAAGGGAAGGTGTTCTTCGACCAAAAAGGCCGACGCGTAAACATCGAATCAGCGGAATTGGCTGGATAGTTCTCGCTGGCGAGTGCTGGTGTACCGGGCTCGCTGGATTTCTCTGACTTGCCTCCAAGTCATCTATGCGAATAGGTCTATGTTCGCGTATTCGAGTTCGGGCAGACGCAGCGGCAAGCCTTGCAGGCTTGCTGCGGTGAGTTCGATCTTTCCGGTTTGTCCCGCCCGATCCCAAACGCTCTTGCTCCTATTTCCAGAGCGGCTCGAGGCATGTAGTGAAGGCTCCCGTATGTCGGGAGATTCTGCTCGCACTCGCTCGACTTTTGAACAGACCTGGAGCGCCGCTTCAATCTTTCTGAGTCGTTGAGCTTGCCAGCAACCTTCGGTCGGACTCGCTTCCCTGTTAGTCACTGGCCGCGTTTCGTCGCGAGCCACCAATGTTCAGAGAGATCTTCATGTTTGTCGACCGAGCTGAAATCTATATCGAGGCTGGAAAGGGCGGCGACGGATGCATCGCATTCCGGCGGGAGAAGCACGTTCCACTCGGCGGACCCAATGGAGGTGACGGTGGGAATGGCGGTCATGTGGTCTTCCGCGCTCGTGAAGGTGTCAATTCACTGGTGGAATTCGGTCACAAGAAGCACTGGAAAGCACCTAAAGGAGATCCAGGTACGGGGTCGAATCGCCACGGTAGAAGCGGAGCACACTTAGTGGTTGAAGTGCCACCAGGCACCGTCATCGCGGACAAAGAGACCGGCATGATCATCAAAGATCTCGTCGAGGATGGTGATGAAGTCATCGTGGCTCGCGGCGGTCGTGGCGGAAAAGGAAATCCGCACTTTAAGAGTTCGACCAATCAAGCGCCACGAGAGGCGACTCCCGGTACGGCTGGTGAGAGTCGTCACGTAGTATTGGAGCTGAGGGTTATTGCGGACGTGGGGCTGCTAGGCAAGCCGAACGCGGGTAAGAGTACTTTGCTGAGTCGGATTTCTCGGGCCAGGCCAGAGATTGCGGCCTATCCATTTACGACAAAGTTCCCGAACCTTGGACTCGTCAATGCGGACATCGATCGATCGTTTGTCATTGCCGATATTCCTGGTCTCATTGAAGGTGCCGCAGCGGGGATTGGTCTTGGACACGACTTCCTTCGACATATCACGCGAGCAGGGATTCTAGTACACCTGGTTGAGCCAGATCCGATGGATGGCACTGATCCGATCGATAACTATAACGTGATTCGCCAGGAGCTTGAGCAGTACAGCCAGGAGCTGGCGCAGCGACCTGAGATTCCAGTCGTGAGTAAGGCAGAGCTACCGGGCTCGAAGGAAGTTTGCCAGCAACTTGAAGAGACAATTGGGAAAGACGTGTTGCTAATCAGCGCGGTGACGGGCGAAGGGCTCAATCGACTGATTCATCGAATCGCTGACGTGTTGTCTGGCGTGAAGAACGAAGAATAGGGCTCGCGAGAATATGAACTACTTGGCTGTTGATATTGGCAACAGCGGGCTCCGCGTGGCTGAACTTCTTCTCGAGGAGCAGCAGGTTGGCTCTGCGACACGTGTCTATTGGACGTACCCATTGCAATCGCAACCGGCGGCGCAGCCAAATTGGGAAAAGCAGTATGTGCCCAACGGAACGGATTGGCTCCAAGAGATTGAGCCTTTTCTGGAATCCAGGACGGCATGCCATTGGTTGATCAGCAGTGTGCGCAGAGATGCTCGGCAGATTCTGCAACGGGCACTTGAGGCGAGGCAGGGACATACCTGTCAGATGGTTCGGCATTCGGATTTGCCTCTTGAGGTCAAGGTCGAGTCGCCTGAACGCGTTGGAATTGATCGCCTCTTGGCAGCCACTGCCGCGACGCAGATTGTAAAGCGAGGGCTCAAGAAGTCAGATACCGCTGATCCGATGAAGCATCATCGGCACATCGTGATCCAAGCTGGTTCGGCGATCACGGTTGACTTGGTGCATGTCGAGCGAGATAAAGCGACTTTCGAAGGCGGCGCCATCGTGCCTGGCGTACCCATGATGCTACGTCTCTTGGGCAGCGGAACGGATCTTCTCCCCCTGGTCGACGCGAAAGAACTGAATTCGATGCCGACACTGCCAGGCAAGAATACGGAGCAGGCAATGCTCTGCGGGGCGGCAAGCGCTCTGCTGGGCGGTGTAAAGCATTTGGTTGAAAGGTATCGAGAAGAATTTTCAGTTCGAGAGACTCGGGCGGGGAGCGAACTAGGATCCGACGGTCTATCACGGATGACGACTATAATTAGTGGTGGAGATGGACCAAGTTTAGCCAAGTATCTTCCAGCTCCAGTTCGAGTCGAAAAGGATCTTGTGTTGCAGGGCTTGTTGCATTTGGCAACTACCGGTCCGGACGAAATTGCGAAAGCTGCCTCTAGTTAGCGAGTCTTGCCAAGAGTTTTCAAGCGTGCACGAACACCCAGCGTAACCCGAGCCTAGATGTCGGTTCGATGGTGGGAATTCACACGCGTATTTCGACTTAGCGTTCAGCTCTTGCTTTGGAACCAACGATGGAATCAGAAATCGCCAAAGAGCCATGGGCTGAACTACTTCGTCTCGTGGAAATCCAGGAGCCTGCACCCTATCGTCGTATCTATCCAATGGACAAGGGTGGTGCTGCCGACAGTGCGGCACTGAATGAAGCAGCTCGCGATCGGGTTGCCAGGTATTCGTGGCTGAACGCTTTGGCGGATGAGCAGGTCGCTGGATCGCAGGAGCATCATCTGCGAGCGGTGAAGATTCGCTCGCGATTTGAAGGTTTGTCGCGACAGCTCCGCGCGTTTGAGAGCATGAGCAGGTGCCCGATTCTGGCGATCACCGGCATGCTGAATTCAGGCAAGAGCTCTTTGTTGGCAACGTATCTGTCCCCCGATAATCGCAAACGAGTTCTGCGTGGATTGGGGAACCAATCAGGAACACATCGTTTTGTGCTGTGGCTCCCCAAAATCTGGTGGCAGGACAGTTCATTGCTCACGGTGTTGGTGAGTTACATGAGCAGTCTATTCGGGCATCCACCTGAGCATCTTTCTGATGATCCGGAGCTCGCGGCACTCCAGTACAACGGTGAGATTCTTCAGGATTCAGTGCTGAAGGCTCCTCTGTCGAGTGAAGACACTGGGGCAGATCAATCAGGAGTAGCCGATCGTCGGCCGGCTTCGGGCTCCAGCCTGCATGTTGGTCCGAGTGCGTCCACCGAGCTGAGTCAGAGTGTTGATCCGCTGAGTGTTCCTTTAATCGCCTACGATGAAGCTTTGGACGAGTTGAAGTTAGGGATTGTCGACTGCCCCGATATCCAAACTGGCTTTGTAACTCTCTCACCCTCTTCAACACGAGGCGGGGAGCTTGCCGATCAGCGGAAGAGTCAACTTGCGAAGATCGGTCGACTTTGCTCGGCTTTTGTTGTGGTCAGCAAGCTTGGGAGTCTGCATGACGATGGGTTGTTAGATATTTTGGGAACGCTTCGCAATTCGATGCCGGGCGTGCCACGGATCCTTGCTGTCAACAAAGTCAAATCGCGTTATTCACCCGACACAGTGGCCGCACAGGCAAGGATGTTGGTCGAGCGATTTGGGATTCGTTCCGTATTTGCAGCCTACGACTACCGAAGTTCTAAAGCGGGTAGTCGTATCCCGCCGGCTCCGTTTGGGTATAGAGACGCAAAAGATGAGCCGCTACCACTGTTCTTTGATACCGAGTCGGATAGTCAATCAACGCATGCACAATCCGCAGCATACCGTTACCTTTTCCATCTTGGCGAGCAACTCGACGCAGGGACACTTGCAAGAGAGAGCAACCGTTCTTTGAGGTTGCAACTTAAGGCAAGCACGCTCGAGATCATCGAATGGCACACGCAGAACGTAAGTCTTCAGGAGACTCGGATAAGAGATGCTTGGAAAGTCTTGTCGTCGGCATGTTTCGAGTTCATGGCTGAACGAGATCAAACCGGCCGCCCGACTGGACTCAGGTTGCAGACTTCGCCGGCGATTGTTTCGCAAATGGCGGAGAGTCTCCAAAGGACAGCTCCGTCATGGATGGGGCTGAGCTTGAGGATTGATCGCACCGCAAGGCAGTTGCATAACGCCGTGGCGAATTCGGCAGCTCGGTTCAAGATATTGCAATCGGCGTCGTCTTCGGTGCAGGAGTTTACGCGACGTTTTCGTCGAGGACAGAATGCTCAAGTCGTAACGCCGGAAAAGCTCGCGAAGACACTACGGAGCTTAGATATTCACGAAGTGTTTGAAAGCGTCAGCGAGGAGCGTTTGCTAGATTCTGTCGAGAGTGGCATGCGGCGATTTGCAGAGGAGGACGCAACGAAGTTGAATGCCGAACAACTCGATGAATGGAGTAGGGGAGTATGGAAGAATATGTCGTTTCGAGAAAAACTCTGGAAAGGCACTCAACCGCTGGCCGTCATGATGGCTCCGCTCCTGGCAGCCGTTCTGGTACCGATCGACGCTGGTGGGACCGCAGTATTGGTTTTCGCCTCGACTAAAGAGCTTTTGGCGGCGGCGGGTATCGCTGCGGTAATGACACCAATGGCCACTGGGAGCAGTGCGGTGGGAATTGTCCAACGGGAGACTCCGTGGCGTCAATTGAGCGATTTGTTCGCTGTTCTGTGCGATAGTGTTGGAGTGCCGCGACCTACGCCGGCGGAGTGCCCTGAAGCGTTGTGCAATGGGATTTCGAGACAGTTACTTGCTAGTGAATTGCCGACAAATCCACCGATGGGATCGGCGGCAATAGAGCAGTGGAAGTTCTCGGATGCTGACATACAAGAACTGAGAATCGTCGCCGAACAACTAGGGAACTGAGAGCGCTTGCTCCTGCGTAGCGAGCCTCTGACTGGCGTTGCCAGCGGAGCGAATCCTATTTCATTGTCGACGTCGCCTGCTTCGGAACCGTTTACTGACCGCAAGTTGCAGAGATAGAAAGTCCGATGCCAGAATTTACCTCACCACTTGCGTTCCGGATCGCCGAATCGACTCAGGCTGTTTTCGGTGAATCGCCGATTACAAAGCAAGTCGAAGAAGCATGCAGGAGGTTCGATCGCGATGTGACGAATATTGAATCCAGTCGAGGTATCGACTCTTTGTTGGTTGCAATCGTCGGCGCGAAGGGCCAGGGGAAGACCTGGGCAGCCAGGCAATTCATTCGAGCGGAAGGCGTTCGAGCGAAACTGAAGTCTGGCGATTTGGTGGACGATGCAACGACTCGTTTAGTCTGGATCGGACCAGCAGCACCAGAGGCTCTCGATCCGACAGTTGAAATTTACCATCCATGTTCCGCCGATGAGTTGATACATTTGGGGCAACCCTATGTTCTTCTCGATACACCTGGTATCACGGATGCAAATCATCGTGCGGCGAAATTGGCCAGAGAATCGCTCTCGTTGGCACCAATTAAACTCCTTGTCGTTGCCCGCGATCAGATTCGAGCGGCGGCGAACATGATGCTCGCCTCGCAGATCGACGGTTCGCTGTGCATCCCAGTTATTAGTTCAGTCGAACCGGAAGAGATTGAGAACGGGAAGGCAGTGCGTGACCTTGCTGAAGACCTCAGAGGACTGCGTGATCAGCTCGGGCTGATGGCGCCGCGTGCGGATATCTGCTCTGAAGTTTTGGTGCCCGATTTTGAGATCTCGGATGACGAAGCTGCAGCGTCGCAACTGTTTGTCGGAGCTGTGCTGGATCGCTTTAGCGATATGGGGATTACGGCAACGGAGCTGGGATCCGCAAAAGATCGGCGTTTGTTCGCGGCGAATCGTCGATTTCGTGAGCATATCGCTGAGTTGATCGGCGATGAACTGCCGCAGTTGGCCGATGCAGTCGACCAGCTCAACCGAGAAACGGAAAATTTGCCTGATCGAGTGATCGACGCTTTGTTAGGTAGTGAATCGATCCTTGAAACTGGTGTACGGATGAGACTACGGGCTCGTCTAGTCAGTGAGACGCCGCTGATTTGGTTTCCCTATCGCACGGTGATGTCGACACTAAATCTGACTCAGGGCGCTTGGGATCGAGTGATGTTGGCTCTTGCGGGTAGTGTGCCGAGTCTGTTTGGAGCGCTTTCCTCCCTGGCCAAGAATGTTCGCGATAACCGAGAGGTTAGTACGGAACTGCAGAATGGCATTCGCAAGCGAACACAGGAACAAGTTCAAGAGCGACTTAGGCCGCTTTGCGAACACTTCCATCGGACTGTCCTCAAGTTGCGTCCTCGAGCCGAACGGATCGATGCGGGGTCTCACCCGAGTAACGTTGGGCTGGCAGGTATCGAGGAGTTGCAGACTCGGTCGCAGAAGATCTTTGACGAATCCTTGGAACGCAATGGTACGCCGTTCTGGGTGCTGCAACTATTTGCACTTATCGGAGTGGTGTTGTTCTGGGGATTCATGGCTGGTCCCATCGTTCTGATTTACAAAGAGTACTTCATGGCTTCGTTTAGTGCGTTGAGTGGTGGGGACGCAAGTCTCCGGACTTTCCCACATCCGACGCCAAGCTTGTTGTTCACGAGCCTCTTTCTGTCGATGCTTCCGGTCGCCATCTACTGCATGCTCGTTCTGACATGGGCTCTCAGCAATCGTCGCGTACGACGCGTTGCCAAAGAAATTGCGAATCGACACCGAGATGCCGTCCAAGAGCTAAAGGCCGAAGGTGTCATTCGGCTTGAGTTCCGAAGCAGCCTCCTGGCTAACGCCGAGTATCTTCTCAACTTGAGCCATGCGCGGCGCGAGGCAAGGTCCGAGTCATGAAGGTTGATCGAACTCTGGCGGCCCGATTGACGCCTGGTGTTCCTGCGGGCATCGCTACTATCGGCGTGAAGGGAGATCGCGCTGAGGAATTGGTGCTTGGCCTCACGAGGCTGAAGACGAAATCCTTGAAGTTGAATCAAGTGCACTACGGAGTGTTTCGGATTCCGCAGCCTTCGGACGAGTCTCGAATTGCGGAGGAGACTGTTGTTGTTTGTCGTACTCAAGTGGATTTGGTAGAGCTGCATTGCCATGGTGGCGTGGCGGTATCTTCTGCGATTCTACGCGCAGTGGAATCCGCTGGAGCGGTCATCGCGGAGGCGGACGAATTTATGTTGTGCCTCTCCACAAACGTGGGCGAGGCAAACATCATGAGTCAGTTGGTGCGGGCGAAAACCGATCAGGTCGCGTCTCATTTGGTTGACCAGTTAAGCGGGAGCTTCATCCGTGAAATTCAAAATCTGCTGCAGCGAGCGGAGAAGTTAACCAGGTTGCACGAGCGCGATGAGTTGGATTCGCTTTGCAAAGACATCCGTCGTGCACTCGATCTTGGTGAACGGTTTGCGGCGAAGTGGACTCACGGGTGGTCGATTGTGCTTGCCGGGCCACCGAACGTCGGCAAAAGTAGCTTGATGAATCGAATTGTCGGGCAACAAAAATCGATCGTTCATCACGAAGCCGGTACGACGCGTGACTGGGTCGAAGCTCAAACGGTGATTGAAGGCTGGCCAGTGCGTCTGTCGGACACTGCGGGTGTTCGCGATGCCTCAGAAGAGATCGAAGTATCGGGTGTCAAAAGGTCGATTGCGCAGATCGAACAAGCCGATTTGCTTGTACTCGTGGTTGACTCAACCGACGGCTGGACCGAGACGCATACACGGCTGCGTGAGTTGGCCCCTTGCCCAACGATCGTTTGCTGGAACAAGATCGATCTCAATCCGCAGCGACCCGACATGGAAACAGATTCCCCGATCGTTCTGATGAGTTGTCTGAGCGAAGTTGACGAGAGTTCAGGTACCAAGCCAGGGAAGGCGGAGTCGAATCCATCGGACGCGCGACTCTCAGAACTCTTGGAGTGTATCGCAGAGCAGCTTTTCAACGATCCGCCCGATGAAGGCGCGGCTATTCCGGTCAGTTCAGGACAATTGGATTTATTGAATCACGCATGGGCTTGCGTTGAAGGCGGCGATTACTCGAAAGCAAGTGAGCATCTGCGAGTGTTGCTGAGTAGCGAACTTTGTCCGCCTGTGTAGTCACCAGGAGTTCTGATTATCGATCTTACTCTGTGCGGTTAGTTCCTCTGCTTTGGTGACAATCTCCGCTGGAAGCGCTTCGCTCCAGTATGCGGGCACCGGGGCGGTCGACGCGAGACGTTTCCCGTCGGTTGGATGATGGTACTCGATTCGCAACGCGTGTAGGGCCAACGGAGGCTCTCGAAGTTCGAGAGGTGCTGGTAGGACTAGCTGCATTCGACTTTCGCTACCTCCGTAAAGTAAGTCGCCGTGGATCGGATACCCGCGATGCGCAGCTTGCACGCGGATTTGGTGCATGCGGCCTGTTTCCAATTGGATCAAAGCCAACTGCAACGCGTTGTGACGCTGCACGATTCGAATCCGTAGACTCGCCTCACGACCAGCGGAGCGTTCGCAGATTTCTGCTCGCGCTTCGTCCGGTACCTTGCGAATGAAATCCTGCCAATATTCCGACTGTCCGGTCGCCGCGGCTGCAATCGTTTCTGCAGTTGGATGGTTGTCAGAACTCTCCAGCACTGCGAGATAGAACTTACCGATTTTCCTGGTTTGAAATTGCAGGTTGAATCGTTTGAGCGCGCGTTGGTTTCTCGCGATCAGGACAACCCCTGAGGTGGCACGATCGAGACGGTGCGGCAACCCAACAAAGGGTGCGCCTTCATGCCCATCACGCTCTTTAATAGACGCCCGTAAGATATTCTGAAGGCTCGGTATCCCCTCGGCTGCTTGAGTTTGAATGCCCGCTGATTTGAAGACGGTGAAGAAATGCTGCTCTTCGTCAAGGATCGAGACTAGCTTTGATGGATCGGTTGTCAACGGTTAGCCCTTAGCCTTCAGTCGTCGGGTTGTACGTGCATGCAATGGAACTGCGTTATAAGAGCCGGATTTAAGAATGCAATGTGAGAATGAGATTGGCTCGAGGGAAATGTTACTTCTACGATTGAGTTATACTCCAAAGTCTTATGAGGCCACACAGTCGTTGCCTCGGTCGCGCGTGGCTTGCTTCCCTTTGGAGAAACAGTGATGTTGACTACTGCCCGATTCGGTATTGGTTTGTTTTTAGTCAGTGTGTTTGGCGTGTGCTCGTTGGGTATTAGCATCGCTAAAGAACCTAGCTTGGACGAACAGTCGAAGCATATTGTGTTCCTGGCGGGAAAACCGAGTCATGGTTACGGCGCTCATGAACATTTGGCGGGATGTCGAATTCTCGCGGATGCGATTGAGTCGTCGACTGAGGGTGTCGAGTGCACGGTGATTGGTGGTGGCTGGCCTGAAGACGAATCCGTTTTGAAGGACGCGGATAGCATTGTCATGTACTGCGATGGTGGTCGTCGCCATCCTGCGATTGAGCATTTAGAGGAACTTCAGTCGCAGATGGAACGGAAATGTGGTTTTGTATGCATCCACTACGCCGTTGAAGTGCCCGTTGAAAAAGGCGGAAAGGAGTTCTTGCAGTGGCTCGGTGGGTATTTCGAAACGAATTGGTCGGTGAACCCGCACTGGGTTGCCGAGTTCTCTGAGTTGCCAGAACATCCGATTACGCGAGGCGTTGGTGCATTCGCGACAGATGATGAATGGTACTTCCATATGCGGTTCCGCCCGGAAATGGATGGAGTCACGCCCATTCTAAGTGCCGTTGCTCCGGCGCATACGATGCGAAGGAAAGATGGACCGCATTCTGGTAATCCGGCAGTCCGCAAAGCAGTAGCCGAAGGAGAGCCGCAGCATACCGCATGGGCATTTCAACGCAAAAACGGCGGACGGTCCTTTGGCTTTACCGGTGGGCATTACCATTGGAACTGGGGGCGACCTGAGGTCTTGAAATTGGTCTGCAATGGCATCGTTTGGTCTGCCCAACACGAGATTTCAACGGATGGAATCAGTCCGCCCGTTCCCAAGCTCAGTGAACTTGAGAAAGGGCAAGATGAGCCAAAGCCAACAAAGTACGATTCCAGCCAGACTCGTACCAAGTTCGAACTTTCGACGAAGTAGCCGTCGCTCCCAGCGATCTATTTGGCGATTTGCTTAGAGAGTTCGTAGTGACCAATTTCTTGGCTACTTCCCGGATTTCTTTTTCGGCCTGGACTTTCCACCGACCGTCCGGTTCTTCTTTGAGCCGGACACGGCGAGGGCTTGTTCTTTCGATTTCTTGCCCGGCTTACCCTTGCCGTTCGCTTTGGCTGCAAGCTTCCCCTTCTTTTCGAAGGGCTTCCCGCTTTTTGCAGAAGTGTCTCTTTTGCCCGTGAACTTGCGTCCGCCTTCTTTGGCTTTGAACGGTCTTCTGTTGCTACGACCTCCGCTTTCACCCGCACCCCCTCGCTCTTCATAGGGGCGGATTCTAAGCTGTTTGCCGGAAACCCAGGTTTGCTGGAGCACTCCGATCACGTCCTGCGGCAGGCCGGCGGGGAGATCGATGGTGGAATACGTTTCATTGATTTGGATCGATCCAATATCCGAACCCGCAATACCAACTTCGTTCGCCACAGCGCCGACGATGTTACCCGGTCGCACGCCATCCGAATGTCCGACACCAACCCAGTAGCGAGCCATGCCTCGGCCCGGGTGTGGCATTTCTCTTCGTCCACGGTTTTCGCCCCGAGAATCTCTACCACCACGCAACTCACGACCGCCGCGTGAATCTCGGTCTCGTCTGGCCTGCCGCAAATCAGGTAGATCTTCGACTAGCAGCGAACGTCCCTTGCGACTCAGATGTGCTAGTGCAGCAGCAGCATCTTCGATGGAACAATCATTTTCGCTTACATAGTCGGCGATGATTTTTCGGTACAAATCCAGGTCCGGATGGCTGAGGACTCTACCGATTTCGGATTTGAAGCGTTCGACACGAGCCGCATTGATTTCGTCCTTGGACGGAGGATCGACGATTTCGATGCGTTGCTTCGTAGCCCTTTCGATCATTCCAAGCTTGCCACGCTGTTTTGGCGTCAGGAAGATAAATGCAGCTCCCTTGCGCCCCGCTCGTCCTGTTCTACCGATTCGGTGGACGTAGGACTCGGAATCATGCGGCATATCAAAATTGAAAACATGACTGATTCGCTGTACATCTAATCCCCGAGCGGCGACATCGGTCGCGACGAGAATGTTGAGCCGGCCAGATTTGAGTTGATCGACCGTTTTTTGACGGCGAGCCTGAGGAAGGTCACCGTTCAATGCGGCGGCTCGCAGGCCTAGCGTAACCAAATGATCTGCTACAGCGACGGTAGCGTCCTTGGTCTTCGTAAAGACGATCACGCCGTCGGTTTCTTCGATTTCCAGTAATCGAGCGAGTAGTTCGCGTTTGTTGCGTTCATCAACAAAAACGCAACGCTGCTGGATTGTGTCAGCCGTTAGCGTCTTTTGCCGAACCGTGACAACTTCTGGGGCGTCGAGATACTGATCTGCCACACGCCGAATCGGCTCCGGCATCGTAGCGGAGAAAAGTGCCGTCTGTTTCGAGGCAGGTGTCTGGCCCAAGATCCATTCGACATCTTCAAAGAACCCGAGATTGAGCATTTCATCGGCTTCGTCGAGAACTACAGATTCGATTCCATCGAGTTGCAGCGAACCGCGTTTGATGTGGTCCATCACGCGCCCCGGAGTTCCTACTACGACATGAACACCGCGTTTCAGTGCACGCAGTTGAGATTCGTACTCCGCGCCACCATAGATCGCTACGACCTTTAGTTTTGGAACGTTCGCACCGTAGTCATGGAACGACTTGGCTACTTGCGTTGCCAATTCACGCGTCGGCGCGAGTACCAATATCTTTGGCTTGTTCGGCTTGCCCTTGATCATGGAAAGTAAAGGCAGTGCAAAAGCCGCGGTCTTACCGGTGCCGGTTTGCGATTGCGCGAGTACATCTTTGCCATCCAAAATGTACGGCATGATCTCCGCTTGCACTTCGGTTGGGTGCACGTAGCCGGCATGCTGTACAGCCAATTGAACTGGATGCGAAAGTGCGAAGTCCCCGAACACTGGATTCGCCGGTAGCTCAGGTACAGGAGCTTCAGCGACTACAGGTACAGGAGCTTCAGCGACTACAGGTACAGGAGCTTCAGCGACTACAGGTACAGGAGCTTCAGCGACTACAGGTACAGGAGCTTCGGCGACTACAGGTGCAGGAGCTTCAGCGACTACAGGTGCAGGAGCTTC
>JBGCCZ010000187.1:0-3381 GCA_045105035.1 Pirellulaceae bacterium | reverse complement strand
AGTCGCGTGGCTTCGATCTCCCACTCCCTTCCGCTAGCGAACGGCATTTTGAGATCTTGGTTCTTCACGACAAGTTGAAAGTCGGGTTTGGGCTTCCGCACGGACAGTTCGTAGTGGAACGTGGGATCGGCGAATCCTCGGGCATCACGCACCCGTAAGTGATAGCGACCGGACTCAGACGCGGTGAAACGGAGGTACGAATTCTTGCCTTTGCGGCGACGTCCGTCGTCGTCGTTCTCGAAGTAGATCGGGAACGTCGGCAGACCGTTGGGCAATGCGGCCTCGTTTGCCGCTAATTCACGCACAACATAAGCCACATCTCCGAGTGCATGAGAGACGGCCGTGGTACCAAAGAACGTGTGGCGTTTGCCGTAGCCCGGGTAAACTTTGAAACCCGAGTCGGGGCCGCGCGGATAGAGCCAAAGTCGGTTGACTTCGCCGCCGGAGTACAAGTACTCGTCGAGCTCCATGTCTTCCCACTTGTGAAGCCGATAGTCGTCGCTTGTGTCGCTGTCTTTGCCTCGGAATGTAAAGTACGATTCGCGCAACGCCTGCAGTCGCGTTCTGACGACGGGTTGCCCCTGAGCATCAAGTACGTCGATCAACGTATCGACCTTGGAGTCTTTGCCGCGTGCGTTCGCTTCGATAATCCACGTTTCCCGGGCAACCGCATCGAAGCCGAAAAGATCCGTGTCGCCAAACTGCGAGCTGGGGTCCGAGTCTTGGTCGCCGACGATCGTGCCATGGATGGTGCTGGGCAGTGAGATTGGATTCGCCCCGGCGACCGTGTTGTTTGGTTCGTTCTCCGGTCGCGGCTCGACTGCTATCTCGGAATTGACAAATGGCATTTTTGTGGAGGAATCAGCCGCGGCAACTCGGCTAGCGTCGTCGATGGAAATGCTCTCGCTGTTGTACCCGGAATTCTTGACAACTGAGAAATCAAGCTCAGTTAGCGAGCCGTGCAAGTCGACGACGAAGCCTGCAAATTGGTGCGGCTCGCTGCTGGATTTTGCTCGTTGTTGCTGTGGATCTTCCAAGCAGACGGCTACAGGCACTTCGTCGAGCTCGGTTAACGTTCCGAGCGGCTCAAGGCGTTCGATGTCCCAAGCCTTCGCGGTGAAGTCAGTTGATGTGGTGATCAGTGTGTTTGAGTCTGCGAACGAGAGTTCAAGGATGTCCGACTCGTGCGCATAGCGAGCTACTTCCATGGGGTTCGTTCCCGGCTTGTCGCGCGATACAACTCGCCACTTGCGGATTTGGCGATCGGCGCCTCCCGCGAACAAGAAGCGGCCGTCGGGGCTGAATCGAACACACCGTAGTTCACCTTCGGGTTGCCCGAGTGTATCCAAGCGTTCACCGCTTGCGACGTTCCAGACTTTAACCGTCTGGTCTGCACTGGCGGTGGCCAGAATTTTGCCCGAGGGATCGAAATCCAGATCGTAGATCGCTCCGTTGTGGCCGCTCAACTCACGAACGACTTGACCGCTACTGGTATCCCAAAGCAGAATTTTTCGGTCGTAGCTTCCGGTCGCTAGCAGTTTGCCATCAGGACCGAGTGCGACGCAGTAGATGGAGTCGTTGTGACCGAGGAAACGCTGGATGGTTTCTCCCGACCGTGTATTCAGAATTTGGGCTTCTCCTCCGACACCGGAGATCCCGGAGGCAACCAAGATTGTATCGCCCTGTTTACCACGCCGGAGAGCGTTGACTTTACCCGGGAACGTCTCGTTGGACCAGAGTGCCTTGGATCGATCTGCGTTGCCGTAGGCGGTGACCTTTCCAAACTTTCCTTCGATGAATGCCGACTCCGCATCGAGAGCCGCGCTGACATAGCGCTTGGAGGCGGGGGCCACGGGTAGGCTCGGTACAGTCGGAATGCTCAGCTCGTTCATCGCGTCTTGCGAGTGCGAATCCAAGCTCGCGCCGCTAACCAACCAGGCTCGAATGGACTCGATTTCTTCCGAAGTCGGTTGCGGCTCCTCTTCCGGTGGCATTTTGGGTTCTTGAGTGCCTAACATTAACCGCAGCAGAAGGCTCGCCTCTGGCGACGCCGCGTCGAGAACCTGCTTCTCAGGCATGCCAGCAGCCAGCGACTTGGCAGAACTCACGGAGAAATCCGACTGGGGGTCTTCATCGTTGTGGCAGCCAGCGCAATACTTGGTCAAAATCGGCTGTACGTCTTTGTCAAAACCAAGCGAAGTGACTTCTACTTCGTCGAGACCGAAAGATCTGGCTGTCGGTACGACAGAGATGCTGAGGACGAGCGTAAGGAGAGTGGCGATGCGCATCTTCGATCCAGGCGGGTACGAGCGTTGAGAGGTAGGTCGTCGTTTTCGATTGTTTAGTTTAGACCAACGCGAGTTGGCTTTCATCAAGAGATCCGAAGTAAACCTTTATGAGATACATTTCCTTTGCCTTTTTCAGTATCGTTCTATCCAGTCTGACGCTTGGGCAAGCTCATGGACAGTCCAACGAGACCGGAGGCCGAGTCGCCGATTTGGTGATTCAAAACGTGATCGTCAGGCAGTGCAATGCGAGCTTCGATGAGAGCGATGCTGTCGCAATTAAGGACGGCCGCATTGTGGCACTCGGTGAAGACTCAGCCAAGTCGTGGATCACTGACTCGACGCGAGTGTTGAACGGACGTGGTGGAACGCTGACTCCTGGCTTCACCGATAGCCACCTGCACTATGTCGGTCTTGGGCAGTCGCTGCAGATGCTCGACCTGAAGGATGCAGAGAACTGGGCGGCCATTGTTCAGCAAGTGGTTGAAGCAGCCGCCAAGGTCCCTAAGGGCACTTGGATTGAAGGCCGCGGATGGCACCAATCCAAATGGAATGAACTGCCAACGAATGCAGTTGACGGGTATCCCAACCATCGTCGGTTGAGTGAGCTTGTGCCCGATCATCCAGTTCTACTGACGCACGCGAGCGGCCACGCTTGTTTCGCCAACGCCGCAGCTATGAAACTGGGCGGAGTTGGCGCGGAGACTAAGGATCCATCCGGCGGCGAAATTCTGCGCGAATCATCGGGTGAGCCTTGCGGCGTGTTCCGCGAGAACGCTCAAGGCCTCGTTCGTCGCGCGCTCGCCCGTAGCAAACAGCGCGAAGATCGCGATCCGCAAGCCATCAAAGCTCTTTTGAAGGAACGCATTGAGCTGGCCGGTGCTGAGTGCTTGAAGTACGGGATTACATCGGTGCATGACGCAGGAAGTTCCTTCGGGCTGGCCAGTCAAATGGCGGAGTTCGCGGAAGCGGGCGAGCTGCCGGTTCGGATTTTCATGATGATTCGAACAGGTAGCCGCGAGTTGGCTGGACGGTTGCCGACGGAAAAGAAGATTGGAGTCGGTTCCGGATTCTTCACGGTGCGAAGTGTCAAAGT
>JBGCCZ010000186.1:0-32377 GCA_045105035.1 Pirellulaceae bacterium | reverse complement strand
CGGGCCTAAGTTAAACGATCTCTACTACAGCTACTACGCGACGCAGGTCATGCGGCACCACGGCGGTGACGTCTGGGAAAAGTGGAATCGACAGATTCGCGATCCGTTGATTGAGAAGCAAGAGAAGAAGGGACATGCCGCTGGCAGCTGGTATCTGAAGGGAAGTCACAGCGAACAAGGCGGCAGGCTTTACACAACGTCGCTGGCCACCATGATTCTCGAAGTCTACTACCGCCACCTTCCCCTCTACAGCGAAAAGTCGGCGTCGGATGATTTCGAGATCTAAGCCTCGGCCAGCCTGAAGCTCCGACTTTTCTTGACCGCGACGGCACGACAAGCTAGCCCGCCCTTTGAGCGAAGCCCCCTTGAGCGCAGCTTGTGATTGCGGGACCATTGCGTTCGCTGCAGCGGACGTGGCCCAGAAGCTCGTATTTCCCAGAGTCAGTGGCAAGGCGGCGACGGCCGGCAATCACGACTCCGGAGGCAAACTGGCGGAGCTCAGGAGTCGCGGGCTGCATTCGAAGTACACGCCATCTCGACACTTGTATCACTCATTCCATCCCTTTAGGAAGCATTCATGGAAGCCGGAATTGTTGGACTTCCCAATGTTGGCAAGAGCACTCTGTTCAATGCGCTAACCAGCACGTCGGGTGCTCAGGCGGCCAATTATCCGTTCTGCACGATCGAGCCCAATGAGGGACTGGTCAGTGTCCCGGATAGTCGCGTGGACCAGATCACGAGCATCATTAAACCGAAGAAGACCATTCCCGCAACGTTGAAGCTTGTCGACATCGCTGGGATCGTAGAGGGTGCCAGTGAAGGGCAAGGGCTCGGCAATAAGTTTCTGAGTCACATCCGCCAAGTCGATGCGATCTTGCAGGTCGTGCGTTGCTTCGAAGATGACGACGTGATTCATGTCAGCGGTCAAGTCGACCCGCTTGCGGACGTGGATACGATCGAAACGGAGTTAATGATTTCCGACATCCAGACGTTGGAGAACGCCTTGGGCAAGGCGGAGCGGTCGGCCAAGAGTGGCGACAAGGAAGCCAAGTTGCGAGTCGCTGGTATCAAGAAGTGCCAGGCCCATTTGGAAACAGAAGAGCCGTTGCGAAAACTCAGTTTGCCTGAGGAGGAAGCCAAGCAGATCGCGAGTTTTGGCCTCATGACGGCGAAGCCCATTTTGTTCATCGCCAATGTGGATGAAAACGACCTCAAGGGCGAAGGCGAAATGGCCCAAAAAGTTCGCGAGTATGCCGCGAAGGTCGGCGCTCACGTGGTGCCCGTTTGTGCGAAGCTCGAGTCCGAGCTAGCGGAACTGGAAGAACCCGATCGGAGCGAAATGCTTGAGTCGATGGGACTTGAAGAACCGGCGTTGGCAACCGTGGCTCGGGATGCCTACCGCACGCTTGGTTTGCAAAGCTATTTCACGGCGGGTGAGAAAGAGGTCCGAGCCTGGACGGTGAAAGTCGGAGCCACCGCACCGCAAGCAGCCGGCGTCATCCACACGGATTTCGAAAAGGGCTTCATCCGTTGCGAAGTTTATTGTTTGGATGATCTGGTGGAGCATCAATCGGAGAAGGAGATCCGAAATGCTGGTAAACTACGCACTGAGGGGAAAGAGTATGTGATGCAGGACGGCGACATTTGCCACTTCCTGTTCAACACTTAGGCACCCGTCGTTCTCCGCCGGAATTTTCCGACCTTCCAACCTCACGACTTACCCATCCGAATTTGAAGAGAGAAATTTTATGTTTCAATGTTGCAACTTGAGCACTCGGTTCATCGCAAGTGGTCTTTTGTTCCTCGGTTTGGTTGGAGGCACCATGATGGCCATAACGAATTCTCCGACTGCCGACGAAACCAAGGAGCCTACGAAGCTCTTGCGTCACGTCGTTATGTTCAAGTTCAAGGATTCTTCAAGCAAGGAAGATGTCAACAAAGTTGTCGAAGCGTTTGCCGCTCTGCCGGCCGAGATTCCTGAGATCCGTGCGTTCGAATACGGCTTGAACAACAGCCCAGAAGGCAAGAATGACGGACTCACGCACTGCTTCCTGCTGACTTTCCACAGCGAGAAAGATCGCGAAGTCTACTTGCCGCACCCGGCTCACAAGGCGTTTGGCGGTATCGTTGGCCCTCACGTCGCCAAAGTGACTGTCGTCGATTATTGGACCACCGAGTCATCGAAGTAGACGCGTCTGAAAGCGTTCGAGGAGCTGGTGGCCGCAAGTCTTGATCTGGATTGAATCTGATGCCGCGATTCGCCTGGGTCACCGATCCTCATCTGAACTTTGTGCCATTCCGTCGCTGGGAAGTCTGGATTCGTGAGATCCTGGCCGCCCAGGTCGAAGGAGTTCTCATCTCTGGCGATATTTCCGAGTCAGAGGATGTCGTCTTTCAGCTTCAGCGTTTAGCAGAAGCCGTCGAGATGCGGGTCTGGTTTGTTCTCGGCAATCACGACTTCTATCGTAGCTCCATCGCGCAGGTGCGACGCGATGTACAGGAGGCCTCTGCCGATCATCCCCAGCTGCACTACTTAACCGGTTCCGCCGGAGTGCAGATTGCTGAAGACTGGTATTTGACCGGCGAGTATGGCTGCGCCGACTGGCGGATTGGCTACTACTACGATTCACCTGTTCGGCTGAATTACTACCACTTGATCGAAGAGTTGACAGGTGTGTCAGCGAAGAGGCTGCTGCGAGTGATCCGCCGCGAAGCTGTGGCTGGCGCTGTTCGCCTCTGCCGGCAACTGGATTTAGGCAGGCAGCAAGCGAAAAATCAGATCGTTCTCACTCATCTTCCGCCGTTTCGAGAAGCCTGTTGGTACGAAGGTCGGTTTGGCGATGACGATTGGGCTCCGTTCTTCACGTGCTCGGCAATTGGTTGGCTGCTCAAACGGTTTTGCAGACGCCATCCCGAACAGCAGGTCTGGGTGCTGTGCGGGCATACGCACGGAGGTGGGAAATCGCGAATTGCTCCGAACCTAACTGTCTGGACGGGAGCTGCTGAGTACGGTGAGCCCAGGGTGACAGAGGTCGTGCAGCCCTCGCTTTTCCCGGCGGCGGCGGTGGACTGGAGCTTCGACGTTGCGGGCAACTATGGGCGAGCGGATTAGACCAATGGCAACGAAATCCTCTGGCGTTCGACCACCTTTAGTCGCGCGACCTGGCATCGTATTCTGTCTCGCCTTAGTGTTGTTGCTACCCGTTCAAATTTACCGCGTGGCTACGTCGGATTCGTTTAGTGCGTTGCCTAAGCCAGTCGGCGATGGTCCCGACTACGAGAATATTGCCTTTCATTTGTGGCAAGGCGACGGCTTCAGATTTAACAACAGTTCGAGTCAGTGGCGAAGACCTTACCAACGAGCTATTGAGCGCACGCAGGCTTCGCGTGCGGCGGCGGATGAACTGTACTCCGTCCATCTCGCTGCGGCTCGCCGTGACTTTCTGACGACGTCACGCCCACCACTACTTCCCACGGTGATCGCCTCCATCTACGCCGTCACAGGACGCAACGAATCTGCTTTCGCTGCAGTGCGAGTTTTCTTGGCGGCCTGCCTCGCTATGGCGGGTGCACTCGCCACAAGTTCGACTGCGGTGGTTATGCGAGCAGTCGTCTGTCGAGCAGGTTTGGAGCTGAGCGATCAGACTCGTCAGAGCTCCGTAGCCATTGCCTGTGCTTGGGGCTCCTGCCTCGCGTTTTGCGCATTGAACCAAACACTCTCCAACTACGCGACTGACTTTCTGTCGGAACCGATCGCGCTGGTTCTGCTGCAGAGCTTGGTTGGTCTGCTGGTCTTCGCCCTGAGGCGGCCAACCGATTCGGGCGGCGCCCTCGTTGGACGCGGCATGAGCATCGGCACTCTTGTGTTGAGCGGCGTTCTTCTCGGCTTGCTCATTCTCACGCGAAGCATGTTTGTATTGTGGTTGCCATTCCTGTGGTTCCTATTTGCTTCCTTGCTTGCGGATGACACGGTTGAACGTGGAACGCCTCCAGCCCGGCGATTTGTTGGCATCAGGTCAGCCACAGTCGTTTGTCTTATCGCCTGTTTGTGTTGCCTACCTTGGTGGGCGCGGAACACTTGGGTGCTCGGTACATTCCAGCCGTTGGGAACTCAAGGAGCAATCACGCTCCTGGGCGGCTACTGTGATGCGGCTCTGCAGCAGGGCGGTGAGTGGCAAGCAGAACCGGAACAGAGTTTACGAGCTGAGTTGTCGAAGTCCGAGGCTTTGCAGGCTGCGAGCAATGATTCAGATCGGGAACAATTGGTTTCTCAAACCGCCAAGCGCGAAGTCTTCGGTTGGTTGAGAGCTCACGTGCTGGACCTGCCTCGATTGTTCGCGGCTCGCGTTTACACGCACTGGAATCCATATACGGGGAAGAGTCTGTTTTGGAAATTGGCTTGCCTTGGCGGATTGGGGATATTGTTCTGGAGCGTGAGAGCGGCAACTGACCGGCGACAGCAGAGGCTGCTCCGCGATTACGCGCTGATGCTTGGTGTCCCGCTAGTGATTAGCACCGTCGTTGTTGCCGGCCTCTACTCGGTTGGCGGGAGATTCTTGGTTCCCTGCTACGGTATCCTCTTCACACTCAGTGGCCTGGGAGTCGGCGGCGCAGTTTACCTGGGCAGCTATGGCCTTTTCTCCGCACAGAGAGACTAGAACACGTGAACTTCCGAACCCCGATTGTGCGTTGTCTTAGTCGGCAAGTTTCACATGTTCTAGGATCCAGTCTTTGATGCGCTCCTGAGCTTTGGGATTCCAAGTCTCTTGAATCGAAATGTACTCGTTCATCGAACCAGTTGCACATTCTTGGAAGAGGTGGTTGAGGCCTTCGAGTGTTACTAGTTCGAAGTCGGTGTTCCCGCCGGCCTTCAGTGCACTTTCGATTCCAGGCATGTTCAACTCAGGCAGCACTTGGAGGTCCTTCGAACCAATGATTGCAAGCACTGGGCACTCAATATTGCTTAACGCTTCGGTGGGATCGTAGTGAATGAAGTACTTCATCCATTTGTCTTCTAGACGCTTTGCCTCGGATCGCAGCCTCGCTTTGACCGCTTTTGATTCCTCTTCCGTGAGTTCTTCAAGTAGTGCATCCAGCTTCATGGCGAAGCTTGCATTGTCAAAGTCCAAGGAGCCGTTTGACGCTTCACCGATCAAGAGCCTGTTTAGCTTTATGGCAAGCTCCAGTTCGCTTTGCTGTTCTGGTTTGTTCATTTCGACTCGAAGCATCGCTTCGGATTGTGAAGTAATAATGGTCGCACCATCCACGCCCGTCCCGGCCATGAGCACAACAAATGCTACGTCGCTTCGTAGTCCGCACACCATCGGTGCAATGAGCCCGCCTTCGCTATGACCGGCGAGTCCGATTTGCTGAGGATCGATGCGCTCATGGGACTTAAGAAATTCGACTGCTGCTGAAGCGTCGTTCGCAAAATCAGCCGTCGTTGCGCCACCGAACTTGCCCGTCGATTCGCCGTAGCCCCGGTCGTCATAGCGAAGAACGGCGATACCGTTGCGACTCAGATAGTCGGCAAGAACGAGAAACGGTTTGTGCTCCATGATCGTTTCGTCGCGATCTTGTGGGCCCGAACCGCTGATCAGGATGACTGCTGGGTGCTTGCCTGGGCTCTTGGGCAGAGTCAGAGTGCCCGCGAGTGTAAGTTGATCGATAGAGTTCTCGAATTTGACCTGCTCACGGTCGTATGGATATGGCCCACGCGGTCGCTGAGGTCGGTTCTTCCAAGTGTTTTCACTCCGGTATTCAGTTGGCTGCCTCTTGAGACTCAGTGGGAATTCGCGGCCAGCTTGTTTCCAAATACCCTCAGCAGTTTCACCGGTAGAGCTGATCTTGCCGGTGTACTCAAGGCGAATTTCGGGGATCTCAAACTTCAATTCTCCGTCTTTGATTACCCAGGTTCCGGCAAATCCCGTAGCGCCTTCGGTGATACTGTCGAAGTAGCACTTTGGCTTGTCTGCGGCACTTTCAATAATTCGGAATTGCATGAGTGGTTTCATAATTCCCATGTTCAGTGAACCGACCCAAGCCTCCTTCAGTTTCTCAGGCTGTTTGTCTTTGAGCTCTTTACCTGCGCGTGACGCACCACGCGTCAGAGTCAGGGGAAGCTGCACCCCACTCTGTTGAAATGTTCCCTTGGCCGACGTTCCTTCTTCCTCGAATTTCCCCTCAAACTTCGCACCCAACTTCTTCACCGAAAACGCCAAGCGACCATCCAGTGAAATATCGGACAATTCGAATTTCGCGTTGTTTTGATCCAGGCTCCGCATCGTTCCTGCAGTCTTCTTGCCGTCGACAGTGATGTCAATTTCCAGTCTCAACTCCGTCCCGCGGGCATCCAGGGTCCCCGTCCAAGTCGTGACAGTTGGCTGCTGTGCATGCAGTGCCCCGAGTCCGAAAAGCAATAGGAAAACGCAGAGTAGAGTCTTCGTTGAATAGCCCGGCATTAAAGCCTCCTCTTGTGGTGGATTTGGTGGCAGTGTCGATCGTATGTACATAGTGTTTCGCCGTTCTTGAAACGATCTTGCCACTTGCTGTAAATATAGTTGTCGTTGACAACTATAGTAGGCCGAGCTATTCTTCTCAAGGAGAAGTTCGTGAGTAGGGAGACGTTTTTGAAACGCCTTCTTCTAGGGCAGAGCAGCTTGGGACAATGCTTGCTCTGGATTAGTTCCGAACCACAACAGGTATGCTCTCATCGCGGTTCCTGCACTTGAGACGCACAGTTATGGGGTTAAACAATATGTTTCGAAACGCTTTGGTATTCTCCGCCTTTACGATCTTCTGTAGCGGAGCCATCCTAGTAACGCCTTCCTTCATGAACGGTTCGAAGTACGCAGACGACATTCAGTTCTTCATCATTGCAATTTGGTGGGTTCCGTTCACTCTATTGATCAGCGGATACAATCGTCGGCGTTGCAGTCAGGAAGGGCGTTGTTCGAAGTTTCAAGAGGAATAGAGTTCCATTGGCAAGGTCTACCCAGAAACGGTCAATAGAAGAAATCCGCAAAGGTTCTCGGCACCTCGTTCGTGAACTGGATGTGGTCAACGGTGTCTACCTTGGGACCGGATACACGTTGACGCAGTGTCACGTTCTGTTTGAGCTGGCGGCTTGCGGCAAGTTAGGATTGCTCGAGTTGGCCGAGCGTTTACTGATGGATAAGTCCAATACCAGCAGGACGGTCAAGAAGTTGGTTGAAATTGGACTCGTGAAAAGTGAGAAGGCGGTAACCGATAGCCGCCAGAAGTTCTTTAGTCTGACAGCTGCGGGTAAACAGGCACTCGCCAAGACCGTCCATATTGCCGATGAGCAAGTGGAATCCGCTCTTGAGTTTCTATCGCCGGCAGAGCAAGAGATCGTGGTCGATGGCCTCCGGATTTACAGTGAGGCACTTCGAAAGAGCCGGCTGCAAGCGCCCTTTGAAATGCGCAAGATACAATCAAAGGACAATCCGCAGATAGCTCGTGTCATTCGCGAAGTCATGTTGGAGTTTGACGCCGTCGGCTCCGGATATTCCGAGGCGGATACCGAAGTCGATCAAATGGCGGCAAACTATCGTGGCAAATCATCTTGCTACCAAGTCCTAGAACTAGACGGCAAAGTCATTGGAGGCGGCGGTTTTGCACCGCTCGAAGGCGGAGACGCAAAGACTTGCGAACTGCGCAAGATGTTCTTTGCGCCAAAAGCGCGAGGCTTCGGGCTCGGCCGCAAACTGCTTACTTTCCTCTTGAAGGAAGCTCGGCGTCGAGGATTTAGCAAGTGCTATGTCGAGACTCTCTCTCGAATGGAAGCGGCAAACTCACTCTACGAAGCGTTCGAGTTTGAACGTTTAGACTCGCAACTCGGAAACACTGGACACACAAAGTGCGATGTGTGGTATTTGCTTCATCTTTGAAAAAGAAGAGGGCGAACGCCAGCGAACAGGGGCAATCCAAGTAAAAAAGCGCGAGAACCCCCTCTCCGTCGCTAGGCTCCGACACTCCGAGAATTCTTCGTTGAACTCAGAAAGAGACGCTGCCGATTTGCTACAGGTCTTGCCCAGATTGAGTCTCTGATTGGCCCTAGGCAAGTTGATCCAATGGAACCGCGATATCCGGGAGCTGGGTTACAATGTCGGACGGTAAGTTCGGAAATAGAAGTAGTTTGAACTCAACGTTGACATGCGAAAGCCGAAGGTGATTTGAAATGCTGAATGTAGGGCGGAGTGAGCGTGGGGCGATTTTGACCAGCGGCTTAGTCTTGTTTCTTGCAGTCGCCGACGGATTCGCTCCAGCTGCATTTGCCGATTCGTCCGTAGATGGCAAGCGACCGAACATCGTCTTTGTGCTCGCTGATGACATGGGATGGAATCAGCCGGGCTTCAATGGCGGAGATCCCAAGCTGACTCCGAATATGGATCGTTTGGCGGCTGAGGGCATGCGGCTCAACGACTTCTATACTCATAGTGTTTGTGCCCCGACACGCTCGGCCTTTCTCACTGGACGCTACGCCTTTCGCACTTGGAGTGACTGGCGATCTGAGGATTTCGGGAAGCCGAGCTATTTGGCCAAGCTTGGACTAACGTTGGCCCACAATGAACGAGGTGAAGCCACACGCCGCATACACGCACTCGATACCAATGAACGCACGATCGCGGAGGCGCTTCGAGATGCTGGGTATTTCACAGCCCTGCTCGGCAAGTGGCATCTGGGGGAGTGGCTGCCGGAGCATCTGCCGATGGGGCAAGGTTTCGAGCACCAGTATGGGCACTACGCTTGGGGGATCGACTACTACAACAAGACGATTGTCCATAACGCTCCAGCTCGTTTTGCCGTGTACGATTGGCACCGCAATCAGAAGCCGCTCCAAGAAGAAGGCTACACAACGGAACTGATTGCAGCTGAAGCGGAACGTGTTATTGCAGCTCGGAAAGACGATGATCGACCATTCTTCATGTACGTTGCCTTCAATGCGGTGCACGGACCTTTGAATGTGCCGCCAGGCTTCGAGGGCGATACAGATGATCCAATGGCGATCCGCCAAGCAATGCTCCAGAGCTTAGACAGTGCAGTGGGGCGTGTTAGCCGAGCAATCGACGAAAACGGTTTCCGCGAAAACACATTGTTCGTTTTCACTAACGACAACGGCCCTGTTCTTGAAGAGTTGAGTAAACCACTTCGCGGGACCAAGAATACAACCTTCGAAGGTGGAGTACGGCAGCCTGCGATCCTACGCTGGCCGGGTAGGACGAAGGCTGGGACGTCGAAAGATGGCATGATGTTTATTGCCGATCTCTTCCCAACGTTCATTTCCGTAGCGGGCGGGTCGCACGAACAAGAATATTCCATCGACGGGATCGACATGTGCGAGTCACTGTTTGACGGAGCCGAGAGTCCGCGAAAGGAAATCGTATTCGATGTGGCCGGCAGTGTTCGGCTTCCCACCATTCGGTCGGGTGACTTCAAACTTATGGGAGACGCGTTGTATAACTTGGTGCAGGACCCGTACGAAACAGAGGATGTAAGTGCTGTGCATTCCGAGTTGGTCCAAGCCTTGCGAGCGCGATTGGACAAACTTGGTAGGGAGAGGCCCGCACTGGGTGAGAAACCTCTGCTTATGGATCCTCCGCTCCCCTATGTCTATGGATTGGAAGAGCAACAGGAGACCCCGAACTGGTTGGTCAAAGTAGTCACCGAAGTTCGAGCAACACAGCCGACGGAATGGGCTCCCGGTGAAACCCCTTGGCCCAAAGCGCCGCAGGGCGCTATTGCCAGCCAAATGGATGGTTTGAAGGACGAAGTCGCTAAGTAAAGGTACTCCGACTTTTCGTTTCTCTCTGCACGGAGCAGGCTCGCAGTCGATCGCGAATTCTGGGCGGTGCGTTTCGGTTCCGTTGGCTTGGGCGTCTACTGGCGTCTACTCGAGCACTCCATCTTTTGCGGAACGCACTCCACCCCAAGGGGAGAGAACGAAGTGTCGTGCGTCCTTTGCGCCTTCTAGGTTGGCGATGTTTAGCCCCGACGCTCGCTCTTCGGACGGCGACATGCAACGCACCCAAAGGGTTTACCCGTATTTGGGACTTCTTCTTTTCCTGCGGTGCAATTTCGGCCCGAAGGTGCGACTGATGTTCTAGCGTCTATTGCACGAGAAGAGAGGAAGTGATGCGCAGTTTCGCCATTGTGACGTGTTTGCTCCTTATGCCCGCGAACAGTTTGGTTGCGCAAACGGCCGAGGCGGATTACGTCCTGCACGTTGCGTCCGCATGCCATAGCAGCCCGAGCATTGTGGACCGGTCCAGCCATGTGTGCTTGTGCTCAAGTGCAAATCCTCGAGCCAAGCCAGATTTAGAAAACCGTTTGGAGCAGTTAGACCGTCGCTTCGAGGAATCGCGGGATACCGCCGGGCGCTGGTTCCTGGCGGAATATGATTTTGACAATCGCGGTTACAACGTGTTGCACTTTCAGGGCGCTGCACCGCTTCCGCTTGGTTTCAGCCTGTGGGGGTTTATTGACCTCGAGGGAGCGGAGGGAACCGACACACAGCGGGAAGACATCAGTCGACATTTTTTAGAGCTGGATTTGAAGCGAAAGGTATGGCGAAACGTCGGAGCGATTGCAGAGCTGAATGATTTAGAAGGGCAGGACAACGAAATCGGAAGATTTGGGGTCTTTTGGGCACCGGATACAAGCAAGCTATTCCGCAGCTCTGGCTGGACGGCTGGAAAGTTTCGTCTGGGCTTCAAGTTCTTTCCAGTTCAAACAATTTCCAATAGCGGTCAGTGGAGCTTCAATTGGAACAAGCAGTTCGACGAGATACTGGGCGGTCGATTTTCCACTGGAGGCTTCTTTGATCTCAACTACAAGACTTCGGGCAACGCCACCATCGTTACTGAACATCAAGTCCGATTTCGCGTTGCGGAAGGCCTGCACTTGATCACTGAATTTCGTGTGAATGAATTCCTAAATGATGATTTCGGGATCGCTCCCGGCATTCAATATCGGTTCTAAGAGACTCAAAATGGACACCAGAATTAGTTTTCAACTTCGAATATCGCGCCGCGCCAGAGTTGGTCTGACTGTCGCTGCTTTTATTGCCGTCTCGCTGCTTTCAGGCTGTGGCAGCAAAGATGCAACACTGCCTGCGACGTCAGATTTGACTGCGGAGAACTTGGAGTCGCAGAGCGAGCTAATTACAACGTCTACGGAGTTGAATCCCGGAACTGGCTCCGTAAAGCTGCATTCTTCAAATCAGTTTCGCGATCCCAGCCGTCCGCCAGTGGGCAAGCCAGTCACCGTGCGAGACAAGCGTCGGCTAGGTGAGGACGTTCAGTACCGGCCCTATCCATCAGAACCGCAACTCTCAGACTCCCTCGTCGTTGGCCTGGATGCAGATATGACTTCGGCATCGGCTGAATCAGGCGAGGCCATTCGTCGTGGATTGGAACTTGCCCTCGAGGAAATCAATCGTAGCGGCGGCCTCTTGGGAAAACCCGTTGAGTTGATTGTTCGTGACCATCGCGGGAATCCAGATCGTGGCCTGGGAAATCTGGCCGCCTTTGCCGAAGTTCCGAATTTACTCGGTGTATTTGGGGGAATTCACACGCCGGTGGCCATACGTGAATTGGAGTTCATCCACGAGAACAATATCCTGTATCTCGTTCCTTGGGCGGCAGGCACACCCATTGTTGATAACGGCCACTCGCCTAACTACGTGTTTCGTGTGTCTGTTCGGGATCAGTATGCCGGTGGGTTTCTGGTGGGCAGAGCGGTGAAGCGTGGCGCCACCAAAATCGGCTTGCTTTTGGAGCGTACGAGCTGGGGCCGATCCAACGAAAAGGCGATGAAGTCCGCGTTGGCCAATGAAGGCTTGTTGCCCGTCGGAGAAGAGTGGTTCAACTGGGGTGAGCGCAATTTGCGGCCTCAAGTGAATCGATTCGCGGAGCTCGGTTGCGATGCGGTGTTGCTGGTCTGCAATCCCTTGGAAGGTGTAAAGGCAGTTGAAGCCGTCGCGGCTTTGCCTAAAGAAATACGACCAGCCATCTTCTCCCATTGGGGGATTTCGGGTGGAGATTTTTTCCAGTCGATCAAACCCTACTCGTCCGAGGTCGACCTCTCGTTTTTGCAAACGTTCTCCTTTGTAACTCCGCGATACCCGGGGCGAGTTGCATCGTTGACTCAGGCCTATCTACAAAGGTACGAGGATTGTCAGCATCCAGAGGATATCTTCGCGCCGGTCGGCACGATCCATGCCTATGAACTCATGCAAATGGTGGCCCAGGCAGTTCGTGCAACACAGTCAGCAGATAGTGTTCGACTAGTGCAAGGCCTGGAGGCGATTCGCAACTACAGCGGGATCATTCGCGACTATGCGGAACCGTTTCCCGTGAATCACCACGACGCATTGGATGCGAGCGATTTTATTCTCGTTCGCTACAACGCTCGCGGCGTAGTTGTTCCACTGCAGGAGTAGGACCTAAGTGAGAAAAACATCCCCATCGCTCCGTTCTATCACCCTGGTTCGCGTGGTACCTGCTGCGGTCGTCCTCCTTGGATGCGTCAGCGTACTTGTCGTACAGAAGGTCAACACGGAATTTAGTAATCAAATCCAGGAGCAAGTTGATAATCGCGCAGAGGGTATTCAATTAGCCATCCGAACCAAATTGCGGCAATCGCTTGATGCGTGCTCGGCAATCGCCAACAACGACATCATTATCAACTCCATCGTGGATCTGGAGCATCGCAAGTCGAGTCTACAGCCTTTCATTCAATCGTTGGACTTCCCGGGAACGCCCGTCCACAACATAGCCATGTTGGGTTACAACGGCGAGCCGATCGCCCAGCAGTTGCACGAAGATCCGCGACTTGAGGAACTCAAGAGCTGGCTTCGCCAATCTGATGTGACCGATACGTTTGTCAGGTTGACTGCAGACGAATTGATCGTAGCTCAGCCGGTATATTACGGTTCTGCGGTCGAGGGAGGGTTGGTGGCTATATACGATGCCGGAAAATTCTTCGAAGACGTGGTGGCTGGAGGGCAGGACTTTTCAGTGCAGATAGCATTCGCGGGCAAACTGCTGGCGTACTCTGACAATATTCCTATGTCCTCCGAAGGCACGACCTCCAAGCCTTCTGACTGGCTGTCTTCGAAATTTGCGATCCCAGAACTTCCTGGACTTTACGCGGAAGTCTGGCAATCGAATCAGACTGCGGCTGAAGCGGCCAGGGCTGTTCGCAATTGGTTGGCGTTCGCTGTTGTTGGAATTAGCGGGGTCCTGTTGCTCGGGCTGCTTGTGATCGTTGGGTTCGCAACGCGACAACTCAATGGCTTGATCGAAGCGATCAAAGGCGTGAGAAGTAAAGCGGATTTGAGCCGGCGAGTCAGCACGAGTGAGATTGCCGAGTTCCAAGAACTTCAAAAACAGTTCAATGGCATGCTTTCGGAGCTTGAACGTACCACTGTTTCACGCGAAGCCTACCGGATCCCAGCTCTCGTCGCCCGCTTTACGGATAACCTTGTTGTAGTCACCGACGCCAGTGGCAAAATCGAATGGGTCAACGAGGCGTTTACGCGAAGATCTGGATTTGATCTGTCGGAAGTGATTGGGGAGTCTCCGGGCTCCATTCTGCAAGGGCCAAAATCGGACGCGAAAACCGTCCAAGAAATGCGTGATTCAGTCTCGCGCAAAGAGGGCTTTGACGTCGAGGTTGTGAACTATTCAAAATCAGGAGAGGCCTACTGGGTTTCGATCGAATCCCGACCAATTTATGACGAAGCGGGTGAGGTCATTAACTTCATCGCAATTGAAAGCGATATTACGCTACGGCGTAAAGCAGAGCTTGAGAAGGAAGAGATGGCTCGGGAAATGATCACTCTCTCGCGACAGGCTGGGATGGCTGAAGTCGCCATTGGAGTATTGCATAATATTGGAAACGTACTAAACAGCATCAATGTCTCCACAACGCTAATGCTGTCTGCTTGGCGTGACTCGAAAGTCAATACGGTCGATCGTGTAGCGTTGCTTCTGCAACAGCATCAAGACGACCTAGGTGAATTTATGACTGATGGCCGCGGAAAGACTTTACCTGAGTTGATGAAAACTCTAGGGGCAACGCTTCAAGCCGAACAGGAGCTGCATCGTGAGCAGCTCGTAGGGATCTCAAAGAGTGTCGAGCACATCAAGGAAGTTGTGCGTGGGCAACAAGAAAACGCAACAGCGGTCTCTGCAAACGAAGCCACCTCACCGGTCGAATTGGTTGAAGAAGCCATTCGATTCAACCAAAACACTCTAGAAGAGACTGGAGTCGAAATTCGACGCGAATTCGAAGAGGTTCCCGACGTCTACACCGATCGTCACAAAGTGCTACAAATCCTGGTCAATTTGATAGCCAACGCAAAGAACGCTATCGTCGAATATCGATTCGAGGATAGGCAGATCGAAGTCGGGATTGCCGAGGAAGCTAGCGGCTCTATCTGTATTACGATCAGCGATAACGGCGTCGGCATCGCTCCGGAGAACATCACTCGTATCTTTGGTCACGGTTTCACCACACGAAAGCGAGGTCATGGGTTCGGACTGCACAGTAGCGCTCTCGCTGCGGAAGCCGTGGGTGGAGCACTAACGGTGCAAAGTGATGGTATGGGCTGTGGAGCGGTGTTTACGCTCCGTCTATCGCCTTGCGAAAGCTCAAGGCTGGCTGCGGCCAACCTCGCGAGTCGACAGAGCTAGCTTGAGCAGCTGCGACAAACACCTACCGGTACGCCTGTGCGTCTCGAACCGGTCAACGCGTGCAGTGCACGTTGTCCAACGCCTGAGTCGGCGCCAATTCAGAGTTCCGTGTCGCAGACTAGGATCGGCAGGGGAAGTCCGTGTTTGGAGTGGTGGCGTCCTGAGCTCTCCCAAATTTCTTGCTGCTGGAGCCCCAGTGACTGAAAGATCTGTCCTCCGGCGTAAGAAAAATAGACTCCTCGGTCGCTAAAGCTCCGTCGGAATGACACCCTTCACCAAAGTAGTTTGAAACTCTAGCTTGCCCTGTGCAGATGACCTATGGGGTCACCGAGCAGTGAAAAAGTCTGCTAGAATTTCCGGCAGCTCGTTCCTCTTGAGTATCCGCGATTTCAAAGTTGTTTAGCGATGCATTCTCGTTCTCTGTGCCTGCGTTCTTTCTTAGTCTTTGCCCTGCTCGTCGCCTGCTTCAGAATGGTTGGGGCTGCCGAACCGATCAAGGTAATGAGCTTTAACGTTCGTTATGGGGCGGCCAATGATGGTCCGAATCACTGGGATAAACGCAAGCCACTGGTGGCGGAGACAATTCGGGAATTCGATCCTGACTTACTCGGCACGCAAGAGACACTGAAGTTTCAAGCGGACTACATTTCAGAGCAAGTCGACGGCTATGAGTACTTTGGCCGTTCTCGAATGAAGTCCCCGAATGAGCACTGCGGCATCTTCTTTCGCGCGGAACGCTTCACCCAGCTCGCCGGCGGTCACTTTTGGCTGAGCGAATCTCCAGAAGTGCCCGAATCGAAGTCATGGGATTCGTCGCTTCCAAGAATGGCTACATGGGTGCTCTTGAGCGATCGCAGTAATGAACTCGGGCGGCCGATCTTGTTCGTAAACACGCATTTTGACCATCGCGGAAAGCAAGCTCGCCTGCGATCCGCAGAACTACTTCGGAGAAAGTTGAAGACGATAGCGACGGTTGCGAAGGACCCGACCATCGTCGTGACCGGAGACTTCAACACGGGGGAATCGACGGCCCCCTATGACGCGCTAGTGACCAAGAACGAGATGCTTGTTGACTCATTTAGAGTTATCAATTCCGAGAAACAGTCCGATGAAGGGACTTTCAACTCGTGGAAGGGCACGACCAGCGGCGCGAGAATTGACTGGGTGCTTGTCGACCCAAAGTGCAATATTCTGTCCGCGGACGCTATTCGCTCGAATGCGGAAGGCCGATATCCGTCGGACCACTTTCCCGTTTTTGCGACCATCGCCGTTGGCCCCTGAAATTGGCCACCAAGCGGGTATCGATAGCACGGCACTCCTCGAGTGTCATTGCCTCCCATTTTTTAGAACGAAGGAACGATCATGACCGAGAATCGCTATTCGCTTTCCACTTTTTTGGAGAAGACTCGAGACCGCGACCTCCAACAGGGCCTCTTCGAGCTTGAGTCGGAGAGAATGTTGGACATCAACTTGAATGGGGAAGTCTGGATCAAGATGGGGGCGATGGTCGCCTACACGGGGCAAGTGAAGTTTGAACGTGAAGGCATTCTCGAGCAGGGTTTTGGAAACCTATTGAAGAAGGCCGTTTCGGGTGAGGGAGCAAGACTAACACGAGCGACCGGCAATGGATCGGTCTTCTGTGCTGACTCCGGGAAGAAGATCACCTTGCTCAACCTGCAGAATGAAGCGATCTGCGTGAACGGCAACGATGTCTTGGCTTTCGAAATGAGTTTGAAGCACGATATTAAAATGCTACGGAAGATGTCGGCCATGCTGGCTGGTGGGCTTTTCAATATCCGGTTGGAGGGAACTGGAATGGTTGCCATCACAACGCACTACAATCCGATGACCCTGCCAGTCACGCCAAGCCTGCCCGTGACGACGGACCCCAACGCAACGGTCCTTTGGTCAGGTAACTTGGAGCCGGATTTCAAAACTGATATTCAGTTGAAAACGCTCTTTGGTCGTGGGTCTGGGGAGTCGGTCCAGATGGAATTTAGAGGGAACGGCTTTGTGGTCGTCCAGCCCTACGAAGAGATCTACTTCCAGCAGGGGTCGGCATAACGTGGACCGGTCGGCCGTCGGTCACTGGAAGCATTGCTTCGACTCCGTTCCGAGCCTTCCCTAGGGCAATTCAATTCATCAGTTTGGGTAGGATTGTAGCCCGGCTGTCCCAGAGGGAACGCAGCCTGTTCGCGGCTCGGAGATCCGAGCTGCTTAGGGTAGCTTGAAAAACTGACTGGCCCCGGTTTTTCCCTAGGCCACGGTTCTTCCCGGTTGGAAGGGCCGTTTCTGAGCGACCACATCTTGGGTGGCCTGGTCCAATGCACGAATGAGGTCGGCGATACGGTAAGGCTTAGAGACGACCGCATCTGGAGTGGCTCCTTCTTCGGTGTACAGGTCGTTCACTACGTAGCCGCTGCAGATGACAACTGGAAGTCCGGGCCAGCGTTGTTTGATTTCGGATAGTACTTGTTGTCCGGGTATCCCGGGCATGGCGAGATCCAACAGTACGACATGAATTGAACGCCAGTGTTCTGCTAAGAACTTGAGGGCGGCACTTCCATCACATGCTTCCTGGGTTTCGAAGCCCTTAGCTTGCAAGATGTGACAAGCTGCGATTCGCACAAATTCTTCGTCGTCTACGACGAGAACGCGCGCACCGCTAGGAGTCGTTTGCTCTTCCGCCACGCTCTCTTTGGGAACCTTGTTGCAGAGCGGTAGATCAATCCAAAACTCTGTCCAGCCAGGTCTCGGGGTGGTAGCAAGTTGGAGATGACCACCGTGTTCCTTCACAACTCGATAAGACGTCGAAAGCCCGAGTCCAGTCCCACCTTGAGGTCCTTTGGTCGAAAAGAACGGATCGAAAATACGGTCTTGGACAGGCAGCGGAATTCCTTCGCCGGAGTCTCTTACGATGATTCGCGCAAAGCGAGACGCATCCAACTCGACCACTGTGGTTTCGGTTGCAATTACGCCGCCGTTGGGCATCGCATCGCGAGCATTGAAGTAGAGATTCATCAACACTTGCTCAATTGCGGCTCGTTCTATGTCGCTGATTAAGTCGCGGCTATCGAATTGGGATTGGAAATCGATGCTCGCGTCAAAGGAGTGCCGGACGAGTCTTGCTAAGTCCTGAATCAGGTCATTGATGGAGCAGGGCTCCAGGGCGAGCTCGAGATCCGCAGAGAAACTCAGGAGGCGACGCGATACATCAGCGCCGCGGAAGGCAGCTTCTTGAGCCATTTCCAACTCACCTTTCACCTCTTCCACGAGCCTTGCGGGTTCGAACTGCGCTACCGTTAAATTGGACGTAATTGCTGTAAGGATATTGTTGAAGTCGTGCGCGACTCCACCAGCCAAGCGACCGAGTGCTTCTAGCTTGTTGGACCTTGCAAGCTCCTTCTGAAGTTGACGTTTTTCTGTTTCGTCTCGCATCACCCAAAGACGGCCGATGGGCGCATCGCTATCCTCCATCTCAATTGGGGACGTCGAAACTTGAATGGCCCGGTACGGGGCTTTTTGTTCGACGAGGAACGAATCGGAGTAACGCTCGTTTTCGCTGCACAGGCGAATCACCTCCTTGAAGTATACGGGGTTGATGAGACCTGAAGCGAACACCGTGCAGTTTTCGATCGAGCGATCTTTGGCTTTCAAAGGCAAGCTAGAAATTCGCCGGAACTCTTTATTGACAGCCAGGACTGTTTGGGAGCGATCGATGGCTAGTATGCCATCTTCAATGGAGTCGTAGGAAGAAAGCAGGTTTGCCGTGAGCTGCTGTAGCTCCCGCGTTCGCTGGGCTACCTGTCGCCGCAGAATCCAGATCCAAAATACAACACCTGAGAGACAAACGAGAAACCCGACTATCGTCTTGATTGGGAGCGGGCTAGGTGGCATGAGCTCAATCGCGTCAGGCTCATTGGCTAGGAAAATAAGTGGCATATTTCCTTGCTCTGCATTCGTCTTCTCGACGAGAATCGCGGTGACACTAATTTCTTGCCCCGGGACCAAACTGGATTGGTTGAACGAGTTCAGCGCCGCGTCCTTTGCTCGGATTTCAGCATCTACCGCACCATCACGAATTCGAAGCACGCAGCATTCACCATTTGCTTCGTGTGTGTAGCTCTCGAGGACTCCACGGAGTCGGAAACGCTGGTCGACCTTCCCTTGCGTTGCAACACTTTCGAGCTGCACCGCGTGTAGGCGTGGCAAGTCCGAGTGGTCGAGTAGCTGCAAGTAGTCGGCTTGCAGGGGAATGTCTTCATCTCGAGATAGGTTTCCTGCGACACGAAAAATCATGCCTAAATCCAGATTCAGCACGGACTCCACGCGAACTCGCACTGATTCGAACTCATCGAATAGGACAATCTCATAATGGTCTACACACTTCTCAATATGGCGAACCTGACCATGAGTTAGAAAACGGTCCGATTCAAGGTCTCTGCTTCGCAGTTCACTGATGGTTACGATTGACTGATTCTTTTCTTTTGCAGAGGACGGCTTGTTTGCTGGTTTGGCTTCGTCTGGGGAAAAGAGTTGTACTAGGTCCTCCGACGGACAGAAGAGCTTCCAGGACTCGATTTCCCTTCCTGAATCTTCAACGTCCGTGAAGGCGTGCGTGAGAAGTTGCACAGCGAGGACGCCCGTGAATGAGATCTCAGCCCCAGCGATTTCCTGTCCAAAAGCGTGTGAGTCCAGGTTGCCTACCGCGACGTAAAACCGGACCTCACCTTCAGCGCAATACAAGAGTGCTCGTTCAGGCTCGACAAATGCCTGCAAGACTCGGCCTTTGGTCTCGACTCGACGTGAGTCATATTGGCCAACTGAAATTTGCGATAACAAAATGGGGAAAGGTTGCGGGAGTTCTACATCACTGGCCAAGACCTCTAGAGAGTTCGCAAATATCGTTGGTAACAATTCTCCCGGTCGCACTTCGCCTTGAATTCGAACCCGTTGGCCTATTTCCAAAACGGAAACTGGATCGCCGTAGACAAAGATGGCGTGGTCGTTCTCCTGGACAAACACAATGTTCCAAACCGGATCGCAATAGGTCACAATGCCGTTGATATCCGCTCGGGGCCAAACCTCCGGGGGATTTTGCGTGAATAGCCCGACTTGAGTCTTAAAATCGTCGACAGCCTCCAAGCCCTTCAAAAGGGGGCGATCATCCGTTGAGCGGGACACCGGATCGTCGGCGAGTGCCGTGTAGCCACAGAGCCCGATTAGCAAGCAAATGCCCGTTGCAAGTTTTGAATTACCGCCCATGGGTATCGAATCGAAGAGAAGAGTTGTGCTGCCAAAAGTGACTAGATCGTAGCGTTGGTGACCGATCGATGGAACAACGAGATCGCGTTAGCAAGCAAAGGCTGCTGTGAGCGACTCACGGGAATGGTGGCGATCCTGATTTCCGGCTGCGTTGCCAATGCTGCCACGTACAATGTTGGCAGTTTAGCCGCCGCCCCTGGAGAACAGAGCACTATGCCCAGTACCACCGAAAGAACAATGCTAGCCTTTGGCCTGCTGTTTGCTTCCTTCAATGCTTGCACGTTGCTGGGCCAGCAACCGAGCACCGAGACGCTCCTTCGAGAGGCTGAGCTCCGGTTCCGAGCCATTTACGAGCGTCGCGAGTTTCGGCCGAAGGGCTTTCGGGCGGAGTGGTTGGAAGACAGTTCCGGATACTTGGTTCAGGAGGCAGACCCCGATTCGCAGCAACGAATCCAAGTTGCCTACGATGTTCGAACTGGTGAGAAGCTTGAGCTCTCGGAAGCACGGGGCAGCTCGCGCCGTGATCGCTTTTTATCTCCGGACGGCCGTATGAGAATTGCGTTCGGAAGTGGTGACCTGTTCGTACTCGATTTAGCCAGTCAGGAACGCACACGGTTGACGGATCGAGATGGCAAGGACATCTCATTCCGAAATGTAAGGTGGAGTCCGGATAGTCAACGGATCCTGTTCATCGAAGCCGATTCGAGCGACGTTCGGCAGCGGAATATGCTCGTACCGGATGACCCTTCGTACCCGAGTGTTCGGCAAACGCGTTTTGCAAGAGTCGGTGAGACGCTCACTGCCTTGCGTGTCGGCGTGCTGAACGTGGAAACGCGCGACCTGAAATGGCTTCCGATTGAGTATCCCGAAGAGGGCTGCTATCTGGGGCATGTGGATTGGGCCAACAGCTCGGAGGAAGTGCTGGTCGAGAAACGTAGCCGGTTCCGAGATCAACGCGAGTTCCTTTTGGTGAGCTTGGATGGAAACGTCACGACGCTATTTGAGGAAACGAACGAATCTTGGGCGGTTGGTAGCCACGGAATCAATACGTTTGTCGACTGGATCGAGTCCGATGGCGAAGCGGAAGACGCCTTCGTTTTCATCAGCGAGCAAGATGGCTGGCGACACGCGTATCGCTGTTCTCGAAGCGGCGAAAAATTGACTTTGCTAACTCCCGGCGAGTACGAGCTCATTGATAGCGCGGCTGTCGATGAAGCGGGCGGCTGGTACTACTTTTACGCTTCACCAGAAAATGCAACGCAAAAGTACTTGCATCGAGTGCCCCTCGACGGCTCAGGCGAAATGGAGAGGGTGACACCCACAGAACAGGAGGGAACTCATCAGTACGATTTCTCACCCGATCGACGTTGGGCCTTCCACACTTATTCGACCATCGACAATCCACCCATCACGGAGCTGGTTGAGTTGAAGGGGCATCGAGTTGTACTCAGTTTGGAAGACAATCGGCAACTGCGAGGCAAAATGCAGTCCGTCATTGCTCGACCAACCGAATTTATCGAGCTGGACATCGGTGAAGGCGTGAAGCTCGACGCTTGGATGATTAAGCCCAAGGACTTCGATGCGACGCGGCAATACCCGGTCTTCGTTTATGTCTATGGCGAACCCTACGCACAGACGGTCCTTGATCGCTGGGGAGCAGTGCAGATCGACTTCCATCGGGTAATTGCCGACCTTGGCTACTTGGTTGTCTCAATTGACAACCGCGGCACGCCAGCGCCGAAGGGTGCTGCGTGGAGACGCTCGATCTTTGGCAGTTTAGGGCCGCTTTCAACGAAAGAGCAGGCACAAGCTCTGAAGACGCTAGCGCGAACTCGTCCGTATGTGGATCTTTCCCGAGTTGGGATCTGGGGCTGGAGTGGCGGTGGGTCGAATACCTTGAACGCGATGTGTCGCGAGCCAGAACTCTATGATGTTGGCATTGCTGTTGTGCCAAAACCGCAGCCGCATCTGTACAACGCTTGGTTTCAAGAAATCTACATGCGAACCCGGGAAGTGAACGCGGACGGCTACCAACGTGCGGCTCCGATTAACTTCGCCGAAGGCCTCGATGGCAAGCTGCTGATCATCACTGGCTCAGGGGAAACCAATACGCATATTCAGATTATCGAAGGACTCGTCGATCGGCTGATAGAGCTGGGCAAGCAATTTGACTACATGGTGTACCCGAATCGCGACCACGGTCTACGCGAAGGCCCCGGTTCTGAAGTTCACGTTCGAATGCTGATCACGCGTTACCTTCTCGAGAACCTTCCTCCCGGTCCCGCCGAATGATCCAGAATTGCGGTGCAGTGGCGTGGCGAGTCAGTCCAACGAGTACACGCGAACTCTCGCGCTACGTCCCTTCACTGTGATCTCGTCTAAGTACTGAAGTTCGATCGACTCGCCACAGCGCTCTTGAACTTGCTGGCTGACTAATACATCGCACGGGAAGTTCTTAGTGGCGGATTCAAGTCGACTGGCCAAGTTCACTGTGTCACCGATGACGGTATATTCGGCCCGAGCCAGCGTGCCGACATTCCCGGCAACGACTGGTCCAAAGTGGATTCCGATCCCTTGTTCAAGCGGCTTAAGCCCGGCGGATTGACGCTGCTGATTGAGCTCTCTGAGTGCTCTTCGCATGCCCTTGGCTGCCCGCAAGGCTCGATTGACATCATCGTCTTTCGAAAACGGAATCCCGAACACAGCCATGATTGCATCGCCGATGTATTTGTCGACAACACCACCGCAGGCGGCGATCTCGGTCACCATCGCATTCAAGTATTCGTTCAATTGACGCACCAACTCTTCCGGAGCGAGCGACTCAGAATATTCGGTGAAACCACGGAGATCCGAAAACAGGACGGCAACGTGTTGCCGGCTTCCACCCAGTTGGAGCTCTTCTTGTTTGAGCAACTCACGCGCGATTTCGTCAGACACGTACGCTCCAAGTTTACCCACAGCCTTCTCCGCTTCCCTGGATTTTGACGCAGCGCGATAGACCAAGTCGCCCGTACGCTGTGCAATCGTCACACCCAACACCGTGGAACCAACCAACGCCGCCGCCACGGAAATCCACTCGACTGGTCCAATGGTGGTCCAGTTGTCGACGCGAATTGTGCTCAATGTAATCAGAGCGCCTAAAAGCACACTGTTCACCACCGCTCCCCAAATCGCCGCGGGGACGGACAGCCGCGCCCCGGCCATCACGATTGCCAAGTAGACCATCGCCGAGCCGTGAACTTCAACGATGCTGTCGTGACTAGCTGCGGGATACCAAACAAAGCTCAGCAACAGCGCATTGATCGCGAACGCATCGACGGTGATAGAAGCCAGCATAAGACGACTGCTTGGAAAACCCATAGCCAGCCGGCGCAGTACATAGACGGACCAAGCGACTGCAACCCAACCGCCTAGCAAGACAGCAACTGTTCTGGGAACGAGTGCAAGCAAGTTGTCCCAGTGTAGGATTGGCCAGAAGATGGATACGGCCGCCCCCGTGGTTAAGCGTGCGATGGCAACGCCCAGTTCACCGTACCGGGCCGCAGCACCCAGCAGAGGCTCGACGATAGCTTCAGTTTTCGGATCGCTTCGATCTTGTGCTTCTTTGTTGTTTCCTCGGAATATCAAGAATCTTGCACCCTGCTTTGAACCTCCAATTGCAAATGCTAAGTCGCCCAGAACGTCTGCTTCACACTCAGCTTCAAACGCATGAGATACTATGACTACCGCATATCAACAACGTGAAGCCAGTGGGAGCGAGAAGCTCTCTCTCCACATTTCGACAGCGGACGTTACCCACTTTTTGCTCAATCGGCTTGGCGATCGACGATTCCAATCCAAAGCTGTCACGCTATCGTACTAGTGGGCCGTTGATGGTCGATCCTGTCTCCTGAATTTTCCGAGCCAAACTTAGTAAGTTCACCGGATCTATGCCAGCTCGAGACCTCGCATGGTTCCGGTCGAAGTGGCGAAGCGGTCGACGGGCAGGTTCATGCGTTGGAGCATGGAGACGAAGAGGTTGGGGAGGGGATAGTTGTTTTCTCGGTCAAAGGCCAAGTGTTGGCCGTGCTTAAAGCCTCCGCCGGCGAAGAGAACCGGCATGTTGGTCGTAACGTGCTTGTTCGCGTCGCCCAGGTTGCTACCGTACATGACCATCGTGCGTTCCATCAACGTTTCTCCGCCTTCGCCGACGCTCTTCAAGTTTTCGAACAACTCGCTCAGCAGTCGCATATGCCACTGGTCGATGACTTCAAGTTGAGCTTTCTTCTCGTCGCGACTTCCATGGTGCGATAGATTGTGATAACCGTCTGTCGTTTTGATGCCTTCAACATCGATGGCTGGCGAATTGACGCTGTCGAGCAGCAAGGTAATGGCACGCGTTGAATCCGTCTCGAATGCTAACTTGGCCATGTCGTACATCAAACGAACTTTGTCCATGTAGGCCTTCGGGTCGGAAGCATCTACGGGCGAAGGCGCTGCGGGCCGTGGCTTGGGGACATTCTCCCAAGCCTTGGCGGCATCCAGTCGTTTCTCAAGCTCTCGGACTCCAGTCAAATACTGATCCACTCGCTCTTGGTCGCGGGGGCCGAGCCTTCGGACGAGTTCCTTGGTTTGCCCGGCGACTGAGTCCATGATGCTCTGGCCGACTTTGAGCTTGCGAATCTGCTCCTCGACTTGAGACTTCGATCCCTGCAGAAACAACTGAGCGTAAACCGAGCTTGGACTCTCCTCGCAAGGAATCAAGACTCCTGCACCTGTCCACGAAAGACTACGAAGTCCTTGTTTCACGTTGACGCCAAGCGTCATTGAGGGGAACCGGGTCAAGTGACCGACGCGTTCGGCAATGAACTGGTCCATTGAAATTGTGTTGCGGAAACCTCCACTTCCGGGATGCGGTGCCGCAGTTAAAAAGCAAATGTCCGCGGGGTGTCCACCATCCACATCCGGGTGCCAGACGCCGCTGAACACGGTGAAGTCATCGCGGTGTTTTTCAAGCGTGCTCAGGTAGGGGGACGCCTCGTAGTCAAAGCCGGCTTGATCTTGCGCGGGAAAGAACTTCTCTGGCAGCAAGCCAAGGTTATTGCAAATCCCCAGCATCCTTCTCGGTGCATTCACTTGTTCTCTTGCCTCCGACGCTCGTAAAACTGCTGGCCGCATAGCGTCGAGCAATGGAAGACTCATGCCCACGCCCAGGCCACGCAAGAAGGTTCGTCGAGGCAGTGCGCTGTTCTTGAGGAAAGTCGGCATGGCGGGAGCTTTCAAAAAAGCGGGGAGGCAGGGACAAATGTTGCGGAGATCCGTTGTTGCCGCGAATCATTTGTGAAGGAACATCCTACTATTTGCTACTTCGGCAATCAACGTTCTTACTGGATAGCCGTCTTGGCTAGTCCGATCCAATATGGATTCAATTTCAGGTCGATCGCTCAGGCGTGGAGCTGCGCCCGTTGCGTAAGTTACGAGTTTGGAGAGAAAATTACGTGCGATCTGCCGTTCATCGGCGAGCAGTAGCCGCTTGAATTCGTGAATATTCGCAAACTCTCTTCCATCGGGCATTCGTCCCGATGCATCGACTTCGGGGCCCGATCGAAAAGTGAACGGCTGCCCGTTCTTCCCGAACCCGGGAAGTGGCTCGCCAACCTCCGTCATGCTTCGATACCTCTGGCGATAACCGCCAGCCACATCGAACGACTCTAGTGCAAATCCAGGCGGATCAATTTGACGATGACAAACCGCGCATGATTCGTCTGCTTGGTGTTTCGCTAGCTGCTCTCGGATCGTTGTAGCACCACGGGTATCAGGTTCAATGGCCGGTACGCTAGCGGGAGGGGGTGGAGTGAGAATGCCTAGGAGCCGCTCATTGATCCAAGCCCCACGAATCACGGGCGATGTTGTTGCACCATTGGCGGTCACTTTGAGGATACTTGCTTGCGTCAGTAGACCGCCGCGAGGACTGTCCTTTGGGATCTCGACGCGACGTAGCTCAGCTCCTTCAGATTCCGAAAAATCGTAGTGTTTGGCGAGCCGCTCATTGGCAAAAGTGAAATCGGAGTCGATCAAGTTGCGGATCGGTAGGTTGCTGCGAATCAACTCGGCAACGAACATGCGAGTTTCCAGCAAAGCTGCATCGACCAGCGAATCGTCCAAGTAGTAGTCTGGATACATGAATTCGTCAGGCGATGTGTCATTGATCTTTCGTAAGTCCAACCAATAGTCGAGGAACGCATTGATGAACTGCTCCGAGCGTGAGTCCTCAAGCATCTCATCGATCAGTAAATTGAACGGAGCGCTGGGACGTAATTTCGGCGGAGTCCCTGCATCGCTCGTGAAATCCAGGTCGGCGACACGGCCGGCAATCGCCTGCGTTGGAAGTGAATTCCATAGGAAGAGTCCCAGACGATCGGCAAGACGGGCAGATGTGAGTTGCCCCGGCGACTCCTCGAAACACAAGAACAGCGGTGAACAGAGAATGGCCGAGTAGCTACTGATCAACGCGTCCTCGAATTTCATCCCTTCACGCATCGCGGCCTCGAAGACTTGCAGGTAGCGTTGGACTTCTCGACGCTCTTGTTGCCCGTTGATGTCGCCAGAAATCCGAAAGGCTCTGCGCACTAGAGCTGCGATCCGAGGTTCTGCTAACGCTATCGTCTCGTCGGCGGTCACTGTGTTTCGCTTGTCTGTGTGCTTCATTGGTTGTGTCGGAAACAAAGTCGTCTCACGTTCTTCGAGGATTGGTCCTTCGACCTCCATCCAATTGAATGCGACGCCGGGCATGCCTTCTTTGGTTGCCAGTGGGTTGTGCCAATTCGGTGGACGTGAGCGAAAAAGGCGAACTGCATCGGGTTGAATCGACTCACCCGCTAGCAACCAAACGCTTAGCTCTTGAACGTTCGGTTCAGCGTTGAAATCGAACTCTCCGATGCGCCGCAGTTGTCGGGGCGGCGAGACCGAGTAGATCGTGACGGGTTCTGAGCGTCGGCCGCGCGACGTCCGTTCACGGTGCGGACGCCACCATCGTTTGTCCTCGCCTTGAACCCAGAACGTGTACCCCTTGAAGCGGAGCGTGTAGCGACCTGCTGCGGGCGCTTTAAAACTACTGAAGCGAACCTCGATCGGTTCATAGCTGCTGGCGACAACTCCGAAGGCTTCGCGTTCACGAAGTGCAGGATCCGCTTCGCCAACCGTGAATGGATGCTCGGGATCGTTCAGAACCGGTAGGTCCGCGTCATAGTCGAGCAACGGGAAGGTCGCACGCTCCGGACTGCGGTTGAACGGCGAGTAATGCACTCGTCCACTAAAGGAACTCTGTTCTCGAGCGTAGAAGCGGGTTGCCTTCGGGTGAGTCTCAATCGTTGCGGCCCGGCTGTGAAGTCGCTCGTATTTCATGACTTCTCGCAGGGCGTAGTCGGCGGCTTGGAGATAGCGAGCCATATTGACGTGGGAAACATCAAGAGCGTCGCTGAGCTTATTGAAGTAATGTTTCTCTCCGTCCGCTGGCAAGATCGACGCCAGTTGTAGCCACGGAGCATCGAGAAGTTCTCGCACGCTATTCTCGTACTCGAAGCGATTCATCCTCCGCCAAGTTGCCCGCCCCTGCCTTTCGACAATATCGCGATCGACACGCACCAGCTCATCAAACAACGGTTTGACCACTTCGGCTCTCAGGCCCGAATCGAGTTCCCCGCCGGGAGGCATCTCACCCTTTTCGACTCGGTCGTGGATACGCACCCAAACATCCACTTGCTCTAAACCAACCCATGACTCGCTAGACGCCTTACCGATTTCGGACGACGCAAACAACGCCGCGAGATCCAACCCGGCTTCCGCATCCGGCCCCGTGTGGCAATCCAAGCATTCCTGGCTCAAGATTTGGAGCGCTGCCACCGCACCTTCATGTGCACTAAGTCGAGGAGTGATAGGGCCGGTCGCGAGTAGTTGAACGAGAACTAGCCAGCACGAAAGTCGAATGAGGTTTCGAACGGTATTCCGGACGGAAGGTCGAGCCAAACGTATCGGGAGAAGTGTGTTCGATGCTGCATGCGTTTGGCACTGGCGGGATGGCGGGAACTCCATTGAATCAATTCTCCGAGGCCTGCTATGGATTCTCCAAAAACCTAGTTTAATGCAAGTATTGAGCGAGTGCCCCAGGGAGTTGTTAGCCCCGGAATTTTTTCACTGTGATCGCGTCGCGTCAGCGTAGTATCATTCCCGGCGTCGGAGAAACTTGCCATTCTTCGGAGCGAAAGGCCGCACGTTCTGATCGTCGTTTGTGGTGCCTAGCATTGCAGGATTGGACGAGTCTTGGGACGATCTTTTTGAGTATCAACACTGACTCACCCAGGAATCGACTCGAAGAACCTCGGATTGACCGCGCAGATGAAACAGAACAAAACCGATTCAACGCTAGATCGACTTGTAGAGCAACTGGATTTGGTCGTTCGGGAGCAAGTTGGAGAATCGCTGGCAGACACGATGCAGCGCATTCGGCGCCTTGCCATTCAACGGCGAGCCGGGCTTCCTGACGCAGAGCCTCGGCTTGTGCGCGAATTGGAACGACTGTCGCCGCTGGAAATGCGATCGGTGATTCGTTGGCTGAGTATCTTTTTCGATTTGGCCAATGTAGCTGAAGAACGGCAGCGAATCGAAGTGTTGGAGAGTCGCAATCAAACGGCCCGTGAGAACGGGATTCCGGGTGGCGAGTCGATCGGGCAAGCGATTGTGGAATTGCAGCGGCAGGGCTTGTCGGCTTCCGAGCTTCAGCGTTGGCTGGACCATTTGAAGATCGAGCCCGTTTTTACGGCGCACCCTTCAGAGGCGAAACGCAGAACGACTCGCCAACTGCTTCGGCGCGTGCGGCAGTTGTTGGAAGAGAGTCCAGGCGGCGAGCCGGATTCCGCGGAACTACTCGCGAATCTAACGGTTCTCTGGCAAAGCGATTTTGTTCGACCGGATCGTCCACCGGTAATGAGCGAAGTGAGCCGTGGAGTGTACTTCGCATCTACTCTTTGGGATGTCGTGCCTCAGACCTACCAAGAGCTTCGTGCGGCTTTGAAGACAGTTTATCCCGAGCATCGCTTTGAAATCCCTTCGTTCCTCTCGTTCGGGACTTGGATCGGTGGCGACCGGGACGGTCATCCGTTTGTAACGGCGGAAGTTACGGAAAAGACACTTGCGCGACTCCGCCGCGCGGCTCTGGAAGGCCACCTCTCGGAATGCCGCCACTTGCACAATCAAGTCGTCATGTCGGACCAGCAAGTTCCCTCGGACCAAGCACTACGAGATCGCATCGAGGCGTGCCAGCAGAATTGGCCTGAACTTGAAGAGAGGATTTCGCCGGTATCGAAGTCGGAGACCTATCGCCGATTTGTGCGGATGCTGCATTTCCGTCTCGAGAGAACACGCGACTCGACGGATTGTAAGAATTTGCAGAGTGGCCGTTACGATTCGTTGGCAGAGTTCCGCAGTGATCTTGAACTGCTGCGTCAAAGTATGCTCGCGCACCGTGGCAGCCGCGTGGTGGATCAGTATCTCCAACCGTGGATCGATCTGGTGGATACGTTTGGGTTCCATTTTGCAGCCCTCGATGTTCGGCAAAATTCGGAAGTCCATCGAGAGTGCCTTGTCGAAGTTCTGAAGTTGCAGTCCGAAGCAGGCGCCGCCAAATCAAACGAGACCATCGCGGAGTTCTTGACGCAGGCAGTTGCGCCGACGGCCATTGATCCAAGCAAACTCACCGACCAATCGCGGGAGGTCTTCGACACATTCCTGCTGCTCGCCGATGAGTATTCGGCTTGGGGGCTGGAGCCCCTCGGCGGCTACATCATTAGCATGACGCACTCCGGTATTGACGTGCTCACAGTGCTCTGGCTGTGGAAGACGGCATGGGCTCAGCGTGAAAATCCGCAAGACATGCTTCCCCACTTGCCCATCATGCCCTTGTTCGAAACCATTGATGACCTCCGCAACGCGTCCGGAATATTGGATGAGTTGCTGGCCAACGAAGTCTATCAAGCGTACTTGGCGATCCCCGATCATCGCAGCCAAACGGTGATGGTTGGCTACTCCGACAGCACCAAAGATGGCGGCTACTTGACCGCGTGTTGGGAGCTGCACCAGGCGCAAGAGCAGATCGCCGCGGTGACACAAAAGCATCACGTGGATCTGACTATCTTTCATGGTCGCGGTGGATCGCTGGGGCGTGGTGGAGGTCCCGCGGCACGCGCGATTCGCTCACTCCCACGAGAAGCGGTCGCTGGCCGCTTGCGAGTCACCGAGCAGGGCGAAGTGTTGTCGGAGCGTTACGACGATCCAACGATTGCTCACCGACACTTGGAGCAAATCATCAATGCAACGCTGCTGGTCAGTGCGACTCCGGCCAGAACGCCCGATGCGAGCTGGGGCGACGCGATGGAGTTTCTTTCTAAGGCTTCGTTGGCGAAGTATCGGGAATTCGTCGAGCACGAGGGTTTCTTGCACTATTTCGATTGCGCGACACCAATCAGCGAAATTGAAACGCTGCCCATCGGCTCGCGCCCCTCACGTCGCGGGCAGCGGCGGAGTCTTAGCGATCTGAGGGCGATTCCGTGGACCTTTGCGTGGACTCAGTCTCGACACATTCTGCCGGCCTGGTACGGACTCGGGACGGCTCTGTGCAACTTTGCCGACTCGGGCGAAGACCAGTGGACGACGCTTCGCAATATGTATCAGCAGTGGCCCATGTTCCGCGCACTGATCGATAATGCCGAACTCGCTCTCGCCAAAGCCGACATGGATATTGCCAAGTCGTATGCCTCACTGATTACAGAAAGCTCCAGCGAGGAAGTTTGGCTGCTCGTTTCTTCTGAGTTCGAGCGTAGTCGAGGGGCGATTTTATTGATCAAGGAGAGTAACGAGTTGCTCAGCGACATCGGTTGGTTGCGAACTTCGGTCCTGAATCGCAATCCCTATGTCGATCCACTCAATTTGGCTCAAATTCATCTACTCAAGTGCCTGAGGTCCGGCGATAGCAGTGATGAATTGACGAACCTCGTGCGATTGTCGATTCAAGGCATTGCGGCGGGGCTGCGAACGACGGGGTAGGGGACAATCCCGCTCGCGGCAAGCAGTAACCGTACCAGTCAGACGACGAGATTGAGCAATTTGCCTTCGGCGGCCAGGTCACGTCGCAGTGCTTCTTCGATGTCCGTCACTTGGGTGTACAGAGCTTCGGCAAAACCCTCCGCTTGCGCATTGCCTAAAAGCAATTGTTCAACGTCTTGGCTGGTACTTTGCCGTCGCAAGCTGGAGTTGAGAATCGACTTGTCGACTGCAACGGACTCAATGGACGAGTTGTTGCGAGTAGAGACTTGGATTCCCAAACTTTGCAAATCGGTTGACAAGAAGCGTGAAGCCGACCCTTGGAGCTGGTTTTGGATCGATGCCAAGTAGGAGTTGCCTCTGGAGCTGTCTTGCCTGAGGATCGACGTCAAGTTTAATGCGATCTCATCCATGCTACGCACAATGGTTCTGCGTGACCGTGTACCGAACACCTTCTCGCCGCGCTGCGTAGTTGAATTGAAAGTGCCCTCCGCCAATCCAAGAGTCGCTAGTAGGCCGCTGGTGTCGTTCGCCAACAGCAAGTCGCCGGTTGTTGTTGTTGAACTGATTGAGACTCGCCCCGTACTCTCGCTGTAGGTAGCCGTCACGTCCGGAGCCAGCGTTTCGATTCGCTCCAAGACGTCTTCCAGTGAATCGGTCGTCGGGTCGACTGAGATCGAAACTCCGTTCACGTCGAACGCTCCTGCGACAATACCTGAGAAAGCGGGTACAACGCTTAGTAACGATTCGCTGTCGGTGACGCCGCCCGTTGCGACGGCTCCGTCGAGTTTCAGCGCAGCGAGTACGCCGGAGGTGTCGGAACCGAGCGAGATGCCTCCGCCATCTGTGGATGTCAACACAACTCGGTCTGAGCCTGAGTCGAACACCGCGTTGATGCCTGCTCCCGAACTGTTGATCCGACTCAGGAGGCTGTCTAGCGAATCGCTCGCAAAAACGTCGATGCTGGTCCCGTTGGCGACAAAGGAACCGTCAATGACTTCGAAGGGATCGTCGAGTCGAGGGTTCTGGGTTCCGATTCCATTGAACGACTGGCTAGCGGAGTAGGTAGTTGGAGTTTGGTCGTCTAGGTCGATCGTAAATGTCTCGCCGGTTTGTAAGTATCCGCCGCTTAGCGTAAGCGTCAGTCCGTTGGTAACTGCGTATTCCGTGTCGAAAGCGTCTGAGGCAAGTACGTCGACGGTGGCTTGCAGTGTGCCGTCGCTGGAGCGGATTTCCAACTGAATATCGTCCGTTCCACGGGTTCCACCTGATGCGATTTCGACAGTCAGCGTGTCTTGGAGCAGACCTCCATCGTAAAC
>JBGCCZ010000185.1:0-4993 GCA_045105035.1 Pirellulaceae bacterium | reverse complement strand
CCTCGGGAGCAACGGCGGGTTCGCTAACACTCGGTGCACACACGTAGGCGGTTGGATCTGGAGCGGGGATACCGCGGTTGTAGATGTAGTCGAACTCTTCGTGCGGATCCTTGGAGAAGACAAAGTTGTGATGAAGTAAGTGGTCGTAGCGCTCCTTTAGCCCCAAGTACATCACGACGCCCGAGCAAGCGGGTTCGATGTCTTTCTTCCGCGAGAGACTCGTTTCCTTGCCATGATCACGCAGTAGCTCACGATGCGTTCTCACCGAATCGCAGTTGGACACCACAGCGTCCACCGGGAGTACATCGCCGTTCGTTAAACGAACACCCACAACCGCACTGCCAACCGTTTCAATCGCATCAACGTCCGCATTCGTACGGATATCAACGCCCAACTCAGTTGCCAACTTGGCAAGAGCTTCTGGGACGGCCCGCGTGCCGCCCATGGGGTACCAGACTCCCTCTTCCGTTTGCATGTGAGCGATACCGCACAAGACGGCCGGCGACGCCTCCGGTGACGATCCTACGTATTGGGTGAAGTGATCAATCATTTGCGCTGCACGCTCGTCGGGAACATGGCTGCGAACGACCGAAGCCACCGACTTGCCCATCCGTAGCGAAAGCACGTCCTTGAGGACTTTCAGATCGAACATCCCGCTGGACTTGAAGGTGTCCGTGATCCCACCAACACTCTTCCAGAAAAAGAAGCGATCCGAAACGTCGTGCAATTGCTTCGACATTTCGATAAAGCGGCCGTATCCGACTGCCGCCTCTTCATTGGCAAAATCACGAAGTCGCGTCTTCATATCCTCGACGTCGGCTACCAAATCCAAAACCGAGCCGTCTTCGAAAAAGCACCTCCACTGGGGATCGAGCGGCACGAGGTCAAGATAGTCCTCGAGCTTCCGACCAGCCTCATTGAAAATCCGGTGTAGAACACTTGGGAGAGTCAGGATCGTGGGGCCCATATCAAAGCGAAAGCCCTCGCTGTTGTGAACAGCCGCCTTGCCACCAACCCAATCGTTCTTCTCAAGCAGCGTTACCGAGTGCCCGCGGGCAGCCAGCACACAAGCTGCCGAAAGCCCCGCCAACCCACCGCCGACGACTGCAACTTCTTTATTATCCGATTTGCCCGACTTACGAATCATAATCCTGCTCGATCCCATTCTCGTAGAACGTGAGGTCAACCGCACGTTTTAGGTGACTCATATCTAATTGGCGTTAGTACACTTGCAGCAATTCTAACGGCATCGATGTGATTCTAGCGATTCGGCTAGTTCGGATCAGGCCGAAGAGCGGGGTTTTCTCGAAGTTGACGTTTCTAGCCAGGCTTCGTTGACAGGACAACTTGACGCAGGCAAAACCAAGAGGTGACACAATCGGTCGCCAACGTGGATCGTCAGACTTTTAGGCAAACCGGGCTGAGTTGGGCACCTGCAAACCCAACGCGGCTTCGAAATCGAGTTAGTAAAGAACGTGCTACACTTACCGACACGAGAAGTTCCGCTCAATTGTTCCGTTGTTTGAGTAATTGATCGTTTTCGGATACGAATGTAGGCTCAACAGGAATCGCTAACCGCTGCGGCTACTTTGAGTTTCGATGTCAAAATGCCCCACCGTCAGTCACGCAGGAAAAACGATGGCGAAAGTCTTGGTAACCGGTGGAGCCGGTTTTATTGCATCCCACATCGCAACAGCCCTAGTAGAACGAGGCGATCAAGTTCGCGTTTTAGATAACCTGTGCGCGGGATTCAAACATAATCTGTCGCACATTTGGGACGACGTCGAGTTTATCGAGGGCGACATCGCAGACGAGACTGCAACACAGCAAGCCATGAAGGGAGTCGAACTCGTCTTCCACCAAGCCGCGTTGGCTTCGGTTCCGCTCAGTCTTGACCAGCCACTTGCAACCAATCAAGCCTGCGTAACCGGCACCGTGAACGTCCTCAACCAAGCGGTAAAAGCCGGCGTGCGTCGGGTCGTTTATGCGGCTAGTAGCAGTGCTTATGGCGACCGTCCGAATTCTTCGAAACGAGAATCCGACCTTCCGCAGGTGTTGAGCCCTTATGCTGCCGCGAAGTTGGCCGGCGAACTTTACTGTCAAGCGTTCTACCACAGCTTTGGGTTAGAGACAGTCGGCTTAAGGTACTTCAATGTGTTCGGTCCCAGGCAGGACCCGGCCAGTCCCTACTCGGCCGTTATTCCGTTGTTCGTCACTGCGATTCTGAGTGGGAATCCACCGACGGTCTACGGCGACGGAAGCCAGTCACGTGACTTCGTTTATGTCGGCAACGTCGTGCAAGGAAATCTTCTCGCCGCCGAAGCCAAGGAAGCACCTGGGAAAGTCATCAACATGGCCGAAGGAAGACAGACCAGTCTACTGCAACTGCTCCAGCTACTTGCGAAGTTGCTCGGACAGTCCGTCGAACCCAACTTCGAACCTGCCCGAGTTGGAGACGTGCGCGAAAGCCTCGCAGACATCACACTCGCCAGAACAATCCTGGGTTATGACCCCGAGACCGATCTTGAAACCGGACTCCGCGACACCATCGATTACTACCGCCAAGTCGCAGAAGAACGAATGGCCAAGGCCTAAGTCTCCAACACTTGTACGTGCCTTGTACGTGCGCTTGCGCCCACGAGCATGAAGTGTTGCACTAGCTTTGCCGGTGGGTTTCTAGTTAGCAGCTTGCTCGTTCCTGGATTGAAACTGAAATCGAAATCGCTTTGGTTACAGGGCTCATCAGAGTTTCAAACTAAGCAACGAAGACGGAAAATGAGTCACTCTCCCATTCCGAGTTTTGCGAGGAATTCTGGGAGAGTCGGCCTATCAGGGCCGGAGGGGGAAATTGCCCAAGATCAAATCCGGATTGGCCCTGGCTTTGGTAGCCAATGCGCTCCTACTGTGCGATGCGATTCCGGTAAACTGAGAGCAACCGTTCACCTGGCCATGTAGACTAGGTGAGCTGTAATTCTTGACACCGAGCCCTGCTTTGCGGAATCTCGCTGCGCTTGGGCAAAGTCCTCTCTCCCACGGAATTCTCACATGGCTCTTCTCCTACCTATTGGCCGCCTACTACGCTCTCACGCGTCGGTCCGCGCATCGGTCCGCGCATCGAAGCTCCTTCTCGTTTCTTCTTGCTTGCTACTTTTCTGTGGCACCAGCCGTGGCAATGCAGACGAGATGGTGGCGGGACGCGACACCGCGGGTTGGAGCAACGATCTTGCGAGCGAGAACGAGACGATACGGCTTCGAGCCGCGAAGACGCTCGGGATTTTTGGCGAGGCGGCGTTGCCTGAAATTCGGAAAATGCTCAAGCACCAGGATCCATCCGTTCGCTATTGGGCGGCCAGTCATTGCGGGAATATTGGTGAACCCGCGCGGGCACTCATGCCAGAACTCAAAGAGCTGGCCGCCGATCCATCAACACCGATTCGCGTCGCCGCATCCTATGCACTTTGCAAACTGGATGGTGCCGAAGACTGGTCCAAGCCCTTGATGGAGGCCACGCAAACTGATGATCGAGCCCTAGCGTGCTGCGCGGGTGATTTCCTCAATCGGCTCGGCCCGAGTGCGAAGTCTTTACTGCCCAACATTGAATCTCGGCACGAGCAACTCATCGCGGACAAAGCCGACTACCACATCATTGGCGCACTCAAGAATGCCATTCGCGGCATTCGCGCGGATGGAAAACTAGAAGATCACAAGCGGCCCACGGGCGGCGGAAAACCTCGCGGGAATCCGAGTGGTCCCAAGACCAGCGGCCCCAAGCCGCGGTCTGCTGAAGTCGCGAAGTCGAAGCCGAACATTCTTTGGATTAGTTGCGAAGACATCAGCCCGAACCTCGGCTGCTTCGGTGACCAATTCGCGTCCACACCCAACTTGGATCAGCTTGCGAGCGAAGGAGTGCGCTTCACCCAAGCCTTTACACCAGCCGGAGTTTGTGCGGTCGTTCGAACGGGAATCATCACTGGGATGTATCCGATTTCGTTCGGCGGCCAACACATGCGTTCCGTGATTCGCTTCCCCGACCATGTGAAGCCCTTCCCGCAGTATTTACGCGAAGCCGGTTACTTCACGTCGAACAAGTCGAAAACGGACTACCAGTCGAACATCGACATGGACGCGACCTGGGATCGCCACGGAAACAAACACAGCGACTGGCGTGACCGAGAAGAAGGACAGCCCTTCTTCAGCGTGATCAATCTGACTTGCTCACATGAAAGCCAGATTCGTCACGGCGAGAAAACGCACGAAGCCATTTTGCGAGGCCTCAAAACCGAGCAAAGACACAACCCAGATATTGCCGGCGCCTTCCTGCCTCCCATTCATCCAGATACGCCCGAAGCCCGCAAAGATTGGGCCTGGTATGGAGACATCATTTCTGAAATGGATCGTCAAGCTGGCGAAATCTTGACGCGACTTGAGGAGGACGGGCTGGCGGAAAATACAGTCGTCATGTTTTGGAGCGATCACGGTCGAGGATTGCCGCGTGCCAAGCGTTGGATCTACGACTCGGGAGTACACGTACCCGTCATTGTGCGTTGGCCCGGAGCCCTCGAGCAAGGCCGCGCGAACGACGATCTCGTTTCGACGGAAGATCTAACCGCAACGACGCTGGCCATCGCCGGAGTCGATAAGCCCGCGTACATGCACGGAAGAACGTTCATCGGTCCCAACGCGGATCCCGCACCAAAAACACTCTTCTTCCATCGCGACCGGATGGACGAAGTCTACGAGATGATGCGAGCCGCCAGGAACCACCGGTTCAAGTACATTCGGAACTTTGAACCGGAACGGACTTACGCGCAACACATTGATTACATGGACATGATGCCCACGCTCGTGGACCTTCGCAGAATGAACGCCGCTGGAGAGCTGAACTCCATTCAATCTCGGTTCTTCGCTCAACAAAAGCCCATTGAAGAACTCTACGACGTCGTTTCCGATCCACACGAAACCGTCAACCTAGCAGGCTTGCCGCAATTCCAAG
>JBGCCZ010000184.1:0-9923 GCA_045105035.1 Pirellulaceae bacterium | reverse complement strand
TTGAACAGACTGCACCAGCACTTGAGTGACAATCATCTGATTGTCGCTAGCGGCCATCAATGCGCCCCCCTTGCGCACCAAATGCTGGGGACGGAAGAAACGGGGCTCGTACGCTTGAGCGTTGGCCCTGCGACCACAGATCTGCAAGTTCAGGCTGCCTGCAACGTCATTGCCGGCTTCACGTGCTAGCCCCTCGATCGAAGGCTCAAACTCTGAGAGTCCGGATCTATAAAATCTGCTGAGCCGCAAACCTTTTTGCTCGCATTGCCATCAAGGGCAACAAATCTTGGCCATTGCAAAAACGACCTAGCGATGAACGGGCGGAATTTGATATCGCGGAGTTTGGATAGAAGCACTTGCGGCACGTCGTTTGATGCTCCGCCCAATACATACAGCAATGCAATAGTGTTTTCCATGATACGAATGATATCGGTATTAGCTTTCGGCCTCGGAACATGCGTCCTGTGCGGTTGTCATGATGGCCCGTTTTACGCAATGAAGAAGGTAAACCCTTATTTTCTTTCCAAGTGGAGAGCGGACCGAGAGCTCGGCCCTACCTTTGAGGATCGTATTCAAGAATTGAAGCAATTGAACGAAAGGATCGCCTCGCTCAATCCCATAGAGCAAGAGGAGTGGAACGTTCGACTGGAGAAAATCATACAACAGGACCCCAGTCCTGAAATACGCTCCTGGGGCGTCCGCTGTCTGGCGCAAATCGATTCGCCTGCCTCTACACGTAGCCTAAACTTAGCCTCGACGGACGAAGTTGAGAAAGTGCGTTTGATCGCCTGTGAAGCCTGGAAAGTTCGCGGAGGTGCACCCGCAACCAACATGCTGCTTTCCCTAGCCAAAGAGGACGAGAGCAATAGCGTCCGGCAGGCTGCCATCGAGAGCTTGGCGTCCTTCAATGAACCGGCCGTTCTTCAATCGCTGGGAACCTTGTTGGACGATCAAAGCCCTGCCATCCAAGTCTCGGCCGCGACAAGCCTTGCCAGCATGACAGGACGAGATTTCGGTGTTGACGTCAAAGCTTGGCAATCCGAATTGCAAACCATGGGAATTTCCTTGCCTAGCAACGCCGGCGGCATGAAAAACGACATTCCTCCAGACAACCAATTGATGTCTCCAGTGCAAATGGCTGCCGGTAAAAACGAGCTCCCGAGCTATCCCAGTAAACAGTAGCACGGTGGATTCAAAAGATCCGTTCCAACAGGTGAAGTGCTCCTATGCCCGAACTTGAAATTGGCAATCTAAAGCTTGAAACCCAAAAGAGACGCCTTCGTATCGTCAATCAGGCTGATGGCCAGGAAATCACGACGCTTGAAGAAGAACAAGTCGAAGAGCTGATCGACTTCATCGTTTCGCTTAGCTATTCCGAGTTCAATCGCCGGCGGAGTTTCCGAGTTCCCGTCAAAGACGCCAGTGGGCTCCTGGTAGAAATGGAAAAAGACGGAAAGCAAATTCCAGTGCGTGCCCGCGACATCAGCGTTACCGGCATCTGCATTGAAAATAATTTCTGCCCAGGCGACGAACTCAAGCTGGAAGACGAAGTCGTGGTTCAGCTTGAATTCGAAGGCAATGTCGACACGATTGCTGGAGTCGTCAAACGACTGGAGTACGAGACCGTGGGCATTCTATTCCCCGACTGCCTTCGTGGAGAGACCATTGAACCGCCCGAGGAAATCAGGCGACTCGTCATGCAGCTTCAAAGACGCTGGATCGCTCGCGATGCGTTGCATCGAAGAGGCTTGCTGAACGATGGTTAGTCTTTCCACGATCTCTCAAAGCCCCGCGGGGGGCTGAACACGCCACTTCCCCAGTCGGAGGTAAATGCATGAGATCGCTTGCGTGAGAAACTCCGACCAATCTCAATTTCTATTCGGCCTTCGAAGCACTCTGGTAAATCGGATGGTTCGCGTCACCACCGCTCTTCAAATACGCGAGCATCTGTGCAACTTCATCCGGCTTGAACGTATCCAACAGACCAGAGGGCATCATCGAATTCGGTGCTGGCCGCCGCTCGATGATCTCATCGACCATCACGGAAGTGAAATTGCCTGGGTCGAGCATATTGGTAACGACCTGTAATTTGTCACCGTTGAGATTCGCCACTCGACCAACCACGACTCCGTTGTCAGTCAAAAACTGAGTCGCCTGGTACTGGTCACTCACTTCTTTGTTTGGCTCGATAATCGCCGTCAACATGTCCTTGTCGTTAAAGCGTTTTCCTGCCGCCGTTAGATCCGGCCCTTGAATTCCACCTTGTCCCTTAAACCGATGACACTTAAAGCACTGAGCCGTCGCGGTCAGACTTCGCCCTGCATCAAAGTCGGGCAGCACGTCAATTTCCGCCAGTTTCTCCTGCAACGCTTCCACAGACCATTCGGCAACCATGTCGCGAGGTGTCAGGTCCTCCAGTGGATCTCGCGGTGCGGGCATCTTGCCGGCTAACTCACCGAGGGCCTTCAGCTGGGCTTCATCCAAATTCTCTAGCGCCGCCTTACGGATGTTGGTTAAGAAACCTCCGAACGAAGCACCGCCGCGAGCAGAAGCGACGTCGAAGAACCACCGGAAATACTCGAGTCGGTTGTTCTCGTTCCAGCCCTCTTTCTGATTCCGCAGGCAGAATGCGTAGTGAATTTGATCCTCTTGCGCCGAAGCCGTTTGCATTTGCTCAACGCAACGATCAATGACGCTTGGGGCGTTCAAGTAGACGAGCACCGCAGCGAGCTCACGATTGAGGATCGCATTCTCGCCAGGGAAGAACCCGTCCAGTTGAGCGATCGCAGACTGCGTCTGTCCTGGCGTGGGTTCCCCGAGACGGATCCAAACGAGCTGCAATGCCCGGAGCAGCTCAAGTTTGACGTCGGTTTCTAATTCACCAAACGGTAGAGCGGTCAGTCGCTGGATCAACTGCTCTTGGTCTTGCTTCGAGCCCGATCTTGCCAGGGCGTACGCAGCCGTGATGACCTCTTGGGGCTTAGAAACGCTCTCCAGAACTGCCTCACGCCAACTCCCTAGCGGCTGATGCTCGAGTGCAATACGAGCCGCGAAGCGAATTGAACGATCCGAACTACCCAGTGCCTGTACCGCGGGCTTCACTGCCGAAGCGTCGACGCGACCATGAAAAGCCTCAAGTGCCGCTCGCGTTTGGCGCGCTTCCATGACGCCAGCGGGGGTGGACGCCACAAATTCCTCGCCGGCAGCGTTTCCCGAATCATGCTTAACCCGATAAAGCCCAGAAGCAGTTCTCCGGCCGCCGACTGCGAAGTACATCATCCCGTCTTGAGGTCGGACAACGACGTCCGTGACAGCCATCGGTGCCGCCGTCACAAAGGTCTCGTACTCGCCGGTGTAAGTCGCACCGTCCGGCGTCATGTGAACGGCATGAATGGAACCATAGCTCCAATCGCAAATGAACAGAGCGTCCTGATACTTCTTCGGAAACTTGGTCCCGTAACCAAACGAGATTCCCGTCGGTGACCCTGGACCGATGTTCACGACGGCTCCAAAACTGTCGCCGTAGTGGTCAGGCCACTTGCCGGTTCCATTTCGCCATCCGAATTCAGCCCCGCTGATCACATGATTCACTCGTGTTGGTCGGTACCAGGGTGAACCGATATCCCACTCCATATCGGCGTCGTAGGCGAACAAATCACCAGCTTTATTAAAGGCAATGTCATACTCATTGCGGAACCCAGTCGCGATCAATTCCACGTCGGTTCCGTCTGGATTCATACGGCAAATCCAACCACCCGGTGCAGGCACACCCTTCATGTGACCGCGAGCGTCCGGCAGGCGACCAAGCAAGTGATCCTCATCCCAGTGCTTCGGCACCAAACTATCCTTCGCCGATTCGGGCACGTCCACCTGGTTTCCGCTGCAGAAATAGATCTGTTTTCCGTCCGGTGAAAGGATGAGTGCGTGTGGCCCGTGCTCGCCAGCCTTGTCAGTCATCGGCACGATGTACTCGATTTTGTCGAACTGATCGTCGCCAGTCGTATCGCGCAGTCGGTAGACTCCAGGCCCTTCTGCGTCGGTTCCTTCAAGCTGCTTTTTGCGAGCGTTGATGTTGATGTACAAAGAATCGAACGCGTAGAGCATTCCCTGGGCTAGCCCGATGTTGACCGACAGCTCCTCGACTTTGGCCTCCTCGCCATCCACGTTGACTCGGTACAGTTTTCCATACTGGTCACTAGCAAGAATCCGGCCCTTATCGTCCAGACACATCGAGACCCAAGATCCCTGGTCGTTGGCCGAGACGTTGTAAACCAATTCAACTTCGAAACCGGGTAGAGTTCGAAACTCGCCAGCCGGTGCATCGTCCGCTTTCGCGGCACTAATCGAACCTGCCGAAGTGAGGCTGAGAAGTGTCGCACCAAGTAGAAAGAGCTTCGCTACCGTGGGGTAACTTCCGGTGCAGAGTTTGCCAGAGAGCAAGAAATTCATTTCAAGATTCCGCGCAGCGAGTAATTCATGCGTTGTGAGTAACCGAAGCCCTACGTTGTGAGCAACTGAAGCCCCAAGAAGCAAAGGAGTCGGAGTTCGCATTCGGTAGAAACGTCAATCCGTTCACTATGCAAGATAAGCCTCCTTTATGCAAGCACCAAGCGCGGACAAGTTCACGTCAAGCGCTTAGTTTGTCTCCAACAGGACACTCTCCCGGGCTCGTGACTTCGGATCTTCACTCCGCGGCGAGCTTTCGCAACAAGCTCCGCGACGACTTCCTTCTCCGGCACGGTACGATCTCATCTTCAGACCTCGTATAATGCGTCCGAGATAACGACGGGGAACACCAAAGACACGTCATGAATACCGCAATTCACGCCAATCGATTTTCAAGAGTAAAGAAGTAGCAATGAGCATTAGCTGGAAAGAACTCGGAGACGACTGGCTCGTTGAGGACCCCAAAGTTGCACTGGGTTGGCAGAGTGATCTGGCCGAGGACTCGTTGCACGAACAAGAGCAACTTCGCAGCTACCTTGAAATGCAACTCGCGATCTGTGGACTCGCCATACCATCGCGAGACACAGACGGCTCCGGAAACTTGACTGCCGGATTACTTGCGGGGATGCGAGAGAAGAATCGTTTGCTCTCAGAACACAAAGCCGCAATCGACCTCCGCATCGAAGACTACCTGCAACGCTATTTCGCGGACGAAGCCGGCGACGGCGTTTTGCAGTTACCCAACCGAACTTTCGTTCTGGATCGGCATGGACTGGCTCGGCAACTGAGCTTGCCAGCTGGCGGAAACGACTTCAAGAATGAGCTACTCTCCAGCTATCGAGTCTTCAACGGAGTGGTACACAACCCGCGTGCGGACCGCCGTACAACCAAAGGCACTTTTCACGTTTGCGAAGGCGGTTTGCCCATTCCGGCCGATAAGCGTTCGGTGCCCAAGTCTGTCTTCGCTAAGTTGTTCCAGTTAGCCGTCTCGCCGCCGACAGAATCACTAAAGCTGCCCTACCTGTCGGGTAATGAGGAGAACAGCGAGAGTTTTGTTTCGCTGATGGTAAGACCACTTGTATGCCCGTCCGTCCCGGGTTACTGCGACTACAAAACGATGGAAGTAAGATTTTTTGTTCCCGGCGGACTGGTCAGCAACTTGGATTTCGTCGAATCCATTTTCGGAAACGCTGGCGACCCCCTCCTTCCTGAGAATGACGCCGGACTTGATACCGGCCATTGGTCGGGACACACCGGTTGTGTCATCCTGGCTCCACACCTCTGCCACGTAACCAAGAAAGAGCTTGGTCTTCCGCACTGGGACGAAGCCACCGATCGACAGCGCCGCGACAGCATGTGCTACAAGGATGAATCGGAGAAGTACAACGATGGCTCGGCGTTCAAAATCACTTGCCGCAACGAAGAGGGAGTGATCGTCACACTCATTGCCGACAACTACTTCGGGTACTGCAAAAAGGAAGTCAAGACACAGATCAGCTATGCCACGAACCTTATGGGCAACGCAGAAGAGGAACACGCAGGTGGAACTCTCGCCTTCCCCAGTTGGTCGTTGGGCGATGAATTCCAAGTCAACTCGCAAAAGTATAACGGGCGCACGATGGAGGACATGCGCCGAGACTACGGTTCATTCATTGAGTTTCAAGAGGAAGGTCACGGTCTCGATCGTATCTGCCCGAACTTGGTCTACATTCCAGAGAACGCCAAAGCGAGTCTCTATGACCAGACGATTCGTTGGCCACACGGTGACGCAGAGCAGTGTATCCCGCTACAACCTGAGCGAATCTATATGGCTCCAAGCGGTTACCGAATCAAGATGGAGAAACACCCCAAGGCACCCTCCTGGCGTCTGATCGGTATCAGCGGAGAAGGAATCGTCTGCCACAAGCCGTGTACGGTCAGTGGCGGTGGCAAGAGTGAGATCTCCAAGTCGCTGCGAGATTACATGCTCAGCGGGCCGATCTTCGTGAGCGATCTGGAAGCGGATTTCAAGCAGATCGATGAGATCTTTAGCAAGGATTACTCCAAGCGTTGGCGCGCGGACTATGCCGAAAAACCCGAATACTCAAACTCAACCAGCCGGTCGGTGCTCGATCCGAAACGCTCCCTAGGCAGTTTCATAAAACTTATGACGCCGTCGAACGACTACACTGACAAGTACAATGCATGGTTAAAGGGGATCCCCGGCTACGTTTACGCGATGGCCTTCATCATTAAGCGGTTCAATAAGCCCGAATGGGGCGAAGATTGGGAACAGAATTTCGGTGTCGACATTGTAAATGGCGAACCCGGTCATGAACTGAAGTTCCAGAACCGCAAACTCGTCGGCATGTACTTGCGAGTCGGACTCGATAGCGAACGACGCTGGCAGACCTACAAGCTGCGTCAGGATTTTGCAAGCGCGGACAAGATCCAATTGGAAGACGACATCAGTGCGTCTGTTGTCGTGCCTGGACGAAACCTAGATGGAAGCTGCGAGGATGACTTGAGTTTCAAGTTCGTGGCGAATTGTGAATATCGACTCTTCCAACGTCCCGATGACGCCATCCATCGCGGGCTCGACAAAAAAACAGAAGAAGACATGTCCCGCACGGGTAACTTCTTCTGCAACTTTGAGCCTCTAGATCGCAATAACGCACAGGGCTTAGCCGACGACGTACTGAACTTTGGCAACTACACGGCGCTCATGCAGAACATGTTGAATGAGGCTCGAGAGCACGATTCAGAGTTTGTCGTAAGTTCCGCGCACCCACGCCTTGTTGATGGAGCACCATCCAAAAACCCGCGATACCTGCAAGATCGATTGGATTTGTCCAAACCAGAACAGATCTACATCGCGTTGCAAAGTGTTAGGCTCCACCGGGGCTTGGGGGCAAAGGACCCAATTTACCAACCCGTCTCCGCCGTTCTATCTGGACGCCGCAACAATCCACCCGATCGCGAAACCGGCATTCGCTCCTTGGCAGTGTACAATCCGATTCACTATCAAGAGCTTCCCGAGCTCTTCATGGATTACGTATGCTCCCTAACAGGGAAGAGTCCATCCACAACCGGTGCGGGCAGTGAAGGAGCTCTCACGAAAGGGCCATTCAACGCACTGCTCCCAATTCATGACCTCAACGCTGCTTTCGTCAGTATGGCTCTCACTGGCTTAGGCGGTTACTCCACTGCAGCCGGCTACGTGGGCAGCCACTTGGAAGTCGGACACGATATCAGTTTCCTCGTGCCTGAACTCTGGTGCCGACTTACTCCTCAAGAACGCGATCCGAACTTCTTGATCTCGGAGGGGCTACTGGAGAAAGTCGAAGACCGCGAATACGAAGGACGCACGGTCTTGGCCAGCCGACTTGGCTACCGCATCACTCAACGGTTCGTGCGTCGATTCTTCGGGAGGATGTTCGACAACCCGGACAAGGTCTTTGACGAGAGAATTCTGTGCCCAGAAACGCAAGATATGCCGGGCTTTGCTGATGGAGTGAACCACATTGTGGAAGCACAACAACGCGTCGCATCGGCGTATTTCGAGGACGGAAGCTATGAAGCCGCCTGCCCTCCATTGCAAATCGTGCTTTCGATCATGGCACATGGTTCCTGGGAAGGAAAGACAATTGACGATCCTGAAGTTCGCTCGCTCTTCGATCGCGAGAAGATGCTCGCCAGTGACTGGTACCGTAATCGACTCGAAGCCAAGCGAGATACCGACTTGCAGCAATGGATCAAGCAACACAAATACTTGGTTCGGTACTGCATGAACGATCAGCATGCCGACGTCGCCACTCGCATGAAATTGAACGAACGCATTGCTTACGCAGACACTCAAATCGATAGATTAAAGTCGGACAGCTATGTGCAGGAAATCGTTGGCACTTTAGGCACAGACCCCACCCTGGTCCCTGCCAAGTCCATCGAAGACAAAGCAACCGCCATTGCCTAAATCGACAATTACGTTGCCGCACTTGCCTGCAGTCAACCGTCGTTTTCACAAGCAAACCGCCGCTTTCACAAACGCTTGGGAGAAGGCAGCTTCCCTTTCCTACAAGAAGGTTGAAATGATTCGAATAGAACTTGCGCAAATCTCGCTCGGCTTGAGTCTTTTCTGCCTCATGACCTGCCTCGCAGCAGGCGATGACCTGGCATTGAAAAAGCGTTTGAATGACCTGAATGCCGAGCAAGCCAATCATTGGATCTACAACGACATTCCGGCTGGTTTTGAGGAAGCAGATAGAACGGGCAAGCCGTTGTTTATCACTTTTCGCTGCGTTCCATGCGTTGATTGCCTCGGTTTTGACGCAGAGGTAGCGGACGGCAACAGCGCCATCAAAGAGCTCGCCAAAGAGAAGTTCATTGCGGTCCGACAAATCGAAATGAAGGGGGTCGATTTAACCCAGTTTCAGTTTGATCACGATCTTAACTGGGCAGCCATGTTTCTAAATGCGGACGGCACAGTCTACGCTCGTTATGGCACGCAGAGTGCCGAAGGGGCGGATGCCTACAACTCGGTGAAGGGCCTTCTCGCGACCATGCAGCGCGTGCTTGAGCTGCACGAAAACTACCCTGCAAACAAAGAACGATTTGCTGGTAAGATTCCGCGCAAGAAGCCCTGGAAGACCGCACTCGAGATGCCGCACATCTATCCAGCCTTACTTAAGGGCGGACAAACCACACGCTCGAACTGCGTGCATTGCCACAATATCCACGATGCCGAAATTGATATTTGGCAAGAGAACGGTCCAATCGCCAAAGACAAACTGTGGCGTTACCCGCTTCCACAACAAATCGGACTTAGCCTGAGCGTTCGGGACGGACGAAGTATCACCGATGTAGTTGCAGGAAGTGCAGCCGCAGCAGCAGGTGTTCAACCTGGGCAGAAGATCTCAACCGCAAACGGACAGGCAATTACTTCCATCGCAGATCTGCAATGGGTCCTACACCCGCTACCAAACCGAGCCAACGAGCTGATCCAAGTTCAATTTGAAGATGGCAAGATGGCAACCATCAAGACCAGCAAGAATTGGAAAGAGAGTGATATCAGCTGGCGTGCCAGTCTGTGGACAGTTAAGCCAATCCTGAGAATGTGGACACCGGCATTGACCGAGGCTCAGAAGGAAGAACAAAAGATTGATGTGGAAGGCGGAGCCCTTCAGGTCAAGTTTATTAATAGTGGCAGGCCGGGCGGCAAGGCAGCCTACGATGCCGGCGTTCGTGAAGGGGATGTGATCATCGCACTCAATGGTCAACCACTTCCCAGCGACAATGAGCACTTTAACATGAAGCTCAAACTCAACTACAAAATCGGCGACACAATTGAGCTTACTGTCCTACGCAAGGGCGATCGCAAGACAATCAAAATCCCACTTCTTGAGTAGTGCACTGCGTCCATTGAAGAACGCTCTTTGCAACCAGGGGAAATCAGTGTTCCAAACTGCGATGGCGAAGCTGATAACATTCCGACAGAGCAC
>JBGCCZ010000183.1:0-36826 GCA_045105035.1 Pirellulaceae bacterium | reverse complement strand
TATCGCCGGTGAATAGGCAGCGCGCCGGACGGGTTCTCTTTGGGGGACTTCAAGAAGAACGCGGTGTCTTTGTTCGATCCCGAGAGGACTCAAACGAACTTGTCGAAGCGCTTCCTCGAAACCGGCTGTCTGCCTATCGCGGACACGCTGCCGTTGGGGAGCAAACTGCCATGTCTTCCACCATGCGGCAGTGCAGCGGATCATGATTCATACAGACGCACACAGGAGGGTGGCTTGTGTTTGCTTTGCCGAAGTAAAAGTCTGGAGTGCCGGGTCACGGGCAAAGTCACTCCACAGTTCCTTTCTCTTTGTGATGCAACCGACGTAGGCGTCGTCGAAGTTTCTTTCATGAGAATGGAGCACTCGCTCGCAGAGCTTGGGAGGAAGCGATTCGACAAGTTCGTTTGAGTCCTCTCGGGATAGAACAAAGACATTGAGTTCTTCTTGAAGTTCGCCAAAGAGAAGTTGTAGATCGCGCTGGATATTCACCGACGAAAGGCCGTGACGCCAGGCGATGAGGCCCGCATCACTCCAGACAACGGCGTCAAAGCTGTTGGTATTGGGTACCAGTAAACAACCGTTTTCGGGCAGTGCAAAAGCGCTGATTGCAGCCTGAGTATGAACAAGTGTTTCCGATGCTACCGATTCGATTTGCAGCCCGCGGCTTCGGAACGATTCGTTTAGCCCTAGGACGAGTTCTCGAAGCGTCCCAAGAGCTAAAATGGACTCTGTGGAGTTCTGTTTTTTCCGCTCAGGGACCACGAAGTCGCAGAGTAGGTCCTCGGCGTTAACTGGCAAACCTTCTTCGAAACGAAAGGCCAGCTCCTGGCGGTTGTTGGCTCCGTGGAACTCGTCGGCAGGAAAGCGGCTAACGAAGACTCTAGGGGAATCCAATAGCAATGTGTAGGCAAAGCTGCTTGGGTTAGGAAGCAGGCGGCCGATGGCTTCCACAACGGAGGCAGGTGGTTCGTCGAACCGGCAGAGCTCAATTTCGGAACCATCGGGAACGGAGCTTTCTGCGCCGAAGCACCGCGCCGACCAGGAGTCTTCGCTAATCCGCACCACGATTCGTTTGCGGCTCATTGGCCCTGCTCCCGACCGCTCTTGGTCGATGGCGGATTAGTTGTGTTGAGAGGTTCAGCGGATTTGTCAGGCGTGTTCTTTGGCGGTTCGTCTCCGTTCAGGAAATCAAGCTCATCCGTCAGAGAATTGAAGCCGCCTTGAGGGGGCGTACCCGAGAACGGGCTTGCAGGGTTGCCTTGCTGTGTGCGTGTGTCGTTCATTAACTCGAGCGAACTTGTGCCATTTGCCTTCTGAACTGTCTTGGCGGCTGGTAAGCGGAGTCGCAGCGTGGAGCCGAGTCGCGATAGTGTGACTTCTTGTGGCGTAATCTGCTCAATTCGATAACCTGAGGGATCGAGTTGAAGGACTCCGCCGACTGGTTGAGCATCCATCGCGCCGCGTCGATCTTCAATCATGGCGAACGAGTGGCCCGGCTCAATGATTGTTCCCAGCAGACGGAGCTCGCTGTCTTGCGTTGCAGCCACCGCTTCGCGATTCTCGGGCGGTCGCTCTACTGGAGCTGTCGTGCGTGTGCGAAGGCTTCGCCTGTGCCAAGCTCCGTTGCTCAGCGAATCCTCAGCGAATTCCGTGGCGGCCGGGGGATCGTTTTCGCGCGGCAAAGTCGCAATCGCAGTTCGCCCAACTTGTTGAACATCAAGCTCGCTCGCTGGCCAGAAGACAAGGACAGACACAGCAGCGATCGACAGTGCGACCGCAGTCAGGCGAATTGCAAAATGGAACTTCTTATCCAAGGCGATGTGCAAGTTTTGCTACCTGTTGTTCAAACAAAGTTGAGTTGCGATGGCGAAGTGAATATGTTGCTAACAGAGTTTTACCTACAGTGTCGCTTCGCAATCTTAGTCCAACATCAAGTGACGGTATCTGGCTTTTCCTGCTTCATCGAGCGACCGAATTCCGACTCCGAGAGACGATTGACCGCTTAAGCCAGCTGTCTCGGTCCACAGTGAATAGGAAAAGGAAGCGTCAGTGAGCAATCGCCTGAGTTGTGATTGTTCTTCCTTGTTTTTTACAACGCGCTGTAGCAACACCTCAACCTCAACCGGTCCGGAATCACGGTAGGTTTTGATCAATCGCCGAGCCCGCTCCTTGGGGACGACTGTTTGGCAAATCGCCTGGATGCAGTCGTCTGAGGCTCGATGCAAATTCAAAGGGCCATCCCACCAAACGGTGACTTTCTCTAGGAACTCGACAATCTGTCTACGACCCCCAGCCTGATCTAGTGTTCCTAGGTCGACAACAGCACCTAAGGGTAAGCCCCTGTTGTCGTCGGGCCTTAACGATTCTTCGAGGTTTCCAAGTAGGTTGCTTTGGAGCGTCACGCGTAGGGCGATTTGCAGTCTCGGCGGTACAAGATCACGAAGTGCTGTTATTCGGGCTTTGCGACTACTGGCGAGAAGAACTCGTGCCACACTCGCCTTGGCGGATTCGTCGGCAAGGAGCAATTCGAAGCGCTGATCGCCTAAAACTGTATTCTGTCGGACACGCCAAACCGGAGCAGCCTTCTGACGATCGGTGGTGGCACGCGATCGATTGAGACCTTCGAAGGTCGCCTCTGCAAATGGCAAGATGGCCTTTTCGCAGCTCAGTCTTCCCCACTTGGTCTGAAGCGCGCGACTCGAACGAAGCGACTCACTATGCTCCACCAAAGAGCGATTTGCTAAACGCACGAGCAGGGTCGCGGCGATCACAATGGTGACGATCACAAGTAATAGAACGTAGCCTGAGCGACCGGTTTGCCTCATGTTGCGTGTTTGGTTTCTTGCGACGGCTCTCAACACGAGGATTCCTCGCGCTGAGAAGACTGCAGGATCACGTTCCGATTTCGGTCTCGAAGACTTCGAGGCGGAAGCCAGTGTGCTTGAGGTTGGGCTCCACGGATGAGTGTTTCTTGGTTGAGTACATCCGCGTTTGAATTCAACAGAAGGACACCAACCTTGCTGGGCAGCGGGTTCCATCCATCCGTGTTGTCGAGTGGGGCAACGGAGTTGGCTACGTCGTTCATTTCGAGCAAGACGTCGAACACTCCGGCTGCGATTGGGATACTTGATCCGCGAGTATTCAATTCAGCTTGGCCCTTGCTTTGACGTCGCCAGAGGATCGGAATCGCATTGGAGCGATCGAGTTCGTAGAACACGACGGCATCAGTATGCAAGCTGAATAGTCGTGCATTCAAGGCGATTGGACCGCGTAGAGCGAAACCGTTGGGGAGTCTTTTGAATTCGCTCGCATTCAGAGCGTCTCGAGCTATTAGCTGTTTCGCATTCTCAAGGCGTGGTGTGGAGGCGGAGTTGGAGCTTTCGCGTAGCAAGCTGCGGAGGACGGACGTTGTGGCAACCATTAGGAGCGTCGTCAGAGTGACAACTACGACAACTTCGATAAGTGTCATGGCCGCGCGAGGCGGTTTGGGACTGGTGTATCTCGGATAGTACACGGCTAATTGTCCTCGCTTTGAACGAGTTCAATGGAGAGGAGCGTCGAAGTTCCTGGCATTGCGACTTTTGATACATCCAAACGGACAATGCGAACGCCGCGGCCGAAGAGTTGATCGTTTCGAACAAGTTGGGTTTGCCAAACAAAGTCCTCGATACCAAAACGTCCTTTGGCTTGGATGGGAATACCGCGTGGTGAGTCGAACCAGGAAGCTAGCAGGTTGTCCGCTAATTGAACGGCTTGGCGACGATTTTTGGCAAGCCGCGATGACTTTTCGTAGCGAGCGCTGGCCAGGAGAATGGAAACTAGTACGGTTGCTAAGAGGACTAAGCCGACTACCAATTCGATCAGTGTGAGTCCTCGTTTAGATGCGGAACGACTGCGATTCCGCGTATGCGTCCCAGTTGTCGAGCGATGGCGTTGTTTCGAACTGAAGTTCATTGCAACAGTGCTTCGACGAATTGAGGGTCATTGGTCCGCAAACATTGCCCGGTCGCGCCGAGAGCGATGAACCAGATTTCTTGTGACTCTAGCTTCACTGCGTATGTGGGCGACGTTCCGTTCCCAGCGAATGGAATTTGTTCTCTCAATCGAGGCAATTCACTGCTGGAGACTTGTAGCTCGAGTCGCACGCTGTTTGGCATTTTGAACTTGCGTTTCGGACCAAGAATTTCCAGCTGATCTTCGTTGACCTCGATGGTGGTCAAGCCGAGCTCTGAAGGGTTCGTGTTTTCCATTGCTGTGCGTCGTGCAAGAGAATGTGCCAAAACGAACTGCTCATAGGCACGTTCAACGGCCGCGTTGTCGAGATGGGATCTTAGGGTTGTGGAGGCAACAGCGCTGAGTATCGCCAAGATGATTAGCACGACCACCAATTCAAGGAGGCTGAAACCTGCGCGAAGACGGTTTGCAGCTCGGGGGCTTTCGATTGTTCCGCTCCGTTTCTCAGTCGGTGTTGAGGCCGTGGGTTGAATTGGCAACTGCTTCCAGCCTAACCCTCTAGCTCGTCACTTGAAATGTCCGTTTCAGCACCCGTTCCACCCTCGCGGCCGTCGCCTCCTAGGCAGATGACTTCGTAAGCCCCATTGCTTCCTGGACTTACGTATTCGTAGTTGTTCTTCCACGGATCCATAGGCACTTTCGTGAGAAACCCATCGGGAAACGAGGTCGTCGGTTCGACGAGGATTGCGATCCCTTCTTCGTTTGTCGGGTATCGTGACTGATCTGCGTAGAACGTCTCCAACGCTCGAACGATGGTTGCAATCTCCGACTTCGCAGCATTCTGCTTGCTCGATATCAAATAGCTGCGTGTTCGGATCGCCACGAGCCCTGCCAGCAAGCCAATGATGACCATGACGACGATCAATTCGACGAGCGAAAATCCGCGTCGTTTAGATGGGTAGCTGGTACACAAGAGAGGTTCTCGTAAAGGAACTTGGCACGAGAGTCCTTGGTTTCTAAATGGAAGATACATTTCCCGCTTCCAGTATGGGCAAGATTGTAGCGAGTAGTAGGAATCCAACGCCAACGGCGAGAATCAAGATGAGGACAGGTTCGACGAAAGCGGTAAGTCGCGCGCTCGAAGTCGCGACCTGCTTATTGTAATCGTGCGCGAGCCTCTGGAGCATCTCTTCGAGTTTTCCGGAGTCTTGACCGACGGAAAAAAAGCGAATGACCAAAGGAGGGAAAACACTCTTCTGCTCCATCGCAGCGGCCACGTCTTCGCCCGCTTCCATTTCTTTCTCGACGGCTTGGAGTGCTTCTCGGAGGACCGTGTTTGATGTCGACTGAGCCGCGAGTCGGATTGCGTCGGTCAGCATCACCCCCCCTTTGCACAGCAGACTCACAATCATGGCGATGCGGGCCGTTGCCTGTTTGAGAAGTAGAGTTCCCACAAACGGTAGTCGTAAGACTTGTCGATCGACAAACCGACGGCCACGATCGGTTCGCCATAGCGCAAGGCCAACGAATAGCAGGATCACGCCGAGGATAGCGAGCCAAATTCCATGTTCGAGCAGCAGGTCGCTAACTGTTTTGGCGACTCGCGTGGGCCAGGGCAGGACGGCGAGTGTTTCCTGCAGGCTCTCTAGCAGGGGTGGTAGTACCCAAGTCATCAGGAACAGCATGGCTGCGAACGCGAACAGTGCGAGGAAAACCGGGTAGAGCAGGGCAGTCGTGACGCGATCTTTAAAATCAGACAACTGCAAACGGAACTCAGCGACCTCGGCCAAGACAACTTCCAGTGTGCCGGCCTTCTCCCCAACTTCGACGAGCCGGATTGATGCTGGGTCATACACCTGGGTTTGTTCTTCCATCGCTTTGGCGAGCCCGACGCCAGCTTCGACTCGATCACGCAGCATCATGATGCTCGTTCGAGTGGCACCTTTGTGCTGGCCGGTCAGAGCGTCAAGCGCCTCTGCTAAGGGAATACCTGCCGCGAGTAGCATGGATAGTTCATGGGCAACCAGTCCCCATTGAGCGGCTGCCGTTCGTTGTTGGATGCCTTTGACCGATAGGATCGAAGTCAGTCTTCCCTTGGCTCCGGCAGCTTGTTCGATCCCTTGAACCCGGATGCCGCGCTCACGAAGCTGATCTCGAGCGTGGCGTGGGCTATCCGCGATGATCGTGCCGGTCATTCGCTGCCGTGTGTTGTCGACTCCGGAGTACTGAAAGACTGGCATTTGCATTAGCCCCCGTGATTCGCCGAGGTCGCGCGCATAACTTCGGAAAGTGTCGTTGCACCGGATTCGACTTTTCGACGGCCATCTTCCGAGAGCAGCTTCATGCCGCTCGCAATGGCATGCTCTCGCAGTTGTGACGAACTCGCGCGTTCCTGAATTAGTTTGCGAGACGGATCATCGACCATCAATAACTCGAACAACCCGACTCGGCCTGCAAAGCCGGTCTGTCGGCATGCTGAGCAACCGTTCGGTGTTCTCGTGCCATGAGGAGCAGGATCCAACTCTGAGCAATGGTTGCAGAGTTTTCGTACCAAGCGTTGAGCGAGCGAGGCAACGAGCGAGCTGGAAATTAGATAGGGCTCGATGCCAAGGTCAAGCAGGCGGGTGACGGCGCTGGCTGCGTCATTGGTGTGCAGAGTTGAGAAGACGAGGTGGCCAGTGAGTGAGGCTTGGATGGCCATGGTAGCCGTTTCGCGATCCCGAATTTCACCGACCATGATAATGTCCGGGTCTTGCCGAAGGATGCTCCGCATGCTGGCGGCGAAGGTCATGCCCTTCTTCTCGTTGACCTGCGATTGGCTGATCCCCGGTAATTGGTACTCGATGGGATCTTCGATGGTTAGGACATTGAGCTCCGTCGAATTCACTTCTTGTAAAGCGCTGTACAGCGTTGTGCTCTTACCACTGCCCGTCGGACCCGTTACCAGAATCAGTCCATGATCCAAGCGAATGAGACGGGACCAAATCTCTAAAGTTCGAGCATCCATTCCCAATTCGCCGAGTGTGTACAGGCGAGCACTCTTGTCCAGGAGTCGAATGACAATACGTTCATTGTGGCTGGTCGGCAATGAGGCGATTCTCAAGTCGACGACTCGGTCGCCCAGCTCCACTGTGGCTCGGCCATCTTGGGGTAATCGCTTCTCGGCGATATTCATCTGGCCAAGCACTTTGACGCGGGTGAGTATTTCTTCCTGCAACACCTTGGGGATTGTTTGACTGTCAAATAGAACACCGTCCACCCGCTGTCGGACGAGCAAATGATCCTCGGCGGGTTGGATGTGAATATCCGAGGCACCAGCGACAACGGCATCGAACAGAAGCTGATTCACCAATTGAATGACTGGTGCACGCCCGGTCGTATCGAGCAAATCTTCCGACTGAGCCGATATGGCTTCATCGATCAGGCGTTCGGGTTCGAGCAGATCGATTAATTCATCGGTTTGCGAGGTGCGATTGGCTTGGCTCGAGTAGGCCATGTTGATCGCGGCAGCTAGGACTGTCTCGGAAACCAAGAGTGGTTCCAAAGTGGAGCGCATCACGCGCGAAATGCAGTCCATTTGCCGCCAGCCTTCGTGACTACAGAATGCGACAAACGTCTCTTGCGACGTCTCTTGCGACGTCTCTTGCGTAACGGCCAAGCATTGATGCTTGCGCGAGAAAGAGATGTCAAACCGTTGTAGGTAGTCTGGTTGAGCTTTGAATTCGGAGAGATCCTCTCTCGCGTCTTGCCCGAGGATGCTGCTCAGCTCTGTGAGACTATCGTTCTTTACTTGAGCGCGGGAGGATTCGGATAGCGATCCTGGTCGTGCGCTCATGGGATCAATTCCGGGAAACTGGTTGGATAATCGCCTGGCAGGCAGAATTCACCGGCCTGTTCGTCAGATAGAAATCTTAAATCAGCGAAACGAGAATCGCGGAGGACAATTGGACGAATAAACAAAAAGAAGGAAGTTGTTTGCTGGTTTCGGTCCGTTCGGCTAGTTAGCTCACGGAGCACCGGGATTTTCTCGGCCCAGGGTAGTCCTGTAAATGTATCTGAATCACTGATGCGTTTCAGTCCACCTACAACTACCGTTCTACCATCCGGGATGGTTACGGAACTGCCAACTCGGTCGATCTGTCGAGGCGGCGGAAGACCATCTACAGCCGAGCCCGCAAAGGTGCTGAACTCGACATCGAAGTCTAGGTTTAAATGATCGTCTTCATTGATATGCGGAGTGACGGTAATGATTGTGCCAGCTTGCTGGTCGCCGCCCAGGCTGGTTGTTGAAACAGTCTGTGAAGCATTGACACTGGCGAAAGGAACACTGCTAACGCTTTCCAATTTACCGGTGCTGTTGTCATTGACCAGGATTTTTGGAGCTGCCAAGACTTTAGCGCGGCGGTGTGCCGAGAGAGCACGAACTACCACGTCGGCCACATTGGGATCGACGAGAGTCCCATTGAATCCGAGGCCTGGGATGATCTGAAGCGCGCCTGTTTCGGCGTTTACCTCACTCAGGCCGAACGAAGTGAACTTGAAGAGTCGGGTTTCTCCAATTCGATCGCCAGCGGAGACTTCGACGCCTAGTGAAAAGTCATCTGATGTATCGACGGCAATGATTTTGGCTTCGATCAACACTTGCGGACGTCTTTGATCGAGTGAGCGAATGAGTTCGGCGTACATCTCTTGAACGTTCTTTGGTGCGACGACGATCAGGCTGTTCGTGGAAATATCCGCTGAGACTCGGGCTCCACCAGGTAGTGTTGCGACCCCACCCAGTGCACCGCCGCCCATACCTGACGCACCGCCGACCCCAGCGGCTCCCTGGCTATAGCCCATGTTTGAAGGTGCGTTTGTACGTCCATAGGTGCCGTCGGCAAGGGACGGAGTTTGAAGTGGGTTGTTTGTCGCCGGCAAGAAAGCGTCGCGGTTGTTCGAGCTTGCACCAGGCGTCAGTGGCAATCGTGTTGTTTGCATCGCATTGCCGCCCATGCCAATCGTGCCTGGGAAACCCGAAGTTGGTGAGAAGCCTAAGTTCGGGGCTCCACCGCCTAACGGTCCTGTGTAGCTCGCCTGAGAAACGCCACCTGCGCCGATACCTGTAGCTTGTTGCAATGCGAGTAGTGAATAGAGCACGTCAATGGCGCTCGCGTTCTTGAGCTTGTAAAACTGAATTGGGCTTTCGTCTCTGTCGATCGGTGTGTCAATCTGTTTTAGGAGCCGCGCGACTTGCTGCTGGATCGCTGCAGTGCCACGAACGACCAAGAGATTGCCGTCTTCATCGACGGTGGATTCATATTCGGCATTCTCTCCGAGAAAGCCCGTGGCGATTCGATCCAATCGCTCAGCGGGAACGTGCTTCAGGGCGTAGACTTTAGTGACGATACCCATGGGAGCATCAAGCTTCTTCAACAGTGTGAGCACCGTCTGCACTTCGGAGAGTTCGCCCGCAAGCAGGATTCGATTGCCCTTCGGAGAGGCGATAATGTCGACTCGTGAGACGGGCTCTTTGCGGTCCGCGCTTAAGACTTGGGCGACTTGCTCTGCCAACTGCTTTGCGGGTAGGTTTCGAACTTCGTAGACTTCGAGTTCCTGGCGGGCGCGAGGTTGGTCAATGATCTGGATTAACTTTTCGACTGCAGCGATGTTGGCAGCGTAGTCCGTGATGATCAGAACGTTTGAATCTGAGAGCCCGAGCACGTTCCCGCCGTTCTCTGAAAGAAATGGCGAGAGGGCGGTGGTCAGCGTAGTGATGTTTGCATTCTTCAGCATGAAGACCTGCGTGACTGGCGCAGCGACTCCTTTTTGTGCGAGGACTTCTTTGGCTGTTCCTGTGGGCGCGAACTGAGCCATATCCTTCACATCGACGATCCGTTTCCAACCTGCAATGTCCGAATCGAGTAGGACCAGTGATTCAGTGCGTAGAACCGAGGAGAGGAGTGTGGGTAAGGCATCGACAGGAACGGCACCAGGCGCTCTCAGCACGACTGAGCGACTTGCGATTTGAGGCGAGTACTCAAAGCGAACTGCGAGTCGTTTCGAGATGTAGGTCAGAAGCGCGCCAAGCTTGATCTCTCCGTCGAGATTGAACTCAACGTTGGTCGCATCCATTGTCTGCTGAGGTGCGCTCGTCAGCCGAGATTCGCTGAGATCCGAAAAAGTGACTTGGGCGAGTGCCGTTGAGCGGAAAGAGATCAGGCACATCGCGCAGCAAACCAGTGTCAGGCAGGTCGCCCTGGTAGAGCGAACAAACAGACTGCTGGTCAGTGATTCAAGCGAATAGTCTAAAAGTTGGAACCACACGCGTCACGGCCTCACATCGCTGCCTGGCTTCTAGTTGCAAGTAAGGAGATAGCGAAAAGCGCAGCAGCTTTCAGCTGATGAACACTAGGCAAAGCCCTGTGTTAGCGTCAAGAGCGCGACCAGTAGTCTGCAGGGCTACTCAATCTATCAAGCTACACAAAGTAGCTCGGATCTCGGAGCCGAGAATATGTTGCGTTCCGGTTGGGACAGCCGGGCTCGTATCCTGCCCAAACTGAAAAAGTGATTGGCCCTACAGTAGTCTGCTTAAGGCTCCGCAGGCTCGATCGCGGTTGTGTTCTGTGGCTACGGCCAAAGTGGAGTGCGCCAGTCGCTGTTGGTCCAATTAGAATCCGAAGCCAGGTGGCAATCCGCCTCGGTCATTGCCTTGGCCCATGCCTCCACCGCCAATTCCTTTGTTATCGGAGTCAGTGAACTTTCTACCAGCCGGTGGTCCGCCTGGACCGAAACTCCCTGATGAGCCGGATAGGAATCCGACTGGCGGTGTAGAGCTTCCCTGCGAGTAAAAGTTGCGAATGTTCGGCAGGACGTTTTCTAGCTCCGAATTATTCGGGATTCCAAACCAACAAGCGAGTTCGGCGTTGTACTGATCAACTGCAGTAGTTGGAATGATGCGGCCGCGTCCAGTATCCAGTGAGTTATTCAATGCTAGCGATTCTGGATATTCGCCGTAAACGTCGCCTCCGGAAACGGAACCTCCAAGAACGATGTGGTTGCCACCCCAGGCGTGGTCACTGCCGTCGCCATTGGACGAGAGAGTCCGTCCGAAATCGGAGGCGGTGAAGGACGTGACATCGCCTGCGACTCCCAATTCCACTGTCGCATCGTAGAAAGCCTTGAGTGCTTGGCTGACCATTGGGAGCATGCCTGCCTGGCGATTGAGCACATCGTCGTGGTGGTCCCATCCACCAACGGAGACGAAGAAAATCTGCCTTTGTTGTCCTAGGGTTTCTTGGGCACCAATCGTCTTTGCAACCATTTCCAGGTCGCGTCCGAAGTTTGTCTCGGGGAACGCGGTCTCCAGCTCGACGCCATTGGTTGCCGAGTTGAAATCGATAGCCGCCTCCATGCTGCTTCGCCGGACGCCCGAGTAGGACCTCTCGAGTAGATCCGAGTATTGGTCACCAAGCATGCTGTCCGTAGCTCGGCTGTACATTCCATTTAGCCAAGTGCCTGAGTTCGGATATCCGTACAGAGGCGTGGCTCCACTGCCACGCTGCACTACATAGGGAACTACGTCTTTACCGGTTTCAAAAGTGTTGAGCGAACCGAGGGCGATATTCATCGCAATCGAGGGGTGTGAATTGACTTCATCGGTCAGCATGTCGGCCATACGCCCGCCCCAACCGGTGACTTGGGTGCGTGACTGTGGCACAGACGTTTGCCAATGCTGAATCAAATCCGAATGCGAGTAGAGGCCCAGTGGAACTTGGACGCTACCCAAGGTGGCCTTAGTTGTTGGCTCAATGAGGCTGCCCACGTTGGCAACGAAAGCGGCCTTGCCTTGGTTGTAAAGATCTCGGACCTCTGGCATCCCTTCATGGATTCCAAACCGGCGACCGTTCGCCGCGGCTATTTCGAGCAATTGCGATTTTGGTAGGGCTAAGTTCGTGCGTGCCGATTCGTAGTCGGCGTACTCACCGTCTTCGTATGGCGTGAGCATATTGAACGAATCGTATCCACCAAGGAAAAAGACGCACACAAGCGCCTTGTAACCGGAGGTGTCACCGCCCGACGCCATGGCGGTATTAGTAAGTTTCAAATTCACTAGAGTCGAAAGTAACGATGTCGAGCTCAGTGCGGCACAGCCACCTGAGAGTCGCAAGAAATTTCGTCGGTCAAGAAAAGGAAGTGCCTCAGGGCGCTGTCGAGGATTTCTCATTGATTTCTATCCTGGCTCTTGAATTTGATTCGGTGGTTGGGAGCAAGAGTGCGGCGGTGAGGCGCTCGGTAGGAGACTGCCTCTATTCTGCAATGTTGCAAGCTGGTGAATTGAGAACGGCGGATAGGGCAGCACGGTAGCGATTGTTTTCATTGGTGCTAATGCTGATCGCTTCGACGATCCTCTGACGGGTCTTGTCGTCCATCGTTCCACAGCAGAGCTTGGCATCGAGGTACTCGACGAGTTTCTGCGGGTCGCCGGCCAGTGCGATTTCATCTGGATAATCGAATGTCGTCGTTGCCGTGATGTTTCCTTCGTCTCTCCATAGAAGCGTCTGCGTAAAGACCCCGTTGTTTACGTTCCCGCGAAAGAGATTGGGGATCCGATTTGCATAGACGCCGTCCAGGAGTTGGAACTCTGGGGCATAAAGCGAGTCTCCAGGGAGATTTTCAGAGGCAACGTAGCTCGTGATTTCGCCAGCGGGTTGGAAATCGGGGAGATAGAAATTGAAAACGCTTGGAGAGCCATACGGATACTGATTCAAATGCCAGTTCAAGGAGTTGAACATATACCAGTCGTTTTGGTAGTCGGTTGAAACTGCGTAACGCCGTAGGAAACTTGCGTAGGCGAGAACCGGTTCTTGCAAGCGTGAGAATTCCGTGCCTCGGCCTTCCACGTACAATCGAAGCGGTTTGCTGATGGGCTTCATCCGAATTCCAGCCCAGGCTTCTTGGTCTAGCAGGATTGCTTTGATGACTGCCTTGAGGTCTCCTCGGACCCCCTGTCCGTTGTTGTTGAACTTGGTGACTACGCGTTCCAGGTAGCCCTTGCTTGGGTTTGATCGAACAAAGCGTTGGATGAGTCGTCGGCATATAAACGGGCCGATGTTCTCGTGGGCCATGATGTTGTCGAGGCCCGCATTGATGTCTGCTATGCCGTCTGTATCGCCGGGTAGGGTGACGCCATTGAAGACTTGCTTAGGATCCCGGTCGTGCTCATCTTCAAAAATCATCATGGGTTCTTGGAAGTTCACCGTTCCCCAAGTGATTGTGTTGCTCTGATTGTAAGTAAGTCCCGTAAAGAGGCGGGCGAACGTCTCAATCGTTGTGTTGTCAAAAGTCGGAATTGAGTTGCCTTCACTGTCGGTCTTGTGGGAGCCATCCGGATTGAGCTCGTAGAGCCCGATGGAGAAGAGTTGAAGAACTTCGCGGGCGTAGTTCTCATCCGGAAATCGATTCGCTGAAGAGTCCGCTTTGCGATTGCGCAAGTGGCTTAGCCACACTCCCATGTTGGGGTGAAAAGTGACGTCTCCGAGGACATCTCGGTAGGTCTTGAACGAGTTTCGGAGAAGCATGTCGTAGTAGTTCGACATGCCAAGCCAACGTCCCTTTCCGAGCTTGCCAGCCTGTGCGTTATTGAAGTTGCTAGCGTTTGGACCGATGACGCAAATCTGCATTAAGGCCCAAGCCATGCGTTGGCGTAGTTGGTCCTCGGAAGTGATGGCAATGTGCCACCATGCATGGTACCGGTAGCGTGAAACATTAATGCCGGTCAGCGTTGTCTCGAAACCATCGGCTTCCACCATTTCTTCGGCCAGAGGCTGATGATAGGTAGCCGGGAGATCGAATTGTCGATCAATCCAAGCCTCTGCCCCGCGAACGACCCCGACCTGAAGCATCCTTTTCGTGAGTGCGTCGACTTCTTCGTCCGTAGGCCCAAATGTCGCTCGCTGCAAGAACTGAGTTGCGCGCAAGCGGACCATTAGCTCATAGAGTTCGTTTTTATCCTTGACCTCGAACGTGCCAGCGACGATTTGGTTCGAAGCTGTGCAAATCAATGAGAGCAACAATAGACAAGAGACTACACGTTGATACATGTGTAAAACCTCCGACTCGGCGCACCGAGAAGTTGAGCTGCGGTTGGCAAAGAAGACGAGAGGAACCACCACCGCCATGAACTGACGCAGCTGGCGAAAGCCAGGCATCGTCGTACAAGGTCGATGGGGAATAGTGTGTATGTTCGCACTCGCGCCAGAGCGGGGCCCGAGTTTTTAGGTTGGAAAGTAGATAAGATCGAGAGACGCGAAAGATAAGCGACGTCTATCAAAGAAAAGTACTCAGGAACGTAAAGGGGTGGACTGCGAAAGTCAAACAAATTCCGATTTCACAGGGCGATGAGTCGCGTGAGAATAGCCTCAATTAGCTATTTCGGAGGGTGTGAGGACTCTTCTTGCTTGAGCTGTGCCGGAGTGACTTAAAGGAGTTCTTCCTGGTATTTCGCGTTCCACTGGTTGATTTCAGGTTTCCGCGCGCAGTCTGATGAGCGTCTCGCGGACAGTGTTGATATCGGTTGGGCGATCTTCTGGGAGAATTTGCATGCATTGGAGTACAAGTGAATGGACTCGAGTCGTTGCTTGCTGGAAGTTCTTTGCTGGATTTTGTAAGGCTGGCGGCGGCTGGTTCTTTTGCTTCCAGATGATCTCGATGGGCGTTCTGCCCTTGAAGGGCAATGTTTCGCTAAGCAAGAAGAACGCGATGCAACCCCAGGAGTAGATGTCGGACTCAACGCGAAGCGGTTCGAGCCGGATGGCTTCAGGCGAGAGGAACCCTGGTGTACCGGAGATTTGAGTGGCTGATTTCGCGATAGCCGACTCTGTGTTTGGTTTGAGTTTGAGAGAGGTATCCTTGGCGGTGCTGTGTGGGTGGTGGAGTTGCTGGGCCAGCCCGAAGTCGATTAGGCAGGAAGAGCCATCTTCTTGGACAAGGACGTTCGACGGGGCAATGTCACCGTGAACAACGCCCATATGGTGAACTTCAGCCACGGCTTGGCAAAGCGTGTCGAGAATCTTGAGTTTTTTTTGAAAGGTGATTGGCCGCCCAGTTTGGAATTTCTGTTGGAGGCTGAGTCCCGAAACAAACTCAGTGGCCAGAAGAGTTCTTGGGGTTTGAGCATCGATGTTCACTTGTCGCACCAAGAACGGCCTGGATTCCGCGGGAGTCATAGAGCACTCGTTTTGGAAGCGAGCCGTTAGCGTCGGCGAGGCATCAGGGAGCAGCACTTTGAGGACTAAGGGTTCACCGGTCTCGCGGTCCAGTGCGTGGCGAACTTCAATTTCGCGGCCGGGTCTGGCCGGGCGCACTATCCCTCCAATCTCGAACCGCGGATGTGAGATTGGGTAGGCTCTATTTCCAGAGCCAGGCTTGCCTTGCTCCCATCGGAAGGACCGCCCGAGCTGCTTTAGCCATCGAATCACTTTGAGACTTTCGCATCAGACCACCTGTTGGGGGAGTACTTTGCAGTTGCCCTCGCTTACCACCTAGCTATACTCTTGCCGCTCACCAGGCAGTACTCTAGGCTGCCTGCGCTGCTATCATGCGGCAGCAACTCCTTAGTAGCATAGTCTTTCGCCAGCGGTCGATAAATGAAACCCTGGCTCATCCAGTGTTGTAGCGGGATTTTGGATCATGGCGCGTCAATGTGCGGTCTGTAGCAAGAAAGCTTCGGTCGGAAACAAAGTAGAGATTCGCGGTAAGGCGAAATATCTAGGCGGTGTGGGTACTAAGATCACTGGTATCACACGCCGAAAGTTCAGGCCAAACCTACAAAGCGTGAAGGTGGAGCTGCCCAGCGGCGAACACCGGAAGCTGATGGTCTGCACTCAGTGCATCCGTAGTGGCGTCATTCGCAAGGTTGTGAAGCAGAAGCCGTTCGCATTGCCAACGAAGTAACTCTGCCTGCGAAACTCTGCTGGTAATCCATTCGCGCACAGACAGCTTCCGAGTTGCCACCACTGGCGTCGTCACAGGTTAAGCTCATGCCGCTCACGAATGATGATGTACTGAAGGTCGCCAACTTGGCGAAACTTGAGTTTGATGAGCAGGAGTTGAGTCGTTTCACGGAGCAGATGGCGAAAATCGTCAGCTTTGTGGAGAAGTTGAACGAGGTAGAGACTGAAGGCATCGACCCTATGTCACATCCATTGGGGGTCGATTCGGTCCTTAGAGAAGACGTTAATGTCCCGGGTTTGACCCGTGAGGACGCTCTGTCCAACGCACCCAGCCAAAACTCGGAGTGTTTCCTTGTGCCGGCGGTTCTTTCGGCAAAGAAGTAGGCAAAACGTTCGACTTTTGTCCGTTCGTTTTTATACTGCGTTCGTGGGGAATGAGAGGCTAGTTTTACTCTTCCAGACGAAACCAAATGCAGCAGTTAGAAGCGACTAAAGAGTCTGAGCAACACGCGATTTTAATGCTCGCGGAGCATTTCGGAATCGTGTCGCCGCTTCAGACCAGCCAGGCGCAGGAGTCGATGCGCGATGGTTCTTCCGCAATCGAAGCACTCACGAAGCAAGAGAGTATCGATGCTAGCGATGTTAACTTCTTGCGGCGCAAACTCTCCGACCTGTGCTTTGAGTTAGACCGTGGCCAGGGGAAAGTCCGCCCCGATCCCGTTTCTGATGCAAGCGTCTCAGTGAGCAAGTCGTTCGAAGACGCAACGTACCTTCAAACGCAGTTCGAAGACGATGCTGAAGTGGTCGAAGAGGAGAACGATTGGCAGCCTGGAATCGAGTATGTGATCGGTAGGTATCTGCCCTTTCTGCGGATCTTGGATGGCTATCGAATCCATCTAGCGGTGATCTTTTCGGTCACCGCGATTGCGACTGCAATTCTTGTGTGGGCAGGCAGCGATGCGCCGGTGAATTCTGCGGGAACGACGACCAACTCGGACGCGGCTTCCGTTCTCACGGTCGACTGAGTAGTTGATTGCTTCAGTTACTGTTCGCTTAGTTTGAGCCAAGCGGAGCAGTTTTCTCGAATCTTAGTGTCGATTGGCGGGGCCTGCGTGGTCGTGTAAGCTCTTGGCATGAATATGGAAGAGCATTCAGCAGTCGAGCTTGGCCGAAAAATAGGCCAAGGCGAATTGTCCAGCCGGCAAGTGACCGAGTACTTCATGGACCGCATAGCGGCCAGTGATGGTCGTATCAATGCGTTCACATCGAAGGCGGAATCGGCACTGGAAGTTGCCACTGCGGTCGATGAACGGGTTGCTGCGGGCGAAACACTCTCGCCTCTGGCTGGCGTCCCAATCGCCGTCAAGGACGTGTTGTGCACCAAAGGCGTGGCCACGACTTGTGGTTCGAAAATGCTTGAGAACTTTGTGCCTCCCTACGAGTCGCAGGCCACGGAAAGACTGCTCCAAGGCGGCTTAGTACCTGTCGGTAAGACGAACATGGATGAGTTCGCGATGGGTGGCAGTACCGAGACTAGCTTCTTTGGTCCGACGGCAAATCCACGGGATCTCTCGCGGACTCCTGGAGGTTCGAGTGGCGGTGCGGCGGCGGCACTGGCGGCTGGTATGGCTCCGCTCTCAGTGGGTTCCGACACGGGGGGCTCTGTTCGTCAGCCGGCGGCCTTCTGCGGAGTATGTGGACTGAAGCCCACATACGGTCGGATAAGCCGTTACGGTCTCGTCGCGTTCGCAAGCAGCCTGGATCAAGTCGGCCCTTTGGCCAATCACGTCGAAGACCTAGCAGCACTTCTTCAAATCATGGCTGGTCACGATCCGCGAGATAGTACATCGCTCGACGCTCCGGTTCCCGGCTACAGCAGCGGGCTAAGTGGTGGAGTACAAGGGCTGCGAGTCGGTTTGGTGCGTTCACAACTGGAACATGAAGCCCTGGAACCATCAATTCGTCAGGGGGTCGAGAAAGCGATCGATTCGCTCGTCTCACTCGGAGCCAAGATTGTCGATATTGAGTTGCCGCACAACGAGTATGCAGTACCCGCGTACTATGTGGTGGCACCCTGCGAGGCCAGCGGGAATCTCGAACGTTACGAAGGCGTCCACTATGGACATCGGGCGTCGTCGCCGTACGCGAGTGACTCGCCCCTGGAGTCGATGATGGCTCGAAGCCGTACGGAAGGCTTCGGTGACGAAGTCAAGCGTCGCATCATGCTGGGCACGTTTGCGTTAAGTTCTGGCTACTACGACGCATACTACAAAAAAGCGCTCCAGGTTCGACGATTAATCGCGGGGGACTACCAGCAGGCCTTCGAGTCGGTTGATGTTCTAGTTGGCCCCGTAACCCCAACGACGGCCTATCCGCTGGGGGATCGCAAAGACGATCCAGTCCGCATGTATCTCGGTGATTTATTCACTGTTGGCGCGAACTTGGCTGGAATCCCGGCTCTGTCCATTCCGGCTGGTTACGATTCCGAGGGACTTCCGTTGGCAGTTCAGCTGCAAGGTCCTGCGCTGTCTGAGGACCGACTACTGCGTGTGGCGTACAGCCTTCAGTCGGCAGGGTTGTTCACTCCGAAGACGGTGACGGTTTAGGGTGCTGTTTTCGTGAATCGCTATCTTGGTCGCGTTCGGATTCATGAAGTTGGTAGTTTCATCGCCGCAATCCCTTTTCACGAGTTAGTGATTTACTGAGGCCGGTTGCCGAGTCGATTGAGTGGTTATAGAGGATAGAGAAAGACTGAACGAATGGTTACTTCGACGCAGCGGCCCGTTCCTTACACATTGGTTATTGGTCTTGAGGTTCACGTTCAACTCAAGACGCATACGAAGCTGTTCTGTGGATGCTCCACGGAGTTTGGTGCGGAGCCGAACACTCAGGTCTGCCCCATCTGTTTAGGACAACCCGGCACGCTCCCCGTGTTGAATCAACGAGCTGTCGACTTGGCAATCAAGACCGGGTTAGCGCTGAGCTGCGAGATTGCCGAATACACGAAGTGGGATCGGAAGAACTACTTTTATCCGGACTTGCCAAAGGGCTATCAGATTTCACAGTTTGACTTGCCGATCTGTGGGCCTGGTTACCTCGATTTTGCCGATCCGGAAGACCCGAAAGTTCAACAGCGTGTTCGGCTAATTCGGGCGCACTTGGAAGAAGACGCTGGCAAGAGTATGCATGATGAGGCGGAGGGTAAGGCGGATAGCCGAATTGACCTGAATCGCACGGGTACGCCGCTCCTTGAGATTGTGTCCGAGCCCGATTTGCGATCTGCGGCAGCGGCGAAGGCCTATCTGACCGAACTGCGTTTGCTGCTGACTTACTTGGGGGTTTCGGATTGTAACATGCAGGAGGGGAGTTTGCGTGCGGATGCCAACGTGAACTTGCATATTGACCACGAAGGTCGGAAAGTTGCTACTCCGATTGTTGAAGTCAAAAATCTGAATAGCTTCCGGGCGGTTGAGCGGGCTTTAAACTATGAGAGTCAGCGGCAGTGGGAAGAGTGGGAACGTACTAGGGGTGAGCTAGGAGTTTCGCCGAAACGCACTTTCGGTTGGGATGACGCACGCGGCGTGACTGTTCCCCAGCGAGAAAAAGAGGAGTCCGCGGACTATCGCTATTTTCCCGATCCCGACTTAGTTCCCCTGCGGATCTCCAAGGAGCAGATTCAAGTCAGCCAAGGATCGTTGGGCGAATCGCCGACGGTCATCCGCGTGAGGTTGGCGAAAGCACACGGACTGAAAGCCTACGATGCCGATGTGATTGTCTCGCAGGGTAGGGAAGCGGTGGAGTACTTTGACGCCGTGGTGGAAGCCGGTGGTGATGCGAAGCGGGCTAGCACCTGGATCCAGCAGGAGGTCTTGCGCGTTTTGAATGACTCCGAAGAGCTGACCATGCACGAATTCCCCGTGACGCCCAAGCAGCTTGCCGAGCTGGTTACTGCGATCGAGTCTGGCGATCTCGACACTACTAAAGGCAAGCAGGTGTTCCAACACTGGCTAGAGAACGCTGGGCAGAGCGTCCAGCAAGCAAAGGATGCCTTGGGGATCGTCGAAGTCGATCAGTCGGAGATCGAGGAACTTTGCCGTGAGCTGCTGGCTGAAAATGAAAAAGTCGTAAGCCAAGTCAAGGATGGCAACGCCAAAGCGCTTGGGGCGTTAATTGGGCCTGCTCGGAAACGCAATCCGAGTGCAGATCCGCGGATGATTAAGCAGATCTGCGAAAAGCTCATCGCCGAAGAGTTCTAGCTGATTGTTTTCGGCTCCGCCTCGCAGTCTCGCTTGGGTTGGCTAACGGGTATTCATTGAAGTCGACGAGTTTGGATGGCCTTTGAGGTCGACTTCGGAAGGCAGATTCCGAGGGACGTGACACTCTAGGGAGAGTCTGAGATTCCCCTGGATTTGGAAGCTTTTTGACCGCAACAGCAAGACAATGGACAAGTGATCCTGTTACAATTCCCCGGAATATTGTCAAAAGGGAATGGAAGCAAAAGCCAGGGTTCCACGGACGGAGACTTGAAATTTGTTCTTAGAGATATTCTGCCGTGTCAGGGAAGCTTTCAGGAAAAGTAATCGACGTTGATGATTCCGGCAGTCTCATCACGGACATCCCCGTCTCGGATTTGGAGGCGGCGCCACGTGATGCATCTCTGCGCATCACCGTTGATGAACACGAGACATTTGGGCTCTATGCGCCAGATCACTCGGAACCCTCAATGACCTTAGTGGCCATCTTGAGCGACAGCGGGTCTCTCAAAATCGTCCTTGTTGATGACAGTGCGAGCGCGATGCTCGGTGTCCAGGTTGGGGCACCAGTGCATGTGAAGTGGTAGTGGGCGCATCTGTCGGCAAATCAGGCATTCCTTCGGACGTAACCCGAGAACAACTTCTTGAATGGGATACGCAGCACTATTGGCACGCTTTCACCCAGATGGCCGAGTATGAGCCTCTCGTGTTTGTTCGTGGCGAAGGAGTCTGGCTGGAGACGCAAGACGGTCGTCGACTGTTGGACGCTGTCAGTAGTATGTGGTGTAACGTTCATGGGCATCGCAATCCGAAGATTGACCAGGCGATTCGGGATCAGCTAGATCAGGTCGCACATGTTACCTCTCTTGGCGTCGGCAATCCAACCAGCATTCGTTTGGCTCGCAAGCTGGCCGAGGTCTGCCCAGGAGACTTGAACCACGTGTTCTATTCGAGTGATGGTTCGAGTGCGATAGAAATCGCCTTAAAGATGGCTTTTCAGTACTGGCGACAGTGCGCGAGTCCTGAGCCTCAACGCGATTTATTCATGGCCGTCGGGAATGCGTATCACGGCGATACACTTGGCAGTGTCAGCGTGGGTGGTGTTTCGCGATTTCACTCGATGTTCTCTCCACTGCTTTTCGATGTGATCCAAGGTCCCTGTCCAGATCGTTTTCGCGCTCCTGCCGGAGTCGCTGATGACGCGTTAGTCGATCACTATTTAGGCGCATATCGCGAATTGTTCGAGCAATTTAGCGCGCGTATTGCCGCGGTTGTCGTCGAACCGCTGATGCAAGGCGCGGCCGGAGTGGTGATACATCCGCGGGGATTCTTACGAGGCCTACGTGCGTTGGCCGACGAGTACGGCACATTGTTGATTGCTGATGAGATTGCGACTGGGGTAGGGCGAACAGGCCGTATGTGGGCTTGCGAGCATGAGTTTGTGCAGCCCGATTTCTTGTGTACCGGAAAAGGACTAAGTGGAGGTTACCTTCCGGTAGCGGCGACTGTGACTACGCCCCGGGTTTGGGATGCTTTCTTGGGCGAGTATGCGGAGTCGCGGTCCTTTTTTCATGGCCATACATTCGGTGGCAATCCACTTGGCTGTGCGGCCGCTCTTGCGTGTTTGGAGCTCTTTGAGGACGGCAGCTTATTGGAGCACGTTGCGGAAGCTTCCAAGCAGTTGGAAGAAAGCCTCTCACCGCTGCTCATGCATCCCAATGTGGGCGACGTTCGAACGCTGGGCCTAGCGGGTGCACTCGAGTTGGTTAGCGATCAGGAGAACAGTCCCTTCGCTTGGTCAGAGCGCATGGGCTATCGAGTTTGCGAGGCGGCCCAGGATCGCAACGTTTGGTTGAGACCGCTCGGCAATGCAGTCGTCGTTATGCCGCCACTGTGCATTTCGACTGGAGAGATCCAACAAATTGCAGAAGCGGTTCGCTATGGTCTCGAACAGGTGTTCCCGACTTCGGCCTAGCCTATTTGGTTTCTAAGCCGGGCCAGAGTCTGTGCTGACGACCTCGATTTGCAGAAGCCTCTGGCCTCTTGCTCCTAGCCACGGTCGGAGGGCGAAGGCACACTTACGGGAGTGTCGATTGCAGGTGGCATTTCACTTGGAGCCTTGGGCAGAGGGGCTGGTGCCTTTCGGTCCAAGTTCGGTTCTCTTGCTTCAACGACACTGCCCGATGCGAACTGATTGGTGGCTTCGGGGCGGGCGAAGTCAGGGCGGGCGCCTGTCTGGAGGACTTCCCAAGGTTTGGGGCCGTAAAATCGTTTGTATCGAGGTGGAGCGTGCTTGGTGTCATAGGCTCCAGTCCGTAAATTCTCGCACCAAACCATCGCTTCTTGGCTGGACGGCGCAATCTGCTGAGCAACCCAACCGCTCCAGAATCTCGGCCGGTTGTGAACTCGTCGATACTCAGGGATTGAGTTGTGCCAGCTATACGGAAGGATGTCTGGCCGCGGATCGCAGGTGGCGTTCAGAGTTGGCCGCTCGCCGCCTACCGTGCTCGCTATGGGCAGACAAACCAACAGGAATGCAAGGCTACTTAAAGAGTTCTTCTTTTGCATGCTGCGAGTCCATTCGCTAATTGCCAGTTGATATTGTTTCTTGGGTGAGTCCCCGAATGGGGCAGTGTGCGGAGACCCAAAACGTCGGCTTTTCGCAGTTGTTTGGGGATCTTTACGGGCACTCGAATATCCATCCTGGACTAACTTCACCCTTCGGGTAGACAATCGTCGCTCAAAGCGGGGATCATGAGAACGGATCCCGTGGTGGATGAAAGGCCGATTGGTGACGTGAGATTCCTAACAGTCCTGTCGGTTGTGCCGGTGCAAGACCCCGCGAACTTGGTGCGTGGGCGACGATTGCGCGGCTCATGTTAAACTGCGACGATGAAATTAGTTACGCTGGACGAAAAACGTTAGGGCGATTTGCCTGAGTATCAGGTGATTGCGAACCCCATGGGCAAGCGACGCCCCACTGAGTTTCAGCGGAGGTCAGCGACTAGGTTCTGGACTCCTCACTTCTATCTTTAGGGACGAGAACGATGCACTCCTTACGATGTCTAATCGCAGTCTTGCTCCTCGTCGGCAGCATGGAGGGCTTGCAGGCGCAGGTTGGGTTGCCCTTCTCAAACTATGCCGAGATGCGGGAACGCCTCGTGACGGACGTGTTGGTTCCAGGCGGCGTCCACGATGAGCGGATTCTGTCGGCGATTCGCAACACGCCACGTCATCAATTCGTGCCTCCGGCATTTCGCAATCAAGCGTACTACGATCGTGCACTACCCATTGGCGCGTCGCAGACGATCAGTAGTCCGTTCATCGTTGCGATGATGACTCAAGAGTTGGACACCAAGCCCGAACACAAGGTCCTGGAGATCGGAACGGGCAGTGGATTTCAGGCGGCGATCCTCAGCCCTTTGGTCAAGGAAGTCTATTCCATCGAAATCGTGCCGGAACTGGGGCAGCAAGCCCGACGCGTTCTGGATAGCGTGGGCTACAAGAACATCTTTACCAAGATTGGTGATGGATTTAAGGGCTGGAAAGAGCATGCTCCATTTGATCGCATCATCGTAACGTGTAGCCCTGAAAATGTGCCTAAGCCACTTATCGATCAACTGGTAGAAGGCGGTCTAATTGTGGTACCGGTCGGTGAGCGTTTTCAGCAGACGCTTTACTTGATGCGGAAACGCAATGGAAAGCTGGAGAAGGAAGCGCTGCGTCCAACTCTATTTGTACCAATGACCGGGACGGCCGAAGACAAGCGACAAGTACTCGGCGATCCTGAGAAACCGGAATTCTTGAACGGCGATTTTGAAGAGCCATTGCCAGAGAACGGTTTCGTACCGGGCTGGTATTACCAACGGCAATTGGTGCTTGAGACCGCCGGAGCGCCGAGCGGGAAGAGCTACATTTCTTTCGAAAGCGACGTCGCCGGACGCCCGTCAAATCTCCTGCAAGGAGTCGCCTTGGATGGAAGAGTTGTTTCACGAGTACGGCTATCCGCAGTGCTCAAGCTGGAGAATGTTCAGGTTGGCCTGGCCAGAGATGAATTGCCTGGTCTCTCCATTCGGTTTTTTGACGAGCAGCGAAGCATGCTTGGTACACATTTCATTGGGCCATTCCGCGGAACGAGAGACTGGAAGCAAGAGGCACGAGTTTTTGCTGTGCCTAAGGGCTCGCGGTTTGCCATCGTTGCCGTTGGGCTTCTCGGTGCGACCGGGAAGGTCTCGTTTGATAACGTTAAAGTTGAGCCTCTGGTCCGTTGAATCGAGGGTCGGTGTGCTAGGCTTCAGGAGATCCTGCGGATCTCCTAACCGGTAAATTTACCCTAGTCTGCTTGATTGGTCCGGTAACGCAGATATCCTTAACCGATGCGCACGTACTCATCGCGTGCCACGAAGGTCGCTTTTTTGAGTACATCTTGATGAAACGGAGCCAGAGAACATGAAGTACACAACGGGAATTCTTGGGTTGGCTGTAATAGCCTTCTCCCTCAGTCCACTCACTGCGGATGCCGGCTGGGGAGCCCTCGGTGGCGGGTCCAGTGGGGTCTACGCCGGTGGCAGTTCAGGGGGATACGCCTCTGGTGGAAGCAGCGGGGCCTACTCGGCTGCTTACGCTTCGGGAGGCAGCAGCGGCTACACTGCCGCATACGCGTCCTACGGAAGTAGCGGACGTCCTGGCATCCTCGCGCGATTACGATCTCACCTTGCTGCTAAACACGCACGGCATGCAGCGCGGAGAGCTGCTTACGCGAGCGGTGGTAGCTCTGGGGCCTATGCTGGATCCTCTGGCTACACCTACCGTGCAGCTTATGGTAGCAGCGGTTCATATGCACGCGGTAGCAGCGGCGGCAGCAGCGGGCACACTGTTCGCTACAGCAGTGGCGGATCCACTGGTTCGTACGCGACGCCATCTACTAGTTACGGCAGCAGTGGCGGTGGAAGCGTCTACTATGGTGTTTCCAACCAATCGCCAAGTGCAGTCTCTTCACTTGTCAGCAATGTTGCTGGCGACGAAGTCTACTTGACCGTCTCCGTTCCTAGCGAAGCCAAGGTCTTCGTCAACGGTAAGGAAACTAAGTCGACTGGTGCCGTGCGTCAGTTTGTGAGTCGTGGACTCGAAGCGAACAAACAGTATCGATTCGAGATTCGTGCTGAGATCCCTTCTGTCGATGGAGAGAAGATGGTCGAAGAGCGTGAGCTGATGGTTTCTGCGGGCGACGCAGAGAATCTTGCCTTCGCTTTTGCCGATTACGACAAGGCAATCGAAACCGCTCTGACTCTCAGCGTGCCAGAAGGTGCGACGGTAACTCTGGCGGGTAATCAAACACGCGCCGTTGGTGACCAGCGAACCTATCGTACAAGTCAGCTCAAGCCTGGGCAGATCTGGGACGACTACGAAGTCGAAGTGAAATTGGGTGACGAAGTAAAACGTCAGTCCATTCGGCTGATAGCTGGAGACCGATTGCAGTTGTCATTCAACTTCGATGAATCCGAAAGTATGGCTGCGGGCAAACTGGCTTCACGCTAGTATCACCGATAGCTAAATGCAGTAATCAAAAAACGCAAACCCTCGCTAGTCTCTGCTAGCGAGGGTTTGTTATTTTGTCACTGCGTCTTTATCCTAAGACCGATCTGGGGTCCCTACTGTGGTTCCTCAATGTTCCAGGGCTCTAGGCCTGACCTCGGTCATAAAGGAATTCGTCGAGTGGCAAAGCGAAAGGCTCTCAGGTCGGGTGAAAGCCATGGTGGTGTTCAGACTCGAGGTAGTACACCTTCGCAGTTGCCGGGCCGCGGAGCCGAACTAGCGACGGCTAGTGGAAATGAAATCCAGTGGTCGAAGCGTCGGTGGATCCTGAGCGGGCTTATCGTCTTCCAGCTTCTGGCAATCTGCGCCGGGCCTTTCCAGTTTTTCACGCGGAGTAGCCGAGGCACTTCGCCACTGGCGGACCTCGTCCGTTGGCCTGTTGAACCGTACATTGAGTTCGCGTTTTTGGACCACGGCTATTCGTTCTTTGCTCCGCAGCCGGGACCAAGTCACCTTATCGACTGTTCGTTCCTCGATTCGAACGGCAAGCTTTCGGCCGTGCGTTACCCAGACCGCCGAGCTCAGTGGCCGCGACTGCTTTACCACCGGCACTTCATGCTGACGGAGAACTTGCAGCAGTTGTGGGTCGAGCCCGTGGACCCATTGCTCTTGGAGACCCGTGAATCCAATCTAGGAGAGGCCGAAGTACTCTCAGGTTGGATGGAGGCCAGGCAGCTTTACGAGCAAATTCGTGACTCGATGGCCGCGCACGTTGCGGATAAGTTCGAAGCCGACGAGGTGAAGATCGACCGAGTCGAGCATCGCTTGCCGACGGACGAGGAAGTCTTGCGCAAGAGAATGCGATTGAATGCACGCGAGTTTTACATCACTTTGCCAGATTCCGTGCCCGCACCAATGCAAACACCTCCGGGGCTCGTCGTTCCGCAGCAATTCGATGCAGTTCCCTCTGATTCAAATTCGGGCATTCCGTCGAACGTAGAGAGTGTCGCCCCTGATTCGGGAGACGCACCATGAGCGACGGCGAACATTTGCAGAGGGTAACTTCGATTGGTGCAGTACTTGGCTGGATGCGTGGTTGGACTGAGCTCTGGAGGCGATTTTGGTTCCAACCCCTCGGGGCTGAAACGCTGGCTGTGATTCGCATCTGCACTGGGGCGATGCTTGCGTACATGCATGTGATTTGGCTGAGCCGACAGGCAGATTTTTTTGGCCCCCAAGCGTGGATTAACCGGGAAGCAAGTCAATCTCTTCACGCCGGTGATTGGGCATGGAGTTGGTTCTGGTATGCCGATAGCCCTCTCGCCGTTTATTCGCATTTGGGCATGGCGATTCTTTTCAGTCTTCTGATGATGGTCGGGTTGGGGACGAGGCTTGTGATTCCCCTTGCATGGTTTTTAACACTGATGGTCTGCCACCGATCAACACTGGCCCTGTTCGGACTGGATCAAGTGGTGATGATGCTCACTATGTATCTCTCGTTCGCCCGCAGCGGCAGTGTGTTTAGTCTAGATGCTAAGCTTCGCGATCGATTGGGACGTCCACCGGAAGATTCAGGCGAGTCGTGGCTGTTTCCATCTTCCAAAGCCGTAGATACAAACCGGATTGCAACACGGTTAATCCAGCTACACTTGTGCGCTATCTACTTGTTTGGTGGGTTGAGCAAAATGCGCGGCGAGATGTGGTATGACGGAAGTGCGATGTGGTTCACAATCGTGAACTATGAATACCAATCGTTGGACCTCACTTGGATGGGGCGGTCGCCGCTGCTTATCGCAACTCTTTCGGGGATGACCATCTTTTGGGAGACCTTCTATAGTGCTCTGGTTTGGCCCAGATTGACTCGACCGCTCGTCTTGGCGATGGCGGTCTTTGTTCACGGAGGTATCGCAATTGGTCTCGGCATGATCACCTTCGGTGCGATCATGATTGTGGCCAACCTGGCGTTTATTGCTCCGCCGTTCTGGCGAAGATTTGAGAGAGTGGCCAGCTGAAGCACTTCTCTCGCGCTCGAACGCGAGGTGGCGAGTTTGAAGAGTCTGGATTCTCAGCACAGCCATCAGTCACGGATTCGACGTCGAGCGCGGGATAGGCTGAGTAAGGATCCGCAGACTAGAAGGCCCAAGCACCCAGGTTCCGGGACGGCCACGAAGTTCAGGTTGTCAACGGCGATATGGGTCGGTGTGTTTAGGAAGACTGCTGAACCAAAGACATCGACTACATTAGAATCCAACGAGAATCTAAGAGACTTTGATATGCCGAGTGAACTTAAGTCGACTGTCGTCCAGTCAGTGAGGATGAAGTCATCCGCCGCACCTGAATCAAAATAGTTGGCAAGATCAAGGTCGATGTTTCCTGTTTCTAGGCCCGTAGCTCCTTCGCCTTCGAAGCCCGTGATGGTCAGCCGGAAAAAGTCGCCGTCAACGAACTGTTGGGCAAAATTCGCTCCACCGTCGTCGCCGTCTCTTAGGGCCAATAAAGCGTAGGTAGAGTTCGTGATGTCGATAGACTCAAGACTCGCGTTCGTCGCAAAGTTTAGCACGCTGCCGTTCGCATCTTTCGCAGACCCAGTATTCGCGATGGCATAGGTTCGCGAATTGCCAGCACCAAAGCCAGCGGCCGAACCGGTTGTCGAAAAGGCTGCATACTGGTTGCCGAAGCCAGCGGTCGAATTGTCTTGCACGTTGGAATAGGCCCAGCCATCCCAGGCGGTAAAACCACCGTCGAAATTGGTGAAGCTATTGTCAAAGGAAACTCCGCTACTAACCCAAGGAGTCGTGCTGTCGTTCGGGCCACCATTGAAAAAACTATCGTCAGCAAGCCCCGCACCCACATCTTCGAAATCCACCAGTCCAGCTTGGCTGGCTGAACTGCAGAAGGTCAGTACGATCGCGGCGAGTATCAGCCTGCGTGGTGAAAAAGACGATTGATTTTGGTTTGGTCGCATCATGTTGTGCGTCATTCAGAGTTGCTCAAGGAAGTAGTGTCAGTAATGCTCAAAACGGTCGAGTGCAAGGCGGGCCGGGGGCCGCTTAGAACTCGTCCGAGGTCACGATTTCACGACCGTTTCGCGTGATCAATCCACCGAGGACTTGTTCGTCGGTCGAATCGGATAGGAATTGAACGTGGCCGTCCGCGAAGAGTGCCGTAGCTCCTCCCGTGTGTTGGCTACGAATTTCATTGTCGCCGGCCCAAGCCTGATAGTCGTTGATCGAGCCGGACTGAACAAACACATTTCGGCCATTGATCCACTCGCTGTCTGGGCCACCCATGTCTTCAGCGACGGCCATCGTTGTTGCCAAGCCATCACGGATGTCGTCAAAGTCAATGACTTGGTCGTAAAGGAAGATTCCATCGTCGGCCTTGCGGGTAACCATGCGTTCACCGAATAGACCGCCGTAGTCGGTGGGCCCTCGGGGGCTATCCTGGTCTGGTGCGGAAGGACACTTGAACACGGACAGCTTGGTCGACGCCGCCTGGGCGTTCTCGGGTGCATCGAAGGGGAGTTCGAAATCGATCGATTCAAAGAGGTTGGCTTGCTCGAGATAGGGAAGTAAGTAGGCCGACCATGCGAATTGCCGGTGAGTCGCTGGGGCACCGAAGCCACGCCATTCCACGCAACCGATAGGCAGTTTGCCTTTCGCAGCGTGGAAGTTGTGCAGTGCAAGCCCGATCTGTTTGAGATTGTTTTGGCAAGTCGCCTTGCGCGCCGATTCACGCGCTGCACTCACGGCGGGCAGGAGCAGGCCGACAAGGACTCCGATAATCGAAATCACGACGAGCAACTCGACCAGCGTGAAGGCTCGGCGATCCTGACGTAATTGGTTAAGTCCGGACGGACAGACGCTAGGGACATTGCACAGCATGACCACTCTCCGCAAATTCAGACGAGTTGGGCGTGTCAAAGAAAAGGGTGACTGACGGTCGAGATTCCTGAGATCCTTGGCGGGATCATGGTCCGGAGGAATGTTCTGCCGTCGCAAGATGCAAACGCGTCTTGCAGTACTCAAGGTAGGTCTTCTGACTTACTGCATTCCGCAACTCCGACCTTCTCGCTGTGTTCTCTCGAACCAGCAATGGCATGTAGATTGAAGTTGAGGCGCTCGGCGGTGACCCGCGATGGGTCGACGCTCATGAGGTCTTCACCTCACGATTGAGCAAGCAGCTTACAGCGGCCGGTCCGTCCCGGATTTTCACCGGGTTCCCTGTTCGTGCAACTCAGTTGAACGTGGTTGCACCACCCTAAGCATCGGAGAGAATAGCTGACGAAGCAGGTCTGTCAAGCAATTAACGCTGACGCGAGGACGAAGACCCCTTGTAAGCCGTTTGCTTTCAGGCAGATAGCCATTTATTCGCAGTGATGGTTTCGTTAGATTCGCAATCACATGTTGGATTCGCGTTCAATTCCCAATTAGGGGAATTTCTGCTTCTTGCACGGACGTTTGATCGCGCTCTCGTTAACTCAAGGAAATACACCATGGCAACTTTGCTGAGATTCGATCCTTCGGCGGCTTTTCTATCGGACACAGGCCTGGAGCCCAGCGACGTTGCTAGCCTTAGTGCGCAGTTGGAGAAGTTGCGGGACGAAGTCTGCGACATCGATGTCAAGATGCTGTCCGGCGAGATTGCGACCCCCGATTCAAAGCAGCCACTGGATGCTGGATTTTATCTTCTACCGGAACGGTTGCTCTCCGAATATGAAGCCGACCGTCAGGGTAGTGAGCTAGCCCGAATTTTAGCTGTAACAAAACAGCTAATGACGGAAGTTGATCGAGTCGTCGTGCTGGGGATCGGCGGTTCGTACATGGGTGCTCGGGCACTGATGGACGCCTGTTGCCAGCCGTATTTCAATGAGCTGTCCCGTGGCGAACGGGGAAGTAGGCCTCGGATTTACTTCGAGGGAAACAATGTCGACAACGATGCTTCTCAAGGTTTGTTGCATCTTTTAGGTGCCCAGAAAGGTCAGGCCGCAGCGGGCGTCGAAGATAGTTGGGGCCTTGTCGTGATCAGCAAAAGTGGCGGTACGCTCGAAACCGCGTCGGCGTTTCGACAGTACCTAGCGGCTTTGGAAACCAGTTGTGGTGGCGACGCAAAGAAAGTCGCCAGTCGCGTGATTCCGGTGACCGGCACAAGCGGTAAGCTTCATAGCTTTGCGTCCGAACTCGGGTGTGGGGATATCTTTCCAGTTCCAGACGGCGTAGGTGGACGTTTCTCAGTCTTGTCGGCTGTTGGCTTGGTCCCTGCAGCGCTGATGGGGATTAACGTGATGAAGTTGCTCCAAGGCGCCGCGGACATGAACGAGCATTTCCGCACTGCATCGGCTGCGGACAACGTTGTTCTCCAGTACACGGCGGTCAACCATCAGATGGAGTTGAAGCGAGGCGCGACAGTCCGCTTGCTCTCGGTTTGGAGTAAAGCACTTGAGTCAGCAGGGATGTGGTATGACCAACTGTTGGCGGAGAGTCTCGGCAAGGACTTGCGTGGTGCCATGCCTTTGACCACAGTCAATACACGTGACTTGCATTCGCGGCACCAGCAACACCAAGAGGGACGCCGCGACAAGATTGTGAACAATGTGATCGTCGAGAAGTACCGATTTGATCCATTGGCGATTGGAAAGCGTGACTCGGACCCTGATCAGCTCAACGATATCGCCGATAAGACGTTGCCGGAAATCATGCATGCGGCTATTGAAGGCACGAACCAGGCTCTTAAAGAAGATGGACGTCCATCCACCAACATCTACATGCCGCAGGTAGACGAATACTACTTGGGCCAGTACTTCCAAATGCTCATGTTGGCGACCGTTATCGAAGGTCGCATGATGGGAATCAATCCGTACGGGCAACCTGGGGTTGAGGCATACAAGAAAAATATGAACCGGAATCTTGGCCGCTAGGCCTAAGGTGCTTGTCCGATTGGGCGAGAGGATTGTCGAAGAGTTAGGGAATCAGTCGTGACGTTACAGCTCACTTGGCATGGTCATGCAACATGGCTTTTGGAATTCGAAGATCATCGCATTTTGGTAGACCCGTTCTTAGGAGAGAATCCGGCGGCGACAGTTGCGGCCAAAGATCTGGATGCAGACTTCGTGTTGCTAACGCATGGACACTTTGATCACGTGGCTGATGCGGCCGAAATCGTGAACCGTTGCAAAGCGAAGTTGGTAGCAAACTACGAGATTGCGACTTGGTTCGCTACGAATCACCGAGTCGAGGATCCGCTGGGGATGAACTTAGGCGGGGCAGCCGAATTGCCATTCGGTCGCGTCACAATGACGGTTGCTTGGCATTCAAGCCAACTGCCGGACGGTAGCTACGGCGGCAATCCTGGTGGTTTTGTCGTCGAGATCGGCGGAAAGAGGATCTACTTCGCTGGCGACACGGCTCTTTTTTCCGATATGCAATTGATTGGAGCGGCTGGAATCGATGCTGCCATCTTGCCGATCGGCGATCTGTTCACGATGGGAGTTAAGGACAGCGTGCAGGCTGCGAAATGGTTGAAGGCCAAGCAGGTTGTGCCAGGACACTTCAATACTTGGCCGCCGATTGAGCAGGACGTGGACGCGTGGGCGGAGCTCATTTCCTCGCAGACTGAATCGACTCCCGTCATTCCCAAAGTCGGAGTACCTACTACGCTTTAGATCGTTTGACTGAGATTCTTGCAGGCGGTTTTTTTCGACGTGGGTTGGAACGGACAATGACGAATTCAACCGAAGGAGAGGCTCCTCTGTTTCCGTCCGAGGATCCGGGGCCAGGTTTTGTCACGGTCGCCAAAGTCGGCGAGATTCCTGATGGAGAAGGTCGCGCCTTCGCGGTAGGCGATCGGATGGTAGCCGTTTTCTGCAGTGAGGGAGAGTATTTCGCGGTGGACGACTTTTGCCCACACCAGGGGGCCTCTTTGGCAGAAGGTTACTTGGATCGCGAACAGTGCGCCGTCGCATGTCCTTGGCACCACTGGCGTTTTTCAGTCGAAGACGGCGGCTGGCTCGATAATCCCAAAATCGCCATCGACACTTTTTCTGTTCGCGTGATGGGACAGAATATCCAAGTTCAATGCGAACCAAAATCCCCAGAGCAACCGAACACCGAGCCGACGAGTTAAGTCGCTGTTGCAATTGCCTCAGCGAAAACTTTGCCAACACTGAAACTAGACACTACTCGAATTCAAATTGCAGCAATGACGAAGCAGAAACGACCCGTAGTATTGATCGTCCGTGATGGTTGGGGACACAACCCGCATCCTGAGTTCAATGACTCGAATGCGATTCATCTGGCGAAGACTCCGAATGACGAGAAGCTTCTCGCGACGTATCCGTACACGCAAATCAAAACATCGGGGGAAGACGTTGGCTTGCCCGCCGGCGTGATGGGGAACAGCGAGGTTGGGCACCAGAATATTGGGGCGGGCCGTATCGTGAATCAGCAATTGATGCGAATCACCCATGCGATCCGTGAGGGGACTTTCTTCGAGAACCCTACGCTCAAAAAAGCGGTCGAGCACGTCGCAGACTCAGGCGGCAAACTGCACTTGCTCGGTCTACTTTCGGATGGCGGAGTGCATGCTCATTTGAACCACGCCGTGGCTGTCCTAGAGTACTTCAAGCAGCAAGGCGTGGATTCGGAAAAAGTCATCGTTCATGCCATTACGGATGGTCGCGATACGGCACCTAAATCAGGTCTTGGGTTTGTTCGTGGCTTCGAGGCCAAAGCGAAGGAGATCGGAGTCGGTAGGGTGGGGTCTGTTATTGGGCGTTTCTACGCAATGGACCGAGATTTTCGTTGGGAACGTGTGCAGCAGGCTTACCAAGTGTTGACCCAGGGTGGTTCGGCGTTCGCATCTGCCGAAGAGGCCATTGAGTCCTACTACGCCAATCCAAAGTCCCAGAGTGAGTCCGGCGATGAATTCATTCCTGCGTGCAGCATCGGAAGCGAAGGCGATATTCAGTCGAATGTGATTCAATCGGGTGACGCGGTCGTCTTTTTCAACTACCGCGGTGATCGTCCGCGGGAAATTACGAAAGCGTTCGTGCTGGACGACGAGTCTTGGGCCAGCGTGCCCAAGGGAGGTTTTGATCGAGGTCCGAAGCTGGAGAATCTGTTTTTCGCGACGATGGCTCAGTATGAGGAATCGCTGGAAACAGAAGTCGTGTTCCCTCCGGAAACTCGGATGACGAACACGCTCGGAGAAGTTCTCTTCGCTAACGGTTTATCCCAACTGCGTTGTGCTGAGTCCGAGAAGCACCCGCATGTAACGTACTTTTTCAACGACTACAAAAAGGGATGTTTCGAGCGCGAGTTGCAGTTGGATATTCCGTCACCGAAGCACGTGCCAACTTACAATCAGCTTCCGGTGATGTCAGCTGCGGGAGTGACCGATGCGGTCGTCAATGCAATTCAATCAGAGCTCTTTGACTTCATTTTGGTGAACTATGCCAATGGCGATATGGTTGGTCACACCGGGGACTTGAAGGCGGCTATCGAAGCTGTGGAAACCGTGGATGCTGGTGTCGGCCGAGTCGTGGAAGCGGCCTTGGCCAAGGGCGGCGCGGCTGTAGTGACGGCCGATCACGGCAACTGCGAGCAGATGTTTGATCCAGAGAGCGACGGCCCGCACACGAAACACACGACCTATGACGTTGATCTGATCGTGGTCGACGATGAACTGAAATCGTCGACATTGCACGAGGGGGGGCGACTTGCGGACATTGCGCCAACGGTTCTGAAACTGCTGGGAATCGCTCAGCCGGAAGAGATGACTGGGCAGTGCCTTTTTGAGTGAGTCGGACAAGGGAGCGCCGGCGGAACGTTATGATCCGGGAAGTGGAGTTCCCTTTTCGCAGAATGTGGTTTGGCATTAGATGGAGAGAATCATGAAACCAGCCGCCTATCTCGGAGTGGTTGTTCTAGTCGCCTACGTTACGACGGTCGGAGCGCAAACAGGGACGCCGGTGAGACCGCCACAGACCGGAACGCCTCAGGAACAAGCGAGCAGTGAAGGAGTGCTACCTCCCAAAGCTTACTTCACCCAGCGTGATTCGAGCTTGGAGCGGGAGTTGCTCCTACTCAAAGAGTCCGAGTCGCGAATGGGCGAAAGTCATCCTCAACTGCCAGCGATTCGCAAGAAGATCCGCGATCTAGAGGCAGAGGTTGAAGCGTTTCACTCCATTCCTAATCCGTTCCGCAGACTTGAGAACGAAGGACTTGGGCCCAGGGACATCGTTCAACAACTGAACGACGAAGAGCTACGGACTTTGGTCGTTCGACTGTCGATAGATGTGAAAGACCTGCGAAGCCGCGTCGTAAGCTTAGAGAAGCAAATTGAAATGATGAAGCAAAGGCGCCGCTAGGATTTTTGGGAGAAGTTCGTGCAAACGATCCGGATCCGTGCGAATCGAGTTCAACTCGAACTCAGTCGGCGTTTCCAGCTTCGTGCTTCCTTAATGGACAGAGCATCAGCCAACGCCGAGCGACCACCGTATCGTCCCAAGTTTGCACCACTTCCGGTCGCGAGCGAAGTACCAAATGAAAGTGACTCGACAGGATCGCGCTGCCCAGCAAGTCGACTCCGAAGTAGGCGGCATGCTGCTTTCGCTTGCCTTGCATCCAGCCTTTTCGGTGGTCGAAGTTCTTCCCGCTGACCGGATCATCGCCCAGCAGGAAGCATCTACGCCCGGCACGATTCATCACATGCACGCAAGTAATTTCGTCCGGTGAAAACCGTTTCACTCTTGCTAGCTGGGCCACGCCGAGTTCCTCCGAATATGTTCGAAGGTTGACTACTGTTCAGAAGACGCCCAAGCCGAAGTTGCCTTACAAAATTTCTCCTCGATTCACAGACTTCACTCCCACAGGGCATGTCCGCTTGAGGAGGCCAAATCCGCTCTCACAGAATGCAAGACGCTGGATCCCGCTGCCTACCGACGAAGCTCGATGGGGCGCACTCGTCCACTGCTCGAAGTTATCGCAGTACAAGCCGATGCTGCTGGGATGTAGACGCGTTTTTTCACTACAATGTTCGAATGAGCGACGTCACCAAAATCCTTTCGGCCATCGACAATGGCGATAAAAACGCAACCGATAAACTGCTTCCCTTGGTCTATCAGGAATTGCGGAAGCTAGCCTCAGCGAAGCTGTCCAAGGAAAAGCCTGGCCAGACGCTGCAGCCCACCATGCTGGTGCATGAGGCTTATGTGCGACTGGTTGATGTGGATCAACCGCAGCAGTGGAGTGGCCGAGGCCACTTCTTTGGAGCCGCAGCGGAAGCGATGCGAAGAATTCTGGTAGAGAAGGCTCGGCAGAAGCAGAGTCAAAAGCGTGGCGGCCATCTGCGGCGAGTCGACTTGGATGCCGCCAGTCCTACGGTCGAAGCGCCCGGCGAGGAGCTACTGGCTCTGGATGAAGCCTTGACTCGGTTCGAAGAACAATGGCCGGATAAGGCAAAGCTAGTGAAGCTGAAGTACTTTGTCGGTCTAACCATTCCCGAAGCCTCCAAGGCACTAGGAGTCTCAACAGCGACGGCAGAACGGTACTGGAAGTTCGCTCGGGCTTGGTTGCATTCGCAGCTCAAAAATGACGACAAGTAGCACACTTCCAACTAGCGAACGTTCAAAAACAGATGGCTCGGAGAGCTCGGCTACGAACAAAGTCGCTCGCCTCTCCAAGGCGAGAACCAGCACCCTCACGGCTCGGCAAGCCGTGCTACTCAGATAGATTTCTGAAAATTGGTGATGGGATGATGGGGTGGTTTTCGCACTGATCTGTACCCCAGCCGAGTTCTGGGTCCGCAATGTACCAGTTACAACCTTTCAGCGATCGGAAGACCCATGTCCGACAACAAACCCAATCTGGATTCCATCTTCCAGGCTGCTTCCGAGATCGAATCAAAAGCTCGGCGAGATGCTTTTCTGGCGGACGCTTGTGGCGACGACCTCGATCTTCGCCAGCAGATTGAACAACTGCTCCAGTCAGATCAACATGCCGGAAGTTTTCTGGAAAAACCGGCTCCCGGCTTGGACGCGACGATCGCGAGGGACGCTTCCGAAAAGGACCGTTCCGCGTCGCTCGAGGCTGGACTGGCGACGGCGTTTTCGGTCAGCGATGCGGTAGTGCTCGGCGATGCGAACCACAGCGT
>JBGCCZ010000182.1:0-26477 GCA_045105035.1 Pirellulaceae bacterium | reverse complement strand
GTCGTGCGTGTTCCTTCGAAGGTGAAGGTATCAACCCGGTCGATTGCTGAGAACGTTGGGTTGAGTGTTAGACGTACGAATCGTTTATCTGCTGTAACAGTCGCCTGCACGTTGAGAACAGTGCCTTCGTTCAGGACAACGATTACAGGTTGTTGAGCAACCGCGAAGTCGCCGACGATCGGCACCAAGCCCGTAACAAACGGCCGTTGGATCGTATCATTGATCGAGGCGAATTGACCGTCGAACATCGTTACACGAGGAGCCTGGAGTACACTTGTGCGTTGGTCACCCTGAGCGGCATTCATGAAGAAGAACATCTCCAAGTCGCTGAGGATCGCAAAGCCGAGGCTTGCACCGCTGGCCGCGTCGAAACCACCGAAGGCCGGCACTGCACTGGTAAAGCTCTCTTGCGTCAGCCCGATGTCAAAGTCAGCCGTGAAAGGAATCACGCCCGAAGTCGGATCGAAGTTTGCGTTCAGACCAACGGTCGTACTTGGCCCTTGGTCGTCGAGTGGCAAGTTTCGAACGTTGTCATCGATGCGAAGGTCAAAGTCGACACCGATTCGCTCGAAGAAGTTGTCGTTCAAGGTGATGAACTTCACTTCGATAGTCACTTGCAAATCTTGAAGTCGACGAAGCGATTCAAGCAAGTCGGTGATTTTCTCGTGAGTCGTCTGTGGAGCACTGACAACCAAGCTCAAGTTGGCTGGGTAAGGTAGGATCGTGCTTGTTCCACCGTTGAGCAACCAGGAATCTGGATCGATCGTTTGCTGGATCAAGTTCATCAGAGTGTCGAAGTCGGCCATTGCCGCACCACCACCGATCGCCCCTGGAGAGCCCATCGACATTGGTGCACTTCCGCCCATGCTTCCCATGGTTGGACCGTTGCCGCCGCCAAGTCCGAAGCCGCCGCCGATTGCTGGTGGCAAGTTGCCTCCGGCAAGACCGTTCATGCCGCCCATCTGACCGAGTGCTGGCGAGTTGGCTGGCATGGTAGCAGAGGCCATCTGCACATTGCCGCCCGCACCAATTTGTGGACCGCCATTGGTTTGAGCAACTAGGCCACGTCCTAGGCTTTCGTAAGCCTGACGAAGTGCACCAGCCATTCCACTGTTGTAGTCAGTGACGAAGTTTGGAATTGGAATGACCAAGTCTTTGACGCTGTAGGTTCGCTGCACATTGGCTTGAGCCGTGTTGCGAGCCGAAGTGATCATCAAGACTTCGTTCTGAACTTGGAAGTCCAAGTTGCGTGTGTTGAGTAGTAGATTCAACGCACTGCGAAGCGAAACTTGCGATGGCAAGCTAAGCGTGACAGGCATGTCCGAAGAAAAGCCTTCCAAAGCAAGGCCCGCCTCGTCGATGTGCATCATGACACCAGTCATGTCGGACAGCGTCTTCGCAACGCTGGCGAGCGGCTGCTGCTGGAAGTCCACGAGGACTGGCTGACGAAGGCTGTCCCAGATCTCACGTTCCGCAGGCGACATGCCCTGCTGAGATTCGCGGATTTGTCCTTCGGAGCGACGTGAAACTTCCGCCCAACGCTTGGCGTCAAACAGGAGTGGTTGGCGGTCGTCCATCGGAATCGCAGCTTCATCCACTGTCAACATGTTGTCAACGAATTTGTCTTCCTTCATCTGGCGAATTGCTTCGTACTCACCGATGCGTCGGCGGTTACGTGCGTTCGAGATAAGGAGACTTGCAATGGTGGAGTTAGGATCGAGCGTGCCCACCTGTTTGGCGATGGATTCCGCTTCCATGAAATCGCTTTTGTCCATCAAGTCGTTATACGTCTCGACAAGAGAAGCGATTTGTTGGTCGAGCTTGTAACGCTCTTCCTGGTCCAAGGCGATCTGTTCAGTGATCTGACGATTTCGCATGTTCTGCTCAATCGACGCCTTGTTTTGATTGATGTAGATCTGGTGAGCCGTGATTTGACGGTCGACGATCGTGAGCAATTGCTTGCGAGTGTTACCGTCCAAGTTGGCTTGGGAGACTCGAGTCCGCAGGGTTTGCAATCGGTCGGCAACCACTTGTGGTTCTGCTTCACGATTCGCTTCGGCTGCGGCAAGCTCGCCAGTCACTTCACTCATCATGCGCTGTCGCATGGCGAGTTCTTCTTGCGAGACTTGGCGAACGGCCGGAGATGAGGGCTGTGAGAGCGTTCCCATCTGCATGCTCGAAAGCTTGTCTTTAAGTGAGTTCCGCGTTGCGATGTCCAGCTCGCCCTGATACTCCCACGCTCGACGGAAGGTGTCGTAGGCAGCTTGGCGATCACCAGCACCGAGCAATTCGACTCCCCGCCGATACAAATCCACGCCGCTTTCACCGGTTGGTGAGGGAACGGAGAGCATCGGCTCGGCCGGAGATACCTGCAGGTTGCTGGCTTGGATCGCCTGCGTTCCGTCCTGTTGCGGGACGTAATCAGCGCTGCGAACGGGTAGCGTAGCGACGGCTTCATTGAACGGTGACCCAGTTGCAGCGGTGACTTGCGGCGTAGCTGGCCGCACACGGCTACTCTGGTCCTGAGGCATGCCAGAAACACTCGGAAGTGCGGGCATTGCTGCAGCGGCAGCTTGCACGACGCTCGGTGCACGGCGAATCTCGCCAAGCTTCGGAATTGCGTCGAGTACTTGTTGTTTCTTGACTCCATTCTCACGGAGCGCTACGTCGGCTTGTGCAAGGCGAGCTTGCACTGCCTTGCTCTCATTGCTATCCGGGCTGCCCAGCATTTTGCTGCCGCGCCACGCTTCGGCAAAGGCGGCCGCAGCAGAATCTGTCCGGCCCTCTTTGCTTTCTCGAATGGCTCGGTCGAGCCAGCCGTAGACAAAGGTTGCATCCGTTGAAGGACTCGTAGCGACCGCCGTGGCCGGCTCTTGCCCAAAGCTACGTCCAGTGTCGCTGACAATAAGCGGCGAGAAAAACGCTGGCGCTAACAAGAGGGCTTTACGCGCTCTGCTGCTCAGGAAGTTCTTCAGCCACCGTCGCTTGTGATTTGACATGTTCTGACTCAACGCGACACTCCTTCTTCGCGATGGTAATTAACCGGTTCCGGCCGCTATTCGAACCATTCCATGGCTCTCGACCAGCTGCAGCGTAGGAGCTGCAAGTACCAACGATCCACACCCGTGCATGTATCCGTCGGATTTCAGCCACCGCACTAGGCTTAAATAGCCTTGTGTCGGGGAATACTAGAACCCAACGAATGTCGTCAATGTATGTTGTCGGCACGTGGTGTTAAAATATTCGGGTTATTCCGACAAAGTAGTGTTTTTTAGTCGTAACGATTGTGACGCGGTTTGCTAGCAGCTCCCGTGGAAGCTTGAAGCTCGCCTACTATGTCCCAATCTCCTTACTTACTTGCCGCACGCGACTCACACTCTTTGTTTGCCACGATATGACCCGACACACTTTTAACACTGAAGAACTGGTAACTGCTGAGCGCACGCGACTGCAAGATGTGTTTGATCACGATCAGCCCGTTGTGGTGGTGACCGGCAGCAAGTCGCCGCGTGTTGGCAGAGCTGTGGCGGAGTACTTTGACTGGCGGGGGTGCAGGACCGTATTGCATGGTCGACGCGCGAAGCCCGGCGATTCGGTGGACCCAAGCCCGACCGAATCAAAGCCACTGGAACTCGTCGGAAATATAGAAGAAGAGAGGCAGGTTGAGAAATGGGTTTCGCAAGTCACAGCGGCGTTTGGGCGAGTCGACGTGCTGGTCAACTGCGCGGCGATATGGGAACCCAAGTCGCTGGAAGAAACGCGTGCAGAGGACTTTGAGCACTTTTTCCGCGTCAACAGCATGGCACCCGCCCTGGCCAGCAAGCATTTTGGACTTCAGATGACGAAGCAGTCTTCGGGCGGCGCGATCCTGAATGTTGGCGACTGGGCAGTGACTAGGCCCTACACGAATTTTGCGGCCTACCTCCAAAGCAAAGGCAGCATTGAAACGCTGACACGTTGCATGGCAGTCGAATTGGCGAGTCGCAATCCACGAGTACGAGTCAACGCGATCCTACCCGGTCCAGTTCTCTTGGACGCCTCGATCGATTCAGAGCGTGAACAAGTGATTGCCAACAGTTGCCTGCTCAAGCGATCGGGCACTGCTGATGACGTCGCCCACGCGGCGTACTTTCTAGCAACCAGCCCTTTTATCACGGGAGTTAGCTTGCCCGTCGATGGCGGCAGGTCCGTCCACGCTGGAGATTCGACCGACGTGATCGCGCATCCGGAAGTGAAGTGAGTCGCGGCAGCGACTTGCGAAGAAGACCCTCTCCGGACCCATTAGGCCCGATTCTCTCGCAAGCGGGAGAGTGACAGAACTGGTTAGTGCTGCAGGAGAATGGGGTGCGCCAGGAGCTTGCGCCTTGGACTAAAATTTGCGTCGGATGAGCATGATGCTGCGGTCCGTCGTGGGGTCGGATCCATCACTGATGCACATTGGTAGCATTCGTGCTAAGTGGTCGGACAGATCCTGGACTGAATCCTCTTGCATTTCGGTGACCATGGCGAGCAGAGCGTCTTGCGAGAAGCCGCCTCTTTCGATTCCACCGATCACGTCCGCCGAGGCGACGACGAGTAGCTCGCCGCCTTCGAGGGTCAGTTGCTCATTGCGGAAGGCGGAGTCTGGCTGTTCTGCAAGGAAGCTCGGCGTGCTGGGCAGCATGCGAACGCCACGGGCTGTCACAACGAAGGCTTGGATATCGCCAGTCACACTCAGGTCCGTACTTCCGGACTCGGGGTGAATCTGGAGGTAGCACAGGGAGCTTCTCCAATCGCCGTCCTCTACATCCCAGAGAATATCATTCGCTTTCCGCAATACTTGAGCGGGGCGGTGTTTGGTGTTCCAACACGTTTCGACCACTGTTTGGACGCTGGTTGCGACAAGAGCACCACTTGGTCCAGAGGTGACGGATGCTCCTAATGCGGCGCAGATTCGTTCGTGTTTGTTCACATTCCAAGTGTGGAAATTACCGCCTAAGGCTTGGCCTTGATAGGTCCAACCTGCCACATCGTAGTCCCGGTGCAGTGGCTGGAGACTGGGCAGTCGAGAGGCTTGGACCATGCTGGCCGCTTCGACTTGGCGGCTCAGTCCACGGGTTTTCAGCACCTCGTCAGCGAGAACGCTGCGTTCAATATCGACTAGGATTTTTTCGGAAGCGGCGCGAGCGATTTCGATATCGTTCTTTTCGAAGTCGCGAACATGAGAGCTCCACAGCCAAATCGTACCTTGCGGCATGGTGGGTGAGCCAATGGGCAGGCACAATGCCGCGGCGAAATTCTCGGGACAATTCCACTCAGGCGCTAGCTTGGTGTTTTCAACGAGCACTGCGTTGCCCATCAGTGCTTCGAGGTCCGCCAGCGATCCGCGGAGTTCACGGGCCGGAGCCGATAGTGCCGACTTGGATAGCCCAAAGCAGCTTCGCATCTTGAGTTGGCTTGTGGTTTCGTCGAGCAAGTAGATGGCGCCGGCGTCGCTGCCAGTTTGTTCGGTGGCGCGTTCCAGCGATTCAATCAATCGAGCGTTGAGCATTTCGGCTTCATCGCGCCGAACACTGACACCGATGCTGCTGGCTAGCTGAGCTTCTTGCAGTTCGATAGTGGTTTCTGCCGAACGGAGTTCTTCGACGAGGTGATCGAGTTGTTCGAGCAGTGCCCAAGCTTCATCTTCGCTGGTAACGGGCATGTTTTCATCCGCGTCGAGCATGCCGTCGATAGGGGCCGCCGAAATGAGCTGCACCCGGTTTCGCAAAGGAATTTGCGGCACATCACTCGAGTTCAGCTCTCGCATGCCGTCTTGGTGCGGAGTGCGTGCGATGGGTTTGGGGATCCAGCCGGTTGCTTTGGAGAAGACACCTACCATGTCCACTAGGTCGATGGGGCGGTGGACGACTTCTGTCCCTTTAGATTGGGCGTCGCCTTCTTCGGAGTGAATCTTGAGATGGGAGGCTGTCTTCCGAGTCACGGCTGGTCCTTGGAATGCGGAATAGGAATGACACCTTCTTCGGCCCTGCATTGCAAGCAACACCAACGAAGTGGGAACTCTTTACCAACATCCTTGCGGTCAGCCCGGACTCCGCCGACTAGTGCCTAGAATCCGTCCAAGCGACAAGAAACGTACAAAGTCTAAGTGGGCTACTGATCCTCAGTACCGAACCCATCGAAATAGTACGTTATGGAAGGAGAGAGTTTCCTAGCCCGAAGGCGGTAAACACGGGGTTCCGGCCTGAACAAACTGAGCCAATCCGCACATCCGTTAGTCCAAGCAAAACCACGACGTTCAAAACACCCATCCGTTGGTACGAAGACGGCCGTTGAGGTCCCAACGGCTCGAATTTCTATGGACCTGTGCGGCATCCATGGAATTGGGGTCACGGGCTCCGCCGTGTATCTACTAAAAGCGTTTGGCGGCGGAGTTCTCCGGTGCTACCACGCGGCGGTTGCTGAACTTGAGTAGATCGAGCGGCGAATTGAGGGGTTGGGTTGAGTACTTGGTTTTGGGTTCGGAGCGATCCTCGGAGGGAACGCGGAACATCGCGGCCTGTTTCGAAATGGGAAGGCCAAGACTGTCGAACATCTCTTTCGGCCAAAGCTGAAGCACGGAGTCCGCTATGCGGCGATTTTGCCTGGCGTTCTCTTCGCGATAGTCGATGAGCAGCGACGTTTCTTGAATGAACCAATGTGTGCAGGTCGTGGTGAACATGCGCATGAGAGTCTCGTGAGCATTCTCCTGCAGACTTTCGCGAGTGGCGGTGACGGCAAGCGGATCAAAGCTGAATTCGTCCTCTGCGACGGTGGCCGGTAGCGAAGCAAGCAACCAATCCGTGTACTTCTCGCATGCTTTTCGCAGTCGATTGAGCCGTACTGCGTCATCCGTGGGAAGTCCTTGGCCGAAGACGATGAAGTGCAAACAACGGTTCCGCGCCTCGGTATGGGCCGTCAGGGCGCTGCGGGCGAGCGGAGCGAAGTCCAGATCGATTTCATGTTCGTCGAGCACCGTAGCGAGTTGGGCGATGCAGCGGGTGAGGGGTTCGGCAAGAAATATTTCCTGCAGTGTAGGCATGATTTCGAACCACAGTCTGGTCCGCTCGGTTGTGCTGGGTGTTTGAATCGCCTGTCGATGGGCGGCCAGACGGCCGCTCCAGACATCATGGCGATAGCGAGAACCCAACCAGAAGGCGTGAACCGCATCGCGAGCACAGGGGACTCTCATCGAGACTTGGCTCGAGGCGTAGCGGGCAAAACAAGCTGCGACTTCGGTTAGCTGGAGTGCATGCATCGGTTGGCTCGTAGCAGGAGTGGATGGTTGCGAGGAGATCCATCGCGTTGAGTTCCGCTATCCGCAATGAATGGGCCAGCAGACGAATTTCCGGCCAGAGCGTCGCGAGTTTGGGATGTTGCAATTGAGCTAAGTCTCAATTCAGTAGTGGTTTGCGTTCAGTTGTTGGCTGGGGGGAAGTCGTAGTGAAGGAAGTTTGCCATGTTGCCAAAAGTCAACGCGGCGGGCTGGGTGTGTGGGAAAGCCAACGTTGCGAGCTGTTCAAACACTGGAGTTTCCACTGTGGAGCACAGGCTCAGAGCCCTCTTTGGACGGACAGGTCAGAACGAAGAGTCTCGAATCCGCCTTGTTCTGTACCCCGGCGATTCGCTAAGTACCGAGGGAACCGGATTCCATAGCGCCTGTGCCGAACCCCAAGAGGCGTTCACAGCACACTCGTGATCTTCAGAAGCAAGCGCTTGGGGAGGTCAAAGTTGAGAATTGCGGTGACGACGTGGATCTGCTCACGATTGCATGTTTGAGGAGAAGTGAATGCTAAAAATCGGCCGTGTACGCCCCAATTGGATTGCGACCATTTTCGTCGTGATGTTCAGCTTCGGTGTCATCGGTTCTGCCTTTGCCCAACCAGGCGGTGGCGGAGCTCCGGGAGGCAACGCGCCGGCATTCGTTGAGCCAAAATTTCGTGACCGTGTTTGGGAAGAAGGCGGACCGCGACTGCAGGGGCTCCACAGTGGCAAGCTCGTGATGGGAATCCAAATTGTTGGCAATGAGTCGGTCAGCAAGCACAAGATTTTGTCGCACATGCAAACTCGACAAGATCGAAATTACGATGAAAAGCAACTGCTCGCGGATATTCGCGAGCTTTATCGAACTGAATTGTTTCACAAGATCTCGCCAGAGACGGCCGAGTCTAAAGGCGGTGTGATTGTCCGGCTGACGGTGATCGAGCGACCTACGGTGACCGAAGTCATCTATCACGGAAACACGCGCGTCGATGACAAGATGCTCGACAAGCACTGTGGGATCAAAGTAGGCGATCCGGCGAATCCGTTCTCAGCGGATATGGCCAAGCAGCGTTTGGTAGATCTCTACCAGGAAAAGGGATTCAATCAGATTTCCATTGTGGTGCGTGAAGGCAATAAGGCTGGCGACCGCCGTGTGTATTTTGAAATCGCTGAGGGCCCACTCGAACGAATTTGGGACATTAAATTCGTTGGCAATCAAGAATTCTCTGACGCACTGTTGACGACCAAAATCAAATCACGAGACGCGCGCTGGGGTGCTACGGCATACCTGCTGAACGTTGCGAATATGATTCAGATTCGCGAGGATAAGAGCATTCTCGAACGCTACTACCGTTCGCTCGGCTACTTTCAAGCTCGCATCGACTATCAGATTAAGTACTACGACAGTGGCGAGTTTATGGACTTGTCCTTCGTGATTGACGAGGGCATGCGATTCAAGGTCCGAAACGTCTCGATCGTCGGCAATGAGTTTTTTCCGACAGATCTGCTGATGGAGAAATTGAAGCTCACCGCTGGCGACTACTTTAGCCTTGGGCAGATGAGCCAGGATCAGCGGATGCTGCGAAACGACTACTATGGCCGGGAAGGCTTCGTCTTTGTCGACATTGTGCCTGAGCCGCGCTACCTCGAAGAACCAGGCCAACTGGATTTGGTGTATCGCGTCGCAGAAGGCGACCGCTACCGAGCTGGGCAAATCAATGTTCACATCGCTGGCGATTCCAGCCATACCCAGCACAACGTTGTGATGAACTTGCTAGGGTTCCGTGAAGGCGAAATTATTGATCTCCGACAATTAGAGGCATCGCGAGCTAGGCTCATGCGATCGCAGATATTCGAAACGAATCCAACTCTTGGAGAACCACCTCGTGTAGAGGTTCGGCCGCCGGATCAGGATCAGGGTTTCTAAATCATCAATGTGGTACCGAAGTACGATACTTCCACCCGAGGGTCTCTCCGAACTAGACCAAAAAGCTCAACGTGATTTCAAAACGCTGTGACAATTGGTCTTCGAGGTTGAGGCTACGACGAAAAGATGCACGAATGGATTTGATGCATAACTCAAAATATCGCTTTGTTGAGCGACTGCTTTGGACACGGGCCCTGCTCCGCTCTTGGTCGATCCTGGCGATCGTCGGTCTGCTATCGCAGACTGGGTGTCAGTCATTGCAGCCAAACGTGGATGCAAGACCAGACTCGATGAACTCGGCGCTGTATCGCTTCAGCGACGACGGGGATTGGACGGATCCAAATTCCAACGAAAAAACGGCGGCGACCACCAGCCAGAAACCTGTAGCTTACCCGTCCGAGCAATCCGGGCAGGAAAGAGGCGCCGCAGTTTCGAAGCCGCGGACCATTCGCGGCCAATCGCCACAGACGGGGGAAGGCTTGACTGATGCGATCAATCGGTACGCTCAGCAACGCGGCGATCAACAAAATCTTCCAACGTTTCCTAAGTCTACGTCCGAAGCCACTTTGCCAAGTCCTGGTGGAGGAGCTGGCGGCATTGTGACGCCGGCGCCGAGTGCGGCATATCCTCCGACGACGCCTGCTGCTCCGCAGGGTGGCGGATTGGGCGTTCTAGGGCAGCCTGGCGCACTGGATACAACACTAGATCCAATGGCTTCACCTCCCAGTTACGGGTATCAGTCCCCCGGAGCTTCCGGTCTGCCCTACAACGCACCGAACAGCGACTATCAGTCGACTTTGGCGCCAGGCGTAATGGACGTTCCACAAACGAGCGGACAAGCCATTGCACCTGGGGTAGTTCCTTACGTTGATCCCACGACTGGGATCGCAGCTCGTCCGGAAACCAATTTTCGAGCACCGGAACGAATCGCGCCCGTTGACGTCTACGTTCAGGAAGCCCGAACGGGGCGGATCATCTTAGGCGGCTCGGTCAATAGTGACCTGGGCGTTGCCGGGAATCTGATCGTAAGCGAAAATAACTTCGACATTCGACGCATTCCCAGAAGTTGGGATGACATCATGAGTGGCCGAGCATTCAAGGGCGGAGGACAGAATTTCCGACTTGAATTGATGCCGGGCAATTTAGTGGAACGCTACACGGTATCCTGGACCGAGCGGAATTTGTTAGGTTACTTGCCATACAGTTTGTCTGTCGGTGGATTCTATTACACGCGTCAATTTCGTGATTGGACCGAGCAGCGTTTGGGCGGACGAGTCGCGTTGGGGTACGAAGTCACTAAGGACTTAGCGGTTAGTACTGAATTGCGTATGGAAGACGTGACAATCTTCGATCCACGCGTTGCAGGCGTTCAAGAGTTAGATACCGCGCAGGGTAGCAACGATCTCTACACCGCAAGATTTCGAATCTCTCGCGATACACGTGACAACGCGTTTATGGCAACCCAAGGTTCACTGCTCGAGCTTACGTTCGACCAGGTGTTTGGAGAGTACGATTTCTCGCGCGGGCGACTGAACTATTCGCGTTCGTTCTTGATGCGGGAACGTCCCGACGGAACTGGGCGTCACGTTTTGGCAACGACGTTCAAGCTCGGTTTTTCCGGCGCGCAAACTCCGATCTTCGAGAACTTCTTCGCCGGTGGCTACAGTTCATTGCGCGGGTTTAGTTTCCGTGGCGCAGGTCCGGTGGTGGGCGATGTCCAAGTGGGTGGCGAGTTCATGGCGCTCGGCAGCGTGGAGTATGTCTTTCCACTCACGGCCGATGACATGCTTCGCGGCGTGGCCTTTGTGGACTACGGCACAGTGGAAGAAGGCATCGAGTTGGACAGTGAGAACTTCCGGGTGTCTCCCGGCTTAGGTTTGCGAGTCACCGTACCTGCATTAGGGCCAGCTCCCCTCGCCTTCGACTTCGCCTATCCACTCAATTACGCCGACAACGACGATCGCCAAGTGTTCAGCTTCTTCATGGGGTTCACGCGACAGTAGGCTGATTCCAGCTGAAGGCAGGTCAGCCCCTCTCCGGACCATTAGATCCGACTCTCCCAAAAGCGGGAGAGTGGCGGATTCAGACACCTAAGCGGCTTGGCGATTGGCTGCGGTCAAGAGTCGAGGATTTACAGCGACGAGTGTTCCGCCAGCCTGCTCACATGCGAATAGGTGTGACTCGTCATGCGTAAGTCGACTGAGCCACGGCCCAAGGGGACTTCTCATCGGATCGGCTGGGTTCATGCCGCCGTTCACAATGACAACGTCCGATAAGCCGACTTTGTGCGCGACTCGCGGTGCGGCTGAAGCTGCATCTCCCGGCATCAGAGTGACTTTGAAATCTAAGCTACCAGCGATTTGGTGCGCTTGCTTCAAAGAGACGTGTTCGCTGGGATCTACGGCGGCTTCGAATTCGTCCGTGCCTACATAACGTAGCTTCTCTGCTCCGTCCGCCAACTGAACGACATTGGCAATCTGTCGCAAGCGTTGGCACTTGCCGACGCCGAACTCAACGATCGACGCTACCGGGGTGTTGGCTAAAAAACGAAACAATTCGCGGTCGGTAGCGGGCTTAGCGAAGTGCGCCCAGTACTTCCGAGTCAACCAGCTGTGCCGGCTCATGAGCGTTCCTCTGGCATCCATTCCGAGGGAAATTGTGCAGGGCGGGAAGTCCACGCTGCGTTCTGATTACAAATGCCGTTCCGATCATGGTGCTTCCGTGCCCATAGATCGGGTGGCAAGGACAACCAAATCAATAGAATCATTCTATCGATCAACTGGACGTTGTCCTCTTTTGGAGGCACATCCTTGGCACTCCAGGAAAACCGAGCTGGGCGGTTCCATCCGCGGTGAAGCGACCTTGCTTTCCAGACTCCATTCTCCATTTGCGACTCGCGCCGCACCTTAGTTTTCGGCAACCACAGCTGACGGCTAAAACGGACTTCCCGCCGATGCGAAAGCTTTCCGAGCCGGAATGCTCGCCACAATCGTTACATTCCTGTCCAGGTCCCGGAGCTGGACTTTCCGGGAATCGGGACGAAGGCAGTTAGGGCAAGCCAGTAACGTAGGGTTAGACAAAGCTGCGATGCTAGCAACACTGAAAAAACGAAAGTCCATGGCCCGTGAGTCGCGTTGCCCCCCCACGAAACTCCACTCGACAAACCCAATCGACTCGGCGCGACCAACTCGCGGCCGAGCTAGAGGCATTGGGGCGTCCTACCGATCAGGCCCATGGCGCGGTCGATTCGTTGCTCGAACAGTGCGAGCAGCGTTTAGTTCTCTCGGCCCAATTGCTTGCTGAAATAATCCCTGAGTCTTCGGAGTCAGGTGTCGAAGCTCCGTCCTTTTTCCCACAGCTCAGCGACGCCCACGCAACCACTGGGCAGGATGTCGTCAGTCAGCAATTCGGACTTTCTGGAAGCGGCCAAACCGTTGCTGTGATCGACAGTGGAATCACTTGGGATCACGTTGCACTCGGTCAAGGCTATGGTCCCGGCTATCGTGTTGTTGGCGGATGGGATTTCGCAGAGAACGACGATCAGCCCTATGACGATGGCCCGGCGGGTTTCCACGGAACGCATGTAGCGGGAATTATCGGCAGTGATGATGCTTCTGAGCCTGGAGTCGCATCGGACGTCGATCTCGTTTCACTCCGCGTCTTCAACGACTTGGGCGAAGGACAGTTGGATTGGGTTGAGAACGCACTAGATTGGGTACTCGAAAATCAAAACACGTTTGAGAACCCGATTACGACTGTCAATATTTCCATCGGGACGGTTTGGAACAGCGACACGGTGCCAGAGTGGGGCACGCTCGAGGACGAGTTGCAGGAGTTGTACAACGCGGGCATTGTTGTCACTGCCAGCGCAGGCAATTCGTTTGAAGACTACAACACGACTGGCCTCAGCTATCCAGCCTCTAGCCAATATGTGCTGCCAGTCGCGAGCGTCGATGCCGATGGTCAGCTCAGCGACTTTAGCCAACGTCATGAACGGGTTCTAGCGGCACCCGGATCTGCCATCACTTCGACAGTACCCGATCACGTGCTTGGTCGAGACGGCCAGTACGACGATTTTGCAACGGCCAGCGGCACGAGCATGGCTTCTCCCTACGTCGCGGGTGCGTCCGTGCTCGTGCGGCAAGCGATGGAGATGACCGGTTGGCAGGACATCGATGCTCAATCGATTACGGAGCACTTGTACAACACGTCGGACAGCGTGTTTGATTCGATTACTGGGCAAAGCTACCAGACGCTGAACTTGCAAAGTGCGATTGAGTCGATACTTCCCACGGATGACGTGGGCGATACGTTTGCTGGCGGGCAACAGTTGAACTTTCAGGATTTCGCAGCAGGCTCACAGATCTCAACCTGGATCAATACACTTGATGATCAAGACGTGTATCGATTCACCGCGAATGCATCGGGTGCTTTGAGCTTGGATGCCTCTAGCGAGTGGGTCGATGATTTATCATGGAGCCTGCAAGCGTCCGGACAACAACTTGGGAGCAGTGCTGGCGGGGATGGGGCTCTGCAATTGGTGGCGGGGCAGCAGTATGAGTTCATTGTCTCGTCGGGGCAGTCAATCGGTCCAGCCTCTTTCGACCTTAGTTTTGAAGCGTCTGCGGAGGGAGCCGGTGGATTCGGCAACGCGATTCCTTTAGGCACGACCGACTATCTCGAATCCAATGTAAACGCAGGCGGTAACTATTCGGCCGTCGCGACGCGCGACGGCACATTCACTATTCTCTGGGACAATCCAGACGCGGCGTCGGGTTCATTAGTTGCTAGCGCAGGTGGGCAAACGTTCTCGTCATCAGAGTGGGACTCGGGCGAATTGCGATTGGACTTTACTGTTCAAGCCGGACAGGAAGTGCAGTTTGCGCTACCAGGCAGTTCTCTGGACTCGGGCGACGTCGTACTGGCGAATCTGGTCTCCCAGTCAGGCTCCGAGATTGATGTCGGAGGAACGCTCGGCAAGGAGCAGTTCTCTCTTCAGCTTGGTGACCAGATTCAGATCGGAATCGGGCAAATCGAATACGACTTCTCGGCCGCCGCAGTCACGCAGATTCAAATCGATGGCGGTGGAAACTTGGACGAGATTCGCGTCGTAGGATCGGAGGGAATTGACCGAGTTCATTTGCGGCCAGGTGACGCGACGATTTCGAGTCCACATTCCAGTGGGAGTGTGGACGTCAACATTCAAGGCGTCGAGCAAGTCGCGTATGCTGGTGGCGGCGGTTCTGATCGAGTGTATCTCTATGACTCGGACACAGATGATACCCTACGAGCCTATCCAGGCCGTGCCGAGCTGACCGGCGTTGGCTACCGATTCGAAGTTGAAGACATTTCGCGGATCTTCATTCACGCGACCGGCAGCGGCCAAGACTACGCCTATCTTTATGATTCGAGTGGCGACGATCACCTCAGCGCGCGTCCGCAATTCACGAGTATGTCTGGGGATGGTTTCTTCAATTACGTTCGCGGTTTCGAACGAGTCTATGCTTACGCAAACGCGGGCGGAAACGACAGCGCCGAACTCTATGACTCGGCTGATTCCGACCGCTTCCTAACGAGTGGTGTATCTGCTTCCGTGATTGGTCCTGGCTTTTCCAGCTACGTTCGAAACTTTGAACAGGTCGAAGCGATAGCCAGTGCCGGCGGTGATGATCGTGCGACGCTGTATGGCGAATCCGGTGCGACGAGTTGGCAGCGAGGATCGGACTTTGTTAGCTTCGACGAGGCGAACTGGCAGCGGGAAGCACGCGGGTTCGAGTCGATTGAAACGTACAGCGATGGTGTCGCGTTTTCGATTGAGACTCAAGCGACCCTACAGACTACGGGCGCGGAAACCGAAGCTGGTAGCAGTGTTGGCCCGAAACTGTTTGCCGCGGATGCGGTAGAGCCTTTCGTTGGTCCCCTATTACACTTGCCGGAGGAACGTTTGCTTGAGGATCCGGAGCTTGAGCAGAACGTAGTGCACGAGGTATTCAGTGACTTTGACCGACTCTTCGAAGACGAACTCGGGTAACGTCGTTCGCGGTAGAAAATAAGAAGCCGCACCGACGCGTCATTCCGACTCCTCCTCGACGGGGAAGTAAGAGTGGACGCCCGACTGGCACCTGCTCTTTTCGAGCTCGCGGCGAGTCATGGAGATGGAGGGAAGGTCTGGCGCCGACGACCGGGTAGGGATCTTGGATTTTGCTTTGCCCTACACCTCAGTTCTGTACCGATAGAGAGCTAGATGTCTTGTATCTGCTCGATGATCGCGAGCAATTGTTGGGCGCGCGAGATACCTCCGACGCTTTGCACGTAGTCGATGGCGGCTTCGATTTCCGTCAGCGAGATAGAAAAATTAGCTTCATCCGCACTCGCATCGCCTCCGGTTACCGTGGCTGCCACCACAGCGGCAGCACGGGAACGACGTCGCGTGTACTTCTTTTTAAGTTGAGCTTTCGCGTTCGAGACATCGGCTGCAGTCACCCCAAACTCTTTGAGTGCTTCGACCACGTCACGATTTCGCGACTGCGGATTAGCACGCAAGTACTCCTGGACTCGTTTCGATTTACTGGGGGTCTCTCGACTCACGATCAAGCTCAACATTACCTTACGGGTACACAATTCGCGTCTGTGTCCGGTGGGACACGACGTGCGGACATTCTAGTTCATCCGAACCTGGAATGTTCATTCTCTTTCGGGCTCCGCAAATTACTCCTCCGGCTGGCAGTATCGGTCGAGCCAATCGAAGAAAACACGGCCCCAAACTACACCATTCTGGGGCGATAAGACCCAATGGCCCTCATTGGGGAAGTACAAAAACCGGCTGGGAACTCCTTGGACTTGGGCGGCGGTGAACGCCTCCATGCCCTGTGTGACTGGAACGCGAAAGTCTTTTTCACCGTGGATGACCATCAGCGGTGTCTTCCAATTACCAGCAAACTTATGAGGCGAAAACTCGGCGTACTTCGCGGCAGCTTCTTTGCTCGACCAGAACGGTCCACCCAAGTCCCAGTTCACGAAGAACAACTCTTCGGTTGATCCGTACATGGATTCCAGGTTGTACACGCCGCAGTGCGCGATCATCGAACAGAAGCGGTTGCCCGAATTGCCCATCAGCCAATAGACCGTGTAACCACCAAAGCTGGCTCCGACTGCGGCAACTCGTTCGCGATCAATCTTCGGATTGGCCAGCATGGCATCGGTGGATGCCAAGATGTCTTGCATCGCCTGGCCGCCCCAATCGCCGCTGATTTGGTCATTCCATTCACGCCCAAAGCCCGGCAGCCCACGGCGGTTGACTGCGAGTACAACGTACCCCTTGGCCGCCATTAAATGGAAGTTCCAGCGATAGGAAAACCACTGCCCGATTTGTCCCTGCGGTCCGCCTTGGCAGTACGTCAGCATGGGCCATTGCTTGTCGGTTTCTTCTTCGTAGCCAGGCGGCAAAATGACCCAATTGTGAATCTGCTTACCGTCGGTCGCAGTGAAGTAGCGCTCTTCGATTGTAGGAAGTTCTAAGTCTTCGAAGATCGGGCCGTTTACATCCGTGATGGTGTTCACTTCGCCCGATTGGGTATCGACCAACGCGAGCTCAGTTGGACGCAGCATGCTCTGCTGTCGGACGAGGAGTAGAGACGTTTCGGGTATCGGGGCTACCAGTGAGAAATTGAATCGGCCTTTGGAGACTTGCTCCAATTTTGAAGACTCGGCATCAATCGAATACAGCTGATCCGTACCGCGAGTTTCGCTGGAGAAGAAAAGCGACTTGCTGTCTTCACTCCACGTGGCATTGTGAGCGGTCTGGTCCAGCCCGCTGGTGACCTCGCGCATTCCGCCGCCACTGCGATCGTAGAGCATGATTCTATTCCGGTCCGCTTCGAAGCTCGCACGCTCCATCGAGTGAAACGCAATGAAGCGACCATCGGGCGAGTAACGCGGTTCCATGTCGTATCCTGGCATACCGGGAGTGATATGCTTCAGCGTTCCGCCATCAATTGAAATCGTGTAGACGCCAGAGTCTGTGCTTTCTGCAGGATTGTTCACGAGCTTCAGGGACAGTGCCAGCTCTTTGCCGTCCGGAGAAAATTCGAATTGTTCCGAGCCGCCAAAGGGAGGAACCGGACAATCGGCCTTCATCGAGTTCATCAGATCGACGGGTTCTCCATCGGCTCCCGCGGCGCCGAGTTTCAGCACATGAACGTGACTGTAGGCATAGTCGTGCCACGCGTCCCAGTGTCGGTAGAGTAGCGAGTCGATAATTCGAGCATCTGCCTTCGGGAGGTCTTCGTAGATTTCGTTTACCGTCTGGTCCATCTTGATGTCGACAGTGAACGCGATTGCGTTGCCCGCCGGCGAGGCGATGAGGTTGCTGATACCCTCTTCGATCTCGGTCAGCATCCTCGATTCGCCCGACTCCGGGTTAAGCAACCAAGCTTGAGGCGGCCCAGCTGGTACTTCAGATTCTTTGGTAGAGGTATCCTCTTCCTCGCTTGACGCTGCGTCGTCTTCGCTTGCATCGCTTTTGGACTCATCGTCGTCCGCCCCGAACTCGGGACCTGGTGCGATGTAGATCAAGTGTGCTCCGTCCGGCATTGCAATCCAGCTCAAGCCGTGAAGTCCTTTGACGTCCTCCATCAAGACTCGCGAGTTGCCGACAGCGAGTGGAGTACCAAAAGCTGTGGCCGTCGTGTCCGAGCCAGAGAGCTCTGTTGGTAATTCTTGCAGGTAGAGAGACGACGTGCCGCCGTTTGCTTCTAGGTCGTAGCGCGTCACCAGATAGGCGACTTGGTTGCCATCCGGGGAAACTGCTGAACCTCCAACGCGTGCGAGATCCCAGAGTTTTTCAGGGGTTAGTCGATCGGCGAAAGCTAGCGAGCTGCTAAGACCGAGCAATAGACACAAGAACAAGCGTAGCATCGTTGTTTCTCCAAGAACCTCGGTATTTAAAACACACCGTGAAGTTTCGCACGAACCATAGTTTTCGCCGGGCTTTATCGTTGCAGGATCTTTGTGGGCTCGTTTTGCCGTCGACGAAGAACCCTTCCCAAGCCACCATGATGTTGTGAGCGATAGGTCGAGTCGGCGTCTTCCTGTTTTGTTGACCGGAGACGACTCTTCCACCTCGGCACGATTTTAGCCATTTGTAGAATTCCGACGAGGTACCAACTTGATCTCCAAAGCGGCTCGAATTCTGGTCTTGCAGTACCGGCTGCTTTTTGCCCTGGCGATTCTCTTGGGCCTTGTGTGCTTGCCCATGTCGCGCCAGCTCAAGCTGGATTGGAATGTCGAGAGCATGTTCCCCGAGGGGGATCCAGTCGTCACCGCCTATCGCGAACTGCAATCTCGATTCGGCGGCAACGATATTTGCCTGGCTGTCTACGAAGATGCTGGGCTATGGGCCGAGGACGGTAGTGGCCTCGAGAGGCTGGAGGGAATTAGCGCGGCGTTGTCAGAAGTCGAAGGCGTACAGGCTGTTCTTAGTTTGGCAGAGTTGCACCGGATCCTGCAACGACTTCGCGGACCCATGCAGTTGTTTAACTTCAAGGAGCAAAAATCGGCTTTGCTCGACCCGGACAATAAGCTGGCTCAAGCGTTTGCCAAAGTCTTTGAGGGTTACACGCACCACCCTGATAGCACCTACGTTGCAATCGCTTGCCTGCTCAAGCCCGACACCGTGCAGCGAGGGCCGCTAAGTCATGAACAAACACTTGCAAGGTTGCAGCAGATCATGCAAGGCTTGGAGGAGCCGGCTCGGAGTGGTTTCATTACGGGTGAACCGATTCTGGTCGCCGAAGGTTTCAAAATGGTGGAACGCGACGGCTGGCGACTTGGGATTACCAGTTCGCTGCTCGTGTCCGTCGTCTTGTTGGTCTGTTTTCGTTCTCTTCGTTGGACGCTAATACCGCTGTGCGTCGTGCATTGGTCTTTGCTACTCACACAAGCAACGTTGGTGGTATTTGATCTAAACCTCACGATGATCAGCAGTACTCTGACGGCCATCGTGACCGTGATTGGTGTCGCCACGTCGATGCACCTCATGTTGCGGTACCAAGAGCAACGTCGCAAAGGAACGGACCGCATCGCAGCGATGCAAGCGTCTTTCGAAGCCTTGTTGGTTCCGGTCTTCTGGGCCTGTGTGACCGACGCCGTCGGATTTTGCGCTCTGATGACGGCCAGCGTGGGGCCAGTTCGCGATTTCGGGTTGATGATGGCGATTGGTTCGATGTGCGTTTTCGTGGCAATCGTGCTGCTGGTTCCGGGGCTCGCGCTCTTGGGACGCGGCGATACCGATCCGCGAACTCCACGGTTGGACGATTGGGTGAGGCGGAGTCTGATTTGGGTGTTTCAAGTCAGTTTGAGATATCGTTCGATCGGAGTTGGGTGCGTGGTCGCGCTGTTGGTCGTAGCGATTGCAGGAAGCTTGCGTTTGCAGGTGGAGACGGATTTCACGAAGAACTTTCAAGCCGACAGTCCACTGGTTCGAGGCTACGCGACGATTGAAAGCGAACTCGGTGGTGCGGGAGTTTGGGACTTGATGATTCCGGTTCCTGCATCGATTTCGCAGGCGTACGTAGACAAAGTCATTGAATTGGAAAATAGACTGCGAGCGATTGAGGTTGAGTCCGGCGACGAGCCATTACGTCTGACAAAAGTGTTAAGTATTGCGGATGCGGTGAAAGCGGCGGAGACGCTGCCCGTCTTCGCGGCGTTGCCGGCTGGGGCACGAATTAGTGGCATGCGGACTTCGATGCCGGACTTTACGGGGGCCTTGTTTACCAAGGAGCCTGATGCGGACGGAATTCGCTGGCTACGAATGATGCTCCGAAGTCGCGAACGCGCGCCGGCCGCGCGAAAGAGTGAACTTGTGCGACGAGTCGAAGAGGAGCTGCAACACTTTACGGCTCAAAAGGAATGGCTGGGCTTCTTTGAATCCAAGGCACCAGAGAGTAAGTTGGCAGGCTATCACGTCATGCTTAGCCGGCTTGTCGATAGTGTGTTAGCGGATCAGTGGCGTTGTTTTGCCGTCGCTTCACTGGGAATCTACGTCGTTATGTTGATCGCGACTCGTTCTTGGTTACTTGCTTTGGCAACGTTTGTACCCAACGCTCTTCCTATTTTGCTTGTGCTCGGTACGATGAGTTGGACTGGGGTGAAAGCGAATATGGGCGTGGCCATGATCGCGGCGGTTTCACTGGGCCTGTCCATTGATAGTTCGATCCACTACTTGCTGCACTACCGACGACAACTACGCAAGGGTTTAGATGCGATGAGCGCCCTTCGGTCCGCGCAAGAGAACGTTGGATTGGCAGCCGTCCTAGCGACCGTCGCGTTGATCGCAGGGTTTGTGAGTCTCAGTATTAGCGAGTTTGTGCCGACGGCTGTATTCGGAACTTTGGCGAGTCTAACGATGCTGGGGAGTCTGCTGGGGAACTTGGTCATCCTGCCAATGCTCATCGCCCCGAGGAAATCTGCTGCAGAGCTGCCTGAACGTTAGTCGGCAACAAAGTGTCTATGTCGTGTTGGAGGTATCGAGCAGCCTTGATATCGGAATACGACCGTGAAATCGAAACGCACAACGAAGAAAGCACCTAATGCAATCCAACGCAACGACGATTCGTAGCGGGCTGCTTGCTGCCGTAGCTGCACACGTCTTGTGGGGTGTTTTCCCGATTTTTTGGAAGCAACTCGACGGCTTCGACGCGTTGCAAACCGTTTGCCATCGCGTGATCTGGTCCTTTCTTTTTTTGCTCCCAATCGCAGTTCCCTGGCTCCGCTCGAATCTCCGAGCTGCACCGCTTGGAACCCAGGCTTTTCGTGACAAACCGCAGACGTCGGCACCCTACAAGTGGCCGCAAATACTGGCGGGGTGCGCCGTGGCGGCCTTCTTTATTGGCTTGAACTGGCTGATCTTCATCTGGGCGGTGAACCACGATCGAGTACTGCAGACTTCGCTTGGCTACTATATCAACCCCCTGTTAAACGTTTTGCTCGGCGTGCTTTTCTTGGGGGAGCGGCTCACGCGGCTTCAGTGGTCAGCGGTCGGGCTGGCGACGCTAGGCGTGGCCGTCATGACCTACAGCCTCGGAGGTTTGCCTTGGGTCTCGCTAGCGCTGGCCGGCTGTTTCGCGCTCTACGGATTTGTGAAAAAGCAATCGCCACTCCCGGCTCTAGTTGGGCTCTGGTTCGAGATGTTGGTCCTTATCGTTCCTGCCGTGGCCTATTTGGTTTTTGCGGAATTGACCCAAGGAGGCGCCTTCACTTCTGGGAACTTGCGACTGAACTTTTGGTTATTGCTAGGGGGCACGGTTACGATTGCTCCCTTGGGCTTCTTCGCCTACGCGGCACAACGCGTTCCACTTTCATTGCTCGGAGTCCTTCAGTACATCGGGCCTACGATGCAATTTCTCACTGGCGTATTCCTATTCGGAGAGCGAGTTGGAGTGATGGAAATGTTCGGGTTCTTGCTGGTCTGGGCTGCTTGTTTGATCTACTTGAAAAGCATCGGCCAAGAGGTGGCTCGGGAACGAGTCAACGTCTCGCCACGACCTAGCGACGGTCTGACTCCGAGTTCCGTCATGCAGGAGCGGATTGCAGCAGCGGACATTCGGAGTGATGATTTGCTGCCGATGGATCATGATCGTCTGCAAAACACGCTCGCCGCGTCCGATCAATCCGCCGATGAGCCGTCGACCTGAGATGCGATACGGTGGGCAACCGTTTCACGCGATGGCGGATTCTAAGGACGACCATTTCTAAGGGCGACCATTTTCGCTGACGAGGATTGAACCGACAGACGTCTGCGAAGGCCAGTAGGAGAGCGCGTAGGTGTTCTGTCCGTCCAGAACGCGCAGCTTGCACTGACGGGATTTGGCAATTGGTTTTCCAGCAGTCACCGGTTCTAAGTCGAAGGTGTATTCGCCGGCCGGCAACTCGACACGCAGCAATTGAATCTCTCTCGGTAGCAAGCCCCAGCAACGTGTGTCGGGTGACTCGGTGGCTTCCCAGAGAAATCCTGCGGCGGTGAGTGCCATTGCGGCTACGTCCGCGTCGGCGCTGAGTTGATCTTGGGCGGCGTAGACTGCGCCTTTTTTTAGAATTCGGCGGGCGATCGTCCTGGCGATAACCTGCGGCTTCTTCTCCTCATAGGAATCGTACGCAAGCTGATGCAGGTCGGTGATCGGCAATGTTGTAGAGACTGCCCGTCCGTCGACCATCACACCGACTAGATCAAACGGTTTTTCGGGACTCACAATCTCGGGGATTCTCACCGACGTCAGCGTTGGCGGGACGGAGTGTTTCCCAGCCCGGTTGAGCAAGATGCCTGCAGCTTGTACGGCCGCTTGAGTAACGGGTGCTGTGGCCTCACGCTTATAGGGACCCTCGCCCACGAGAGCGATGACATAAACAACGCCATGCCCGGGCGGGCTGTGCACGCCCTTTTCGACACGCTCGACGTCTTTCAAGACCAAAGGCGATTCCGGCAGTAAATCGGCCGTGCGTTGGTAGTATCGTGTGGCCTCGGCGTAGTCGCGGTGCGTGGCCTCGCGCAGAATGCCGTGCATGTAAGGTGCAATGGGTGGTATGCAGTAGTTGTCGGTGAGGTTCTCGTTCCAGGATGTTTTCGCTTGTTGCAACAATTCTTGCTGTTTGAATAGTGTTTGCAGTGAATAGCTCTCGGCGTCACCATTTTCTTGGAGCAACGCGTTCAAAGTCAGCATCACACGCACTAGAAGTCGTTCGTAGTCTTCGCCCGAGTAGGCGCGGCGATTATCGTCAGTCAGATAAGAAGCCGCCGATTCGGTCAGGCTTGCCTGCTCCATCGCCTCCCAAGAATCACGGACGGTACGCAATCGATCTTCGGCGGAAGCAAGTTCTCCTTGGAAGAGTTCGACCATGGCAAGGTCGAGTTCAACAACGGACTCATCGTGACTCCGCTTTTCGTTGAGTTTTACGAGTTGTTTTGAGGCGCTTTCCAAGTTGCCTGAGTAAAAGGCAGTTCGCGGATTCGCTAGGCGTCGAGCGTGGCTGGCGCAACCGCAAGCCGCAACCAACAGGCACAGCGCCACGCAGCAAACGCTGCGGTGCAGGCAAGCAGCATGGCGGGACTGCGATGCAGATGCTTGCCTCATGACAATTTGGTCCAACTCGTATCGGTTTCTTCTTGGAACGCCAAACGCAAGTCGCGTTTTGACTCATGCGTCGCTGAGGGAACCGCTATCGATTGCCGGAGAAGATGTTGTAGCTCGACAGTCTGGCCAAAGGCGATTTGTGATAGCCCTTGCGGATCTCAGCGAGTTCCTTGTAACTCGTACCCGAGTGGATATCGACGAGCTCCAGAGTCAATAGATAATCGCGTTGCGAGGAGGCGTTGCGCTGAGTCGTTCCACTCGTAAGCTTGGCAAACAACAGATAGTCGATAGGCTGACCACCGCGTTGCAGCACTTGGGTGAAGAGCTGCATGTTGTCAGGAACCAACAGCGAGTCTGGACGTAGGCGTGTTTCCTTCAGCGCCGAATCGACGACGCGGCGGCTAAGCGGCGAGAAAGCCGGAGACTGGCTTACTCGCGCGTCAATCAGTTCGTAAAGATGTTCTTTGAAGTCGTGTAGCTCTTCGGCGGAAAAGTTCTCGACACCGACAAAGCAAACGCGTTTTGGAGCGTGCATCCCTTCCATCGGAATGCCGTCCGGGCCAACCATCGCGGCAGCAGGAACCACTTCGCAAGCCCCCAGCAGCTTGGCAACGGATTCTTCGACTAGTGGCTTGTAGACTTCCGAGCCAGCGGTGTGGCTACCAACCATGTCTTGTTTGTCAGGTCGAACCAGATGGCCGTACTGAAACCCGCGGCATCCGCAAACTCCAAAACAAACGAGGGCCGGGGCGGATAGAGCCACGAAGCGGATGAATCCGGAGGCTGATACAGTTTTCATCGACACGCATCCTTGCTGTCTTGGAACGACCCGATGGAGCTCACGCTCCTCGGCGTTCAGTAAGGCCAGCTCCAGGCTGACCGGGTTTCATCTAGCGAATGGTTTTTAGCGAATAGTAAGAGTGCAAAGCAACCGGGTTCAGCCGCCTGCGGTGGTTCTCTGCAGCGTTGAGCTCTGCTTCAAACGTGGGACTTGAGACTAACGCTTTGCTAGCTTTCAACTTCGAACTCATGCCACCCCTCCTAAGACAATCGGCGGCTGATTGTCGCGCGTTGAATGGAATCCTTGGTTGGCGACGAAAGGCTACGCGGCTTTGTTAGCAAGCTTTAACCGGAGGGAATCTGTGCCGGTTTGCGCGATCGGAGTGCGGGATGGAGTTGAAGAGTCTCTGCTAGTCCAATTGGTCGATGAACTCAGATAACCGCCGTCGTTGCGTTGAAATGACAGCAACGAATTGCACAGCCGACTCCTGTTTCCCATGGCCCAGGAATGATCACCAAATCGCCTCCGTTTGAAACGCTCAAGATCGAAAGATTGCAAGCATTGGCGTCTGTCGCTGTTGTGGCGGTAGTCTTCCTAGCGGGTTGCAACACGATTGGGCGAAAGCGGCTGGAGCCTGTGCCTGCGTCGCTGCCGCCGCGCGACACCGGGGATGGAGCGTTGGGGACTTCCGCGTCCGTGGAACCAGTTGTATTTCACCGCGTTGAACCCGAAGCGGTCGGCGGTTTGAGCGAAGCACGCAATGGTGCTTCGATGGCATCGGCGGCAGTCGAGTTTGTGGATCCGATTAACCTGAAACTCACGCAGGATGAAGCGGGTTCCGAAGAAGGGTCTGGGGGTGTGGCTTTCGCGACGGAGATCGCCACTCAGCCTGTTTTGTCGCTCGAGTTGCTTGAGCAAATGGCCGTCTCGAACAATCCCGCGATTCGCCAAGCCGCAGCCAACGCGGCGGAGGCTCGAGGTGTTTTTCAACAAGTTGGATTGAAACCGAACCCTACGATTGGGTACTTCGGCCAGGAAATCGGCAACGAAGGTTCGGCCGGACAGCAAGGCGGCTTTGTGTCGCAGGTTTGGGTGCGTGGCGAAAAGCTGGCGTCGAATCGTAGAGTCCTGGCACAAGATATCGCTGCGTCCAACTGGCAGATGCAATCGCAGCAGCAACGCATACTAACCGACGTTAGGTTGTCCTACTTTGATGCGCTCGCGGCCCAGCGACGTATTCAGCTTGCGAAGGAGTTTCGGCAAGTTGTCGCGGAGGCCGTTGACCTGGCTGAGCAGAAGTTGGAAGCGGAGGTCGGATCGCGACCAGACGTTCTGCAATCGGAAATCCAGTTGAACGAGGTCGATTTGGCAATTCAACAGGCGAACATCGATCGCACTGCGGCCATGCAAGAGCTGGCGGCGATCTGCGGAGTTGAGAGGCTCGGTGCGGAAGGTGTTGCGGGTGAAATGCAGACAGGACCAGTCGTCGACTTGGATGAGGAGTCAGTTTTTGCACAGATTCAGGCTGGCAGTCCAGAGATTGCGGTCGCGAAAGCCCGGTTGGATCGGGCCTGTGCAAATCTCGAGCGGCAACGACTGCAGCCGATTCCCAACATCACAACTCAGTTCGGGCTCGCCGGGGATGATTCTACGGGCGACGCGTTCACCAATTTGCAAGTGAGTCTGCCGTTGCCGGTTCACAATAAGAATCAAGGCAACATTCGCGCGGCCAATGCCGAGTATTGCGCTGCGTCACAAAATGTAGAACGAGTTCGCGCTCGGATTCGCCGCGATCTAGCACGCACGCTTGGCGAGTATAGAAACGCGGAAGTCGTGGTTGCGGCTTATCGAGATCGAATTCTTCCCAACGCGAAGAGTGTGTTGGAGCTGATGCAGAGTGCCAAAGATGCAGGCGAATTCGACTTTCTCCGAGTGCTAACTGCCCGCCGAGCCTATTTTGATGCGAGTCTCAAATACGTGTTTGCTCAAGCCGAATTGGCGAAAGCACGCACACGCATCGATGGCCAACTTTTGAGCGATGGTCTGTCTCAGCAATTCGATTTCCAAGGCGGCGATGGCCTTCGCGGACAAGCCCTTAGCGGTCAATAGAATCGCTCAAGAGTCGACGGGCTGCGTCAACAGAACCCGTGTTTTCACGGCGTGCCAGTATTGAACATCGCATCGAGAAACGCTTTGCAGTCTGCCGCATCCGACTGCTGGGCCAATTAGAGTTCGAAGTTGGGATAACCTGAAGAGACTAAAGTAATCCTGATGGAGCGCTAGCGACTGAAAGAGCCCGCTTCAAGAGAAGGGGAGAACAGATTCCTCGGAATGACGACGAAGCGAAAGTCCCCAACTG
>JBGCCZ010000181.1:0-2630 GCA_045105035.1 Pirellulaceae bacterium | reverse complement strand
ATGTCGTGAGATCGGAGTGATTTCATTCTTCAATGTACTCAGCGGAAGTGTGCTATTCGTTTCGCCGAAGACGTTTTGGAGACGCGTTGGAAGTCTGCCGAAATCCGGGTCGTTGACTCTGTAGATACGTTCCCATTCGGCCAGCGAGTAGGGAGAGTCGAGGTAACCACTCGAGAGGAGTCGAGCTTCGTACGGGTCGTTGGTCGCCTCGTCAACGAAACTGTCACGCGTGATTTGAAGCGGATTGAAGCTGACCGTTGTTGGAGTGAAATTCCAAACGAGTGGATTTCCTAAGCGATCGAGTCCTATCGAAGCACGACCATTCGGGCTGATCGGTAGGCCGGGGAGTGAGCCGTGCAGGAACGCGTTGCGACGCTCCCGCATGCGGTGTAGCTGAGAGAGCGTATCATCCGCAAACGCACCGGGGTAAGGTTGTGGCGTGTTGGGATTCGGGATATAGCGATTCTCGATGAAACTCGTGTAGGCCAACTCCTGACGCTCGCGGTATGCAGCCGGTGTTTCTCCAGCGAGTGGCGGCATCTTGGAAAACAAATGACGAGCGCTCGTTTCGGCGGGCCCGTAACCGAAACCTTGCCCAAGGTATTGACGATTTGTGTCGCCACCGTCGGCGAATGAACCCCGATTAAACAGATTGGCAGAATACTGGTCGTTTGCTCCGAAGACGAAAACGCGGTCGTTCGTTTGAGCCAAATTACCGACGGCGTTGATGTCGAGCTTGCTGTCGAGGTCTTCGACATGGAATGCTACCAGCGCCTTTAATAGCTTGCCTTCTTTTGATGTTTCTAGTGGCAAGCCAGCTTCGACCCAGACGCTGTCCGAGATGCCGTCCCCAGTGTTGTCGACGTCCCAGGGGCCTTGGCAAAGGGCGTTGACCCATTGGCGAAATACGCCTGGAGACGTAGCTGAACCCCAGCCAGTGCTTGGCCACTGCCCCCAATTTGTAAGGGACATGTTTAGTGCTGGCGTCGCGACCGCAGATCCTGGATTGCCACCGCTGAACTCGGGGTTCCGTTGGGCGATGATTGGGTTTTGCCCACCAACACTGATGTTGATAGAAAGCGGTCTCAGGCAAGCAAGTTCGATACGCCTCACCGTTGCTTGAAACTCCGCCTCCGTCCAAGTCGCGGGATCTTTCCAGTTGACGATGTATTGGATCAACGCGGGACGGTGAAAACTCGGAATCACATCAATCGGATTGGTCGCTCCCTCCGTCGTCGACGATAGGAACATGGTCGCGTAGTCGGCAGCATCGTAGGGTTCATCTGTATCGCCAAGTGTGTCGTCTTGGAAGTCAGGCAAATAGGTGTACTCTCCGTTGACTCCGTACCGATCGGTGTCCGGCGGACTTGGGTACAGGTTTGCCTGCTGCACAGCTGTTAAGTCATGGGTCAAGGCTCCATAAAGCCGAGCACCAAGGCCAGCAGTTATGGGGACACCAGACTTTCGCAGCAATTCCGAGTAATTGGGTTGCAAAGCAACCGCCATTTCATTGATATCCCTCGAAGTCGACGAAAATGAAGCCCCAGTCGAGTCATAGCTGGCCAGATAGTGCATCTGCGAGGAACCGTCTTGGAGAACTCCAGCTCCGTGCGAGTTCAGTCGTTTGGCATTGATGAGCAGTGGGAAACCACCAGTGCAAATGCCGCTCGCAGATCCTGCCGTGATGTTGGAGTAGCATGCATACAGGCCCTGCGACCAGGTTCCGTTTCCAGCCTGCCGAGTAATCCAATCCCGCACCGAACCTGTGATTGCTTGACCGGTGAACGAGTCAACTCGCGAATACGACTTCTCGAGGTCCGCCTGATTGAGATCGATGGTAATGGAATAGCATTGGGCGAATTCGATAGGATTGGACGAGGCAATGTTGCCGATGTAACGCACGATGTGGAAAGACTGGCCCTCCAATGGTCCGCTGCCTGGCGGAAAGGTGACCACGCGACCATTCAGTGAGTCGTGCTCAGCAGGCAGTACGTCAGGGTTGTTGTAATTGAAGTTGGTTCGATCCCGTATGGGTTCGAGCGGAATACGCAAAAAGTGGTCTGCAAGAACCATTGGGCGTTGAACCGACGTTTGGGCGATCGCCATTGGAAAGCGGCTCTGGTTGACTGGGTTGAATTGCTCATCGCGGATGTTGACCGAGATGGCAGTTTCCCGCGTCCCATAGATGTCACCGAGCATGTCGTGACCGTTGATAGGCACCCAGTCGTTGACATTCGTGATGGACGTTTGGCGAGGTCCACGGATCAGCGACTTGATAGCTTCTTCCATTAAGCCCTTGTGGGATTTGTGCCCCCGGATTTCGGAGCGCGCCAGTGCGATGCTCGTTGAGCGCGATTGTCCCGAGAAAACTACATAGGTGACGGCAAGCAAGCTGAAGAGCGCAAGCATGCCAAGGACCACGAGTAAGATGAGCCCTGGCCGCCGCGCAGCTTGGCCACCACGCCAGCCCGTACCGCGATTCGTGCGACTTGCAGTCTGCAAATCGTTGTTCTGTAGTTGGTTACGTGTGGAGTTAGTCTTCATCGTCTCACACTACGACTAGTGTTTCCACCAATCGTCCTCTCGTTAATAGTCCGCAATTCGGCAACTAGGTCTTCGAATCGACCTAG
>JBGCCZ010000180.1:0-12448 GCA_045105035.1 Pirellulaceae bacterium | reverse complement strand
GAAACAGGGGAGGTTCTTCGGCTAGGTGTGCAATCATCAACAAGTTACGATTCACCGAGCCCCTCTGATGTTGGAGTTGTCGGTAACGCAGCCACCTTTGACTTGAGTTCGGCCGAGGCCGAAGCCCAGCAAGCTCTCCCGGGGTTATCCGACCGAATCGGTTTCACCGATGATACGGTGATGCGTCTTTCTGATTCTCCGTCCCCTCAGAAGCCGGCGGCATCGAACGCTACTGAAGCTCAAGCAACGTTCGCAGCTCCCACCAGAAACAAACTCGGCGGTGTTGAGATATCGTTGAGTGACACGCAAGCAGCGCCGATGAACCTACCGTCTATCACTGACGATACGGCCGACGATAGTGGGATAGCTCCACAGACTCCGACCTTTTCGATCGACGACTCGAACGAGTCAGCTCCTGTTGCAGAGAGCCGAATCGAGGTTCCGCAAACGCAACCAACGGCGTTCAGCATGCGTGACAATGCAACGCAGCCTCCCGCTTCAATGCCGAAGCCGGCAGGGCTGTCGGCTGGGGGCACTTCAACAAAGAACGTCGAAGCGACCCAAGATTATAAGCCAGCACAGCGGTTTACCAACTCCACGATGCCTTATCGCAAAGCAGCGACTCCAGCGATGGCTCCAGTTGCTAACGGACCGAAGCTCTTGGCGGGCACGCAGCAACTCTCCGCTGACGAGCTCAGTGGGACTCCAATGAGTGTCGGTGAGAGTATGGTTGTGACCGCTCACGGTATGGCGGACTTGTCGGCCAGCAGCCGTATTATCGAATATTCAGTCGAGCACCCCAGCATCTGTAGGCTGATTCGAACCGGGGAATCAACACTCTCGGTCGTCGGTTTACAAGAGGGATCAACACGCGTTGCTGTTGTAACCGCATCCGCCAATGGTTCACCTCAAACGGTAGAGGTTCGTGCGGTCGCCGTGCGTGGGGGCGGCAATAAGCAAGTCGAACAAAAGGACTTTGCTCGCGACATTACACAGACGATTTCCAAACTGTATCCAAGATGTCAGATCAGTGTGGTGAATCGAGGTGGTGAAATCGTTATTCGCGGTTTCGCCAATACGGAAAAGGAAGCGAGACGCATCCTCTCCATGGTTCGCAAAGCCACGCTGAGCCCTGTTGTTGACGAAGTTCGCTCTTTCGTTCGCTAGGTTCAACACTCGACGACATTTGCACAACTCACTACTGAAACTCAATCGGCTTCGAGCGGTGTTTATCGCCTTCCAGCAAGACGCGCCGCCCGACCTTAGCAAGGACGACTATCGAGGACTGCCATGCGTAGAATCCTGACTTTTACACGCGACCGAGTCGGTTATGCGTCCAACGTACTGGGCGCCGCCCGTGCATTAGCACTCACAGCAGCAGCTTTCGCTTGCTGCGGAGGCGGCAACGCCGAAGCCCAAACGCTCGCTGAGCAACTTGCTCCCGCGGCGACACAGGCAGGTGGCACACCGGTCTCCAGTGCCATGGCGATCGAGTATGGTGGTGAAAACTATCGCACCGTTTCGACATCCGAAGTCGATGCCGCCTATTCGGTGCTGTCCGATTCGTCGGATCCATCCGTTCAAATGGCGTCCGCACGGTCTGGACCACTTGGTCTAGCTCGGCAGGCAGCCTACAGTCCACCGGTACAGAATCCGTGCAATCCAGGCTGCGACGTCTCGTTGTACCTGCGTTACACGTCCTTGTGGCTGCGTCGCGAGGGGGACGCCTTCTTCTCGCTCTCCCGCAACACGTTCATCCCTGACTATGATTTTGACTGGGGCGGTCGATACACCGTTGGCCAGCTTTGGGATTGCGTCAATGGCTGGGAAGCCTCTTACGCTGGTCCGTTCGATTGGACCCGAGCGACAACGATCAATGGGGCTGGCTTGCAGAGTTTGCTCACTGCAAGCAATGGCTATTCAGCAGCCGACATCGACACGTTTAACAATGCAACAACGCATTCGCAAACATGGCGTACACAGTTGCAGAGTTTCGAAGTCAGCCGCGTGTGGCACGTTTGGGACGTACTCTCCACCTCGATTGGAGGTCGCTACATCGACTTCGAAGAGGATTTCACCTTCACGTCGGTAAGCGGAGCGGGCGTTGGCCTTCTTCAGGAAAATGTTGACAACGAACTGCTCGGTGTCCAGATCGCCGCCGACCTGCAGTACCCAATCAGCCTACGATCAAGCACGGGGATTCGCGGAAAGGCAGGTGCCTACGCCAACTTCAGCGAGCGGCGTTCGTTCCTCTCCAATGCTGGAACCCTCGTAGTCAACTCGGGCGACTCGGAAGTCAACTTGGCGGGACTGTTCGAACTGTCCACCTACGTCAACTATCACATCGTGCCGAGCGTTCGAGTGTTCGCAACCTATGAAGCTTGGTGGATGCCCGGCATGGCGACGATCCCAGAACAGAGTCCTACAGTCATCACTCCAGCCACAGGCAGCACGGTGTTCAACGACGACGATGTCTTTCTACACGGTGGCGGTGCAGGCCTAGAAATCTTGTTCTAAGTCTACTGAACATCCGAATCGAGGGCTCAAATCCAAGCGGCTTGAGCCGACTGAGAAACTAAAAAAGTTCGTGAACGCCCGGCTAATCGCCGGGCGTTTTTCGTTTGCTTGCGCTTGGGGAACTCAGTATGGGCTTCAACGTCCGTGCCGACCTTCCGAGCTCATTCCCTCAATGCAACCTGCGACGGCCTTTTCACCGAAAAAGGTTGTACTACACTGCAACTTGAGCAGGTGTCTATCGGGGACAAACTCTCAGCGAAGCAAGATTTTTCGATGGTGCAGTATGAGCCAAAAGGGTCGCAATATATGGAAAGACAACGGTGGCAGTGTCCTGCTGAGCGTCGCTTGCCTTTCTGTCGCATTGACCTCGCTTCTATGGTATTTCAAGCTTCTACCTGAAATCGAATTCACTCCCATGCAGGCGGTTGGCCAGAACGCTCCGCCGCCCGTGCAACAGCCCACCACGCTAATCGTCACCATTGTTTCCACTGGCGAACTGCCCGGGAAGACGGTTACTGGCTTCGTCGAAATCCACGATGTGTTTGGCACCATCGGTCTACTACCGGATGCAATCAGCACTCACCCCTTCCAACTGCATGAAAAGGGGCTCACTTCAGTGGTCGTCGATGGATTATCGCCGGGTTCCTACTCGCCGATCATTTTTGTGGACTCTAACGGGAACGGTGTTCTAGACGTGGGCGGAAAAAATGCCGACCCATTGAGGACTGCTCAATTCGAACGTGAGTATCCCAGTGGACTAGAACTGGAGGAGAATTCGCTTGAAATCGAAGCGAATTCTCCAACCTATCTCTACATCTATTTCTGAGACGGGCTCGTCAAACGGTTGCCATCACCGAGTCGCGACAACTGATTGACCATTGGATTAAGGCCAACTTCGCAACTTGGGCACACTGCATTGTTCGTCAAAGTCTTCAACTAGAAGTGATGTTCAACTAGAAGTGATGGAAAATCAAATCCGAAGCTTCATGCCAGCATGAGTATGTTCAAACCCAAATTCTGCGTAAAACGAAATCGCATCAATTCGTGTCAGATCTGATGTGAGCTGTACGATCCGGCAGTTGCGAGAACGACACCGCTCAATAGCCCAACCGAGCATCTCAGTACCTACGCCCATTGATCTGCAGCATGAGGACACGCGAACGCCCTCTATCGTACCGCGTAAAGCACCACGGTGAGTCAAGTTGGGACTGAACGTGATCTGAAGAGTGCCGATGACAACACCGGAGTTCTCGGCAACTATCAGCTCGTTGTTTGGATCTGAATCGATTGCATCAAATGCCTCAACATAGCAACAATCAATTCCCTCCCCCACAGACTCGCGTTGGGCTCCAAGCGGATCGTCAACAAGAAGCGCTACTATCGCTTCAAGATCCTCTCGGACAGCTTGTCGAAAGTGCAGCTCGAGCTCTTGAATTGCATCATCTCTTCAGTTGAAAACTCGAATTGCCGGACCTGGCTAACCTACTCGCGCCGCAGTCCAAAAGACATGTAATGCAAGCCGGTTTCTTCTTCGACTAAGAAGCCCCCACCGGGAGCAAGGTACTTTGATATCACGGAGAAAGGCGGCAGCTCGTGTTTATCCAACGCGTTGTACAATGCCTTAAAGAACGGGTTATTCGCAGAGAACTGCTTGAGCCGTTCTTTATTTTGTGGATCACGGGCTAGCTCATAAAAGAGCTGCAACGATTCTTCTGGACGTGCATAGGAAATTGCCGAACACTCTTTATCCTGCAATTGCCCTTGAATTGAGTCCGCGATCAGTTGGTATTCGAGCGATTCACTCAAAGGGCCAACGCTGTCGTTCAGGCAAGAAGCGATCTGCCTAAGCATAAATTCACTGTCTGCCATTAGCAGGTAATCATCGACTGTCGTAAAACAAATCGTCGGCTGCCGAATCACAGAATCCGGTGGAAGATCACGTCCCATTTTCAGCACGTTCGCTCGCAACTTCCCAAACGATGCTGTACGAACTTCGGTCCGCTTCTCAATCTGATCGATGATCTTCGGCATCACCTTCGACTTGAAATACTTAATGTTGTTAATCCGAATTGCATAGACGTTTGAACCGCTGTTGATAGTGATCGGTCTCACAAAGCCCTGAAGAATGCTTACTCGACCTTCCATTTGATCGATCAGATCCCCACGGAAATCGAGATCTAACTGCTCACTCAGGCGATCAAACACTTCCTTCTGCAGGGCATCCTCGCCACGAAACTGGTTGTACAGCCGTTCGATACCCTTTAGAGTCGATGCGAGGTCCCAGTTGATCGTCGAATAGGAAGCAACTGTATCCGGCACCCAAGGTTCGGGCTCAGTCGACCCTGACTTGGGTTTCAGCAAACTGAGGACTCCTCTGCGTGGACTGCTGAGCAACAAGTGAGCGTGGCTAATCGAATCGAATTCAGGCGGAGCAAGAATCCAGCTGCCGCCGACCGCCTCGATGCCATCGACTCCCAAAGCCGGCAAGACTGCCAGCGTCATCGATGTCGTCGCATTGCGTGGCACAAACTGGCGGACAATCGCGAGTGGATCCGCATAGAAGGAGACCTGCGGTCGTTCGCCTTCGGTACCGACGCACCGCGACATGATCGTAGTGAACTTCCTGTTGTCTGCGAGCGCCTCGGCATCTTCAAGAGTGCCCCGCCACTTTTGAGCAAGCTTGGTCAAGTAGTCTGCATCGGAGCAGGCGATGATGACTCCATCATCAATGAAGTAACCGAACTGCTGACGCTCGCGGTTCGGATTCTGGTAACGGTGTAGCGTCAATCCATCGACGACTTTCTCTTCGTGAACCATTTCCTCCGAGGCCGCTTCCTCCAGCCGGCCGAGCATGATCTTGATCGAGCTGATCTCCTCGCCTGCATCTAGCAGCATCGCCACCGCTGGGCGTTCGAGCCTCGCACTGACTCTCTGACCATCCTCTGATTCCTGGCGCTCCGCACGCGCACTCGTTTTTTCCGAGGGCAACAGTGCAATGGCCATTTCGCCACTTGGAATTGAGAGAAGTTCATCGAGATTCAGTCCAACGGAACTCTCCAAATCCTCTGCGACCCGAACCAGCGAGCCGTAGAATTCGCCGATGATCGGCTTGATCTGGTCATCATTGCCCAGCTTCCCAATGGAACTCTTCGCGAGGTCCTCTTTCAGCTTGGTCACGTCGTCGATGCGCACGTATGCCAAGGTCTTATCCGGAAACAGCTTTGGAGCCGTCAATCGGGCCGTTTCTTCCTGAGCGAATGCGTTCGAATCCGTCGCCAACAAGGCAAAGCAACTTGCAGCGACTCCAAATAACAGTTTTGACATGGGAACTGAGCTCATTAGGGTTTGCATGGATCCAACGTGGGGTGTGCTTCGAAGAACAGGCCGCTCTCTACCATTCAAGCCAAATAGGTGGTTTTTGCCACGTTTGACATTTCTATCGCAGGAAAAGAGCATACAGCCGCGTACGGAACAGTTTAAGCAATTCGCCTGCAGTTTCATCGAATTCGCTCAAAGAACTGCCGATGCACCTTTGGGATAGTGGATTCGATCGAGTTTAAGATTTCTTGACTGATCACAAGATTACCGGCAAGAAAAGTGGTCTTTCAGGTCGCAAGTTCTCTGGAAAAGTCGCTTTTTCGCGAGCTTGGTTGGAAAATGAGATTGCCAACGCCCCCGATTTCGTTTGGACAGAACACTCTGCTGGGTTCGGGAAGAACAACCGCCCAGGCTGAGGGTTCAAACGATTGGCTTGCAAGTAAAATCGCATCAGCCACATCCATTTGCTGTTCATAGCTTCGGCCACTAGGCTGGGGCCTGAGATCGATTCAAGACGTTCGCGACACCATTAGTGTGCACGCCAAAGGAGCAACCTGATGAAGCTTTCGAAACTTGCCCGGATTGCGAAATTGGCCCGCCGTATAGCGATCGGTTGCGGGATGTTTGCCGTTAGCCATAGCGTCGCTTCAGCACAGTTCACACAAGATGATGCGCAGCTTCAGTCTGCCGCGGGAGGTGGCGGTACCGGGGCCGCAACCAGCGGTTTTACCACCGGACAAGAGTTCGACTTCAGCGACTCCTTCGGCGGAACCCAGTTCGACGTGGGTAACACCGGCTCAGCGACCAGTGGGCTTAGAGGCGGACTGAATAACGCGTTTGGCGGATTTGGGGGAGGCTTCGGTGGTGGATTTGGAGGAGGCTTTGGGAACGCGTTTTCTCAGCAACAGTCCGAACCCAAAATTCGGGCGACACTCAAGCTCGGCTTCAATTACTCCTTGCCATCGGCGCCGATGCGAACCCAGAAAATAAACGCAGTCTTCGCGCGGATCCCGCTACCTCGCAAGTTCCAAGGAGTTCGAGTTTCGATTTCGGATCGAGTCGCGCAGGTTTCAAGAATCAACGTACCCGATGAAGATCGCGGCCTGCTCGAACAACTCATTTTGCTTGAGCCGGGTATCGACAGTGTCGAATTTCCGGGAGATGGCTCCACATCGGCTCCAGCCGCAAGCGTCTTAGAAGAAGTGCCGGCCGCGCCTCCAATTCCAGATAGCACAGCCCCCTCCGGCTCCAGTTCGATACGAGAGGTACCAGCACTCGATCTTCCGACGACAGTTCCACCACCGCGTCTTCCCTAAATCAAGCTTTGCTCTAGTTCGAGACCACCTGCCCGAAGAATCGAGCTTGTAGGCACTGCCAGCGCATGAGAATTTGGCAAGCCTTTGGGAAGATGATCACCTTCTTTGGCTACCTCTGATTAGCACAGGAAATGCCGCATTGTGGGCTGCTAAGCGACACGACGCAGAACCGATAAGATCTTTCGCTGTAAGCGGTTGTACGAGCAAGTATGTTTCTGCAAGAACTTTGGTAGGACTTGGACCTGCTTCTTGCGAATCGGCATGCGTTGCCACGGGATTTCCTGATGCCCCTGAAGAATGACCGAACCATCGAAACCTGAAAACAAGTACGTAATCAGACTCAAATCGGTACGCAGTGTCTCAGGACTGTTGTCCTCGATCTCGTACAGCGAAAACAATTCTTTGCGGACAAAGATTGCATTCCAGGGCAGAACACAAATAAGTTCGTAACCTTTGGACTTGCCAAGCTCTGTTAATGCTCGAAGGCTGGCACCTTGGCACACATCTAAATCGCGATCTTGGACGAAGCTGACTTCAGTAGGAATCGTTGGGTTGAATTCAATGATCACCATCTTCGGGCGATAATCGACGGCAGCTTCCCACACATGGTAGTCGTTGCCATCGATATCGATCGAAAGTAGGTCAAAGTCTCTTGGCAGGTCGGGAGCTTGTTCACGCAGCAACGAATCTAGTCGATTGTCCCCATCAAAGTTCACCCAAGCGTTTATGGGTACGACCGAATCGCGGTCCGTTGAATCCAACAGATCTTGATAGCGGTCAGGCCGTCCTTCAATTAACACTCCGCGATAGTCATGATTTTCGATCAAGTTTCCACTATTGCACAGATGCTTGCCATCCCAAGCTCCAAACTCGACCAACCAGCTAGAGCGCTCGGGAAGAACGGAAAGCGCTTTTTCGAGAACACCATCTTCTCCCGTCTGTGAATAGACGTCGCGTGTGTGTTCTTTCAGCCAATTTGGATCTTGCGGCATCGAAAATTCGCCTACGGTTTGGTCCCTGAGTCATCGCACAATTGCACCGAACGACTTATAGAAGAAATCAAGCGAACAGGGCAATCTCAGTTTGGGCAAACTGGGCAGCACTGTTGCCCGTCTTCTCATTCTTGACTCATAGGGCAGCTTTTGCCGCACTCCAATAGAAGCCCCTCTTCGCTCCATCGCGGCAGCGCATCAGCACTCGGGCGGAGCAGGCGGCTTTCGCTCAACTCAGACATAGACTTAAGCAGATTGGCCGCGCGTTGCATTAAAGCTAAGAACACCTTTCTCCAAATCACGGACGCTCGGAAGCGACGCCGTTGGAGTTCGAGCTGGCTGGGAAGGAGCTCGCAGAGACCGCAATTCGTACGATTCGGGCGCACCCTGCGATGCTGGCTGCGGCTTCGCTGGCATACGACCATTCATTGCAGCAGGAGCTATCAACTCGCTTCCTGTGGAACCGGTTCGCACTGGCAAGACGGTATTCTTCAAGGCCCCACCCTCACTCTTCAAATCCAACGAGGGCTTCTCCATCGAGGCCGCCGTTAGCGTGAAGCTCTGTCTTGTGCTCTTCGATTTGCCCGTGGGTGTGACGGTCAGTTCGGCAGCGTTTCGTCTGATCGCCGTAGCACCGCGACGTTCAGTCAATCCAATCGTCGTTGTACGTGTTTTAGCACTTTCCTTCGAGGCTCCCGTACTAGAATCAGCACTCGTAGTCTTCTGGTAAGAGACTTGCAGAACGGAAGGTGTCTCAATGTCTGATGGCTCCCTTGCCTTGCCTTTCAAAAAGAGCTTGGCCGGTGTGCCCTGCACAAGCCCACCATCTTTGGATTTGAAAGTTGGAATCAACGTGATCTCTTCACGATAGCCACCGACAGCATCCCAGGGAACCCAAACGCTATACGACGCTCCGATGTCAGAGGGACTGAAGTGCGCAGATAGCTTCTCAGCTGGAAACTCGAACTTCTTGTCCGGAGCAACCTTGTCATCAGCTGCATACTTGGGCGTCGTCAAGTATCCGTGAACCATCAGATCACCGTCGACCGGAATCGCTTGGGAACGCTCGTTGTAGAAGTAGATGCGGCCGCCAAACCCTCGCTCGGAAGGCCGGTTTTCTGCGATCAGTTCGTCGTAAGACCAAATCGCAGCCATAGACGACGGTCGCTGAAACTCTTCCTTCCAAAGCTTGGAGATACTCCAGTCACTCTTGCCTGGCGAGGTCTTCTTAGACAAGCTGCTGCAGCCTGTCCCCGCAAGCGAGAATACGACTAGTAAGCTCCATCGCACAACGTGATCGGCTTGATTTGCCATCGCTCGGCTCCTTGCGTCTTTCACGAGTCGCCTGAATTTGGGTTCGACGAATCGGTATTTCGTATATCCTAGTGGAGTCAGAGAACTCGTCCTCTTGCACGACCGTGTTTGGCGGTCATCCAGCAAGTCAAGTTCTTCAAGAACTCCGTAAGCTACTGTCCAACTGGCTAACTTTAATGACTACTGATTCGAAGCCGGAGCATTCGGATCGGTCACAACCGGTCGACCTACGGGAACCTCACCCAACTCGCCAAACGTTGACGAACTCGATTCGAGCATGATGGACGATGAGTTATCTCCCAGAGGAATACCAACTTCGTTTAGCTGCATCCCTGATTCGCTATACAAACCTCGTGGCGAACGTCTTGTTTCAAGTACCGTTGCTGGGCGATCCGGATAGATGGTCGAACTCTTGGCTGGTCCCCAGAGCCCATTGCCACCGGAGAGTCCAACATCACCGTGTGCATTCAGCACGTCGGCCAGACACCAACTCATTCGAGACGACTCGATATGCTTTAGAGTCTCGTAGTCCTCATCGGTTTGAATGATCCGAGGTGTCATCACAACGAGAAGTTCACGTCGCTGTTCGGATTCAACATCAAATCGAAACGCTGGTCCAACGAGTGGCAAACTACCCAAGATCGGAATCTGACTGCGAGTTGTCGTGCGGTTCTTACTGATCAGCCCCGCGAAGACCACCGTCTGCCCCGAGTATGCAGTCAAGACTGCCTCGGCCCGAGTTCGGTTGATGATGGGGGAGCGAATGACTTCACCGTTCTGTCCGAAACCGATGGGAATTCCACCATCAAGATCGGCAATGCTGGAGTTTTCGACTCCGACCGCCATCAAGATCAGACCATCTGGGCTGACACGTGGCCGTACGGTCAACAGCAGACCGATGTCTTCGGGTGTCGTTGTAATCTGCTGAGGCGTTCCGAGTGTCGCCTGCGTAACTCCCGTCACACGTTGGATCGATTGCCCTACCTGAGCCGTCGCCTCTTGGTTGTCCAGAACCGTCAACTGCGGACGATTGAGAACCTGAACACGATTGGCAGTTTGCAGAGCCCGGATCAGCACTCCGATCGTTTCACTGGAAGCAGAGATCAAGGCACCTGATTGACCGGCGGCATTCGCACGCCCGACGCCAAAGGCACTCAACGCCTGACCGGCGACATTCTGTGTCGCCCCTAACCCGGCCGCGGATGGTCCTGCCAACGCAGTGCCAAGATTGAAGACCGGTGACGAAAGTGTTCCGCCGCTAGCTGCCTGGCGGTCGAAGAGCAAGCCATCTTGGATGCCCCACTCAGCCCCGATTTCTAGTGAGTCGTCCAACTGCACTTCGGCAATCAGAACTTGGATTGCGACCATCGGAGGCCTACGGTCCAAGCGTTCGATCAGATCGACAGCCTGTTTGAAGTACTTTGGACCTGCACTAACGAGAACGCTGTTGGTGTTCTCTTCAGCGACCACGAATACTTGGCGATTCACCAACTCTTGAGCACTCAAGATCTGGTTGATGCCGTTCGCAAGCTGCGAGTTTGCTTGAGTGAGTTGCTGAAAGTAATTCTGCAATGCTGTTTGCACAGCTAGGGCTTCTGCATTCTGCAGCCAGATCACTTCCGCTTTGCGTGACTCGACAACGTCTTCGTCTAAACGAAGCACCAACGCCTCGATGACTTTCAGGTCCGAGCGCGAACCGCTTACGATCACACTATTGGTTCGAGCTTCCGCAGCAATCTGCAACTGCACCAAGGAGCTCTCGCCGCCCGTGTTGAAGTTCGAGTTGCCCAGGTTATTCAGGAAGTTACTCTGAGCTCCCTGACCCGCTGTGACTTGAAGCCCGAACAATCCTTGCAGAGTTTGAGCTAGAGTCGTCGCATCACCGTTGACTAGCTGGAAGACCTTCATCACCGACTCGGCGCTCGGAGTCTGGTCCAACTCTTCGATCAGCTTGGCAAGAAGTGCCATGCTCGGACCAGGCGCTCGGACGACTAAGTTGTTATTGGTCGCGTCTGCCGTGATGACCACCCCGGCAAGAATCCCAGATTCCACACTGCCGCCATCGACTGTGAAGAGGCTCAGCTTCCCACTCGGTGGCGTTGCCAAGGATTCATCGCCACCAGCGGTCTGACCACCGATAATGTCCTGGATGACTTCGGCCAAGTCTTCGGCCAGGGTGTTCTGCAACGGAAAAACTCGTAGCGTGTTCTCCGCCGACGTGCCCTCCACATCCAAGTCGTCAATCAGCGACTCGAGCTCGATCATTTCGCGTGGAGCGGCTTGTACAATCAGCGAGTTCGTACGGTAGTCAGACAGAACTTTGACTCGTGTCTCAATACCGATCCGCTCTTCCTCACCACTTGGAGGGGTCTGCGTAAAGAACTCGCGAATCCTGGTCGCGACATCTTCGGACGAAGCGAACTTCAGGCGAATAACTTTGAGTTGATCTGATGCATCGAGTGGTAGATCGATCTTCGAAATGAGCGACTTCACCGACAAGAGCACTTCATCGCGGCCAATTAGCAGAAGTGAATTAGGCTGCCCCAGAGCGGTAATACTGACCGAACCTTGACGTGGCTCGAAAATCTCCGCGTACAGCTCAGAAACCAGCACCTCAACCGCTTCCGCGTTCGCGTGCTCCAGTTTCAAAACTTCTACATTTGGCTGAGTATCCTTGGCTTGAGCTTTGATCTTTTCGATCACATCGAGCGTCCGCTGGACGTCACGTTTGCTACCACGGATGATGACAAGGTCGATTTCCTCGACAAACTCGATCTGCACATCGCCAAATAGTCCGCTGTCGCTGCCGAGCGAGTCCATGGTACCGACGGCAGTCGCTTGGTCGCTGTCGCTCATATCGACTTGAGCCTCCGCCTGACCGCCAGCGCCGTCTTGGAGGGTCGCCTTTACAAGTCGGATTGCGGTCTTCACCGCTCGTGGCTTGGCAGGTGCGAGAGGAACCACGTGAGTCGCAACGCGTGGATCTGCTTG